>NZ_JAUYAF010000064.1 GCF_030693625.1 Phenylobacterium sp.
CCCCCCCCCCCCCCCCCCCCCCCCCCCCCCCCCCCCCCCCCCCCCCCCCCCCCCCCCCCCCCCCCCCCCCCCCCCCCCCCCCCCCCCCCCCCCCCCCCCCCCCCCCCCCGCGACCGGGCGCCGAGCCTGCCGCTCGCCCCCTCCACCACCCTTCGGGCGGTCCCCCTCCCCCGTACGCTTCGCTACAGGGGAGGAAGACGTACCTCCCGCGCCACCCCGATCGCCGCCAGGAAATCCCGGTCGTGGCTCACCACCAGGATCGCCCCGTCATAGCCCCGCAGCGCTGCCTCTATCGCCGCCAGCGAGTCCAGGTCCAGGTGATTGCTGGGCTCGTCCAGGATCAGCAGCTGCGGCGGAGCCTCCGCGCACAGCACGCAGGCCAACGCCGCCCGCAGCCGCTCGCCGCCGCTGAGTGACCCCACCCGCTTGTCGCCCGCCACATTGCGGAACAGGAACCGCGCCAGGGCGGCGCGCGCGCCATTGTCGCTCGCCGTCGGATTGAGCCGCCGGAACGCCGCCACCAGGGTCTCGTCGTCCTCCAGCATCGCCGTCTTCTGGTCCAGCAGCGCGGCCCGCACGCCGAGGCTCACCCGCCCGGACGCGGGTGCCAGCTCGCCGGTCGCCAGCCGGATCAGGGTCGTCTTGCCCGCCCCGTTCGCGCCTGTCACCGCCACCCGCTCGGGCCCGGTCATGCGGACGTCGAAGGCCAGCACCGGCCCGCCGCGATGGGCGAAGGTCACCTCCTCGAAGGCCAGCACCCCCTTGCCCGCCGCCAGCCCTGACGGCGGCAAGTCGAAGGCCAGCCGCCGCAGCCGCTCCACCCGGCCTTGCGCCTCGGCCAGTTCGGCACCGGCCTGTTCCGCCAGCTTCTCCGCCAGCCGCCCCTCGCGCGCGCCGGAGTTTTCCGCCCGCTCGGCCATGGCCCCCAGCAGGATCATCGGCGCACTGCCGGAGGCTGCGAACCGCTTGCCAGCCGCGTCGCGCCGCGCCTTCTTCTCCCGCGCCCCCTGGGCCTCGCGGGCGACCCTCGCCACCGTGCGCTCGGCGCTGGCCAGCCCCTGCTCGGCGGCCGCCGCCTCCTGGGCCTTGCGCTCCAGATAGAGGTCGTAGTTTCCGCCATAGACCTTGGCGCCCAGGCCCGACAGCTCGACGATGCGGTCCATCTCCCGCAGCAGGGCGCGGTCGTGGCTGATCACGATGGCGCCGCCCTTCCAGCCGGCCAGCACGCGCGCCACCATCGCCCGGGCCTCGGCGTCCAGGTTGTTGGTGGGTTCGTCCAGCAGGATCAGGTCGGGCTGGGTGATCAGCAGCCCGGCCAGGGCCAGGCGCGTGGCCTCCCCACCGCTCAGGGTGGCGGCCTCGCGGTCCACATGTTGGCTGCCCATGCCCACCGCCGCCAGGGCCTGCTCGATGCGCGACTCCAAGTCCCACAAGGCGTTGGCGAAGTCGTCCTCGGTACCGCGCGACTCCTCGATGCGCACTTGTCGGTCAATGTCGGCCCGCACCCCCAGCAGGTCGGCGACCGTGGCCCCGTCGGGCGGGCTCATCGCCTGGCGCAGCACCCCGATCGCGCCGCGAACGGCCACGGAACCTGACACCGGTGTCAGCTCCCCGGTGATCAGCCGCAGCAGCGTGGTCTTGCCCACGCCGTTGCGCCCGACAAGGCCGGTGCGTTCGGCTCCGAAGGCGAGGTTCAGATTGTCGAAAAGGCTTACGCCGTCAGGCGTTGCGTACGAAAGACGCTCGAGTGTCAGATGGGCGGGCATGGGCGACCTTGGGGGCGTTGGCGTTGCGGACGAGGCTCTGTTCCGTCGGCATGCGCATGGTCGTCAGGCTCCTTCTGAGCGCCCGATATAGGCCCCGCCCCGGCCTCGCGCAATCCGGACCCGGCATCCCCGCGACCCCTTGAGCGCGCCTGCGAAAGCCCCGACTCCTCCATCCATGACCACCGACATGTCCGACCTCGACCGCTACGGCTGCGCCGTCCTCCCCGGCCTCCTGACCCCGGCCGCCTGCCGCGACCTGGCCGCCCTCTACCCCCGCGAAGAGGGCTTCCGCAGCCGGGTGGTCATGGGCCGCCACGGCTTTGGCCAGGGCGAGTACCGCTACTTCAGCCACCCCCTCCCGGACCCCGTCCAGGCCCTCCGCGCGGCCCTCTACCCCCAGCTGGTGGACATCGCCAACCGCTGGAACGAGACCATGGGCATCGACGTGCGCTACCCCTTGCAACACAAGGAATTCCTCGCCCGCTGCCACGCCGCCGGCCAGGTCCGCCCCACCCCGCTGCTGCTCCAGTACGGCCCCGGCGACTACAACTGCCTGCACCAGGACCTCTACGGCGAGCACGTCTTCCCCCTGCAGGTCGCCGTCCTGCTGTCGGAGCCCGGCCAGGACTTCACCGGCGGCGAATTTGTCCTGACGGAACAACGGCCTCGCATGCAGTCCCGCGCCGAGGTCGTGCCCCTGAGGCAGGGCGACGCCGTGGTCTTCGCCGTCCACCACCGCCCGGTCCAGGGGACCCGCGGCGCCTATCGCGTGAGCATGCGCCACGGTGTCAGCCGCCTGCGGAGCGGTCAGCGCCATACCCTCGGGATCATCTTCCACGACGCGGCTTGAGCCTTGCCTTGAGCCTCGGAACGGCGAAGGCTCGGGGCCTTCAGTTGGGAGAGCCGCCTTGCACCGTTTGACCGTTCCGCTCGCGATCCTGTGGGCCTCCTGCGCCCTGCCCGCGCTGTCGGCCACCCCCGCCGCCGAGGCCCACAAGGCGGCCATCGTGCTGGACACCCACTTCGACACCCCGGCCAACTTCCATCGCCCCGGCTGGGACATCATGGACCGCCATTCGGTGGAGGCCGACGGCAGCCAGGTGGACTATCCGCGCATGGTGGAGGGCGGTGTCGACGGCGGCTTCTTCGCCATCTTCACCCCCCAGGGCGCCCGCACCCCCGAAGGCGACGCCAAGGCCCGCGACGCCGCCCTGCTGCGGGCCGTGGAGATCCACCAGATGGTGGCCAAGCACGGCGCAAAGTTCGCCCTGGCCACCAAGGCCGAGGAGGCCGCCCCCATCGTCGCGGCGGGCAAGAAGGTGGTCTTCATCAGCATGGAGAACAGCCAGCCGGTGGAGGCCGACCTCACCCTGATGGCGACCTTCTACACCCTGGGCGTCCGCATGATGGGGCCCATCCACTTCATGAACAACGACCTCGGCGACTCCTCCACCGACCCCAAGGGCAAGGAGTGGAACGGCTTGAGCGCCAAGGGGAAAGCCTTCGTCGCCGAGGCCAATCGACTGGGCGTTGTGCTGGACGCCAGTCATGCCTCGGACGAGGTGCTGGACCAGATGATCGCGCTCTCCACCACCCCGCTGATCCTGTCGCACTCAGGCCTGAAGGCCATCTTCGACCACCCCCGCAACATCGACGACACCAGGCTGAAAGCCCTGGCCGCAAAGGGCGGGGTCATCCAGATCAACGCCTTCTCCAACTACATGGTGGCCCAGCCCAAGATCCCCGAGCGGGACGCGGCCATGGCCGACCTGATGAAGTCCGTCGGCGCCAGCGGCCGGGACATGACGCCGGCCCAGCGCAAGGCCTTCCTCGAAGGGCGCAAGGCCATCGACGCCAAGTGGCCCATGCCCCGCGCCAACCTCGACGACTTCATGAAGCACATGCTGCACGCCATCGAGGTGGCGGGCGTCGACCATGTGGGCGTCTCGGGCGACTTCGACGGCGGCGGCGGCATCGCGGGCCTGGAGGACGTCACTGACTATCCCAGGATCACCGAGCGCCTGATCGCGGCCGGCTATTCCAGGGACGACGTGGCCAAGGTCTGGGGCGGCAACGCCCTGCGCGTCCTCAAGGCCGCCGCCGACGCCCGCACGGCCAAGTGATCGCTGCTGACAGATTCTGGCAGCTGACGCGTTAAACTCCGCGCGCACTCACGGCGGCGTGGAAACCGGTGTCTCCGCGACGTTTGTTCCCCGATTGTTCCCATGTTATCCGTGAGTCCGTTCACTACATTAAGCGGTCCCGTCGAGACCCTCGGCGGGTGACGAGCGTTTCAGGACAACATGGCCGAACAGCTGAACTTCATCCGCGTGCGCGGCGCGCGTGAGCACAATCTGAAAGACGTCAGCGTAGACATTCCGCGCGGCGAGCTGGTGGTGATCACCGGGCTGTCGGGGTCTGGAAAGAGCTCGCTGGCCTTTGACACCATCTATGCCGAGGGTCAGCGGCGCTATGTCGAGAGCCTGTCAGCCTATGCCCGCCAGTTCCTGGAGCTGATGTCCAAGCCCGACGTGGACCTGATCGAGGGCCTGTCGCCGGCCATCTCCATCGAGCAGAAGACCACCAGCCGCAATCCGCGCTCCACGGTCGGCACGGTCACCGAGATTCACGACTACATGCGCCTGCTGTGGGCCCGCGTCGGCGTGCCCTACTCGCCGGCCACCGGCCTGCCCATCGAGAGCCAGACCGTCTCCATGATGGTCGACAAGCTGACGGCCCTGCCCGAGGGCGAGCGCCTCTATCTGCTGGCCCCGGTGATCCGCGGCCGCAAGGGCGAGTACCGCAAGGAGATCGCCGAGTGGCAGCGGGCCGGCTTCCAGCGGCTGAAGATCGACGGGGAGTTCTTCCCCATCGAGGACGCCCCGGTGCTGGACAAGAAGTTCAAGCACGACATCGACATCGTGGTGGACCGGCTCGTGACCAAGGCCGGTCTCGAGGGCCGCTACGCCGACAGCCTGGAGACCGCGCTCAAGCTCGCCGACGGCATCGCCGTGGCCGAGTGGGCCGACAAGGCCGAGGGCGAGGCTGAACCCCGCCGCCTGCTGTTTTCCGAGAAGTTCGCCTGTCCGGTCTCGGGCTTCACCATCAGCGAGATCGAGCCGCGGCTGTTCTCGTTCAACAACCCCTACGGCGCCTGCCCGGTCTGCGACGGCCTGGGGATGAAGCTGGCCTTCGACGCCGACACCATCGTGCCCGACAAGGACAAGTCCCTGCACAAGGGCGCCATCGCGCCGTGGTCCAAGGGCCCCTCGCCCCTCTACACCCAGACCTTGCAGGCCCTCTCGCGGCACTACGGCTTCTCGATGGACGAGCCCTTCTGGAACCTGCCGGAGCAGGCCAGGAAGGTGGTCCTCTACGGATCGGGGACCGACAAGATCAAGTTCGTCTATGACGACAACGCCCGGAAGTACGAGGTCAACAAGACCTTCGAGGGCGTCCTGCCGAACCTGGAGCGCCGCTGGCGGGAAACCGACAGCGCCTGGGTGCGTGAGGAGCTGGGCCGCTATCAGTCTGAGACCCCCTGCGAAGCCTGCGAAGGCTATCGCCTGAAGCCCGAGAGCCTGGCGGTGAAGATCGCGGGCCAGCATGTGGGGCAGGTTTCGCGCCTGTCCATCCGCCACGCCGAGGAGTGGTTCACCGCGCTGGAGAGCAGCCTCACCGACAAGCAGATGGAGATCGCGCGCCGGATCCTGAAGGAGATCAATGATCGCCTGCGCTTCCTGGTGAACGTCGGGCTGGACTATCTCAACCTCAGCCGCGCTTCGGGCACGCTGTCGGGCGGCGAGAGCCAGCGCATCCGCCTGGCCAGCCAGATCGGCTCGGGCCTGACCGGCGTGCTCTACGTGCTGGACGAGCCCAGCATTGGCCTGCACCAGCGCGACAACACCCGGCTGCTCACCAGCCTCAAGGGCCTGCGCGACCTCGGCAACTCCGTCCTGGTGGTGGAACATGACGAGGAGGCGATCATGACCGCCGACTATGTCATCGACATGGGTCCCGCGGCCGGCATTCACGGCGGCCAGATCATCGCCGAGGGCACCGCCGCCCAGGTGATGGCCAACCCCAAGAGCATCACCGGCCAATACCTGTCGGGCGCGCGCGAGATCGAGGTTCCCCAGGACCGTCGCGCGATCTCCAAGAAGAAGGTGCTGCGCGTCATTGGCGCCACGGGCAACAACCTGAAGAATGTCACCGGCGAGATCCCGGCCGGGACCTTCACCTGCATCACCGGGGTGTCGGGGGGCGGCAAGTCGACCTTCACCATCGAGACCCTCTACAAGGCCGCGGCGCGGCGCCTGCACAACGCCTCGGACGCGCCGGCCCCCCACGACCGCATCGAGGGGCTGGAAATGTTCGACAAGGTCATCGACATCGACCAGTCGCCCATCGGCCGCACGCCGCGCTCCAACCCCGCCACCTATACCGGCGCCTTCCAGCCGATCCGCGACTGGTTCGCGGGGCTCCCGGAGTCCAAGGCGCGAGGCTATGGGCCGGGCCGCTTCAGCTTCAACGTCAAGGGCGGCCGCTGCGAGGCCTGCCAGGGCGACGGCGTCATCAAGATCGAGATGCACTTTTTGCCCGACGTCTACGTCACCTGCGACGTCTGCCACGGCAAGCGCTACAACCGCGAAACCCTGGAAGTGCTGTTCAAGGGCAAGTCGATCTCCGACGTCCTGGACATGACCGTCGAGGAGGCCGCCGACTTCTTCAAGGCCGTGCCGCCGGTGCGCGACAAGATGGACACGCTGAAGAAGGTGGGCCTGGGCTATGTCCAGGTCGGGCAGTCGGCCACCACCCTCTCCGGCGGCGAGGCCCAGCGGGTGAAGCTGTCCAAGGAGCTGTCGCGCAAGGCCACCGGCAAGACCCTCTACATCCTGGACGAACCCACCACGGGCCTGCACTTCGAGGACGTGAAGAAGCTGCTGGAGGTGCTTCATGAGCTGGCTGACCAGGGCAACACCATGGTGGTCATCGAGCACAATCTCGACGTCGTGAAGACCGCCGACTGGATCGTGGACTTCGGGCCCGAGGGCGGCGACGGCGGCGGCGAGATCGTGGCCCAGGGCACGCCGGAACAGGTGGCCGCCAATTCCAAGAGCTGGACCGGCCGCTACCTCGCCGAGGTCCTCAAGCGCCACGAGGACCGCCGCAAGGCCCGCGTGAAGAAGCTGGTAAACGCTTAGGCTTCCCTCAAACATTCGTTTGAAATAGCGTCGTTCATTGTTTTGATCATTGGAGTCGACCCATGAAGCTCTACGGCGCGCCGAACCCCGCCCCCAATCCCCGCCGCGTGCGCATCTTCCTGGCTGAGAAGGGCATCGACCTGCCTGAGACCCCGGTCAACATGATGAAGCGTGAGCACAAGAGCCCGGAATTCCGCGCCAAGAACTCCCTGGGCCAGCTCCCTACCCTCGAGCTTGACGACGGCACGACGATCTCTGAAACCGTCGCCATCTGCCGCTATCTGGAAGAGACCAATCCCGAGCCGCCGCTGTTCGGCACGACGGCGGTGGAGCGCGCCCTGGTGGACCAGTGGATCCGCCGGGTCGAGTTCACCGTGATGACGCCCGTCGGCATGTACTGGCGCCACGCCCACCCGCGCACGGCGGCCCTGCTGACCCAGTTCAAGGACTTCGGCGAGTCCAACGCCGAGACCTACAAGGGCGCGCAGAAATACCTGGACCGCGAGCTGGAGGGTCACCAGTTCGTGGTGGGCGACACCTACACCATGGCCGACATCTGCCTGCTTTCCACCGTCGACTTCGCCGAATGGATCGGCCTGCCGATGGAGCCAGAGTTCGAGCACCTGAAAGCCTGGCACGATCGGGTCACCGCCCGGCCCAGCGCCAACGCCTGATGCGATCGCTCCGTGGGGTAGAGTCCTTAGTGAGAGCGTGACGGTCGCCTGAACCGGCCTCCACGTCAGGCTGTCCCGCTCTAGCCCCGCGGAGCACCCGTCAGTTCGCGATAGGCTTCGGCCAGGGGCGAATAGATCATCACCACCTGCAGGATGGGCAGCAACAGTTGCACCATCAGGGTGGCGATGAAGGCCACGATGGCGAGCGGCGCCAGGTTGCTGGGGTTGGCGATGGCCGCGTTGCCGCCGGCGATGGCCACGGTGGCGTAGCTGATGATGCTGAACAGCAGCCAGACCATGATGTAGAAGATGATGGCCAATATGGTCATCCCGAACAGGCTCCAGAAGTGGCCCTTGGTGAGCCGCCAGGAGTCGAAGATCGCGATGCGATGTTCGGCAAAGGTCATGGGTGTGGCCAGCAGCAGGCGCACCCCAGCCCAGATCATGGCCCCGGCCAGCCCCAGGCTGACCACCACGCCGAAGGGACCGCCCAGGCTGGCCGCGCCGAAGGCGAGCACCAGAAACAGCACCCCCACCGAGAAGAGCGCCAGATTGACGATGGTCAGCCGCAGTTCGTCAGCGCCCAGCCTCAGGTGGGCGATGCCCTTTTCCGACGGGCGCAATGCCAGCCGGTAGATCCCGCCCATCAGGACGGAGAGCAGGAAGATCGAGATGACGATGATGGCCAGAAACGCGAACTGATGCTGCCGCAACACCGAGCCGTAGGCGCCGGCGTCCCCGGACTCCAGGCCGCCGTTCTGCACGAACTTGATGAAGTCCGGGCCTAGCGCCATGACCATGATCATGGCGATCACCATGATGCCGAGGAAGTAGACCAGGCTCCAGGCCAGGATCGTTCCTGGCCGTTCGCGCGTGATCCTGAAGCCTTCCAGCGCCGACTCGCTCGGCGAAAACTTGGTCATGTCTGTCCTCTGGCCGTCCGTCTGGAACACCAAACGAGTCGGCCGCCCCTTTGGCTGCGATCTTTGCGGTTGCGGCTCTTGCGCCGCAAGGCCTCCCTCGCGATCCGGCGCAATCGTTGCTACTTAGCCACGGATGAGCACCAAGATTGACCCAGTCCATGTGATCGGCGGCGGCCTGGCCGGTTCGGAAGCCGCCTGGCAGATCGCCCAGGCCGGCGTGCCGGTCGTCCTGCACGAGATGCGCCCGGTGCGCGGCACCGACGCCCACCATACCGATGGCCTGGCGGAGCTGGTCTGTTCCAACTCCTTCCGGGCCGACGACTGGACCGCCAACGCCGTGGGCCTGCTGCACGCCGAGATGCGCCGCCTGGACTCCATCATCATGTCCTGCGGCGACGCCCACCAGGTGCCGGCCGGCGGCGCCCTGGCCGTTGACCGCGACGGTTTCTCCCAGGCGGTCACCGCCCGCCTGGAGGCCCATCCCAACGTGACCATCGCGCGGGAGGAAGTCGCCGGCCTGCCGCCCGCCGATTGGGACAGCGTGATCGTGGCCACCGGCCCCCTCACCTCCCCGGCTCTCTCCGACGCCATCCTGTCCCTGACCGGCGAGGGTGAACTTTCATTCTTCGACGCCATCGCCCCCATCGTCAATTTCGACTCCATCGACATGGGCGTCGCCTGGCGGCAGTCGCGCTACGACAAGGAAGGCCCCGGCGGCGACGCGGCCGCCTACATCAACTGCCCCTTGGACAAGGCCCAGTACGAGGCCTTCATCGACGCTCTGCTGGCCGGGCCCAAGAGCGAGTTCAAGGACTGGGAGAACGTCCCCTATTTCGACGGCTGCCTGCCCATCGAGGTGATGGCCGAGCGGGGTCGCGAGACCCTGCGCCACGGCCCCATGAAGCCCGTGGGCCTGACCAACGAGCACAATCCCCAGGAAAAGGCCTACGCCATTGTCCAGCTGCGGCAGGACAATGCGCTGGGTACGCTGTGGAACATGGTGGGCTTCCAAACCAAGCTGAAGCATGGCGCCCAGACCGACATCTTCCGCACCATTCCGGGCCTGGAGAAGGCTGTGTTCGCGCGGCTCGGCGGCCTGCACCGCAACACCTTCCTCAACAGTCCCAAGCTGCTGGACACTCAGCTTCGCCTGAAAGTGCAACCCCGCCTGAGGTTCGCCGGGCAGGTGACCGGCGTCGAAGGCTATGTGGAGAGCGCGGCCATGGGGCTGCTGGCCGGCCGCCTGGCCGCCGCCGAGCGTCTTGGGGCGCCCATCGAGGCGCCGCCCGCCACTACGGCCATGGGGGCGCTGGTCGGTCACATCACCGGGGGGCATCTGGAGGGCGGCAAAGGCTCGTTCCAGCCCATGAACATCAACTACGGTCTGCTGCCCCCGGTCGAGGCGGTCGCCAAGCGCGACGAGACCGGCCGCCGCCTGGGCGCCAAGGAAAAGTCGCGCGGCAAGAAGCTGGCGGTGGGCGAGCGGGCGTTGGCGGACCTGGAGACCTGGGTCACGCGCGAAACGCGGGTCGCCGCCGAATAGGCCTCAGACCCTGCCGCGCGCGACGGCCAGGAACAGACGCAACCGGGCTTCCAGCTCCGAAGGCCTTCGGCCCTTGGCGCGAACGCGGGCCAGGGTCGCGTGGGCGATGGCCGGGAAGGCCGACACCGGCAGGCCAGCCGCGTCCTTCAAGGCTCGGTCGAGGATCGGCCCGACATCGGGCCCGGCCAGACCCGCCGTGCCGATCAGCCGCCCGATAGCCCAGGCGCGGCCGCCGGCCAGGGCCTGATCCTCATCGGCGTGGCGGTCCAGCATCCGGGCGGCGAGGACGGCGGCGGCGCCCGCCGTGCCGTCGGCCCACTCCAGGGCCTCCCCCAGCTTCATAGGCTCGGCGCTGAGCTCGCGGTAGCGGGCATCGATCATCGCCTCCAGACGGGGACGCGGCAGGCCGTGGCGGCCGATGGCCGCGGCCAGCGCCAGCGCCGTCGGATGTTTGCGCACCGTGCGCCCCTCGAACACCTCGACCAGCACCTCGGTCCACCAGGTCAGGCGGATCTCGCCCATCAGCGGATTGGAGGCGACCCGGGGCGCCCGGGCCAACTCATGGTCGAAGGCGTAGAGGGCGACGACGTCGGCGCGGGTCTCGCCGTTCGGAATGAAGCGGCTGGACAGCCAACGGTCGGGATCGACGCGGCCCACCAGGGCGTCAAGATCGTACGGATCGTGGGCGTCGTCTTCGGACATGGTGTTCGCAAAAAGCAAAAGGCCCGCCGGTTGAGGCGGGCCTTCCGATTGTAATGGACCCGAGGCCTTAGCCGAAGAGCGTCTGGCTCATGGTCATGGTCACCAGCATCGGGATCGACAGCAGGGTGTTGGTCCGGGAGAACAGCATCGCTGTGCGGCCGGCCTTGGCCTTGGCGTCGGCGTCAGCTTCCACGAGGCCCAGGGCGATCTTCTGGTTGGGCCAGATGAAGGCCCAGACGTTGATGAACATCACCGTGGCGAGCCACATGCCCATGCCGATGAAGATGTGGCCGACATTGGCGAAGCCCTCGGTGGCGCCCAGGGTGAAGGCTTCCACCAGATAGCCGCGGTTCATGGCCAGGATCACGCCGGCCACCCAGGTGAAGAGCGCCGCCCAGCGGAACCAGAACAGCGCCGCCGGGGCGATGTACTTGGAGACCGCCGGCTTCAGCTCAGCCGGGATCTGGGCCATCTGCGGGATCTGGACGAAGTTGAAGTAGTACAGCAGGCCAATCCACATGATGCCGAACAGCACATGGAGGAAGCGGAACACCGCCTGGAAGAAGATCGCGTCGGCCGAGCCGTAGTGGCTGAAATAGCCTGCGATTATGATCAGCGCGAGCACGCAGCTCACGAGAATGGTGTTGCGAAGATTAGCGAGTAGTCCAGCCATGGGTATGCCTCTACGATTCCTGCCCTGACCGTCAGCTATACGGGGTTTCAACCGGGGCTGCTAGCGGCCCGACCTAGATGGCGATCAGGGCGGCGGCCAGCCGGCGACCTTCGGCGGTGAGCACATTGTACATCCGCGCCGCGGTCGGAGTGTCCATGAATTCCAGGCCGATGCCCGCTTTGGCGAGCGCTTCGCGCACCGCCCTGGGCGGAAGGGCGTTGGCGACCCCCATGCCCAGCAGCAGGAACTCCACGTCTCGCGACCCGGCCCGCAGGATGGCCGACAGGCTCTCGGGCGTGAGATCGGCGACGCCGGACACCGGCCAGGCCTGGGCTTGATCCTGGACGATCAGCACCGAGCCTTCGTGGCGTGCGCCCGACAGCCGAAACCCGCCGTCGCCATAGGCGTCGATGGAGGGGGCGTCGCGGGCCACGGCCTCAGGGCCGCGCGTTGGCGGGCTTCAGGGGCTCGGCCGGTTCGTCGCCGCGCTTGACGCCCCAGAGCAGGATCACCGGCGCCGCGACATAGATCGAGGAATAGGTGCCGATGATGATCCCGAAGATCATGATCAGGGAGAAGGCCAGCAGGGTCGGGCCACCGAAGATCGCCAGGCCGCCGAGGGCCAGGACAGCGGTAAGGCCGGTGATCACCGTCCGCGACAGCGTCTCGTTGATCGACAGGTCGATCACCTCGCCCAGCGGCATCGACTTATACTTGCGCAGGTTCTCCCGAAGACGGTCGAACACCACCACGGTGTCGTTCATCGAATAGCCGATGATGGTCAGGATGGCGGCGATGGTGGTGAGGCTGAACTCCAGCTTGAAGATCGCGATCAAACCAAAGGTCAGGATGACGTCGTGGAACAGACCCACGACCGCGCCCACGCCGAACTGAAGTTCGAACCGGAACCAGATGTAGAGCAGCATAAGGCCGATCGCGAGGCCCAGGGCGAGGAGCCCGCTCTGGAGCAACTCGCCCGAGACCTTCGGTCCCACAACGTCCGCACGCTGGAAAGTGACGGGTCCGAGCGCCTCCACCAGGGCGGCCCTGACCTTGTCCACAGCCACCGCGGGCGCGGCGCCCTCGGGCGTCTGGAAGCGGATCATTGCCGTGGTCGGCTCGCCGAAGGCCTGGACCTGAACGTCGCCGATATTCTGCGCCTCCAGCGTCTTGCGCGCCAGGCTCAGATCCACAGCCTTCGGGGCGGTGGAGATTTCCAGCAAGGTTCCGCCCTTGAAGTCGATCCCGCAGGACAGGCCGCCGCAGGGGGGCTGGAAGGGGAACAGGGTGAAGCCGAGCGACACCACCACCGCGACCGCCGAGACGATGGCCGCGAGGCGGGAGAAGGCGACGAACCGGAAGTTCGTCTTGATCGGGAGCACCTTGATGAGAGGCCAGTACTTGGACATGTCTGCGTCTCCCTAAACGATCGGCAGGGTCTTGGGGCGGACCCTGCGGAACCAGATCGACAGCAGGAACTGGGTCACAACGACCGCCGAGAAGACGGACGTCAGGACGCCGATGGACAGGGTCCAGGCGAAGCCTCGCACCGGACCGGACCCGAACTGGAACATGATCAGGGCCGCCAGGATCGTGGTGACGTTGGCGTCGATGATCGTCGTCATGGCGCGGGAGAAGCCCGCGTCCATGGCCGACAGCACCGGTCGCCCCGCCCTGAACTCGTCGCGCATGCGCTCGTAGATCAGCACATTGGCGTCAACGGCCACGGCCAGGGTGAGGATCAGGCCCGCGATGCCGGGCAGGGTCAGGGTGGCCTGGGTGACCGACAGGGTGGCGACAATGAGCAGGCCGTTGACCAACAGCGCGATCACGGAAATCCCGCCGAACAGGAACCCGTAGGACAGCAGCATGAAGACCAGGATCGCCATGAAGCCGACGGCCGTGGAAATCTTGCCCGCCTGAACGGCGTCGGCGCCCAGTTCGGCGCCCACGGTCTGCTGCTGCTCGACGCTGAGGGGCGCCGGCAGGGCGCCGGCCCGCAGCAGGATGGCCAGGTTGTTGGCGCTCTCCGGGGTGAAGTTCCCGCTGATCTGGCCAGAGCCGCCGGTGATGGCGCTCTGGATCACCGGGGCGGAGATGACCCGGTTGTCCAGCACGATGGCGAATCGCTTGCCGAGGTTCTGGGCCGTCGCGTCGCCGAACCTGCGCGCGCCTTGGCCGTTGAAGCGGAAGTTGACGATCGCCTCGCCGGTCTGGGAGTCGAAAGCCTGACTGGCGTCCGTAAGCATCTCGCCGGTGACCAGGGCGCGCTTCTTCACCAGCAGGGCGCCGCCTTCTTCGCTGGGCAGCACCTGAGAGCCGGGCGGGATGCGGCCCGCGGCGGCCTCCTCCGGGGTGACGCTGTCGTCCACCATCTGGAAGGTGAGCTTGGCGGTCTGGCCGATGATGTCCTTCAGCTTTTCGGGATCGCTCTCGCCCGGTGCCTGGACAACGATGCGGTCGATCCCCTGACGGCGGATGTCGGGCTCCTTGGTGCCCAGTTCATCGATGCGTCGGCGGATAATCTCGATGGATTGCTCCACCGCCTTGCCGGACTCCGCCACCAGGGCCTGTTCGGAGAAGACCAGGCCGATGCGCTGGTCGTCAGAGGTGTTGATGGTGACATCGCGGCCGGTGGTCGAGCCCGCCAGGGGCGCGCCCACGCTCCTGCGCAGCAGGTTGGTGGCCGCCGTCATCTGCGCCGGATCGGTAATCCGCACCGAGACCGCCCCACCGACCTGGCCGAGGTCGGTGAAGTCGATCTTCTCCTCGCGCAGGGTGGTGCGGACGTCCTCCACCAGGTTGGTCAACTTCTCCACGCGCAGAGCGTTGGTGTCGACCTCCAGCAGGAGGTAGGAGCCGCCCTGCAGGTCGAGCCCGAGGTTCAGCCTCTGTTTCGGAACAAAGCCCGGCAGGCTGTCGAGCGTCTTCTGAGGAAGCACGTTCGGCAGGCTGAACACGAGGCCGAAGATCACCGACAACAGGACGGCGATCGTCCTCCAGCGCGACGGAGCGATCATCTACGGGGTTCTCAGGCCTTGGAGTCGTTGGCCGGGGCGGGTTCGCCCTTGGCCCGGACGTCGGAGATCATCGTCTTGACGACCTTGACGTTGACGCCCTGGGCGATCTCAACGCCGACTTCCTTGTCCTCGACGCGTACGACCTTGCCGATGACGCCGGAGTTCAGCACCACCGTGTCGTTGCGTTTCACGGCGGCGATCATCGCCTGGTGAGCCTTCATCCGCTGCTGCTGCGGGCGGATCATCAGGAAGTAAAACAGCACGACCAGGCCGATGAGGGGCAGGAACTGCATCAGCATTTCCGTCGGTCCGCCGCCGGCGGCGGCGCCTGCGGTCTGAGCGAAGGCGGGGGTGGCGAACATGGTCTCTCCGAAGTTCGTCGTCGGGCCGGCGAAAAGCCGCCCGTTTTCAAGTCGGCGGAAGCTATGCGTTCGCCCTCGGTTTTGCAATGGAACGGCAGGCCCGCTAAGCACCAACGCCATGGATTCAGACCTGAAACCCGTTCTCGAACGTATCGCCAACGCCCTGGAGCGCCTGGCGCCCCCCGCCCGCGTCCCGCCGGCCTTTGAAGGCGCGCGGCTGTTCCGGCATGATCCGGCCACCCACGCCTTCCATGCGGCCCCTGACTACGCCCTGCCCCTGGAGGCCCTGATCGGGGTCGACCAGCAGAAGGCGCGCTTCGTGGAGAACCTGGAGCGGTTCACCCGGGGGCTGCCCGCCAACCACGTCCTGCTGTGGGGCGTGCGCGGGACCGGGAAAAGTTCAATGACCAAGGCGGCCTTCATGGCCGTGGCCGGCGACACCCCTGACCTCAAGCTGGTGGAGGTGGACCGCGACGAAGTCACCGCCCTGCCCTCCCTGTTCGACACCCTGCGCGAACGCCCCGAGCGGTTCGTGGTGCTCTGCGATGACCTGTCCTTCGAGGAAGGCGCCGCGGCGGCCAAGGCGCTGAAGTCGGCCCTTGAGGGCGGGGTCTCTGGACCGCCCGCCAATGTGCTGTTTGTCGCCACCTCCAACCGTCGCCATCTGATGCCGCGGACCCACGGGGAGGAACGCGGCCTGATCGCCACGGCCGAGGACGCCGAGGAAGAGGTCAGCGTCTCCGATCGTTTCGGCCTCTGGATCGGCTTCCCACCAATGGACCAGGCGACCTATCTCGAGGCGGTGACCAGCTACGCGCGGTCCTACGGCCTGGTCGTCGCCGACCTGGAACGCCGCGCCCTGCAGTGGGCGCAGCTGCGTGGCGGTCGTTCAGGCCGCGTGGCCTGGCAGTTCATCCGCGACCTGGCGGGGGAACTGGGCAAAATGCTGCCGATGTAGTCTCTACGGGCTCGCTCAGCCTGCGTCGGGGCTGCCGGCTGCGACGGGTCGCCGCAGCGTTCCGAGCAACCATTCGCCATGGTCAAGCTACAAGTCCTTGAATTTCAGTTCTCATGAGGCTGAGAGGCGCGACAGTCCTTTCTTCCTTAGCCGATGCGCCAAGACCGCTGCGACATCTGGCGACACAAACTTAAGGGTAGGACTCCTTTACTCGACGGCATGCGGGGCAACCGCATGAAGTCGGGGAAAAACGCATGGCTCTCTACAAATATGACGGCGCCCTCGCCGTCGAGACTGGCCCGTCGGTTTCAAATTTCTATGGCGCCGGCGGGATCGACACCCTGACCGGGACCAGTCTTGCCGAAGGCTTTTGGGGCGGTCAGGGGGACCTGATGATCGGGGGCGGCGGCGACGACACCTACTATTTGAAAACCTCAACCGACCGCATCGTCGAACAGGCGGGCGGCGGGACGGACAAGATCGTCGCCTGGCAAAACGTCTACCTCGGCAACTACGCCAATGTGGAGAATGTCGAGATTAGCGGCGACAACCTCTACGCAGCCGGAAACGCCGTCGATAACATCGTGCGAGGCGGCTCTGGCAAGGAACAGATCTACGGCGGCGGGGGGCAGGACATCCTGATCGGCGGCGCCGGCGCCGACGTCTTCATCGTCTACAAGGGCGAAGGCAATGACGTTATCCAGGACTTCAGCGTCGCTGAGGACGTCATCCGGTTGAAGGCCGGCTTCTCCGCCTTCGGTCAACTACAGCCCCGGCTCAGCCAGGTGGGGACTGACGTCAAGCTTGATCTGGGGGACGGCGATGGCCTGATCCTGCGCGACGTAACGTTGGACAAGCTGACGGCGGCGAATTTCCAGCTCCAGTTGGACCCGTCGAAGCTTGGCTCCCTGAGCTTCGCGGACGAATTCTCCGGCCAGTTGTCGATCTGGGACAAGGAAAGCAACCCCTCGGGCCTGTGGCGGCCGGACTTTGGGTATCAAGGCACGCAAGGCGTTGGGAGCTACTCGCTCGTCAACAACAGTGAACTGCAGATCTACACCTCTCCCTATTTCCGGGATCACAACGGGGACTTTTCGGACACGCCCTTCGTGAACAACCCAGATGGTAGTCTCTCGATCTGGGCCAAGCCCTCGGTGAATTCTGAGATTTTCGGCTACGGATACACGTCAGGGCTGATCACGACCCAACCGACCTTCGCCCAAACCTACGGCTACTTCGAGATGCGCGCCGACGTTCCGCAGGCAGCCGGCGCCTGGCCGGCCTTCTGGCTGCTGCCCAAGGACGGATCGTGGCCGCCTGAGCTCGATGTCATGGAGGTCCTCTCGCAGGATCCCAACGCCACGTGGACCACCGCTCACTCTGGCGTCGGCGGACATACCTCAAGCGGGATCGCGTCTTTCACTCCCGATACGCCCGATGGCATGCATACCTACGGGGTGCTTTGGACCCCCTCGAGCTTGAGCTGGTACGTCGACGGGGTTCAGGTATTCCAGGCGGCCACGCCATCGGACATGAACAAGCCGATGTTCATGCTGGCCAATATGGCGGTCGGCGGCTGGGCGGGGACGGTCGATAACGGCGCGCTCCCCGCGGAGCTGAAGATCGACTACATTCGGGCCTACGCGCTGCCGGGTGTGACCGTCTCGAGCGTGGTGGCCCCGGCTGGCCAGACGGCCCCGCCACCGGTGGCCGATCCCCTAGCGCCCGCCTATTCGAACAGCCTCTTCGCCCTTCCCGATAGCGGCGCCTATACGAGAATGTTCCTGGGGTCGGCCAAGCCGGACACACTCACGGGCCTCCCCGGCAACGATTTCATTGATGGCAGGGGCAACGCGGACAAGATGAGGGGCGCTGGCGGGGACGACACCTATGTGGTGGACCGCCTTGGCGACATCGTTATTGAGAACGCTGGCGGAGGCGTCGATCAGGTGCTCAGCACATCTCCCAGCTACACGCTTTCAGCGAACGTCGAGAACCTCAAGCTCGTTGGTGCGTCCCCCCAGGCAGCAGTCGGCAACGAACTCAACAACCGCCTGACGTCAAACGACGCGGGGTCCACCCTGAGCGGTGGCGCCGGGAATGACATTCTTTTGGCGGGCCGGGGGGCCGACGTGCTCACCGGGGGCGAGGGTCGTGACATCTTTCAGTTCCAGCGCCTGCCCACGAATGGGGGCCACATCACGGACTTCGTACGTGGCCAGGACATGATCGACCTGCGCGACCTTTTCGCCTCGGTAGGCTACGGAGGGTCCGATCCCGTCGCCGATCAGTATATCCAGTTCCGTTCCGACGGAGCTGACGGCGTGTCGATCTATTTCGACGCCGATGGGGTGGGCGCCGGGGCTGCGGTGCTCGTCACCACGATCGACCATGTCTCCCCTGCGGCGCTGAGCCCGCAAAACGACTGGTTCTTCCACTAGCTCCTTCCGATCTGATTGCTTCAATCGGACAGCACGGAATTGTCTCCAATTCAGCAGCTTAGAGCACTTTCGGTAGGGCGACCGTTCACACCCTATCGAAAGAGGCTCTAGGGGCTGGGGCGTAAGGCTCCAAGGTCTCGCGCACCCAGGTCAGCCAGCCAGGGCTTGGACCAGCCTGATGAGGAGGGGCTAGCGACCCAGCACCAGCTTCGGATCAATAGGCCTGGCCCGTTCACTGGGCGCCGATGCGAAGCGGACCTCGAAGTGCAGTTGGGGTTCGGAAACCCCGCCGCTGGTTCCAGCCTGGCCGATCTGCTGCCCCTGGACCACCTTCTGCTGCATCTTCACGTCCAGCCGGGCCAGGTGGCCATAAGCCGTGACCCAGCCGTCGGGGTGCTTGATCAGCACCAGGTTGCCGAACCCGGGCACCTGGTCGCCGGCATAGACCACATCCCCGCCGGCGGCGGCGCGCACGGCTTCCCCGGCGTTGGCGCGGATATTGAGGCCATCATTGCGCTGGCCCGTCCCCTTGGGACCGAAGTCGGAAATGATGTCGCCGCGCAGCGGCCAGTTGAACCGGCCCCGGCCCTGGGCGGTGATCTGGCTGTCGGACAGCGGACCAGAGCTCGAGGCGGGTGGCGGCGTCGGCCGGCTGGGCGTGGGCGGAGTCGGCCGGCTGTAATTGCTGGTCGAAGGCGGCGGCGTCACCGGCTGCGCGGGCGGCGGCGTAAAGGGCCGGCTCGGCGGCGGGGCGGCCGGGGTTGGATCACGGCGCGGTTCGGGCGGCAGAGTCACCGTCGTGCGGACGGTTTCCTTGATCGGGCCCTTGTCCTTGTAGCCGTCCGGCAGGGTGATCTTGCGCCCCGACCTGATGGCGTCGCCCACCTTCATGTCATTGGCCGCGGCCAGCGCCTTGGGGGTCACACTGAAGCGTCGGGCGATCAGGGCGAGGGTGTCGCCGGACCCCGCCACATAGGCCTTCATCGTGGTCCTGGGACCCTTCAGCTTGTCACCGGCGTGAAGGACGTAGGGTTCCTTGAGCTTGTTGTCGTCGGCGAGCTGTTTGCGGGTGGTGTCCATGGCGCGCGCGATGGCGTCCAGGGCCTGACCGTTCTTGACGGTGTAGATTTGCGGCGGACCGGCCACGTCCACCAGCTTGCCGGTGACCGAGGTCTTGGTGCTGCTCGTCGTCGTGGTGCGCGGCGGCTCGGGCTCCGGCTGGACGATCGGAGGCGGGGTGTAGGTCGGGGTTTGCTGCGCGGGAGCCTGCGGCTGGAAGGGCGCGGGCGCAGGCGTCTGCAGGCCGGTCCCCGGAACCTGGACGCGGGTGGTGACCGTCGTCGGACCCTTGTCCTTGAAGCCGTCGGGCAAGATCAGCTTCCTGCCGGTGGTGAGCGGATCGTCAAGGCCCATGTCGTTGGCCTCGGCCAGGGCCTGACCCGTGACCGAGAAGCGTCGGGCGATGGCGTAGAGGGTGTCACCGGAGCCCACCACATAGGCCTTGGCGTCGCTTGAGGGGCCCTTCAGCACCTTGCCGGGCCTCAGGACGTAGGGTTCCTTCAGGTCGTTGTCTTCGGCCAGTTGCTTGCGCGTCGTGCCCATGGCGCGCGCGATGGCGTCAAGATTGTCACCGCTCTTGACCGTATGGCTCTTCGGCGGCCCGGCGGCGGCCACCACCTTTCCGGTCACCGTCTGCTTGGTGATGGTCTGCATCACCACCGGCGGCGGCTGATACGGCGGCTGATAGGCCGGCGGCGGGGTGTAGGGCGGCGTTGACGGAGTCACATAGGCCGGACCGTTGGGCACAGGGTCGAGCGGTCGGCTCTGCACGGGGCTGGTCGCGGGACCCGCCTGTGGCGCCGGCGCCTGATCCGGCCCGCTCTGGGCCGGCGGCAAGGTCTGGGTGTCCGGCGGGGGCAGGCGCGTCGGATAGTTCGGCCGCGCCACCTGGGCGTCCTCGCCAAACGGCGCATAGGTCGTGCAGGCGCTGAGGGACGTCGCCGCCAACAGGATCAGGGCCGTTCGGGAATAAGAAAGCGTCATCGCCGCTCCGCTCTATGGGTTCGGAATCAGTCGAGGCGTCGGGGTTAATGATGGGTTAAGGAGCCCGCCATCGCCAACCCACAAACTCGTAAGGTTGTGGACGGCTAAAGCTCTCTGGCTACGCCGTCCAGCAGGGGCACGAACCGGACGTCGGTCAGAGCCTCCACCACAAAGCCGCCCTTGCCGTCGCCGGTGTAGCGTTTCAGGCTCTGGACAGGCCCCTTGCCGATTGGCGCCACCAACACCCCCGTTGGTTTCAACTGCGAAAGCAAAGCCTTGGGCTCATCCGGCGCCGCTGCTGTGACCAGAATGCGGTCGAAAGGCGCCTGCTCGGGCCAGCCCAGGCCGCCGTCGCCGAACCGGGTGATCACATTGGTGAGACCAAGTTGCTTGAAGCGGGCCTCGGCCTCCCCCATCAGCGTCCGGTAGCGCTCCACCGTGTAGACCAGTCGAGAGAGCTTGGAGAGCACGGTGGTCTGGTAGCCGGATCCGGTGCCGATCTCGAGCACCCGGTCGCGTTTCTCCACCCCCAGCGCCTGGGTCATGAGACCCACGATGAAGGGCTGGCTGATGGTCTGGCCGCAGGCGATCGGCAGGGCCGAATCCTCCCAGGCGCGTTCCTGGAACAGGTCGGGTGTGAACAGGTCGCGCGGCGTCGTCTCGATGGCGTTGAGCACGCCGGCGTCGCTGACCCCCTGCGAACGCAGATTCAGGATCAGGCGCGCCAGCCGCGTTTCGGGCGAGTCCTTCTCCGGTTTGGCCATCGGTCCTGTCACCTACGCCTTGGGCGGCACGCCGCCGAGCACGCCCTTGAGCCGATAGACGGTCTCAAGGTGAGTCAGGTCGATGCGCAAGGGCGTGACTGAAATCTTTCCATCGTAAATCGCCTTGAGGTCCGTCCCGGCCGCGGGCGAGGACAGTTCCTGCCGGAAACCCATCCAGTAGTACTCGCGGTTCCGCAGATCGGTGCGTTTCTCGGCGTGGCGAACATTCACGTCGCGGAAGGTCTGGCGAGTGACCTCGACCTCGGTGATCTGCTCCACGGGCCGGGAGGGGAAGTTGACGTTGATGATCACGTCCTTAGGCCACCCGGTCTCGACCAGTTTGCGGATGATGCCCGACGCGAACCGCTCGGCGGGCGCGAAGATGTCGTCATTGCCCGTCGGCCAGCCGGTCTGGGAGAGCGCGATGGAGGGAATGCCCATGGCCATGCCCTCGATGGCCCCGGCCACAGTGCCCGAAAGGGTCACGTCCTCGGCCAGGTTGGCCCCGCGATTGACCCCCGACAGCACGAGGTCGGGTTTGGCGCCCTCGATCAGTTCGGAGATCGCCAGCATCACGCAGTCGGTGGGTGTGCCCGAGGTGGCGAAGCGGCGGGGGTCCAGCTTCCGCACCCGGACGGGATCGGACAGGGTGAGCGCCCGGCTCGCGCCCGACTGCTCGTATTCCGGCGCGCAGATCCAGATGTCGTCGGTGAGGACCCTGGCGATGTTTTCCAGGGCGACCAAGCCTTCGGCATGGATGCCGTCGTCATTGGTCAGCAGGATCCTCACGCCTCACCGCCGATATGGGTCAGGCCCGGCAGGTAGGGATGCAGGGCCTGGGGAATGGCGATGCGGCCATTCTCGTCCTGATAGTTCTCCATCACCGCCACCAGGGTGCGGCCCACGGCCAGGCCCGAGCCGTTCAGGGTGTGGACGAAACGCGTCCCCTTCTCGCCGGCCGCCTTGGTGCGGGCGTCCATGCGCCGGGCCTGGAAGTCGCCGCAGTTGGAGATCGAGCTGATCTCGCGATAGCGGCCTTCCGAGGGAATCCAGACCTCCAGGTCGACGCTCTTGCGGGCGCCGAAGCCCATGTCGCCGGCGCAGAGCAACATCGAGCGGAAGGGCAGGTTCAGGGCCTTCAGGATCGCCTCCCCGCAGCCGATCATGCGGTCGTGCTCGTCGGCGGACTGATCGGGCGTGGTGATCGACACCATCTCGACCTTGTAGAACTGGTGCTGGCGGATCATGCCGCGGGTGTCACGGCCCGAGGCGCCGGCCTCCGAGCGGAAGCAGGGCGTCAGGGCGGTGAGCCGCAGCGGCAGCTCCTCCTCCGGGGTGATCTGCTCGCGCACCAGATTGGTCAGCGACACCTCGGCGGTGGGGATCAGCCAGCGGCCGTCGGTGGTGTGGAACAGGTCCTCGGCGAACTTGGGCAACTGGTTGGTGCCGAACACCGCCTCGTCGCGCACCAGCAGCGGCGGCGACACCTCGGTATAGCCGTGCTCCTGGGTCTGGACGTCCAGCATGAACTGGCCCAGCGCGCGTTCCAGCCGCGCCAGCTGGCCCTTCAGCACCACGAACCGCGCGCCGCTCATCTTCGACGCGGCCTCGAAGTCCATCAGGCCGAGAGCCCCGCCCAGGTCCACGTGATCCTTGGGCGAAGCGATATGGTTCGGCTCGCCCCAGCGGCGCAGCTCGACATTGTCGTTCTCGTCCGCGCCCGGCGGCACATCGGCCATGGGCAGGTTCGGCAGGGCGGCCAGCAGGTCGAAGAGCTCGCCGCTGGCGGCCTTCTCGGCTTCCGCCTGCTCGGCGCCCGCGCCCTTCAGGCTCTCGACCTCGGCCAACAGGCGCTGGGCCTCGGCCTCGTTCTTCTGGGCCTTGGCCTGGCCGATCAGCTTGGAGAGTTCATTGCGCTTGGCCTGGGCGGTCTCGGCGGCGGTCTTGGCCGCGCGCACCTTGCCGTCGAGCTCGATCGCCTGGGCCGCGGCCCCGGAACGTCCCTTCGCAGCCCAGGCTTTCTCGTAAAGCTCAGGGGTTTCGCGAATGGCTCGAATGTCGTGCATGGGGTCCGCCGTGAGGTAAGCGGCTTTCTCTAGAGCGCGCCGCCCCCCGGGCCAAGCCCTAGACCGGCACGAGCCCCGTGCTCTCGTCCTCGCGCTTGCGGCGGCGGTCGATGGCCGCCACGCACCAGATCGAGATTTCGTAGAGCAGGATGATGGGGGCGGCCAGCATGGTCTGGCTGATGGGATCGGGCGGGGTGACGATGGCCGCGACAACGAAGATGCCCACGATGGCGTAGCGGCGCCCGACGCGCAGCATCGTCGAGTTCACAATGCCAGCCATCCCCAGCAGGGTCAGGACCACCGGCAACTGGAAGCAGAGCCCGAAGGCCAGCAGCAGGGTGGTCACCAGGGTCAGGTAGTCGGAGACCTTGGGCAGCAGCTCCACCGAGATCGCGCCGGCGCCGGTGATCTGCTGGGACAGGGAGAACCAGAGGACGAAGGGCAGGATCATGTAATAGACCAGGGCCGCGCCCAGGCTGAACAGGGCCGGCGCAGCCACCAGGAAGGGCAGGAAGGCGTGCCGCTCCTTCTTGTAGAGCCCCGGCGCCACGAAGCCGTAGATCTGCCAAGCCAGGACCGGGAAGGTCAGGATCACGGCGCCGAAGCCGGCCAGCTTCAGCTTGGTGAAGAAGAATTCCAGCGGGGCGGTGAAGACGAACTTGAGGCCCGCGCCGGCGACGCTGGGGACTTCCTTGAGGCCGATCAGGGCCAGCAGCAGGTCGAAGGGACCGCTCTCACCGCCGCTGGCCTTCTGGGCCGCCATCAGCTGGGCGGCGACCTCGAAGGGATGCAGCAGGGCGATATAGATCTGGGTGGCGAAGCCGAAGCAGATCCCAAAGCCGATGGCCAGGGCCGCGACGCAGATGATCAGCCGGGAGCGAAGCTCGACCAGATGCTCCAGCAGCGGCGCGCGGGAGGCCTCGATCTCGTCGTCCACATCGCTCAAGAGACCGTCCCCTTGGCTGGCCGGGCGGCGGGCGCCTTCTTCGGCGGCTTGGCGGTCGCCACTTTAACGGTGGCGGCCTTCGGCTTGGGCTTGGGTTTCGGCTTGGCCACAGCGCTAGCGGCGGTCTTGGCGGCCGCCTTGGGCGCGCGCGGCGCCTTGGGCTTGGCCGCGGGGACCTGGGCGGGGGCCGGCGCCTCGATGGCTTCGGGGTCGGCGTACTGGTGGCTCATCGGCGGGTGGAACTGGATGCCGGCGCCCTGCAGGCTGTCGCCGATTTCGTTAAACACCTGATTGATCTCGACATTGGCGGCCTCGGCGGCCGCGTGGTCGGCGGCCTGGCCCTTGCGCATGGCCTCGACCTCCTTGCGCAGGTCGTCCAGTTCGGACTGGCGGGCCATCTCGTCGAAGCTGGCGCGGAAGTCGTCGGCCATGCCTCGCAGGCGCGCCACGAACTGCCCCAGCTTGCGCAGGAGCATGGGCAGATCCTTCGGCCCCACCACGATCAATGCGACCGCCGCGATGACCAGCAGTTCCATCCCGCCGACTTCAGGAAGCATTGCCCACGCCTAAACGATCAAAACCCACGCCGATCAGGACCGGCGTGGGCGGATTTCCGGGAACGGCAGCCGATTAGCTGCGGGCTTCGTCTTTTTCGCGCGGCAGCGGCTTGGTCGTCTCGGCGACAACCTCGTCCTCGCCCTTCAGCCCGTCCTTGAAGGCGCGGATGCCCTTGGCGGCGTCGCCCATGATCGAGGACAGCTTGCCACGGCCGCCGAACAGCAGCGCGACGACGGCCAGAACGATGACCCAGTGAACCCAACTCATTGCGCCCATGGCGACAAAACTCCTTCACGTCGGCGGCCCAACCGGCCGCACGCCCGCCCGTTGCTCAAATCCAATATAGTCCGTCGCACAGACGCCTTCCATCCCTCCCCTGCCTCGCGGCGAAAGAACTAGAGAGTCTCGTCTTCTCCGAGGAAGTCTGTGTGGAATTCAGGCGCCGCGTCGTCCTCCAGCGGGTCCTCCTCCAGATCGGCTCCACCACCCGGGTTGGGGATGGCGAAGTCAGCCGGCAGGTCCAGGCTCAGCAGGCCCGCGGCCTTCATCTCGGACATGCCCGGCAGGTCGGCCAGGGCCGCCAGGCCGTAGTGCTCCAGGAAGGCGTCGGTGGTGCCATAGGTGACCGGCCGGCCCGGCGTCCGGCGGCGGCCGCGCATGCGCACCAGCCCGAGCTCCAGCAGCACGTCCAGGGTGCCCCGGCTGGCCTGGACGCCGCGCACGGATTCGATCTCCGCGCGGGTGACCGGCTGGTGGTAGGCGATGATCGCCAGGGTCTCCTGGGCGGCCTTGGAGAGGCGCCGGGGCTCTTCGCGCTCCTCGGTCATCAGAAAGGCGAGATCGGCGGCCGTCTGGAACCGCCAGCGGTCAGCGACGCAGACCAGCTCCACGCCCCGGCCCGTGTAGGTCGCCTGCAGGGCGGCGATGGCCGCCTCGACATCGGAATTGGCCGGAAGGCGCTTGGCGATGTCGTCCAGGCTGAGGGGCCCGGCGGCGGCGAACAGCAGGGCCTCGACCTGACGCTCGGCGGGTTCCGTCACGCGACGGCTCCGCGACGGGCGCGCAGGAAGATGTCGGCGAAGGCCTCGAGCTGGCGTGCCTCCATGGCCCCTTCCTTCACCAGCTCCAGGCTGGCTGAGAGGGTGGACGCCACATAGGAGGCGCGGCTCGGCCCCGTCTCGGCGCTGGGCCGCAGGGGCGCGATGCCCTGCAGGGAGGTCCAGCGCGACAGGTCGGGCAGCATCTCGCGCAGACGGTCGCGAGCCTCCTCCAGGGGATAGGCCTGGGGCGTGCGCGGGGTGTAGTGGCGGCCCTGCTCCTTCTTCCTCTGGGCGATATAGGCGCTCATCAGGCCGTAGAGATCACCTTCGAGGCGGTTGGACGGGATGATCTGGATGGCCTGCGGGTCACCGCGCAGGAAGACCTCGCGGCCCAGCTGCGGGCCCTCGCGCAGGGCCTCGGCGGACTTGCGCATAGCGTCCAGCTTGGCCAGGCGGAAGGCCAGCTGCGCGGCCATCTCCTCGGCCGGCGGCTCCTCGGCCTTGGGCCGCTCGGGCTTGGGCAGCAGCAGGCGGGACTTCAGGTAGGTCAGCCAGGCGGCCATCACCAGATAGTCGGCGGCGAGGGAAAAACGGATCCGCCGGGCCTGCTGGACGAAGGCTAGGTACTGGTCGGCCAGCTTGGTGATCGACAGCTTCATCAGGTCGACCTTCTGGCTGCGCGCCAGGGCCAGCAGCACGTGCAGCGGACCCTCGTAGCCGTCCAGGTCGATGATCAGGGCCTCACCATCCTCAGCCGCGGTGGTGGCCGCCTCGAAGTCCAGATTGGGCTGGAAGGTGTTGCTCAAGACCAGCGTCCCTCGAAGGCCGCGTCGAATCGGGCGCGCGCCTCCTCGGCGTCGAAGGGCTCGGGGACACGGGCGATGCGGCCCAGGGCCGCGCGGGCGCGCTGGGCGGCGCGCCCGGAGAGCTCGCGGGTTCCGGCGATCACCGCCTTCATCTCGGTCATGTCGCCGTTGCAGTGGAGGACCACGTCACAGCCGGCCGACAGGGCGGTCTTGGCGCGGGACGTGAAATCGCCGCCCAGCGCCTTCATGGACAGGTCGTCGGTCATCAGCAGGCCGTCGAAGCCGATGGCCTTGCGAACCACGGTGCTGATGACCCGCTTGGAGGTGGTGGCAGGGCCGCGCGGATCGACGGCGGTGTAGACGACGTGGGCGCTCATCGCCATCGGCATGTCCGACAGCACCCGGAAGGGGGCGAAGTCGCGCGCGTCGAGGTCCTCGTAGCTGGCCTCCACCACCGGCAGGTCGTGGTGGCTGTCAGCCATGGCGCGGCCGTGGCCGGGGATATGCTTGATCACCGGCAGGACCCCGCCCGCGATCAGGCCCTCGCAGGCCGCCCGCCCCAGCTGGGCCACGCCCTGGGGGGTCTTGGCGTAGGCGCGGTCTCCGATGATGTCGTGGGCGCCCTCGGCGGGCACGTCCAGCACCGGGACGCAGTCGACATTGATGCCCAGGGCCGAGAGGTCATAGGCCAGCAGCCGCCCCCCCAGGCGGGTGATCTCTCGCCGTAGCAGCGGGTCGTTGGCCGGCAGGTCGCCATAGGCGCGGCCGGGCGGATAGCGTCGCCAGTGCGGCGGCCCCAGGCGGGCGACCCGGCCGCCCTCCTGGTCGATCAGGATCGGCGCGTCGGGCCGTTCCACGCAGGCCCGCAAGGCCTCCGTCAGCGCTCGCACCTGGTCAGGGCTTTCCACGTTGCGCTTGAAGAGGATGAACCCCCAGGGGCGCACGTCGCGGAAGAAGGCCTGCTCCTCCCCGGAGAGGGTCAGGCCCGCGCAGCCGAGGATGGAGGCGCTGGTGCTCACTTCACGAAGCAGCTCTTGCCGGCGGCCTTGAGCTGATCGCAGAAGGCCGTGGCGTCGGCGCGGCTGGCGAAGCCCGTCACCGCGGTCCGGTAGAGGGTGGCGCCGTCCTTCTGGATGGCCTCGACGCGCTTGCCCTTGCCCGCCGTCGCGCCCGGCGCGATGCGGGCCGCGTCGCTCCAGCCCTTGTCGGCCAGGGCCGAGGATGAGAAGGCGCCGATCTGCACCGACGCCGCGCCCCCGACAGCCGGGGCCGGCACGCTGGGCTTCAGGGCCGGAACCGGCTTGGGATCAGGGGTGATCGGCAGGGCGGCGACCGGTCCGGTCTGCTGCGGCTTGGCCACCACCTGCGGCGGGATCGGCGCGGGCTTGGCGGCCGGCGTCACGACGACGGCCGGGGCCGGCTGGCGAGCGACAGGCTGTTCCGGCGGGGGGGTGAAGTTGGGCGCGGTCGGGGCGTCGCCGCCCTCGGTGGACTGGTAGATCTGCAGGCCCGCGGCCGGGTCGACCGGCTGGGCCTCGGCGGGCGCGGGCCCCTTGATCGCGCCCACGGGGGCGCCCACCGCCTGGGGGGCGGCGCCGGCCTGGCGCACGCCGGAGCGATAGAAGACCACGATGGCCACCACCAGGCCGATCAGCACCAGGGCGCTGACGATCAGCATCATCGGCGCGGGCCGTGTCCCGCGCACCGGCTGGCGCGCGTCAAAGGACAGCGGCGCGTCGGTCGGCGGCGTATAGGCTCCACGGTCGGGGTTGGTCATCGAAGGCTCCCAGGGGAATCGGTCAGCGCGCGCGAAACGAATCGCACGGCGTCGGGGTCAGTGTACCGAAGGGCGGCGGGCTTCGAACCGCCCGGAACGCCTAATTCCAGACGTCCAGGTGGAAAAGCCTGCGATGCTCTTCGATGGCGAAACGGTCGGTCATCCCGGCGATGTAGTCGCACACCACCCGGGCGCGGCCGGCGTCGTCGCGGTTCTGCGACCGGGCGAACCACTCCGTCGGCAGGACATCGGGTTCGCTCATGAACAACTGGAACATCTCGGCCAGAATGCGGCGGGCCTGCGAACGGGTGCGGTTCACCTTCCAGTGCCGGTACATGCGGTTCATCAGGAATTCCCGCAGTCGCCCCAGGTCCTCAAGCATATCGCGGGAGAACGCCACCAGGGCGTGGTCGAGCTGGCGGACGTCGTCGGCCGAGTTCACCTTGGAGGACACGGCGCGTCGGGCGGTCTCGGCCAGGACGTCGTCGATCATCGCCCCGATCATCCGGCGCACCGCCTCCAGGCGGATGATGCCCGGGTCGAGGTCAGGGTATTCCTTGTAGACGCCGGCCAGGATCGGCCCGATCAGCGGCACGTCCAGCAGTTCCTTCAGGTGAAACAGCCCCGCCTGCACCCCGTCGTCCACATCGTGGTTGTTGTAGGCGATGTCGTCGGCCAGGGCCGCGCACTGGGCCTCGGCCGAGGCCCAGGTGTCCAGGCCGAGATCGTACTCGGCGTCGAACTCCTTGATGGCGTTCCAGGAGGGCTGGGAGAGCTTAGCCGTCACCGGGCCGTTGTGCTTGAAGACCCCTACCAGGGTCTCCCAGGTGAGGTTCAGCCCGTCCCAGCGGGGATAGCGGCGCTCCAGCTTGGTGACGACCCGGAAGGTCTGCACATTGTGGTCGAAGCCGCCGAAGGGCTCCATCTGGATCTGCAGTTCGTCCTCACCGGCATGGCCGAAGGGCGGGTGGCCAAGGTCGTGGGCCAGGGCGATCGTCTCCGCCAGATCGGCGTCGAGCCCGAGCGCCGAGGCCAGGGAGCGGGCCACCTGCGCCACCTCCAGGGAATGGGTCAGGCGGGTGCGGAAGTGGTCGCCCTCGTGGGCCACGAAGACCTGGGTCTTCTCCTTCAGCCGTCGAAAAGCGGTGGCGTGGATGATCCGGTCGCGGTCGCGGGCGAAGGGGGTGCGGTTGCGGCTCTCGGGCTCCGCCACCTTCCGGCCCAGGGAGAGGGCGGGGTCTTCAGCGTAGGGCGCGCGGGTCGGCAAAGCCATGTATGCTCGCAAATATCGGGTGGCCTCTTGGTGAGAGGCCGTGGGGCCCTCATATAGTCCACACAGGCCTTTTACGCATCATGACCACATCAGACCTCACCCTCTCCCCGACGGCAGCCCAAAGGCTGCATGACCTCAGCAAGGCCGAGGGTCATCCCGTCATGCTGCGCGTGGCGGTGGAGGGTGGCGGCTGCTCGGGATTCCAGTACCAGTTCGACCTGGTCAGCGAGCCCCAGTCCGACGACCTTCGGGTCGAGCTGGACGGGGCCGCGGCCCTGGTGGACGAGATGAGCCTGATCCTGCTGAAGGGCTCGGTGATCGACTATGTCGACGAGCTGGCGGGCGCTGAATTCCGCATCCGCAACCCCAACGCCAAGTCCAGCTGCGGCTGCGGCGTGAGCTTCTCGATCTAACACCAACGTTCCCCTTGCGGGGTCGAGAGCGGTCAGGGATGCCGCTTTACGGCTTCATGGGCGCACATTGCAGGCCTCAAAAGGCGGGCTTGGCCACCATCAGCCAGACGATGCCCAGCACCGCCGCAAAAGCCGGGAAACCCAGTACGAACCACAGCCTGAACAGGCGGAAATAGCGCTCAGGCAGCGGCGCGCCAGTGGCGACGGCTTGCAGGGCCAGGTCCCGCAGGCGGATCTGGATCCACACCACCGGCAGCCAGCACAGGCCGGTGACGACATAGAGAACCAGGCTCAGCCCGATCCATCCCGACAACAGCGGATAGCCGGCCAGGTGCGCCAGGGCCGCGCCGGTGATGGGCTGCAGGATCACCGCCGAGGCCGTGAACACCGTATCGGCCAGCACCACGATCCTGGCGGTGTGGGCGATCAGCGCCGGATCGCCCGTGCGATGGGCCATCAGCATGAAGAAGGCGATGCCGGCCCCGGCGCCAAGCAGCACCGTCGCGCCAACCACGTGCGCGACCTTCAGCAGGGTGTAGAGATCCATCAGCGCTCGTCCAGCATGGCCAGGGCCGCCAGGGCCAGGAAGGCGGCGGGAATGCTCTTGAGCAGCGGACCCATGGGGTCGAGCCACAGATCGGGGCGCACCAGGGCGCCGGCAAGCAGATAGCCAACCGTGACTAGCAGCATGCCCTGCAAGGCGCGGGCGGCGGTCGGTCGCCAGATCAGCAGCAGGGCCAGGGCGATATCGACCAGACTGCCTCCGATCACCGCGCCGGCCGCCAGCCTCGCGTCCATGCCGGAGGCGGTCAGGACGGCGATGGCGTCCTTCAAGCCAACCGTCAGGCCGATCAGCCCTGACAGCAGCCAGAAGGCGAACAGGCAGGTCAGGATGGCGGGCTTGACGAAATAGGCGCGGGCGAACCAGCGCTCTTGCACGCCCGAGGGGGCGGCGGCCAGCAGGGCGTCGAAGGATCGCGGCGCCCATCCCAGGCGCGCCGCGTCTTCCGTCCGGCCGCGAACGCCCATCCGCAGTTGCTCCAATGCAGCGGTGCGCATCGGGCTGCGCCAGCCCAGCCAGGCCAGGGCGTCGCTGGCGGCGGCGGTCGCGCGGGCCAGAACGAGCGGCACGCGGATCGTCCGCACGGGCCGCAGCCCCAGCCAGCCGCGCAGACGGCCGACGAGGTCAATCAGGGTCAGCGCCTCGCCGTGGACGAGGTCCAGGCTGACGCGTGTTGGCGCGTCCGGCGCCAGGCAGCGGGCGACCGCGACCGCCAGGTCCTCGGCCCCGATGGTCTGGACCAGGCTCTCGCCGAAGACCACGGGGCTGGCGCCGGGGAATCCGGCCAGGCCGCGCAACAAGGCCGTGCCGCCATAGGCCGCCGGGGCGAATACGAGGCCGGGGCGCAGGATGATCCACTCCAGCGGGCTTTGAGCCAGGAGGGTCTCGGCCTCCAGCTTTGTGGCGTTGAAGGCGGTCCCCCGCCCGGGCTCAACCCCGGCCGCCGAGATATGCACGAGACGACGGACGCCGATCCCCTCGCAAGCCTTGGCCAGGCGACGAACCCCTTCGACATGGACAGCCTTCAGGTCGTCGCGGGGACTGTCCTGCAAGACACCGGCGCAGTTGATCACGACCTCGATGTCGGCGAGCACGGTGGCCCAATCCGCGACCGTGGCCTTGGCCAGATCCGCGCGCTTCCACTCCAGCGCGGGGAAGCGACGGCGAGCCGCGTCGATGTCGCGCCCGACGCCGACCACCACATGACCGTCAGCCGCCAACCGGGCGGATACATATGAGCCGATAAGCCCATAGGCCCCGATAATCGCGATGCGCATCAACGACGCTTAGCGTCTCAACCTTGGAGGGGGAAGCGTCACCGTCGACCGCCGCTTTCGCCTTAAGGTCCGGCATCCACACGAACAGGGATCAGCATGTCGGCTATCGGCGCCGGCGGCGCCTCACCGCTCCCGCGCCCAGTTCCGGCGCTGCTGGATCAGGAACGACCAGAGGCCGAGCCCGCCCAGGGCCGCCAGGGCGACGCCCCCCAGGAACACCACCAGCTCATAGAGCCCGCCGCCCACCGAGGCGGCGTGGATCGGGTAGACCGCGTTCTGGAACCGCGCGCCGGGCCCGAAGGCCTGGGCGTCCACCGTGCCGATCACCCTGGAGGTCGCCGGGTCGATATAGACCAGGGTCCTGCCGTTGGGGTGCCACTCGGCCGGCTGCTTCATGCGGATGGTCGCCGGCGCGCCGGGCTTGGCCGGCCAGCTGGCCAGCCGCAGGGTCGCCTGGGGGAAGACCGCCTGGGCGCCCCCCAGGGCCACGGGCCAGTCGATATCCCCCTGCCCCGCCTTGGGCGGCTTGGGCGGCTCGATCCCGCCGGGCGCCAGCCGAGTCACCAACGCCTTGCTGGTGTCATTGAAGATGATCATCCCACCGGTCAGGCACAGGACCAGGACCGGCAGGGCCATCAGAATGCCGAGGTCCCGGTGCGAGGACACCAGGTCACGCCGCGCCATCGACCTGGGCCACACCCTGCCCGCGAAGCTGCGCCAGGCCGGGAACCAGACGATCACACCGGTCAGGCAGAGCACGGCGCCGGCCAGACCCGCCACTCCCACCACGATCTCCCCGCCCTCCCCGGCCAGCAGCCGGTGATGCAGTTGGAAGACCCATTGCTCGACCCGCTCGGCGCCGGTCCAGCGGGTCAGGATGGCGCCGTCGGCGGCGGCGTAGGCCATGCCATCCTCGGGATAGGTCAGCCGGTGGACGCCGATGTGCGGCCCGGCGAACATCATGCTGCGCGGGCGCCCTTGCGCCTCCACCGCCTCGGCCGCCGCTCCCAGCACGGGGGCGGACGGCGTCACCGCCATGCGCGCCTCCGGGACCGTCAGCTTCACCCAGTCCTCGCGCAGCACCAGCAGGGAGCCGGTGACGCCGAGGATCACCAGGATCAGCGCCAGGATCGCGCCGGCCCAGGCGTGCAGACTGCGGACCAGACCCATCAGAAGGTCTTCACGATCCCGAGGGTGACCGCGCGGCCCTGGCCGGCGAAGTAGCGACTGTTGTCGGTGGGGTTGGTCGTGTCGCTGTTGTAGGTGATGTACTGGGCGTCCAGCAGGTTGCGGACGCCCAGGCTGACCACCCCGAAGGGGGCGTTCCAGGCGGCGACAGCGTCGAGCAGTTCATAGCCCTCGAAGCTGTTGGCCGCCGGCTGGCCCTGGAAGCTGCGGGCCTCGAAGACCTGGCCCTGCAGGCGGAAGTCGAAATCGCCATAGGTGGCGTCGGCGGTCAGGGTCAGGCGGTCGGGCGAGATGTTGGCGCCGTCCAGGTCGGCATCGACGCGGCCATCGCCATTGGTGTCGGTGCGGCCCTCCAGGTGCGAATAGGCGGCGCCCAGGGTCAGCCAGTCGGTGGCGGCCCACTTCACAGTGGCCTCGACGCCCTCGATCTCGTTGCGCTGGCGCTGCACGTCGAAGGTGCCGCCGGCGTTGAGCACCAGCAGAGCGCCCTTGTCCGAGGACGAGGTGAACCAGGCCAGGGACCCGTTCACCGGCCCGCGGGTGAACTCGACGCCCAGTTCGATGTTGTCGGAGACCACCGGAGCGACGTCGAGATAGGTGTCGATGTCGCGGCCCGGAGTGTTGATGGCGCGCAGCACCCGGCCGACGTCGGGCATGGTGAAGCCTTGAGCATACGAAGCATAGACGGTCACACCGTCCACGACGCGCACGGTGCCGCCGACATTGCTCAGCACCTCGGTGAAGCTGGGCTCGCCGCCGCTGACGCGGGTGTTGCCCGACGACGCCAGGGTCGTGAAGTCGGCGACTTCCAGGGTGGCGTTCTCCTGGCGCACCCCGGCCGACAAGTGGATACGGTCGTCCCACAGCGCCTGGTGGACCTGCAGGAAGGGCGACAGGCTCTTGTAGGTGGTCTCGGGAACCCAGACACGGTTGGTCAGCACCAGTTCCTGGTAGGTCTTGTCCTTAAGGCCATCCAGTCCCAGCAGCACCTTCAGGCCGGGCACGGCCTCGAAGCCGCGCTCGTAGTCCAGCTTGAAGCCCTGCTTCTCGGAGTTGTTGGCCGACTGGTCGAACAGGGTGTTGATGGGCGCGATCCGCACGTCCTGGAAGGTCCCGGTGATCGAGCCGCCGAACACGCCGTGATAGTCGTGGGCGAAAGCCTGCGCGGTCAGGGCGCCGCCGAACAGGTCGCCGTCCTTGTAGGTGATCGCCGCCGAGGTGACCTCGTTGGCGGTGGGCAGGCCGCGCTGGACACCCTTCACGGCGCTGGCCGGCCGGCCAGTGGCGCGGTTTCCGTTCACCAGCACATAGTCGTTCCCGCCCTCCAGCTCGAAGTGGTTGACCATGGCCTCCAGGCGTCGCCCGGCGCCCAGGTCGACCCCGGCCTTGCCGAACAGCGACCAGCTGTCGGAGTTCTGCAGTTCGCCCTGGGTGGCGTCGATGCCGATACGGCGGCCGTCGGCGTCGAAATAGCCGCCCCGCCGCTCATAGGACGCGCCGGCCACGAAGTCCCAGGCGCCGAAGTCACGGCCCACGAGGCCAGCGGCCTTGTAACTGAAGCTGTCGTCCAGGTTTGCGTCATCGAAGCTGGTCTGCGCCAGGACCTTTCCGGTCCAGCCCTGCTCGGACTTGGGCGTGGGGGCGGTGACATAGTTGATCACCCCGCCGGTGGCGCCCACGCCCTGGATGGCGTTGGAGCCGAACACCACCTCGACGCGGTCGATGAAGAAGGGGTCGATGGTGAAGCCGTCGCGGCTGTCGTCGCGCAGCGGCGTCGACTGCGGCACTCCGTCCACCAGATAGAGCGGCGAGCGGCCGCGCAGGGTCTCACCGGCCCCCGACAGCTTCTGCCGGGTCGGCGAGAACGACGGCACCAGGGCGGCGACGGCCTCCACCGCGCTCTGCGAGAGGGACTGCTGGATGCGCAGGTCGTTGGACCCGATGATCTGGATGGTGGAGGGCACCGTGGCGCGGGGCGCGTCGAAGCGCATGGCGGTGATCACCAGCTCGTCCACCGCCTTGTCCTCGGGAATCGCGACCTGGGCCTGGGCCGGAACGATCGCGGCCAGGAGGGCAAGAGCCGTCCCTCCGAACAGGGCATGGAGCGTCATGGGGTCTTCCGTTTTGCGATTAAGTCTCAATCGCTGCCAAATGGCAGAGCCGGCCGCACGGGTCAAGCGCGACCAGGACCAGCTAGCCTGGAATGAACTGCAGGATCGCCACCAGCACCGTCAGCCAGGCCAGGGGCGCGGCCATCGCGGCCCAGGCCAGCTGCTCCTGGTCGCGCTTGAACAGCACCCAGGCGCCGAAGGGCCCGATCAAGCAGACGATCCAGAACAGGATCATCATCAGGAAGGCGATCCAGGCCAGGGGATTGAAGATGTTGCCTTCGTGGTCGAACACCAGCGGCGAGAAGAGCGCCCCCACCGCCCCGAACGGCAACAGGGCCAGGCAGGCCGCGGTCGCCACGCCCATCCAGATCATTCGCGCGCGGCGCGAAAGCGGCCGTCGTTTTCGGGGGGCCCCTGACATGGGCGCAAGGTCCCCATCCGACCCCGGCCCGTCAAACTGAATCGCCGGTCGGGCGCTCAAAGGTCGCGTGCCAGGATAGCGCGCTTGTTTGCTTGGCGATCCCCGCGACGAGAGGCTAGATCGGGTCAGACCCGCCACCCCGAAGGACGCCCATGAAGATCGCCACCTGGAACGTCAACTCGGTCAACGCTCGCCTCGAGACCGTGCTGCGCTGGTTCGAGGAGGTTTCCCCCGACGTCGCCTGCCTGCAGGAAATCAAGTGCGTCGACGAGAAATTTCCCGTCGAAGCCTTTGAACGGCTTGGATATAATGTCGCCATCCACGGACAGAAAACTTATAATGGCGTCGCCATCCTGGCGAAGACCCCGCTCGAGGATGTTCGGAAGGGCCTGCCCGGCGACGACGCCGACGACCATGCCCGCTACCTGGAGGCCGTGGTCTCTGGCCCCAATCCGGTCCGCGTGGCCTCGATCTACCTGCCCAACGGCAATCCCATCGACACCGAGAAATTTCCCTACAAGCTGGCCTGGATGGCGCGCCTGCACGCCCACGCCCGCGAGCTGCTGGCCTATGAGGAGCCCCTGGTCCTCAACGGCGACTTCAACGTCATCCCCGAGCCCCGCGACGCGGCCCATCCGGAGAACTGGACCAAGGACGCCCTCTTCCAGCCGGAGAGCCGCGAGGCGTTCCGGGCGCTGAAGTGGCTGGGCCTCACCGAGGCCTTCCTGGCCATCGACGGCGCGCCCGAGAGCTACACCTTCTGGGACTATCAGGCCGGGGCCTGGCAGCGGAACAACGGCATCCGCATCGACCACGCCCTGCTCTCCCCCCAGGCCGCCGACAAGCTGCTGTCCTGCGTCATCCACCGCGACGTCCGGGGCTGGGACAAGCCGTCGGACCACGTGCCGGTGGTGACGGAACTGGACCTCTAGGCGCATGAGCCGCCGCGCCTTCATCCTGGGAGGTTCGGGCCAGATCGGCCGGGCGGCGGCGCTGAACCTGCTGGAGGCCGGCTGGGAGGTCACCGTCGGCCAGCGTCACGGCGAACTTCCTCAGGTGCTGGCTGGCCGGGTGACGGTGACAGTCCTGGACCGCGACGACGACCGCGCCCTGGGTGACGCCCTGGCCCGCCCCTTCGACGCGGTCATCGACACCGTGGCCTTCAACGCGGTCCACGCCCGCCAGTGGCTGGCCCTGCAGGACCGCCTCGGCGCGCTCGCGGTCATCTCGACCGGCAGCGTCTATGTGGACGATGAGGGGCGCAGCCTGGGCGGCGGCGCGACCTACCCCTTTCCCATGTCCGAGACCCAGCGCCGCGCGCCGGCCAGCAACGCCGACTATTCCAGCAACAAGGTTGCGATGGAGGACGCCCTGCTGTCGGGCGTCCGCGCGCCGCTCAAGATTCTGCGCCCTTTCGCGGTCCACGGGCCGGGCAGTCGGGCGCCCCGGGAATGGTGGTTCCTGGCCCAGATCCTGCGCGGCGCGGAGACCATCCCCCTGGCGTTCGACGGCGAGAGCCAGTTCCACACCACCGCCACCGCCAATCTTGCGGAACTGGCCCGTGTGGCCCTGGAACAGCCGGGTGTCCATGTTCTCAACGCCGCCGATCCGGAGGCGCTGAGCGTGGCGGAGATCGGCGCGGCGATCCTGGCGGCCATGGGGTCGGAGGCGGCGCTCGCTCCCTTCGCCGGACCGCCCAGGGGGTGGAAGGGCCGCACCCCATGGAGCGTCGAGACCCCGGTGGTGGCCGACCTGAGCGCCGCCGCCGCCCTCGGCTACCGCCCCGTCACCGACTACGCCGCCGCCGCGCCCGCCCTCTGCGCCGCCCTGGTGGAGCAGGCCCGGGGCAAGGACTGGCTGAGCGCTTTCCCGGGCCTGGCCGCCTACCCCCCGCAGATGTTCGAGGCCCCGCCGGCGAAGTCGCCGCCTCTGTCAGCAATGGTTCAGCTTGCGAAAGCTTAACTACCGAAATCGAGGCGGTATGATTAAGAGGCCGCTCGCAACATGAAAGCCCCCGTTATGCGTTTCGTCCTGCCCGTCTCCGTCGCCCTGGCCCTGACCGCGGCCCCCGCCCTCGCCCAGGACAGCGGCGCCGACGCCTCGGGCGCCTCGGCGGCCACGTCGGAGGCCGTGGGCCTGCTGGCCTCCTCCGGCGTGAAGACCGCCGTCGGCGTCTCCGCCGTCCCGGCAAGTGTGGTGGCCACGGGATCCATGGCCGGCGGCTCGGCTATGATGGCCAGCGGCGCGGCGTCGGTGGGCGCGGGCGCCTCGGTTTCCGAGGCCGCCGACGACTCCGGCAAGCTGATCGTCGACGACAAGGTCGTGGTCTCCCCCGATCCGGCGCCGGCCGTACCCTACAACACCCCGGCCCCGGCCAGCACGTGAACCGCCGCGCCCTTCTCGCCGCCGGCGCCGCCGCGCTGATGAGCACGGCGGCGGTCCCGGCCGTCGCCCAGGATTCCTCGGCCCGCGCCGTCGCTCCGCACTTCACGGCGCCGGAGGCCGCAGCCTTTTCCAAGCAGGTGGAGCGCGACCTGGCTTCCCGAGGCGCCAAGCTGGCCATGGTGTTCCGCACCGGCCGGCCGCGCAGCCAGCTTCCGGAGGGGATCAGCTACACCCACGGCGGCTTCTGGGTGCACCGCGCCATCAAGACCGCCGATGGCAAGACCCAGCACGGCTACGCTGTCTACAATCTCTATGCCGGCGACGGTGAGGCCTGGCCCAAGATCGAGAGCCGGCTGGTCCAGGACTATCCCTTCGACTTCACCCGCGGCTCCACCGTCGACGACATGGCGGTGATCATTCCCTCGCCCGAGATGCAGCGCCGGATCATCGCGGTGATCGACAGCCCGACCTATCAGGCGGTGCACAATCGGCACTACTCCCTGGTGGCCAATCCGTGGCGGCGGACCTACCAGAACTGCAACAACTTCATGCTCAACGTGATCGCCGCGGCCGTCTGGCAGACCGCCAGCCCCGACCAGATCACCGCCAATCTGAAGGCCCACTACAAGCCGACCCTGGTGAAGGCCAACGCGGTCCTGCGGCTGTTTGGCCCCATCGCCGACCAGCGCCTGCGCACCGACGACCAGCAGGGGCCGATCCGCACCGCCACCTATGAATCGATGGCGGAATTCATGCGGGAAAACAATTTGTTGGAAGCGACCTATTCCATCAACTACGCGCGCTGATCGTTCGCTTTTCGGGCGGACCGAACACCGCCGGGCCGCAGATCGGTCCGGCGATTTCTGCTGGCGCGATTTCGGGCGGCGAACCGGTTTCCACTTCGCCTGAAATCGCTCTAGCGTCGCGCCATGAACGACGTCGTCCGGCTCCTGTTGATGTTGGCCCTGGCCGGAACCGCGGTGACCTTCGCGGGCTCCTTCGCGATCTGGTTCTTCGATGAGGACCGGCGGATCGGCCGGGCGCTGAAGCGCGTGCTGAAGGGCGAGCCGGAGGCCATGCTGGTGGCCCGCGGCCGGGGACGCGGGGTCGGGGTCAACTTCGCCACGGGCCTTGCCGCCGTCGCCTGGGACGCTGGGGCCTGGTGCCTGGTCTACCGGATCGACGAGCTGATGGGCGCCGAGCTGATCATCGACGACCAGGTGGTGGCCCGCGCCCACCGCGAGGAGCCCCGCCGCGCTCTGGACCAGCGGGTCAGCCATGCGGCCCGCGTCACCCTGCGGCTGATCTTCGACGACCCGCAGCATCCCGATTTCGAACTCGACCTCTGGCTGACCGGGGACGAGAGCCGCCGCGTGGCAGCCTCACCGGGCGCCGCCGTGCTGGAGGCCAACCGCTGGCTGGCCCGCGCCGAGGCGATCCTGCGCCGCCCCCGCGCCCTGAACCCCAGCGCCGCCGCCGCCGCCGCCGTGACCGCCCCCCTGCCGCCGCCCGCGGCGCCCGGACCGACGCCTCCGCCGACACCCCAGGCCGAACTTCCTCTCCCCCAGCCCCGCGCCGGCGCCGAGCCGCCGCCCTGGGAGGACGACGACGACCTCGATCCGGACGACGACCAACGCTAAACTTGACACTGTAAATTTACAGCCGCACCCTCCCCTTACCTTGAGGGAGGTTTTCCATGGCCAGCCTGCTCGCCGCCGCCGCGTTCTTCGTGCTGCTGCACCTGCTCGTCTCGGGCACCCGCGCCCGCGACGCCATCACAGCCAAGATCGGCGACGGCCCGTACATGGGCCTGTTCTCCCTGGCCTCTGTGGCAGGCCTCGCCTGGCTGGGGTTCGGCTACGCCGACGCCCGCACCGCGCCCTGGAACGCGTCGTACTGGGACATTACCCCCCTCACCTGGAAGATTCAGCTGCTGCTGCAGGGCCTGGCCTTCCTCTTCGTGGTCGTGGGCCTGACCACCCCCAACCCCACCAGCGTCAAACAGGAGGGGACGCTCAGCCGCCCCGACGTGGTCAAGGGCATGCTGCGGATCACCCGCCATCCCTTCCTCTGGGGCGTCGCCCTGTGGGCCGCAGGGCACCTGCTGGTGAACGGCGACCGCGCCAGCATCATCCTGTTCGGCGCGATGCTGCTCCTGGCCCTGTCCGGAACCGCCAGCATCGACGCCAAGCGCCAGCGAGCGCTGGGCCCGACCTGGCACGCCTTCGCCACCCAGACCTCCAACCTCCCCCTTCGGCGCCATCCTGTCCGGCCGCCAGACCCTGAAGATCGGCGAGATCGGCGTGTGGCGGATACTGGCGGCCATCGTCGTCTATGTCGGCCTCGTCGTGGCCCACCCCTTCCTGTTTGGCGTGTCGGCCACCTCTTGATCGCCGTTCGCGCCTTCAGGTCCGCTCAGGTGAGATCCGCCAGCGGGAGCTAGGCCCGGGCGGGCAGGTCGCCAAGATAATCGCGCTTGCCGATGTTCACGCCCTCTCTCCGCAAGAGGGCGTAGGCGATAGCGACGTGGAAATGGACATTGGACAGGGCGAGCCTCAGCACATAGTCGAGGCCTGCGAAGCGCCGTGCGCCCTTCGGGCTCGGCAGGACGATTTCGCGCGTTTCCGCGCCGTCGAATTCGTGAGCCTCCAACGACTCGAGCTCGGCGATGGCCGCGGCCAAGGCGTTGCGCAGTTCCGACAGGGTGATCGGCGCTTCGATATTGGCGGCAGGCAGGCCCCTCAGGCGCGCCGCCGCGCCAACTGCGTTGTTGATCGCCGCTTCAATGTGGAACGGGAACGGCTTCATGTCCGGCGTCAGGCGCAGGGCGGCGAGTTCGGCGATATCCCGCCCCTCGATCGCGAAGTGCACCTGCGCCTTGTCCAGCAATCGGACCAGGACCCGCAGGCTTTGCAGGAAGCTCGGGATGGTCAGGTCGTACAGGGTCATCGGAAGCCTCCACGACGAGGCGTCTAGCAGGCGACGGTCACGACGGAATGACGTCCCCGATCCGCGCGACGCGCTGGGGGAGGAATTCAGCTCAGCGCGAAATCCGCGCCGGCCTGGGCGTGGACCAGGGCGGTGTCCACCACCGGCAGGCTCAGATCCGCCGGCGTCAGCAGTAGTCCGATCTCCGTGCAGCCGAAGATCACGCAGTCGGCGGCTCCGGCCTTGTCGATCATGGCCAGCACCTCAGCTTTCGACGCCGCCGAGATCACCCCCTGGCAGAGTTCGTCATAGATGATGGCGTGCAGGCGGTCTCGGTCGGCCAGATCGGGGACCAGGGCGTCGACGCCCTGAGTGGCCAACCGGCCGCGGTAGAAGTCCTTTTCCATGGTGAACCGGGTGGCCAGCAGCAGCGGCCGCGAACAGCCTACCGCCTTGACCGCCCGCGCCGTCGCATCGGCGATGTGGATCACCGGCACGGCCACGGCGGCCTGCACCTGGTCGGCGACAAGGTGCATGGTGTTCGCGCAGATCAGGATGGCCTCAGCGCCCGCGCCCTCCAGCCGCCGGGCGGCGTCGGCCAGCACCGCGCCGGCCTGCTCCCAGTCGCCGGCCGCCTGCAGCTCGGCGATGCCGGCGAAGTCCACCGACCACAGCAGCAACTGCGCCGAGTGCAATCCGCCCAGCCGCTCGCGCACCAGGCGGTTGAGCTCCTGATAGTAGAGCGTCGTGCTCTCGGCGCTCATACCGCCCAGCAGGCCAAGGGTCTTCATGCGAGTCCTTTCCTGGTCGCGCGACGGGCGCCGAAAACCGGTTCCCACTTTAGGCTGTCGCGCTCTCTAGAGGTCGGCGTAGACGTGGGTCTCGCCCGCCGCGCCGGGATGGGTCACGGCCCCCTTGTGGGCGGGACCGACGATCTGGGCGTACTTCCACAGGGCGCCGGAGCCGTAGTTGGTGACCTTCGGCTCCCAGTGGCGCTTGCGGCTCTCCAGTTCGATGGGATCGACCTCCAGGTCGAGGATGCCGGCGTCGGCGTCGATGTTGATGATGTCGCCGTCCCGGATCAGCGCGATAGGTCCGCCCATCTGGGCCTCCGGTCCGATATGGCCGACGCAGAGGCCGCGCGTGCCGCCGGAGAACCGGCCGTCGGTGATCAGGGCCACCTTGTCGCCGCGGCCCTGGCCCGACAGAGCCGCGGTGGTGGACAGCATCTCGCGCATCCCCGGGCCGCCGCGGGCGCCCTCATAGCGGATCACCAGGACGTCGCCGTCTTGGTAGTCGCCGGCTTCGACGGCGGCGAAGCAGGCGTCCTCGCCATCGAAGCAGCGAGCCGGGCCGCGATGGCTGCGGTGGCTGGTCATGCCGGCCACCTTGACGATGGCGCCGTCCGGCGCGAGCGAACCCCACAGGCCCACCACGCCGCCGGTAGGCGAGAGCGGCTCGGACACCTTGCGGATCACCACCTGATCGTCGCGCCATTTCACGTCCTTGACGTTCTGCGCGATCGTCTTGCCGGTGACGGTCATGCAGTCGCCGTGGATGAAGCCGCCCTCCAGCAGGGTCTTCAGCAGCATGGGCATGCCGCCGGCCTCGCCCATGTCCTTGGCCACGAACCGGCCGCCGGGCTTCAGGTCGGCGATATGCGGGGTCCGCTGGGCGATCTCGGCGAAGTCGCGCAGGGTGAACTCGATGCCGCACTCATGGGCCATGGCCGGCAGGTGCAGGCCGGCATTGGTGGAGCCCCCGGTGGCGGCCACCACGGCGGCGGCGTTCTCGAAGGACTTGCGCGTGATAAAGTCCCGTGGGCGAAGCTGCTCGGCGATCAGCCGCACCACCGTCTCGCCCGAGGCCACCGCATAGGCGTCCCGGGTCAGGTAGGGGGCGGGCAGCGAGGCTGAAAGCGGCAGGGCCAGGCCGATGGCTTCGGAGACGCAGGCCATGGTGTTGGCGGTGAACTGGCCGCCGCAGGCGCCGTCCGACGGACAGGCGTGCTGCTCCAGGGAGCACAGGTCCTCCAGGCTCATCTTGCCGGCCGAATGCATGCCGACGCCCTCGAAGACATCCACCACTGTGACGTCACGGCCCTGCCACGAGCCCGGCAGGATGGAGCCGCCATAGAGGAAGACGCTGGGGACGTTGAGCCGCAGCATGGCCATCATCATCCCGGGCAGGGACTTGTCGCAGCCGGCGATGCCCACCAGGGCGTCATAGCCGTGGCCACGCATGGTCAGCTCGACCGAGTCGGCGATGACATCGCGGCTGACCAGGGACGAGCGCATGCCCTCGTGGCCCATGGCGATGCCGTCGGTGACGGTGATGGTGCAGAACTCGCGCGGGGTGGCGCCGGCCGCCTTCACCCCCTCCGACACCGCGTGCGCCTGGCGCATCAGGGCGGTGTTGCAGGGCGCGGCCTCGTTCCAGCAGGACGCCACGCCCACGAAGGGCTGGGCGATCTCGCGGCTGCCGAGACCCATGGCGTAGTAGTAGGACCGGTGCGGGGCCCGGGCCGGCCCCTCGGTCACGTGGCGGCTGGGGAGGTTCGACTTGTCCCAGGTTCCATCGGGCTTGCGGGTCATGGCGGGGCCTTCCGTTCAACGAGGTCTTTCCGTACCGGTCGCGCGGGGCGGTTGGAACCCCGCATGCCGACCACCATTGAAATGCCCGCCGAAACGAGATCGTATCCGCGCCATTCTGGGGGGCGCGTACATGGTGGCCGATAGTCCGGCGGAGAGTTCCGTGGCGCCGCCCGTGCGCGCCGCCGATCGGCTGCGCTCGATCCTGGCCGGCTCAGCCGGAAACCTGGTCGAGACCTATGACTGGTTTGTCTACGCCGCCTTCGCGCTCTATTTCGCCAAGGTGTTCTTCCCGGACGGCGACCAGACGGCCCAGCTGTTGAACACCGCCGCCGTGTTCGGGGTCGGCTTCTTCGCGCGGCCCGTCGGCGCCTGGCTGATGGGCCTCTATGGCGACCGGGTGGGCCGCAAGGCGGCCATGGTCGCCTCGGTCAGCCTGATGTGCTTCGGTTCGCTGATCATCGCGCTTTGCCCCGGCTATGCGGAGATCGGCGCCTGGGCGCCGGCGATCCTGGTCACCGCCCGCATCCTGCAAGGCGTCAGCATGGGCGGCGAGTACGGCACCAGCGCCACCTACATGTCGGAGATGGCCGGACGCGACAATCGCGGCTTCTGGTCGGGTATCTTCTATTCCACCCTGATCGGCGGGCAGCTGCTGGCGGTGGGCACCCTGGTGGCGCTGAACGCCCTTCTATCTGACGACGACATGCAGGCCTGGGGCTGGCGGGTTCCGTTCTTCATCGGCGGCGCCCTGGCCTTGGCGGTGTTCTGGTTCCGGCGCGGGATGCACGAGACCCCGTCCTTCCACGCCCGCACCGGCGAGCGTGTCAGCACCTGGAAGCTGATCAGCACCCACCCGCGCGAGAGCCTGCTGGTGATGGGCCTGACCGCCGGCGGGACGCTCGGCTATTATACCTACTCCACCTACATCCAGAAGTTCCTGGTCAACACCTCGGGGTTCTCCAAGGACACCGCCACCGCAATCACAGCCTGCGCCCTGGTGGTGTTCATGCTGGCCCAGCCGCTGTACGGCGCGCTGTCGGACCGGATCGGACGGCGTCCCCTGCTGATCGCTTTCGGCGTGGCGGGCGTGACCCTGACCTGGCCGATCCTCTCGACCCTGGCGGGGACCCGCGATCCCCTGGCGGCCTTCGCCATCACGGCCGGCGCCCTGCTGATCGTGGCGGCCTATTCGTCGGTGAACGGGGTGGTGAAGGCTGAACTGTTCCCCACCGAGGTTAGAGCGCTCGGGGTGGCCCTGCCCTATTCCCTGGCCAACGCCCTGTTCGGCGGCACGGCGGAATATGTCGCCCTCTGGTTCAAGTCCAAGGGCCACGAGACCTGGTTCTTCACCTACGTCACGGTGGTGATCGGGGCGTCACTGCTGGTCTACATCTTCATGCGCGACACCCGGAAGCACAGCCGCATCCTGGAGGACTAGGCCGGCACATCGAAGGCGGCCGGCGGTTCGCCGCGCTGCTGGCGTTGCCAGGCGATCGCATAGGCGGCCTCGATGTGGCGGCGCGACAGGTCGGTGTCGAACAGGGGGGCGCCCTTGATCTGCGCTGCCAGCCGGGCCTTCAGGTCCGCCAGACGTTCTGGATGGGTGGCGAGAGCCAGCGCCAGGGCCTCGTAAGCCTCCAGACTCTCGGTGATCAGTTCAGGCAAGCCGACGGCGTGAAGCAACCCCGCGGCGACCCGTGACGCAAACGAGCGGCCCACGCAGGTCACCAGCGGCAGGCCCGTCCAAAGCGCGTCGCTGGCCGTGGTGTGAGCGCTGATCGGCAGGCTGTCGACAAACAGGTCCGCAAGCCGATGGCGGGCCAGGTGCTCGTCGAGGGGAGCCCGGGGGGCGAAGATCAGCCGGTCGGGCGACACGCCGCGGGCGTGGGCCTCGCGGCGCAGGTTGCGGACCACCGCATCATTTGTGTGCAGCAGCCACAGCACGCTGCCCTCGACCTGGCGCAGCAGGCGCATCCAGACATCGAAGACCCGTGGGGTCAGCTTGTAGTTGGCGTTGAAGCTGGCGAACACGAAACCGTCCGCCGGCAGGCCCGCCTGGGCGCGGGTCAGCGGCGGCGGCCCGACCTCGCCGCGGCGGTCATTGACCTGATAGCTGTGGGGCAGGCGGATGATCTGCTCGCTGTAGAACCGCTCCGAACCCGCCGGAATGACGTGCGAATCGGCCAGGAGATAGTCCATGAAATCGACCCCCATGGTGGCCGGAAACCCCAGATAGCTGATCTGGATGGGGGCGGGCCGATGGGCGAAGATCCCGGGCCGGCAGTGGGTCGTGTAGCCTTTCAGGTCAACGACGATGTCGACCTCAGCGGCGCGGATGCGGCGGGCGATCTCCAGGTCGCTGAGGCTGGCGACGTCGTGGAATTCATACACGGCCGCGCGGATGCGCTGTCGCTTGTCGTCCTCGATGCTCGGCCCCAGGGCGTAGCTCGTGATCTCGAAACGGCTGGTGTCGTGACGTTCAAACAGGCCGGCGATCAGGTGCGCCGTGGCATGGGTGTAGAAGTCGGCCGAGACATAGGCGACGCGAATCTTCTCGTGACGATAGGCCTCCCCGCTCCAGAGCGGGGGCGGCGGGACGGGGAAGCGCCCCCTCGCGTGGATCTGGGCGCAGGCGAGCTGCGCAGCGGGATCGTCGCTGTGGGCCAGGAAGGTGAACGGCAGGTCGGCCGGTGCGCCCTCCCCGATCCGCTGGGCGATCTGGGCGCTGGCTTCGGCATGGTCGGACCAATCGCAGATCTGCATCTGCTGGAAGAGCTTGGCGCCCAGCATTTCGGGGTTTTGCAGCCCCAGGCGCAAAGCCTGCCGGTAGCCGGCCACCGCCTCCTCGGGACGCCGCAAAGCGCCCAGCGCATTGGCGCGGTTCATGACGGCCAGGCCATAGTGCGGGTCAACCGCCAACGCCCCATCGTAGCTCGCCACGGCGTCGGGCAGACGGCCGATCCGCGCCAGGGCGTTGCCTCGGCAATTCAGGGCGTCGACATCCTGCGGCGAGATGGCCAGCGCGGCGTCAAAGGTGCGTACGGCCTCGGCCACCCGGCCCTGCATGTTCAACACCTTGCCGGCGGCGACAAAGGCTGGGGCATGGCCCGGATTGTTCGTCACCGAGGTGCGCCAGAGGGAGAGCGCAGTCTCCAGTTCCCCCCGCGCCTTGAGAATGTGGCACAGGTTCAGCAGGCAGTGGGGATCGACGGGCGAGGTCGCCAGGATTGCGCGATAGAGAACTTCGGCTTCGTCGAGACGGCCAAGCCTCTGCAGCCGGAGCGCCTCTTGGAAATTGGCGACGGGGTCGCCGGCCGCCGGATCGGGCGGCGAAACCTCGTTCGTCATGAGCCGACAGCGATGCCTAGAGGGCGGCCTTGACCGCCGCGGTGATTTCGTCGGCCTGGGGTTCGGTGCGGGGACCAAAGGCGCGGATCAGCTTGCCGTCCTTGCCCACCAGCAACTTGTGGAAGTTCCAGGCCGGGTCGGCCGACTCGCCCAGTTCGGCCAAGGCCCACTTGTAGAACGGATGGGCGGTGTCGCCCTTCACGTCTTCCTTGGCGGTCAGGGGGAAGTCGATGTTGAACTTGGTCTCGCAGAAATCCTTGATCTCCGCCTCCGTGCCCGGCTCCTGGCCCATGAACTGGTTGCAGGGCACGCCTAGCACCACCAGGCCCTGGCCCTTGTAGTCGCTGTAGAGCTTCTCCAGCCCCTCGTACTGCGGGGTCAGGCCACAGGCGGACGCGGTGTTCACCACCAGCACGACCTTGTCCTTGAAGGTGGTCAGCGGCAGGGGGGCGCCATCGATGGACTTGAACGAGAAATCATAGGCGTCGGACATGGCGGCTTCCTCCAGGGATATGACGACAGGCTACCCTCCTTACCCAGCGTCCTCCAACGCCTGTTCGACCGCCAGGGCCAGATCGAGGGCGCGGGCGGCTTCCTCCCCGGTCACGACGGGTCGCGGGGACTCGCCTCGCACGGCGGCGAGGAACCCGGCGACGCTGGCGCCTAGGGGGTCCTTGGCGCCCGGTGTATCGGCGAAGTCGGGATTGAGCGGGAAGCCGGTGGTGTTGCGGAACTCCCGGGTCAGGAAGTCGATCTCCAGCTCGCCGGAGGGATAGACCACCTTCATGGTGCGCTTGCGGGCCGGCGCCATGCGCGAGGCGTCGAAGACGGCCAGGAAGCCGTTATCGAAATTGACCTCCGCCCGGGCCTGGTCCCAGCCGCCGCTGAAGTCTCGGACGCCGGTGGCTTCGACGGCCAGGGGTTGGCCGGCGGACAGGGCCAAGGCCAGGTCCAGGTCATGGACCATCAGGTCCAGCACCACCGAGACGTCCAGGCTGCGCTCCGAGGGCGGGCCGTGGCGGACGGCCTCCAGGCGCAGGGGTTGCTCGGGCACGTCGAACAGGCCGATGGCCTGGAACACCACCCGCTCCTGATGTCCACAGGCCAGCACCAGCTTGCGCCGAGCCGCCTCGCTGATGATGCGATCGGCGTCCTCGAGGCTGACCGCCAGCGGCTTTTCCACATAGACCGGCTTGCCGGCCGCCAGGGCCGCGAGAGCCCCCTGCGCATGGTGGCTGCCGGGCGAAGCCACCGTGACGACATCCACCGCCGCCAGGAAGGCCTCAAGGTCATCGAAGCCCTGGCCGCCGTGGCTCTGAGCGATCTCCTGGGCGCGGGCGAGATGGTGCGGATCATAGACGGCGGCCAGGCGCGCGCTCGGCTGGTTGGCGTACTGACGCGAATGATAGCCGCCGAACACCCCAGCCCCGATCACCCCGCCCCGCAAGATTTCCGCCATGACTCACTCCGAAAGCTCGACTGCGCTTACAGGCTGCGGGCGCGGGACGCCACCGGGCCGTACGGAATCGAAACTGGGATGTGAACGCCTCCGGCGTTGGCCGGGGGATGGGGAAGGTCTACAAGCCTCCCGTCCTTCCTCCCCCGGAGCTCACCCCTTGTCTCGCCTGTTCAGCGCCTATGTGATCGTCGACTGGAGCGCGGCGGCAAAGCCGTCCACGGGAGCCGATTCCGTCTGGATCGGCGTCGCCAAGCGCGACGTCCGCTTCCGCTTGACCTTCGAGAGCCATAACCCGGCGACCCGGGCCGAGGCCGAGAAGCTCCTGACCAGCATCCTGGACGACTTCAAGAAGCGCTCGGAACGCGCCCTGGTGGGCTTCGACTTCCCGCTGGGCTTCCCGCGCGGCTTCGCCAAGGCCCTGAACCTGGCCGGCGAGCCCCCGTGGCGTGCGGCTTGGGACCAGCTCGACAAGATGGTCAAGGACAAGGCCGACAACACCAACAACCGCTTCGGCGTGGGCTCGGAAATCAACCGGCGCATGACCGGCGGCCCCTTCCCCTTCTGGGGCTGTCCGCCCAAGGACGCGCTGACCACCCTGCAGCCCAAGCGGACGCGGGCCCACGAGGCCGGCGATCTGCCGGAATTCCGGCACGCCGACCTGGCGGCCAAGGGCGCAGCCTCGATCTGGAAGCTCTATTACAACGGCTCCGTCGGGGGGCAGGCGATCCTGGGCATTCCGGCGGTCCGCCGCCTGAAGCTGGCCCGAGGCGACGCCTTGAAGGCCTATCCCTTCGAGACGGGATTCAAGGCGCTCACTGAGGCCGACCTGGACGGCGTCGATGTCGTGGTCACCGAGGTCTATCCCAGCCTCTACAAGGCCCAGCCCTTGCCCGGCGAGGTCAAGGACCAGGCCCAGGTGCGGGTGACCGCCGAGCACTTCGCCAAGCTGGATGAAGCGGGCAAGCTGGGAGCTGTCTTCGGGCCCTCCAAGACCGCCGATCCGGCTGTGGTGGCGGACGCCGAGACCGAAGAAGGCTGGATCCTGGGGGTCGAAGCCTAGGCGGTCTCGCGCTCAGGCTGGAGGACTTCGATCTGACCCAGGCCGGAGGCCCGGCGCTCCCGGCGCGGGAAGCGAAGGTGCTCCAGCCACACAGGGGCCAGGACCGCCAGAGCGCCCAGGGCGTCAGCGCAGAGGTCCCCGAACTCACCATCACGCCCGGCGAGGATCTGCGCCACCTCGGTGGCCGCGCCCGCGAAGATGGCCAGGACCGTCAGGTCCAGCCTGCGGCGTCGCGGAAAGGCGGTGAACAGCAGCAGGGTCAGGCCATAAAAGGCCATGAAGTGGGCGGCCTTGTCCCAGGGCACAAAGGCGTGCTCGATCCCCTGGAACGGCCCCACCATCCCAATGGCGCAGACCAGAAACGCCACCAGCAGCAGGCCCTTGGCGACGGTCGGGGAACGGGGCGCGTGCGGCATGCCACCGTTCTACCGCCACGCGGTGAAAACTTCGTTGCCTAGCGGCCCCGAGCGCTCAGCCACTGGAAGCGGGCCAGCAGCAGGGCGGCCGACAGGAAGCTGGCCGCGATCACCGCCCAGACGATGCCGTTCAGTCCCATGCCCATGGGGATGGCCAGCCACCAGGCGAGCGGCGCCATCACCAGGACGTAGCTCGCCAGGTGGGTGAAGGTGGGGATCCAGACCTCGCCACGGGCCCGGAGCGCCTGGGCGGCCACCACCTGGACGGCGTCGGGGATCAGGAACAGGCAGGACAGGGCGACGGCCGGGGCGGCCATGGCGAGGGTCAGCGGGTCCTTGGTGTAGGCCGCCGAGATCAATTCCGCGCCCGGCCAGACGACCAGGCTGACCAGCAGGCCGAACACGGCGGTGACCGCGAAGGCGATGACGCCCGCGCGGTTGACGGCCGCGGTGTCGCGCGCGCCATAGGCCCGGCCCACCAGCACCGCCGCGGCCGTCGACAGACCGAGCGGCACCATGAAGACGATCGCCACGACATTGAGCGTGATCGCCCAGGCCGCCACCGCCAGGCCACCGATCCAGCCGGCGATGACGTTCATGCCGGCGAAGGAGGCCACCTCGAAGAAGTTGGACGCGCCGGCTCCGTAGCCGATGCGCCGCTGCTCGACCTCGGCGGCCAAGTTGCGTTCGGGCTTGTTGAAGACCCCCAGGGCGCGGGCCTGGGGCATGCGGGCGATGTAGATCAGCAGGGCGACCGCCAGGAAGGTGCGCGCGCCCGTGGTGGCCCAGGCACCGCCGACGGCGCCCAGGGGCTGCAGGCCGAAGGTTCCCGGGACCAGCACGAGGTCCATCGCCAGGTTCACCGCATTGGCCACCCACATCAGGGCCGCCGCCGGCTTGGGCCGCCCCTGCCCCTCCAGCCAAAAACTGGCGGCGACGCTGATGGCGTAGCCTGGCATGGAGAGCGCGAAGATGATCAGCGGCGGCGAAGCCCCGTCCGCAAGGTCCTTCTCCAGACCCAGGATGTGCAGGAAGCCGGGCCCGCCGGAGATCAGGATCACCGTCGAGATCAGGCCGATCCACAGGCTGTAGCTCAGACCCCGGCGCAGAACCGCCCCGGTGATCTCCGGCCGGCCCTGCCCGTTCGCCCGGGCGGTCATCACCTGGATGCCGCTCAGCAGGCCAACCGTCATGGTGACGATGACGCTGGTGGGGGCCCAGGCCATGGCGTGATAGCCGAGCTCGGTCGCTGAGTAGCGCCCCACGACGATGGCGTCGGAGAGGCCCATCCCCATGATCCCCAGGCGCGACAACACCACCGGCCAGGACAGCTGCAGCAGCTCGGCGGTTTCGGTGCGGACGACATGTGCGCGCCCTCCCGGCGGGGAGTTCGCGGGGGCCGAGGGCTCGGCCATGGGGATCACCAGTTTTCAAAGAGGGCCGGAACCTGCCGCCGCCCTCCGCGCCTCGCAAGCGAAGCTTCGGCGGAGGGGCCGGATTCTTCAGCCCCGGTGACAACAATGGCACATCAGGGAGGCTGCCGCCCGCGACGCGAAGCGGGCGCAAAGTGACGCAGACGCGCGATCTTTAGACTTCCTGCGGACTTTTAGGGCCAAGCTCCGGTCACCCCCAAGGCGCAACAAGGAGGGTTGGTCGCCGAAAGTCGACTCGCCCAGGACACCCGTGACTTCCAAAACGCCCTCCCCCAGGCGAAACCTCGAACCTCTCTGCGCCACCGCCGCCGATCTCTATGAGCCAGCGGCGCGAGAGCAGATCGGCCGCGTCCTCGAGACCTGGCTGGCCGCCAACCAGGCCACGCCCTTCGAGCTGCTGCATCGCCCCGACCTCATCCGCAAGCTCGAGGCCTCCAGCCGCGACCTGCAGCACGCCTTCCAGAAGATCGCCGTGCCCCTGGCCTTGGCTCGGAGCGCCAGCGTCCACGAGGTGATACGTGGCCTGCACGCCGTGGCCGACCAGGCCATCGGCCGCATGCTGCGCGAGGAGAAGCAAGGGTTGCTGGCCAAGGTGGACCTCGGCAGCTTCGCCGACGCCTGCGCTTCAGCCGAGCCCGAGTTCGGCTATCGCCTGGCCGCTGGGGTCGCCGCCTACATGGCCGCCGCCGAGACCTGGGACGGCAAGGTGCAGCGGCTGCTGGACCTTGTGGTCGCCGCCCCGGCCGATGGTCCGGCGCGCGCCTTGGCTCTTGCCGTCCTCGAGCCGGCCTTGGAGGACCTCTGCGGTTCAGAGCCGGGCCTGGCCCAACTGATCGGCGCCGACCTGGAGCTGGGCTGCTTCCTGCTCGGCATGGTGCGCCTGGCCCATGGCGGCGCCATCGACGCCATCATCGCGGTCCATCCGACGCTGCAGCAGCTGGTGGCGCCGCTTCCGGCCCCCGGCGCCCGGCTGGCGCGGCATCTGGAGAATGACGACTTCAGCAACCTGCGGCTGGCCCTCAGCCGGCGGGTGCTGGCCGACCTGGACACCAAGCGACGCCTGCATCCCGGCAGCGCCCTGGGCGAGATCGCCGCGGTGCGCGGCCTCGCCGTGGCCCTGACCGCCGCCAGCGGCCCCCTGCTGCCGGCCGAGGACGTCGCCGAGGCGATCCTGCAGCGCTCCGAACGCCTGGTTGAGCCGAATTTCGTCAACACCCTGCTGCACGAGCAGAACGGGCTGGTGGCGGGTCTGGACGCCCTGCTGACGGTGCTTGAGAGCGTCACCGGTGACGCCAACCGTCGCCGCGCCGTGCGCTTCGTCGAGGCCGCTGTGCTCACGCCGCAGTTTAAGCCGGACCTGCTGAACGCAGCCGGCGGCGCGGTGGGCGCCTTGCAGGTGCTGGCGCGGGCCTATCGACGGTTAGGGCGGGCCGGCGCCGGGGTCGTCGGAACTCAGGACCTGCTGGACGGCATCGGCCAGGCCGGAGGCGCCATCAACCAGGAGGGCGGCGTGATCGCCGACCTGGCCGGCGGCATGACCGCCAAGGGGAAGAAGCTGGCCGCGCTCCTGGCCATGGCCAATGGCGAAACCGCGCCTCCCGGCCCCGCCGCGCGCCATGCAGCTGACGCCCTGCGAAAGCTGAGCGCCAGCGAAAATCAGGCTGCAGGCTAGACCGCGGCGCGCAGGGCCGCGTCCACCCGCTCCTCCTTGAGCTTCTCGGCCACCAGGAAGGCCAGCTCCAGAGCCTGTTCGCCGTTGAGCCGGGGATCACAGTGGGTGTGGTAGCGGTCGGCCAGGTCGCCCTCGCTGAGCGCGCGGGCGCCGCCGAGGCATTCGGTGACGTTCTGGCCGGTCATCTCCAGGTGCACGCCGCCCGGATGAACGCCCTGGGCCTTGGCGATCTCCACGAAGCTCTTCACCTCCGACAGGATGCGGTCGAAGGGACGGGTCTTGTAGCCGTTGTTGGCGGTGAGCGTGTTGCCGTGCATGGGGTCGATGGCCCAGACGACGCTGCGGCCGGAACGCTTGGTGGCCTCCATCAGGCGCGGCAGGCGAGCCTCAATCTTGTCGGAGCCGAAACGGCCATAGAGGGTCAGCCGGCCGGCCTCGTTCTTCGGATTCAGCACGTCGATCAGGCGCAGCAGCTCGTCCGGCTCCAGAGTCGGGCCGACCTTCACGCCGATGGGGTTCTTGATGCCGCGGAAGTACTCGACATGGGCGCCGTCCAGTTGGCGGGTGCGCTCGCCGATCCAGAGCAGGTGAGCCGAGGTGTCGTACCATTCGCCCGAGGTGCTATCGACCCGGGTCATGGCCTCCTCGAAGCCCAGCAGCAGAGCCTCGTGGGCGGTGAAGAACTCCACGCGATGCAGGTCGGGCTGGCTCTCGGGCGTGACCCCGATGGCGGCCATGAAGGTCAGGGCCTCGCTGATCTTCTCCGACAGTTCGGCGTAGCGCGCGCCCTGCGGGCTGTCGTTGACGAAGCCGAGGGTCCAGCGGTGGATGTTGTAGAGGTCGGCATAGCCGCCGCCGGCGAAGGCCCGCAGCAGGTTCAGGGTCGAGGCCGACTGGGAATAGGCCTGCAGCAGGCGCTGCGGGTCCGGCACGCGCGAGGCGGCGTCGAAGTCCATGCCATTGATGATGTCGCCGCGATAGGAGGGCAGCTCGACGCCGTCGATGGTCTCCACGGGCGAGGAGCGCGGCTTGGCGAACTGGCCCGCCATGCGCCCCACCTTCACCACCGGCTTGCCGCCGGCGAAGGTCAGCACGACGGCCATCTGCAGGATCAGGCGGAAAGTGTCGCGGATGTTGTCGGCGTGGAACTCCTTGAAGCTCTCGGCGCAGTCGCCGCCCTGCAGCAGGAAGGCCCGGCCGTCGGCCACCTCGCCCAGCAGGGTCTTCAGGCGACGTGCTTCACCAGCGAACACCAGGGGTGGCATGCCGCGCAGGGTCTGCTCCACACCAGCCAGGGCGGCCGCATCCGGATAGTCGGTGGGCAGGTGCTTGGCGGGCTTGGCTCTCCAGGAGGCCGGCGTCCAATGTTCGGTCATCTCAACAACTCCGTCCCCGCCTGGTCTTGCGGGCCGGCGTTCTTACTCCGAGAACACCGCCGCCGTCGATGGCCGCGCGGCCACAGGCGCCTGGGTTACGGCGACCTGGCGCTGAAGGGCGGCGCAGGACAGGGCCGCCAAGGCCCCGAGCGCCAGCCACCACTCCTGCCAGACCCCAAAAGAAAAGGCGCCGAAGGTCAGGTAGGCCGCGCCCGTCGCCGCCGAGATCGCCAGGGCGGCGTCCCGGGCGCCGCGGCTCATTCCCGCCAGCAGGGCGGCCCAGAAGACGGCGGCGGCCATGGCGCCGATCAGCCCCAGCTCCAGCCAGATCTGCAGGGGCGCGTCGTGCGGGTGGAGCTTGATCCCCGGGTTGAACATCCGGCTGGCGTCGAGGCCCCAGCCCCGCAGGGGGTGGTCGGTGATCCAGTCGGCAGCGTGGCGCCAATACCCCATGCGCTGGGCCCAGGAGACCGGCACGTCGCCTTCCAGCACCGTGTACCAGCCCGAGCGCCGCACGATCCAGACGATGGCCGGCGCGGTCAGGAAGAAGGCCGCGGCAAGGGCGCCCAGGCCGCGCGGCGCCCACCTCGGCCAGGCGGCGACGGCCAGGCCCGCGAGCACGCAGGCGGTCAGGGCGATCAAGGGCGCGTCGTATCCGAAGGTCACCGACGGCACGACCAGGCCCAGCGCCATCAGGGCGATCAGCCAGCGAGCCCTGGCCACCCGCACTGCGGCCAGGGCGGCGGCCGGCGCCAGCATGGCCAGGACAAACAGGCCCTGGGCGGCGTTCTTGACCCCAAGGTCGGGGCGGATAGGGTCGTTGATGGCCTCGCGCACCGCGCGGTAGAGGGCCGCGCCGGTGAGGCCCTCGATCAGCATCACCACGCCCAGCAGGGCCGTGCCCCAGGCCAGGATCCGCAACGCCACGATCCGCGACCGGGGGGACGCGGCGCGCGCGGCGCAGATCGCGGCGAAGAAGAGCACGGTCTCGGCGATCAGCTTGGCGGCGGTGGACTCTCCCAGGTCCTTGGCGGTGAAGGGACTCCAGGCCGAGGAGCCCGCCGCCCACAGCACTAGGGTGACCACCGCGATGCCGACGGGCCGGTCCTCTTCCTCGATCCGCAGGGCCGGTAGGGTCAGCAGGCCCATCAAGGTCAGCAGGGGCGCGAAGGCGAGCGGCGCCAGCCACCCGACGATGGGTGTCAGGGCGAGACCGCCCGCCACCACCCAGCCGCACCAGGCGGCGAGCTTGGGTCCGGGCTGGGCGGCCTGGCTCACGCGGCGCTCAGGCCAGGCGGCACATACTTGTCGCGCATGGTCACCAGCTCTTCGGCCAGGGTCGGGTGCACGGCGCAGGTGGAATCCCACTGGGCCTTGGTCACGCCCATCTTCAGGGCGATGGCGGCCATCTGGATGATCTCCGGCGCATCAGGCCCCACAACATGACAGCCGACGATCTTCTGGCTCTCGGCGGCCACCACCAGCTTGATCAGGCAGCGGTCGTCGCCGCCGTAGAAGGTAGTCTTCATGGGCCGGAAGCGGGACAGGTAGATATCGACCTTGCCCTGTTCGTGCCGGGCCTCCGCCTCCGACTGACCCACCGAGCCCACCGGCGGCTGCGAGAACACCGCCGAGGCCACCATATCGTGATCGAAGGTGGTGGGATTATTGTAGAACTCGGTCTGGGAGAAGGCCGCGCCTTCGCGGATCGCCACCGGGGTCAGGTTGATGCGGTCGGTGACGTCACCGACGGCCCAGATGTTGTCGACATTGGTCTTGGAGAACTTGTCCACCATCACCGCGCCGCTTTCGGCCAGCTTCACCCCGGCGGCCTCCAGGCCCAGGCCCTTGGTGTGAGGCTTGCGGCCGGTGGCGAGCATGATCTGGTCTGTGACGACGTCCAGGCCGCTGGACATGTGACTGACCAGACCGGCCTGCGTCTTCTCGATGCTGGTGTGCTGGCAGCCGAGGATGATCTTGATGCCGCGCTTCTTCATCTCGTCCGTGAGATGGCTTCGCACATCGTCGTCGAAACCACGCAGGATGTTGGCCCCGCGGTAGACCAGCGTGGTGTCCACCCCCAGGCCCGCGAAGATGCCGGCGAACTCCACGGCGATGTAGCCGCCGCCGACGATCATGATCGACCTGGGCAGTTGCGGCAGGTGGAAGGCCTCTTCGGAGGTGATGGTGTGCTCGACGCCGGGCAGATCTTCGGGGCTCCAAGGCCTGCCGCCGGTGGCCACCAGGATCTTGTCGGCGCTCACCGTTCCCTTGCCGACCACCTCGACGGTATGAGGGTCCTTCAGCACGGCGCGGGCATGGACGATCTCGGCGCCGGCGTTGCTGAGGTTGGTGACATAGATCCCCGACAGCCGGGCGATCTCACGGTCCTTGGCCTCAAGGAAGGTGGGCCAGTCGAAGGTCGATTGGCTGGGGGACCAGCCGTAGCCCTCCGCCACCTTGGCGTAGCTGGCGAATTCCGAGGCGTAGACCATGAACTTCTTGGGCACGCAGCCGCGGATCACGCAGGTGCCGCCCACGCGGTGCTCCTCCGCCACCACCACCTTGGCGCCGGACATGGCCGCCAGCCGCGCGGCGCGGACGCCGCCCGAACCGGCGCCGATGACGAAGAGGTCGTAGTCGTAGGTCGCCAAGAGAGAACTCCTTTGAAGCGTCGCCGCCTGAAATGGCGATCGGGCCACCCGGCGGGAACACGTCAGATCAAATAAACCTGCGCCTTAAGGCTCTACAGAGACGACGCCGCCGTCCGTCCCCACCAGGGCAAGGTCGGCGAGATCCAGGAACAATCCGTGGTCCACCACCCCGGTGACGCTCTTCAGGGCCGCCGCCAGCAGGGCAGGCTCCTCGATGCGACCGCAGGAGGCGTCGTAGATCACGTTGCCGCCGTCGGTGCGAACCGGCTGGCCGTCCGTCATCCGCAGGCGCGGGGCGACTCCCAGGTCGCATTCGGTCAGCGCGTCGCAGATGCGCAGCATGGTGGTCTCGTGCCCGAAGGCCACCACCTCTATGGGCAGGGGGAACTTGCCCAGAATGGGCACGCGCTTGGCGGCGTCGGCGATGACGACGCAGCGCCGGGACGCCTCCCAGACCAGCTTCTCCCGCAGGAGAGCCGCGCCGCCGCCCTTGATCAGGGAGAGCGCCGGGCCGATCTCGTCTGCGCCGTCGACGGTAAGGTCGATGGACCTGGCCTCTCCCAGCTCCTTGAGGCGGATCCCCAGGCTGGCGGCCAGCTCGGCGGTGGCGACGGAGGTCGAGACCGCCACGATGTCAAGCTTGCGGGCGGCCAGCGCCTTGACGAACCAGGCGGCGGTGGAGCCGGTGCCAAGGCCCACGGTCATGCCGGCTTCGACAAGGGCCGCGGCGGCCTCGCCGGCGGCGCGTTTCTGATCGTCTGCGCTCATGGCTTTGACATAGGCGAAGGTTGGCCTCCCCGCGACGCTATTTCTTCGCCTTCTGGGCGATCTTCATGGCTCGGAAGCGGGCCGCCCAGCCGTCCTTGTTCTGCTGCGGCGCCCGCGACAGGGCGAGCCCGTCGGCGGGCACGTCGGCGGTGACCACCGAGCCAGAGCCGGTCATGGCGCCGGCCCCGACCGTCACCGGGGCGACGAGAGCGCTGTTGGAGCCGATGAAGGCGTTCTCGCCGATGTGGGTCTCGTATTTGTCGAAGCCGTCATAGTTGCAGAAGATGGTGCCCGCCCCGATGTTGGCCTTGGCCCCCACCGTGCCGTCGCCCAGATAGGACAGGTGGTTGGCCTTGGCGCCCGCGCCCACCTTGACTTTCTTCACCTCGACGAAGTTGCCGATGTGGGCCTCCTCGCCGATGTCGGCGCCGGGGCGCAGCCGGGCATAGGGGCCGATCAGGGCGCCGGCGCCCACCTTCGCGCCCTCCAGGTGGCTGAAGGCGCGGATCACCGCCCCGGTCTCCACGGTCACCCCCGGCGCGAAGACCACGAACTGCTCGACCTGCACCCCAGGGGCCAGCTGGGTGTCCCAGCTGAAGTGGACCGTCTCAGGCGCCGCCATGGCCACGCCTTGCGCGAGGAAGTGGGCCCGGGCGCGGGCCTGGAAGATCGCCTCGGCCTGGGAGAGCTGCATCGGGGTGTCGGCGCCCATCACGGCATTCTCTGGGGCGAAGTTGACCCGCACAAGCTTCTCCTCGGCCGTGGCCAGGCCGACGATGGAGGTGATGTAGTATTCCTGCTTGGCGTTGTTGTTGTCGACACGGTCCAGCCAGCCGAACAGGGCCGCGCGGTCGGCGCAGTACATGCCGGCGTTGCAGGCCTTCACCGCCAGCTCCTCAGCGGTGGCGTCCTTGGGCTCCACAACGCGGATCACGTGCCCATCGGCGCCCATGATCAGGCGGCCATAGAGCAGGCCGTCCACCGGCTTGAAACCCATGATGGCCAGGTCCGTACCCGCCGCCCGCAAGGCGAACAGCGGATCGAGGTCGGCGGCCTGCAGCAGGGGGCAGTCGCCATTGGTCACCAGAACATCCCCATTGAAGTCGGCCAGGGCGTCCTTGGCGGCGAGAACCGCGTGGGCGGTGCCCAGCGGTGGGTCCTGGACGGCCACCGCGCCCTCCCCCAGCCGCTTGACCACCAGGGCCCGGACGCCGGGGCTGTGGTCGCCCACCACCACCACGATCCTCTCGCAGCCCGCCAGCTCGACGGTGTCGATCACCCGGTCCAGCAGGGTGCGGCCGCCCACCTTGTGCAGCAGCTTGGGAATCGGGGACTTCATTCGCGTGCCCTGGCCGGCGGCGAGGATAACGGCGGCGCGTGCGGTCATGGGCGAAGATCCTGGAATCGGCGGGGACATTGCAATCTCACGGCGTTTAGCCGAAACGGCGAGCCCTTTCGATGGAGCCCGCCGCCGTGCCCGACCTTACGCCCCTCGACGGCGCCACCATCGCGTTCGATCTGGATGGGACCCTAGTGGATTCCGCCCCCGACCTGATCGGGACCCTCAACGTCTTGCTGGCGCAGGAGGGGATCGCCCCCCTGCCCCTGGCCGAGGGCCGCCCGTTCATCGGCCACGGCGCGAAAATTCTGCTGGAGCGAGGCTTCGCAGCGCAGGGCCATCCCGTACCCAGCGACCGGATGCCCGAGCTCTTCGACCGCTTCCTGGCCCACTACGGCGAGCACAGCGCCGACCTGACCCGGCCCTTTCCCGGCCTGGTGGCGTGCCTGACGCAGCTGAAGGCGGCCGGCGCAAGACTTTCGGTCTGCACCAACAAGCCGACGCCGCTGTCCCTGCCGATCCTCGCGCGCCTGGATCTGGCCCAATTCTTCGACTCGGTGATCGGCGCCGACCTGGCCCCCAGGCCCAAGCCGGACGCGAGCCACCTGATCACCGCCGTGGCTGCGGCCGGCGGCCGGATCGACCGCGCGGTGATGGTCGGCGACGCCGCCCCAGACGCCGGCGCGGCCCGCGCGGCCGGGGTTCCCCTTGTGCTGGTGAGCTTTGGCTACACCGACACCCCGGTCGCGGAATTGGGCGCCGATATCCTCATCGACCACTACGATCAGTTGACGGATGCGTGTCTGCGGCTTCTCACCGCTTGCCCGGCGAGAAGCGGCGAGCTATAGGCCCGTCCCTTCCGGAGGATGCGTAGCTCAGCGGGAGAGCACCTCGTTCACACCGAGGGGGTCACAGGTTCAATCCCTGTCGCATCCACCACTTCCTTCCCTGGCCCTTTGCGGCGGGATGGACCTCCACTAGCCTCCCCAGATGACCCAGGTGGTGTCCTTCGCAGCCGCGCTGTCGGCTCTGTCGCCCACCGACGGGCGGGTGGTGCTGATGTGTGGTCTGGCGAGCAGCGGTAAGACCACATTCTCGCAGGCCTTGGCCGACAAGGGATTCGGCCGGTTGGGCCCTGACTAGGAGGTCTGGGCGCGGTTCGGGCGCTATGGCCTCGACTATCCGGCGGAAGCCTATGACGCCAACCTGGCCGCCGCCCGGGCCGGCCTGCTGGAAAAGCTGGACGCGAACATGCGCGCCGGCGATGCCGTGGTGGTAGACTCCGCCTTCTGGAACCGGCCGCATCGCGAAGAGTGCAAGGCGCGCATCGAGGCCGCCGGGCGGCCCTGGTCGCTGGTCTTTATGAAGACGCCGGAGACCGTTCTGCGGTCGCGCCTAGCGATACGGTCAAAGCGCTTCGACGCCAACGCCGCCCGGCCTATCGACGAAGCCACCTTCAGCCGGTTCCTGGCGAGTATCCAGGAACCGGTGGACGAAGGCCAAATCACGGTGGCGCCGACCTAGAGCTTTCGGCCCAGGTACTTCTCCACCTGACGCCGCTCCCAACCCCCATCGAGGAACGGGACCACGCCGAACACCGTGGCGCCATGGGCCAGGACCCCCAGGCCCCAGCCGAGGGCAGGCCAGACGAACCACAGGTACTGCGGGTAGCCCACCAGATTGATGCCCGCGAGGATCGGGATCACGATCAGGTACTGGGTCAGGTGAATATAGAAGTCCTTCACCTTTCGAACGTGGGCGAGGGCGAGAGCTTCGTCGGGTCGGATGTCAGACTGCAGGGCGTCCATGGCAGGCTCCTTGAGGCGGTTGAGGTCCATCTCGAAGACGGCCGCCAGGGCCTTCATCGACTCAAGGCTGCCGGGTTGGCCACGCTCGAGCCGCTGAACGGTCCGCACGCTGAGGCCGGAGACTTCCGCCAGCTGTTCCTGGGACCAACCCCGTTGCAGCCGCAGTTTCTGGATCAACATGTGCGTCCTCCTTGGAGATCGCTCCAAACCTGGACCGACGCGCCATTCCGCCGCCACGTCAGCGACCCGTCAACCTGGCGACAGCAGGCCGACGTTCCGCCGACAGCAAGCCGACGTCCAGGCGACAGTAAGGCCCTGGCGCTCTGCGGACGCGCCAGATGCAGGCTTCACCGGCGAGAACCCTTTCAGCGCCGCGCGCCACGGGCTACGAAACCTTCGTGGCTTATCGACTCGCAATCTTCGACTTCGACGGCACGCTCGCGGACTCATATCCGTGGTTCACCAGCGTCCTCGATCACATGGCGGCCCGACATAACTTCCGGGCCATCGACGCCGAGGAGCGGGAATCGCTGCGCGGAGCGAGCGCGCGGGTGATCATGAAGAGCCTTGGCGTCTCCACCTGGAAGCTGGCGCGGATCGCCAAGGACTTCCGGGCCATGAAGGTGGACGCCTCCTCCGGCATCCCCCTGTTCCCGGGCGTGCCCGAGATGCTGCGGGAGTTGCACGCCAACGGGGTGATCCTGGCTCTGGTGAGCTCCGACACCGAGGCCAGCGTGCGGATCGGCCTGGGCCCCGAACTCGCCGGCCTGTTCGTGCACTTCGATTGCGGGGCCTCGCTGTTCGGCAAGGCGCGGAAGTTCCGCCGGGTGTTGCGCAAGCTGTCCATGACCAAGGCCAAGACCATCTGCATCGGCGACGAGGACCGCGACGCGCGGGCCGCCGACAAGGCCGGGATCGACTTCGGAGCGGTGACCTGGGGCTACTCCACGCCGGAAAGCCTGATCGCCCACAATCCGAAGCTGACCTTCGGCGCCGTGCAGGACATCGCCGCCATCGCCCGCTAGCGGCGACGCGCCACCAAGGCCAGGGCCAGATCGTAGGGATAGGCGAGCACTTCGCGGCCCACCATCCGCAGCCAGTGCGACCGGGTTCCGGCATAACCCTTCGTGACCGGCCCGGCCCGGCTGGCCAGGCCCGCGGCGCGGAACAACATGCGGCACCTCGGCAGGTGATAGCCGTCACTGCAGATCACCGCGCCTTCCAGACCCTCGGCGCGGATAAAGGCCGCGGCGGCCGCGACGTTCTCCATGGTGTCGCGGCTATGCTCGTCGAGGGCGATGCGCGCGGGGTCCAGTCCAGCCTCGATCAGCAGACGGGCCATCAGGGAGGCTTCGGACGGCCCATGACGCCCCACGCCGCCGGAACAGAAGACCAAGGCGTCAGGGTGCTCCTCCGCCGCCCGGCGGCCGTAGGCGACACGCCGGCGCAGGGCGGGGCTGGGGTCGCCGTCCGGCCAGACCGCCGCCCCGAAGATCACGATCGCCCAGGCCATGGGGCCATGATGGCGGGCGGGGGTGGCTCGCGCTAGCCCGCGTTCATCGGCGGGCAGTGTTCCTCGATGAGGTCCTCGCGCTCGGCCTTGCGGACCGCGCTGCGCACGTTCAGCCGAGTCAGCACCTCGGTCTCCCCGTAGCGGGCATGGGCCTCGTCCAGGGCGGCTTGCCAGTCGCGGGCCGACAGGCACTCGGTCTCCCCCGCAAACAGGATGCTGGCGCCCTTGGGCGTCACCTGAGCGATGACATAGTTGGCGCCGACCGGCGGCAGGGTCCGCTCTTCTTCAAGAGCGGAGTAGCGATAAACCGACCCGGACTTGCCGGCGAAATCGATCTGGCGGGTCAAGGGAAGGCTCCCGGCAGCTGGACGACTGAACATGGCCCCCTGATACCCGACCGAATTGGGCGAAAGATAGGCTGTAGCGACAATAGGTGATCACCAGACCGCGAGCGCGCCCGAGATCCTGTTCATATTGACGGAACAACCGGCGCCATAAGGCGTTCGGCGAGTGGGGTGGGCTCTGCTAGGCTCGGCCTTTCGACCCTCGACTCAATTCGCAAGCGGCCCTCCAGAAAGGCATAGACCACCCGCCTATGGAACGACCGGCCGATTTCACCGTCAGAGACGCCCACCAACAAGGCGTCATCGAGCTGACCGGCGACTGGACAGCGGCCCAGATCGGGCCCGCGGCCAGTGGCCTGCGCGACGAACTGGCCGGCCGCAGCGCAGTCGAGCTCGACCTCACAAAGGTCGGCCGCATGGACACCGCGGGCGCCTACGCCGTCATCCAGGCCTCCGGCGACAAGTACGACGCCGCTCGGGTGAAAGCCCGGCCCGAGACGCTGCGGCTTATCGAACTGGTCAGCCAGGCCGCCCTGCCAAAACCCGCGCCGAAGCCCAAGCCGCGCGGATTCCACGAGCTGACCATCCGCATCGGCAAGGGCGTGGTGGACCTCGCCAGGGAGATCTTCGACACCCTGGTGTTCGCCGGCCACCTTCTGGTGGTGCTGTTCCAAGCGATCATCAATCCCAAGCGCATCCGCTGGGCCGCCTGCGTGTCCCTGGCCGAGCGCGCGGGGCTGGACGCCATCCCAATCGTGGTCACCACCTCGTTCTTCATCGGCGCGGTGGTAGGTCTGCTGGGCGCCAACATGCTGCGGCAGTTCGGGGCCGAGGTGTTCGCCGTGGAGCTGATCGGCATCGCCGTGACCCGCGAGTTCAACATCCTGATCACCGCCATCCTGCTGGCCGGTCGCTCGGCCTCGTCCTTCGCAGCCGAGCTTGGCTCGATGAAGATGAGCCAGGAGATTGACGCCATGAAGGTGATGGGGGTCGATCCCTTCGAGGCCCTGGTCCTGCCGCGCTTCGTGGCCCTGTTGTTGACCATCCCCCTGCTGACCTTCGTGGCCACCCTGGCGGGCCTGGCGGGAGGCCTGATGATCACCTGGTCGGTGCTCAACCTGGGGCCCTCCTTCTTCCTGCAGCGGATCGTCGACAATGTGGGGGCGACCCATTTCTGGATCGCGCTCACCAAAGCTCCGGTCATGGCCGCGGTGGTGGCCGGGATCGGCTGCCGTCAGGGCCTGGAGGTCGGCGGCGACGTGGAATCCCTCGGCCGCCGCGTGACGGCCGCGGTCGTGCACGCGATCTTCGCCATCATCCTGATCGATGCGATCTTCGCCCTGATCTACATGGAGCTCGACCTGTGAGCCTGGAGACGCCGGACGACGTCGAACTAACCGAGGACGAACTGCCGACCACCGGCCCCGCCATCACGGTGAAGGGCCTGGTCTCCCGGTTCGGCGAGAAGGTCATCCACGATGGCCTGGACCTGGTGGTCAAGCGCGGCGAGGTCCAGGGCGTCGTGGGCGGATCCGGCAGCGGCAAGTCGGTGCTGCTCAACACCATCATTGGCCTGAAGACCCCCGACGGCGGCACGGTGCAGGTGTTCGGCCAGGACATTCAGCGCGCCTCGCGCCGCAAGTGGTCGGCCATCGAGCGCCATTGGGGGGTGCTGTTTCAGCAGGGCGCCCTGTTCTCCAACCTGACGGTCCGCGAGAATGTCGCGGCTCCCATGTACGAGCATACCAACATACCCAAGCGGGTGGTGATGGAGCTGGCGGAGCTGAAAATCGCCCTGGTGGGCCTGCCCGCCAACGCCGCCCACTTGAAACCCTCGGAGCTGTCGGGGGGCATGCGCAAGCGCGCGGGCCTGGCCCGCGCCCTCGCCCTCGACCCCGAACTGCTGTTCCTCGACGAGCCGACCGCCGGCCTCGACCCCATCGGCGCCGCGGCCTTCGACGAGCTGATCAAGGACCTCTCCGACAGCCTGGACCTGACCGTCTTCATGATCACCCACGACCTCGACACCCTCTACGCCATCACCGACCGGGTGGCGGTGGTGGCCGACAAGAAGGTGGTCGCCAACGCCCCCGTGCGCACGCTGGAAAAGTCGAAGCACCCGTGGATTCGTGAGTATTTCCTGGGGCCGCGCGGCCGGGCCGCGGTGCGTTCAGCGACAAAAGCCGAGACAATGGTCTGATGGAAAAAGACGCCAACTACGCCCTGGTGGGCCTTTCGACCCTGATCCTGTTCCTGGGTCTGGTGATCTTCGGCGTGTGGCTGGCCAAGGTCCAGTTCAGCCGCGATTACCAGCTCTATGACATTGTCTTCCAGGGGCCCATCAACGGCCTGACCCAGGGCGGCGAGGTGCGGTTCAACGGCATCAAGGTGGGCGAGGTCACCAAGATCGAGCTGGCCCGCGACAACCCCAAGAACGTGGTGGCCCGCGCCCGCGTGACCTCCGACGTGCCGATCCGCGTGGACTCCGTGGCCACCCTGGAGCCCCAGGGCATCACGGGCGTGAACTATGTGCAGATCAGCGCCGGCGTTCAGTCCAAGCCCCTGCTGCGTTCGGTGACGCCGGACGGCAAGGTGCCGGTGATCCGCAGCCAACGCAGCACGTTGTCGGACCTGCTAGCCGGCGGCGGCACGGTGCTGAGCCGCACCGTCGAGGCCCTGGACCGGGTCAACAAGGTGCTGTCGGACCAGAATGTGAAGACCTTCTCCGCCGCGCTGAACGACGCCCAGGCGGTCACCGCCGAGCTGCGGGAGCGCAAGGCGGTGATCGCCGACGCCCAGAAGGCCCTGCAGAGCATCGACGCCGCGGCCCAGTCCTTCGCCGAACTCGGGCGGTCGGGCCAGGCGCTGGTGGACGGCGATGGCAAGCGCACCATGCGGAATGTCGCCGACGCCGCTGAGGAGACCAAGGCCGCAGCCAAGGACCTGCGCCAGATCATGAGCAAGCTGGAAGGTCCGACCAGCGACTTCGCCACCACGGGCCTGCCGCAGATCACGGCGGCGACGGTGCAGCTGCAACAGACCGCTGAGGCGCTCGAGCGCCTGGCCAACGAACTCCAGACCAACCCGCGCGGCGCTGTCGGCAAGCCGCCCGCCAAGGAAATCGAGGTGAAGCCATGACCCGTCTTCAGCGCCTGATCCGGCTCTCGGCCGTGGCTCTGACCGCCGTGGCCCTCTCCGGCTGCATTTCGCTCTTCCCGAAGAGCAAACCGGCCAACCTCTACCGCTTCGACTATCTCATGCCGGCTGAGGCCGCCTCGCCGCCGCGGGCGAGCGGCGAGAAGTTCGGGGTGCTGAAGCTCTCCAACGAGTTCAACAAGGCGGCCGCCGGCGACCGGATCATGACGGTCACCGCCGGCAGCGACGTGGCCTATATCGCCGAGGCCCGCTGGGTCTCGCCGGCCTCGGTGCTGTTCGACGAGGCGGTGAGCCGGGCCTTCGACCAGGATGGCCGGTCCGCCCGGTTGATCAGCCGCGGGGAGATCGGCCAGTCGGACTATGTCCTGAAGCTCGACGTGCGCGACTTCCAGGTCAACTACGCCGCGCCGAAGGGCCGCCCTTCCGTGGTGGTCAATGTGCATGCGGTGCTGACACGGTCCGCCGACCGCAGCGTGGCGGCCGAGCGCACCTTTTCCCAGACGGTCGCGGCCGACGGGGACCGCCAGGCCGACATCGTGCGCGCCTTCACCGTGGGGGTCAGCGGCGTGCTCCGCGACCTGGTGGAATGGACCTCGTCGTTGGGGAAGGCGGCGAGCTGAGCCGCTGACGGCCTGGGTGCCTAACCCTCGAGCCCGTGGATCCGCTTGGCGGCGGTGACGGTGTTGGCGAGCAGGCAGGCCACGGTCATCAGGCCGATGCCCCCGGGGACCGGCGTGATGTTGGCCGCGACCTTCTCCGCCTCCTTGAAGGCCACGTCGCCCACCAGCTTGGTTCTGCCCTCGGCGGCCTTCACGGGATCGCGGAACGGCACCCGGTTAATGCCGACGTCGATCAGGGTGGCGCCGGGCTTGATCCAGTCGCCCTTGATCATCTGAGGCCTGCCCACGGCGGCGACGAGGATGTCGGCCTCTCGGCAGACGGCGGGTAGATCCACGGTGCGCGAGTGGGCGATGGTCACCGTGCAGTCGGCCTGCAGCAGCAGCTGGGCGATGGGGCGGCCCACCAGCACCGAGCGGCCCACCACCACGGCGCGCTTGCCGGCCAGGTCGCCAAGGGTCTGGCGCAGAACCAGCATGCAGCCCAGCGGCGTGCAAGGGATCAGGGCCGGCATGCCGCTGGCCAGCAGACCGGCATTGACCACGGTCAGGCCGTCCACGTCCTTGTTGGGGTCCATGGCCGCGAGCACCATTTTCTCGTCGAGGTGCTTGGGCAGAGGCATCTGGACCAGGATGCCGTGGATTTTCGGATCGTCGTTGAGCTGCTCCACCAGGGCCATCAGCTGGTCCTGGGTGGTGTCGGCCGGCAGGCGGTGGGTCTCTGAATGCATGCCGGCGGCCAGGGAGTGCTCGCCCTTGGACCTGACATAGACCTGGCTGGCCGGATCCTCGCCCACCAGCACCACCGCCAGGCCCGGCTGGATCCCATGCTCGGACTTGAGCATGGCCACTTCGCCGGCCGCCTGAGCGCGGACCAGCTCGGCGAGGGACTTCACGTCGAGGGTGTGGGCTTGGGGCATGGGCGCTCCTGCGCGGTCGCGAACTTGGCGTCCGACTACCGGTTCAGGCCGCCCCGCGCAATGCGGACCGGTTCGAGAAGCCGCCTAGCGCCCGCTGAACAGCGAGTCGTACGGATCGACCTTACCGCTGACGGAGTCGGCGACGGACGCCGCCGGCCAACCCAGCTTCACGGTGAGGCTCTCCGCCCAGGCCTCGGTGATCAGGTCACGCAGTTCAGAGGCCCCAGCCGCCAGCCGCTCGGTGGCGAAGGCCACGCCCTTCGGATTGGCTGGGCTGAAGCCTCCCGCCTTCTCCAGTTCATAGAGAGGGACCACCTGGCGACCGGCGATCAGCAGATAGGCGGACACCCGCGCCTCGATGGGGCCGTCGGCGGTATGGGGTCGCAGCAGGTTGGCGCGCACCATGGTCGGGGTCACGTACTGGGTGGCGAAAACGTCCTCGAAGGGCGCGTGAATTTTCGCTGTCGTGTAGCCGTTAGGGTTGGGGTAATCGCCCCAGCCGTTGTAGTGGCCGCTGACATGCAGGGGTTGCGATCCGTCGCCGACATAGTGGGCGAGGTAGCCGATGGTCACCAGCATCAGCTGTTCGCGGCGCAGGCGGTCAGCGTGCAGCCAGGCGCGGCGCGCCTTGTTCTTCTCGCGGCCTTCAGCGGCCATGCCCATGCGCCAATAGCCCATGTCGGTGACGAGCTGCTGGTACTTCTCGATGATCGCATAGGGCAGGTAGCCGGCCTTCCAGCTGTCCTGGCCGGCGGCGCGCAAAGCGGTTTCGTAGGCCGCACGAGTCGGCGGCAGGGCGTCCAGGCGCGGGCCGCCGAGGATGCGGCCGTCCTCCTCGTAATCCACGAAATGCGCCGGATCGAGGTTACTGAAGTGCACCTTGCCCGAGCCCTTGATGCGGTCCGGCTCCCGCGACAGTTCGCCGATCGCCTGGATGGCGGCGGGGCTGCGCAGGAAAGCCGGCAGGGTCGGCGGCAGAGCACGCGTGGCTTCCTGTCCGATCATCCGGTGGCCGGTGTTGCTCCAGGCGAGGGCCGGGGCTGGCGCGGCGGCGATCAAGACGGCGGCGAGATGCAGGGCGAGACGTTTCATGCCTCCGATTTGAAGGCCGGCGCCGTCGAAGGCAAGTGCGTGAAGTCCGAGCCGCGGCGAATTCACCGGAACGTCGCAAGCCGCCCTAGATGATAGCCAAGGCCTTCTCCACCCGGGCGATCCAGGCCAGCACCCTCGGATAGTCGGCCAGGCGGAAGCCGCCGTCGCCGGCCTCGCGGGTGTAGGCCACCAGGGCGACGTCGGCGAGACTGACCGCCCCGTCCACCAGGAAGGGTGAGGCCGCAAGGCCGTCCTCAAGCCGCTGCAGGGCCGCCTTGCCGCGCTCCACGATGCGCGGCTCCAGGTCCGCCACCGCCTTGCCCTGGAAGCGCACCTGGAAGCGGGCGACGGCGACATAGGGCTCGTGGCTGTACTGCTCCCAGAACATCCACTCCAGCATGCGGGCGCGGTCATAGGGGTCGGCGGGGATGAGGGCCGAGCCCTCGGCCAGGTGCAGGATGATGGCGTTGGACTGGGCCAGGGGCCGACCGTCGTCGAGAATCACGGCGGGGACCTGGCCGGCGGGGTTGAGGGCCAGGAATTCCGGCGTCCGGGTGGCCGCCTTCAAGACATCAGTCTCGATCCAATCATAGGAAAGCCTGAGATGATCGGCGGTCCACTTCACCTTCAGGCAGTTGCCCGAGATCGAGTCTCCAAAGATGCGCATGCGGCCTGCCCCATTGTTTGAGGAAGCTTGATAGACCAAGAGTCCACAGGCGCAATGTATGCTGTCTACAGGGGATCGCGGGCCAGGCTATTCCCGGGGTTGCCCTGACGCCAGAGTCCCGGTACTCAGACCCTCGCTGACAGATCAACGACGTAGGATCCCCATATGGGACGCCACCTCGCCGCCCTGGCCGCCCTTCCCCTTCTGGCTTTCGGAGGTGGAGCGCACGCCGCTCCTTCCGACCCCATCGGGGATCTCCTGATGAACGCCCTGACGGGCGCCGTGCCCGGGTCGGCCGACTATCGCCTCAAGGCGACCCTCTATCACGCCGGCGCCAAGGGCGTGGGCGCGCTGGACTCCCTGGGCTGCAAGGTCGTGGCCATGCGCACGGCGGCCATCGACAAGAGCCTGATCCCACGCCGGACCATCCTGTTCATCAAGGAGACGGTGGGGCTCTCCATGCCCGATGGATCGGCCCATGACGGCTACTGGTACGCCTCCGACGTGGGCGGCGCGATCAAGGGCCAGCGGATCGACCTCTATACCGGGGCTGGCGCCGGCTCGATGAAGCCTTTGCGACCGTTGAACCTGGCCCAACTGACGGTCACCAAGACCGGCCAGTTCAAGGGCTGCCCGCCGAAATAGGCGGACTCTTCCCGCCCCTTCATGGGGAGAGTGGACGAAGTAAAGCTTCGGACGCGTGGGGATGCTGGCCACACTCCCCCACCCCCACCGCTATCGCGGTCTGCCCCTCCCCATGAAGGGGAGGGAGAAGATCACGTCTCGACGAAGGCCCGCTCCAGGACGTAGTCGCCGGGGCTGGCCAGTGAACCCTCAACATAGCCGCGGGCTTCCAGCAGGACCTTCAGGTCGGCCAGGACCGAGGGGCCGCCGCATAGCATCAGGCGGTCGACGGCGGGATCCAGGGGCGGCAGGCCCAGGTCCTCGAAGATCTTGCCCGAGGCGATCAGGTCGGTGATCCGGCCCTGGTGCTTGAAGGGCTCGCGGGTGACGGTGGGGTAGTAGCGCAGCTTGGGCGCGACGATCTCGCCCAGGATCTCGTCCTGCGGCAGCTCGGTCTCGAACAGCTCGCGGTAGTTCAGATCCGCCACATTGCGCACCGTGTGGGTGACGATCACCTCGTCGAAGCGGTCATAGACTTCGGGGTCGCGGGCCAGGCTCAGCCAGGGGGCGAGGCCGGTGCCGGTGCCCAGCATGTAGAGGCGCTTGCCCGGCTTCAGGCCGTCCAGCACCAGGGTGCCGGTGGGCTTCTTGCCGATGAGCACTTGGTCTCCGACCTGGATCTTCTGCAGGCGCGAAGTCAGCGGGCCGCTATCGACCTTGATGGAATAGAATTCCAGCTCGTCGTGCCAGGACGGCGAGGCGATGGAATAAGCGCGCAGCAGCGGCTTGCCGTCCACCTCCAGGCCCACCATCACGAACTGGCCGCTCTGGAAGCGGAAAGCCGGGTCGCGGGTGGTGCGGAACGAAAACAGGCTGTCGGTCCAGTGCTGGACCCAGGTCACGGTCTCATGGAGGAAGGCGCCAGCCTTCTTGGCCGGAGCGGCGGCGGTCACATCGGTCATGATCGGTCTGCTTGAAAGCTTGGACTAGATATCGCCGCCGACGTTCGTCACGGCGTCGGGCGCGCGGGCGACATGTATGCCGCATTCGGTCTTTTCGGAACCCGCCCAGCGACCGGCGCGTACATCTTCGCCCTCCTCCACCGGCTTGGTGCAGGGCCAGCAGCCGATCGAGGGGAAGCCCTGGGCCACCAGGGGATGGGCCGGCAGATCGTGTTCGGCCATATAGGCGTCGAGCTCGGTCTTGCCCCAGTTGGCCAGGGGGTTGAACTTCACCTGCCCATCGGCCTGCTCCACCACCGGCAGGGACAGGCGGTCGCCGCCATGGAAGCGTTTGCGGCCGGTGATCCAGCCATCGAAGTCCTTCAGGGCGGTGTCCAGTGGGATCACCTTGCGGATGTTGCAGCAGGCGTCGGTGTCGGTCTGCCAGAGGTTGGCCTTGGGATCGACGGTGGCCAGGTCGGTATAGAGCGGCCGCAGGTCGCGCACGTCCGTCAGGCCCAGCCTGGCCGCCAGGTTGCGCCGGTAGTCGAGGGTCTGGCCAAACAGCATGCCGGTGTCGAGGAACATGATCGGCATGTTCGGCTTGATCCTGGAGACCATGTGCAGCAGCACCGCCGACTCCGCCCCGAAGGACGAGACCAGGGCGAGCTTGTCGCCGAAGGTCTCGACGGCCGATTCCAGCACCGTCACCGGATGGGCGTGGCGCAGTTCGGCGTCAAGGCGCAGGGCGATCTGCGGGCGTTCCAGTTGATCAAAGGCCATGCTCAGGACTCCGCACGCTCGGTGAAGGCCGGGGTGCGGCCGTCAGAGGCGCGTTGATAGACGTGACGATGACGATTGGCGGCGTGGGCCCATTGCTCGGGGCTGGAGCCGTCGGCGGTTTCAAAACTGTCGCAGCCGCAGCGGGTCAGGAAGTTGGCCTCCTCGCGCAGCACCTCTCCCACCGCCCGGACCTCGCCCTTGAAGCCGAAACGGCCGCGCAGCAGATGGGCCGTGGAGAAGCCGCGGCCGTCGCGGTATTTCGGGAAGGCGACCGCCACCACCGCCAGCTTGGGCAGGTCATAGGCGAGCGCCTCGACCTCCTCGTCCGGCTCGATGCGCACGCCCACGGAGCGGCCCTGGGAGATCAGGGCGTCGCCCTCGGCGGAGAACCGGGTCAGGGAGACGATCACATCGCCCGAGGGCATGCCCTCGTCGTCGGCGACATGGGTGAAGGGGTCGTCGGCCGAAACGAACTGGCCGTCGATGATCCTAATGAGCTTCGGCATAGACAGCCTCCTTGAAGGGGGCCGAGCCCGTGCGGCGGAAGGTGTCGAGGAACCGCTCGCCCTCGACGCGCTCGCGCAGATAGACCTCGACGATAGTGTCGATGGCGTCGGTGACGCGGTCGGCGGGAAGCGCCGGGCCCAGCATCTTGCCGACCTCGGCGTCCTCGGCCCCGGAGCCGCCCAGGGTGAGCTGGTAGAACTCCTCACCCTTCTTATCGACGCCCAGAATGCCGATGTGGCCGACATGGTGGTGGCCGCAGGCGTTGATGCAGCCGCTGATCTTGATCTTCAGTTCCCCCACCAGTTCGGCGCGGTCCTGGTCAGCGAAGCGGTGGGCGATGTCCTGGGCGATGGGGATGGCGCGCGCATTGGCCAGCGCGCAGTAGTCCAGCCCAGGGCAGGCGATGATGTCGGTGATCAGGTTGATGTTGGGGGTCGCCAGGCCCGCGGCGGCCAGGGCCTGGAACACGGCGTGCGCATCGTCCAGCTTCACGTGGGGCAGGACCAGGTTCTGCTCGTGGGTGATGCGGATGTCGTTCTGGCCGTAGCGTTCGCCTAGGTCGGCCACCACATCCATCTGGTCGGAGGTGGCGTCGCCGGGCGTGTCGCCGATCCCCTTCAGGGAGATCTCGACGATGGTGTAGCCCGGCCGCTTGTGGGGCTTGAGGTTATTGCGGGCGAAGCGCGCGAAGGCGGGATCAGCGGCCTTGGCGGTCTCGAAGGCTTCCGAGCGGTTCACCAGGGTGTCGAAGGCCTTGGGGGCGAAGGCCGCGCGGATGCGGGCGATCTCGGTGTCGGGCATGTCGGCGCCCGCACCCACCTTTTCCCACTCTTCCTCGACCTGGCGCGCGAACTCCTCGCGGCCCAGGGCGGCCACCAGGATCTTGATCCGGGCCTTGTAGCTGTTGTCCCGGCGACCGTGGCGGTTGTAGACGCGCAAGGTGGCGTCCAGGTACGAGAACAGCCGGTTGGCCGGGAGAAACTCGCGGATCGTCGGCCCGACATAGGGCGTGCGCCCCATCCCGCCGCCGACGATCACCTCAAAGCCCATGGTGCCGTCGCGGGCGCGGCGGACCACCAGGCCGATGTCGTGGACCCGGGCGGCCGTGCGGTCCTTGGGCGCGGCGGTGACCGCGAACTTGAACTTGCGCGGCAGGTGGCTGAATTCCGGGTGCAGCATCGACCACTGGCGGATGGCCTCGGACCAGACGCGCGGGTCGTCGATCTCTTCGGCCGTCGCCCCGGCATAGGGGTCGGAGGTGACGTTGCGGATGCAATTGCCGCTGGTCTGGATGGCGTGCAGGTCGACGGTGGCCAGCTCCTCCAGGATCGCGGGCGCCTCGCGCAGCTTGATCCAGTGAAACTGCAGGTTGGTGCGGGTGGTGAAGTGGCCGTAGCCCTTGTCGTAGCGGCGGCCGATATCGGCCAGCTTGCGCAGCTGGGTCGCGTTCAGCGAGCCGTAGGGGATCGCCACCCGCAGCATGTAGGCGTGCAGCTGCAGATAGAGCCCGTTGCGCAGACGTAGCATCTTGAACTGGTCTTCGGTGATCTCGCCGGCCAGGCGGCGCTCCACCTGTTCCTTGAACTCCGCGGCGCGGTCGGCCAGGAATTCCCTGTCGATGGTGTCGTACTGATACATCGGCCCTACTTACGCTTGATCAGGTTGACGCGGCCGGTGGAGCGCGAGGCGCCGGCGGCATGCCGCAGGGCCTCGATGGCCGCTCCGCCCTCGGCCTGCTTGCCATGGGTCGGGTGGTTGAGAGGCCCGAGCGCCCGGATGCGCTCCCGGAAGCTCAGCGGGGCCCAGAGGCCCTCGCTCTCGATCAGGTCGATCAGATAGACGTCGATCACCGTATTGGGCTGGGACTTGCCCGCGCCCTCGGCGGCCTCGCCGCTGGCGTCATCGGCGAACAGCTCGGCGTCGGCGAACCGCTCCACCCAGGCGCCCTTGTTCCAGAACACGACCTCGCCGTCGTCCAGGCGATTGGCGGTCAGCGCCTTCATGATCCCACTCCCCGCTCGAGATCGCGAGCTTCGACACTTTGAACAAATTGCGCGGTCCCGGCCTGAGCCAGGGCCATGGCCTCACCCACGATCAGCAGGGCGGGACCGGAAACATCGGCGGCGGCGGCGGCCAGACCCGCCAGATCGGTGACGACGCGGCGCTCCTCGGCGCGGCTGGCGTTCTCGACGATCAGGGCGGGCGTCGCGCCCGCACGGCCGGCGGCCATCAGGCGCTCGGCGATTCCGCCGGCGGTGGAGAGGCCCATATAGATCACCACCGTGTGGTTGGCCTTGGCGAGGCCGGCCCAGTCCAGGTCCGGGGTCTCCCCGGTGGCGGCGTGGCCGGTGACGAAGGTGACCGCCTGGGCCGCCCCGCGATGGGTCAGGGGAGCGCCGGCGCTGGCGGCGCTGGCCAGAGCCGCGGTGACGCCGGGCACCACATGGCAGACGACGCCCGCCTCGCGGCAGGCTTCCAGCTCCTCGCCGCCCCGGCCGAAGATGAAGGGATCGCCGCCCTTCAGCCGGATGACCGTCAGGCCCTCCAGGGCGAAGGCCACCAGCATCCTGTTGATCTCGCCCTGGGCGTAGGAATGGCGCGACTTGCGCTTGGCCACCGAGATGCGGCGCGCGGCTGCCGGCGCCAGGTCCAGAATCTCGTCGCTGACCAGGCCGTCGTGCACCACCACGTCAGCGGTCGCCAGCACCTTGAAGGCCTTGAGGGTCAGCAGTTCCGGGTCTCCGGGGCCCGCACCCACCAGCCACACCGAGCCGGCCGCGCGCACGCCTTCGCCGCCCAGGACGACGAGGCGGTTGGCGGTGGGGGCCTTGGGCGCGCGGCGCGACATGGGCTTTCAGGTTCTCTAACGACTAGGTTTGAGTTTTGAGGCGCGACGGGCTCTACACCCGCCTCGCCCGATGTCCACCGATGAAAAGGGCCTATACACCGCCGGACGCTTGCAAACTGGTCTCGGAGGGCCCAATTCGCAAGCCAAGGTCTTCTGCCGGGGCTGTCAGGAAAACTCCATGGAACGCGACGCGCCGCGCCGCAGGTTGCCGCCGCTGAACGCCCTTCGCGCGTTCGAGGCCGCCGCCCGCCACCTCAACTTCTCACGCGCGGCCGACGAGCTGTCGGTGACGCCGGGAGCTGTCAGCCAGCAGATCCAGAACCTGGAAGACTATGTGGGCGCGGCGCTGTTCAAGCGCACCCCCAAGGGCCTGCTGCTGACCGACGCGGCCCAGACCGCCCTTCCCGCCCTGCGCGAGGCCTTCGACCGGCTGGCCGAGGCCGCCTCCATGCTGACCGCCGCCGTGGACGGCCGTCGCCTGACCCTGACCGCCGCCCCCTCCTTCGCCGCCAAGTGGCTGGTGCCGCGCCTGGGCAAGTTCGAGGAGCTGCATCCGCAGGTGGACGTCTGGCTGTCGGCGGGCCTGGAGCTGGTGGACCTCACCGCCGGCGAGGTGGACGTAGCCATCCGCTACGGCGCCGGCCGCTATCCCGGCCTGGAGGTCCGCCGCCTGATCGGCGAGACGGTGATCCCGGTGCTGAGCCCCGAACTGCAGGCCTCCAACCCCCTGAATTCGCCGGCGGATCTGCTGGGTCACATCCTGCTGCACGATGGCTCGCCAGAGCCCGACGACAGCTGCCCCGACTGGACCATGTGGCTGGCGGCACGTGGGGTTAAGGGCGTGGACGGCGCCCGTGGCCCCCGCTTCAACCAGTCCAGCATGGTGATCGAGGCCGCCGCCAACGGCCGCGGCGTGGCGCTCGCCAAACGCACCCTGGCCCAGGCCGACCTGGACGCCGGCCGCCTGGTCTCGCCGCTGCAGATCTCGACCGCCGTGGACTTCGCCTATTACGTCGTCCACCCCAAGGCCAAGGGCCGCCTGCCCCAGGTGAAGGCCTTCATCAACTGGATCACCGCAGAGGCCGAGGCCCACGAGCTGGCCCTGCAGGCGCTGGACAACGGGGCGGGGATTTAGGGACCCCTTCCTCCTCCCCTTGCGGGAGAAGGAAGGGGTCGTTCTGCCTACCGGAAGCTCAGCCCCTCGAACTGCCCGGACGTCCGCCAGTCCTCAATGTACTTGAAGAAGGCGGTCGCGCCCTGAGGGTAGCCGACATTGTACTTGGCCGCCGGGCCGGGGCTCTGGCCTTCGTTGTTGTAGTAGCCCGGCGTGCAGTCGGGCGCGCCCATCATGCGGCCGGCGCCGGTGAGCAGCAGGTCGACCCAGGCCTTCTGAGCCTCCGGCGTGACCTCCACCTCCTTGGCCCCGACATCGAGGGCGTGCTTCACCGTCAGGGCGATGGTGCGTCCCGATTCCGTCAGGTTGTGCGGCACGTTGGAGATCAGGTTGGCGCCCTGGGTCGGCTGCACGAAGAAGGCGTTGGGGAAGCCCAGGACGTGGATGCCGTGCTTGGACTTCATGCCCTCGGCCCAGGCCTCCGACAGGGTCTGGCCGCCCACCCCGGCGACCTCGAAGCCCGCGCGGCGCTTGTATTCCGTGCCGACCTCGAAGCCCGAGGCGTAGATGATGCAGTCGACCTCGTACTCGACGCCAGCCACCACGAAGCCCTTCTCGGTGATGCGCTCCACGCCCTGACCGTCGGTGTCGATCAGGGTGGTGCTGGGCTCGTTGAAGGCCTGGAGGTAGGCGTCGTGGAAGCAGGGACGCTTGCAGAGCTGGCGGTACCAGGCCTTGAGGTTCTCGGCGGTCTCGCGGTCCTTGACGATGGCCTCGGCCCGCGCGCGGATCTCCTCCATCTTTTCGAAGTCGCTGTCTTCGTAGGCGGCGAGCATCTTCTGCGGGGTCAGGCCCTCGCGAGGGAGCTGGGAAATCTTGGCGCGGATCCGGCGCGACAGGTCGGTCCAGCCGTCCATCACCAGGTCTTCCTCGGCGTTGCCGCCGGCCTGGTTGGCGGTGAAGTTTTCCAGCCAGCGCTTCTGCCAGCCCGGAGTCGCGATCTCGGCGAACCACTCCGGGTCGATGGGCTTGTTGGCGCGGACGTCCACCGAGGACGGCGTGCGCTGGACGACGAACAGCTGCTTGCAGGCCTTGGCCAGGTGGGGGACGGCCTGGACCGAGGTCGCGCCGGTGCCGATGATGGCGACTCGCTTGTCGGCCAGCTTCTCCATCTTGGCGCCCTTGGGGTCGCCGCCGGTGTAGTCGTAGTCCCACCGGCTGGTGTGGAACGAGTGGCCCTTGAAGGTCTCGATACCCGGAATGCCCGGCAGCTTGGGCACGTGCAGCGGCCCGGTGCCCAGGCCGATGAAGCTGGCCGTGAATTCGTCGCCGCGGTTGGTCTTGATCACCCAGCGGGAATTGGCGGCGTCCCAGCGCAGATCCTCAACCTCGGTGTGGAAGAGCGCGTTCTCATAGAGGCCGTACTGCTTGCCGATCCGCTGGCACTGCTCGAGGATTTCGGGGGCGTGCGCGTACTTCTCGGTCGGCATGTGGCCGGTTTCTTCGAGCAGCGGCATGTAGATCATTGAGGCGGTGTCGCACTGGGCGCCCGGATAGCGGTTCCAGTACCAGGTGCCGCCGAAGTCGCCGCCCTTCTCGATGATGCGCACATCGGTCACGCCGGCTTCCACAAGGCGAGCCCCGGTCACCAGGCCTGCGAAGCCACCGCCCACGAAGGCGAAGGTGACGTGGTCGGTCTTGGGCGCCCGCTCGACGCGGGGCGTGTAGGGGTCTTCGAGGTAGTGGGCCAGGTTGCCCTTCACCTCCAGGTACTGGGCGTTGCCGTCGGCCCGCAGGCGCTTGTCACGCTCGGCGATGTACTTGGCCAGCAGGGCCTTCTTGTCGATCACAGCCGCAGTGGTCATTTCAATGGCCTCAGTCTTAAATTCAAAGAAAACAAACACCTGAGCCGCCAGGGCCGGAGTCGTAACTTAGAAGATAGAGTATGGCGCGGGACAAGGCTAGCCACGCGGGCGAATTCCCACGCGCCGAGCGGGGATGGCGATGTCGTGAAGTTCTGGAACAGTCCGTCCACCAAACGAATGGTGGGTGCAGTAGGATTCGAACCTACGACCCGCTGATTAAGAGTCAGCTGCTCTACCAACTGAGCTATGCACCCGTACCGTTCGGAGCCCGCGAGGGCCTGTCGGCAAGGGCGCGGAACATACTTGAAGCCTCGGTGAAAGCAAGGCGGGTAAGGGGACGAATTTTTTGGCCAGGCGAGACCTCACCGGCGCGGTGGATTTTGCGTACCTCGAAGACTTCGCTGCGGGCGATACCGGCGTCGTGGACGAGGTCCTCGCCCTCTTCCGAGAGCAGGCCAATCTGTGGTCGGCGATGCTCGATCCGACCAGCGAGGGATGGCTGGACGCAGTCCACACCATCAAGGGCGCGGCGCGGGGCGTCGGGGCCTTTCAGCTCGGCGACGCCTGCGAGGTGGCCGAGCAACAGGGCGCGGTGCGCCTTGAGAGCGTTCGCATCGCCCTCCAGGCCGCGCTGAGCGACGTCGCCGCCTATGCCCACGAGCGGGCGCTGCAGTCTCTGAAAACCCCGCGAAGCTAGCGCTTCATCGCGCCGTCGAGATATTTGCGGATGCCGGGGCCGTAGGGCGGGCGCATCTGCACCAGGGGGCCGATGTCCTTCTTGATCTGGGTGTAGATCGCCTTGCGGTGGCTGAACTCGCGGAAACCGTCGATCCCGTGGTAGCTGCCCATGCCCGAGGGGCCGACGCCGCCGAAGGGCAGCTCCTCCTGGGCCACGTGGAAGACCACATCATTGATGGTCACCCCGCCGGCCGTGGTGCCGTTCAGCACCTTCTCCTTCTCCGCGGCGTCATCGCCGAAATAGTAGAGGCCGAGCGGGCGGTCGTGGGCGTTGACGTAGGCGATGGCCTCGTCGACCCCGGAATAGGTCTTCACCGGCAGGACCGGGCCGAAGATCTCCTCCTGCATCACCAACATGTCGTCGGTCGGGTCGATGATCAGGGTCGGCGCGATCTTGCGGTGTTCCTGCTGGCTCAGGTCCTCGCCATCGGGCTTCATCTCAATGATCCGCGCACCTTTGGTCCGGGCGTCGTCCACATAGCCCTTGATGCGGTCATAGTGCCTATCCGCCACGATGGCGGTGTAGTCGGGGTTGTCGCGGATGGTGGGGAACATCTTGGCCACTGCGCCCTGCGCATGGCCGATGAAGTCCTCCAGCTGATCCTTCGGGGTCAGGACATAGTCAGGCGCCAGGCAGATCTGGCCGGCGTTGAGGGTCTTGCCATTCATCACCCGGGCGGCGGCCGTGGCCATGTCGGCGGACTTGCCGAGGATCACCGGGCTCTTGCCGCCAAGTTCCAGGGTCAGGGGCACGAGGTTGGCCGAGGCGGCCTTCATCACGTGGCGGGCGATGGCTGTCGCGCCGGTGAAGATCAGATGGTCGAAGGCCAGTTCGGAGAAGGCCTGGCCCACCTCCGGCCCGCCGGTGATCACCGCGATCTCCTCCTCGGAAAAGACGCTGGAAAACATCACCGCCATCAGCTCCGAGGTGGCGGGCGTGAATTCCGACGGCTTGATCATCGCCCGATTGCCGGCGGCCAGGACGCCCGCCAGGGGGGCGAAGGTCAGGTTCACCGGGAAGTTCCACGGACTGATGATCCCCACCACCCCCTTGGGCTGGAACCGCACCTCGGCCTTGGCGCCGAACAGGCCCAGGATCGCGGGCGTCGTCTTGCGCTTCTCAGGCTTCATCCACTTGGTCAGGCTGTCGCGGGCGTGCTTCAGCGGGCCGATGGAGCCGGCGATGTCAGTGAAGGCGGTGGCCTCCCGCGAGCGGGAACCGAAGTCGGTGTTGAGCGCGTCCTCGATGGCCTTGCGGTTATCGATGAGCAGGCCGATGCAGCGGTCGATCCGCGCGATCCGCTGCTCCGCGGTGGGGGCGCCATCGCGTAGGTGGGCGGCCTTCTGCCGTGCAAGCAGGGCGTTCATCGAAGCGGCGTCGTGGGCCATGGTCGTCTGTCCTCCGGTCGTCGGCGGGCTCTTTGGTCGGCCGCCGTGACCGGAGCTTAGCAGGCTTTCCGCCTGCCGTTGGGTCAGGCCGGGATGGTGCTTTTCAGCGAAGGCCGCTCGGAGATCGCCGCGAAGAAGGCGGCCAGTTTCGGGTGACCGGAGCGCCAGCCGTTCTCCGGGAACCGCAGATCCAGGTAGCCGAGGGCGCAGGCCACACAGATGTCGCCCAAGCCGGGGTTGGCGGCGTCACGGGCCGAGGTCTCCAGCAGGTCCACGGCGCGCTCGATCTTGCCCGCCTGCCCGGCCAGCCACTCCGGCCAGCGCATCGCCTGCGGCCGCATGGCCAGCTCGTAGCGGCTGAGCAGCGCTGCATCGAGGATGCCGTCGCAGGCCGCCTGCTCCACCAGGGCGGCCCAGCGAGCGTCGCCCGAGCGCGGGGCGAGGGCCCTGTCGGTCAGGCTGTCGAGATAGTCGACGATCACCCGGCTGTCATAGATCGTCCGGCCATCCGCCAAGACCAGGGTAGGTATCTTGGCCAGGGGGTTGGCCGCCGCCAGCCCCGGATCGGCCGCCTGGGAGGGGTTGGCGCCCACCACCACCTCATCCAGGGCGATCCCCAGCTCGAGGGCGCAGATGCGGACCTTGCGGGCATAGGGCGAGGTCGGAGAATAGAGGAGCTTCATATCGGGGTTCCTGGGCTCCCGCCGTCCCCGGCATGTCGCCAGCGCGTCGGGTCAGCCAGCAGATCGAGAAGGGCCGTACGGATCGCCTCGACGGGCGCGTCCCACATATTGGGCGGCGGCACGGTACGAGCCAAGAAGTTCATGCAGGCGTTGGACTCGAACACCAGAAGGCGCCCGTCCTGGTCCAGGTGGCAGTCGATGCCGAAGACGTCGAGCCCCAGGCGGCGGGCGATCTCGTGCACAGCGGGCGCGATCACGGGCAACAGGCCCTCCTGGAAACTCGCCAGGCGCGCTTCCTCATCGGCTTCGGTGTCCACGCCCTGGCTGTCGGCATGGAGCAGCCAGGTGTCGCCGATGATCACGTGACGCAGAATGATCTGGTCCCCGATCACCGCGAGGCGATATTTGCGATGCACGCCGTCCGGGTCGGCGAACGGATGAAACTCGGTCACATAGACCTGGGCGCCGCACATCCAGCCCGCCACCAGGCCTTCCAGGTCTTCTGGGCGATCCATTCGCAGCAGTTCCTTGCCGCCGTAGGCTCCGACAGGCCGGATCAGGACGGGATAGGTCATCCCCAGGTCGGCGATCATCCGAGCCAACTCCTGGGGACCCGCGCTGCTCAGACGCTCGGTCCGCGGCGCCACCACCCCCGGCATGCCCTCCAGCGCCCTGGCCACCTTGTCGCGCCCGGACCGCAAAACCGCCCCGGGAGGATTCAGGCAAGGCCGCCCCATCGCGCGGGCCAGCCGTTCGGCCTTGGCCAGGGCCATGCCGTAGATGTCGGGGTCGGCGAGGTAGTTCACCATCGGCCCCGGCGCGATCCGCAGACTCATCGGGCCGGCGGGAGGCGCAAACCAGATTTCCCGGGCGCCGGCGAGGCGGTCGCCGAGGTAGCTCAGGTAGCTGCAGGTCCCGGAGAAGACATAGGTCGGCCGCCGAAGCAGACCCTGCCCCCGGGCGAGCACCCTGCCGTCATCAGGCACGCCCATGAGCAGGAGGTAGTCCTTGAAATCGACGCCAGGAGACAACTTACTGAGACTCTTCAACAACTCGTCGGGCAGCGATGGTCCAGTCCGGGCTCAAAGTCCAGGCGGGAGCTCACCCCGGCGCCCCGACCCTGATCCTCCCCTCGCTGCAGGTGACCATCCGGGCCGGCGCCCTGCCCCCGCCCTCGCCCGGTGGGCACGTCCAACTCTAGCTGCTGGTGACCCTGGCCTAGGTCTGGGCCGCGCCCCCCGCCCGGGCTAGAGGTGGGCCATGACCCGCATTCTCCTTCTGGGCTGCGCCGGCAGCGGCAAGACCACCCTGGCGCGGCGGCTGTCGGAAAGGACCGGGGCGCCGATGATCGACCTGGACGCGATCTGGCGAGGCCGCGTCCAGGAGACCTCGGATTTCCGCGCGACCCTGCAGGTGCTGCACGCGCAGGACGCCTGGATCAGCGACGGCAATTTCGCGGCGGTCACCTTTGACCTGCGGATACCGAGGGCCGACCTGGTGGTCTGGCTCAATCGCCCTCGCATCACCTGCGCCTGGCGCGCCATCATCCGCACGTTCCAGGCGGGCGAGATGCATCGCCCCGGCGATCTCGCCACCGTGCTGCGCTTCATCTGGAACTTCGAGCGCCAGAACCGGCCGCGGATCGAGGCGCTGCGGATACAGCATGGGCCTGACGTGCCGGTGGTCCGGCTGCGAACGGACGGTGAGATCGCCGCCTTTGTGGAGCGCCTCTAGGCACGGTGGTTCCGCGGGCTCACGCCGGTCCAGCGCTTGACGGCGCAGGAGAAGGCGCTGGCCTCCGAGACCCCGACCGTAGCCGCTGGGTGACACCCGCGACCTGCCCCCCCGGCGCCTGAGGAACCGCCACCGTGCCGCCGCGTTTAACCTCCCGACGGACGGATACAATGTCCCCAGGAGTGCCCCCTATGCGCAAGACCCTTCTCGCCGCAGGCATCGCCGCCGCGGCCCTGCTGCCCACCTTCGCCTTGGCCCAACAGACTTGCGAAGAGCAACAGCGAAACAACCGTGTCGCCGGCACCGTGATCGGCGCGGGCCTCGGCGCCATCCTCGGCAGCCAGGTCTCCGGCAACGGCGCCCGCACCGAAGGCTCGGTGGTCGGCGCGCTGGCCGGCGGCTTCGCCGGCAACCAGATCGCCAAGTCCCGCACCAATTGCGCTAGCCCCAACGCCTATGGCTACTACGACAGCAACGGCGCGTGGCATGCCAACGCCGTCGATCGGGCCAGCGCACAGGGCTACTACGACCGCGACGGCCGTTGGGTCGATGGCGCGCCGAGCGGCTACTACGACAGCCAGAACCGCTGGGTCGCCGCCAACACGAACGCTTCGGCCAGCGGCTATTATGACCGCAATGGCCGCTACGTTCCGGCCTCGGCCAGCGGCTACTATGACGTGAACGGCCAGTGGGTCGGCGCCTCGGCCAGCGGTTACTATAGCAACGGCCGCTGGATCGCCGGTCCCGCCACGGGCCGCTATGACGCCAATGGCCGCTGGATTCCCGGCCAAGCCGCCGGTCGTCGTGACGCAAACGGCGTCTGGATCGCCGACGCTCAGCCGGGCTACTACAACAGCAACGGTCGCTGGGTCGCAGGCCAATCCTACGGCTATTACGACGGCCAAGGCCGCTGGATCGCCACGGCGCCGGCCGCCTCCGGCTACGGCCAGAACGCCTCCTACGAGCAGGGCTCGGGTTGGTCGGGCTCGCCGATGGACGTCCGCGGCCGCCAGGCCTGGCTTCAGGAACGCATTCAACGCGGGCTGAACGACGGCTCCCTGTCCGGGGCCGAGGCCAATCAGGCCCAACGCTCGCTCAACATGATCAGCCGCCAGGAACGTGGCATGCGCCACTACCGCAACGGCCAGCTGAGCCGTCGCGACGCCGCGACGATCCAAGCCAAGCTGGATGTGGTGGCCCGCAACATCCGCGCTGATCGGCGCGACAACGACCGTACGCCGCGCGGTTACTAAGGCCTTCGGTCCCGGCCGATAATGCAGCGGGCCTCCGGCATTGCCGGGGGCCCGTTTGCTTGTGGCCCGTTGCAGATTTTTTGGGATTGAGGCGGCCCATCTCGGGCCTAGGCTCGCAGGATTGAAATCCCGCGAGGCGCTCCATGCTCGATCTCCACTACTGGCCCACTCCGAACGGCAAGAAGGTCACCATCCTGCTGCAGGAGCTGGGGGTCGCCTACAACATCGTGCCCGTGAACATTGGCCGGGGCGACCAGTTCACCGACGCCTATCTGAAGATCGGCCCCAACAACCGCATGCCGGTGCTGGTGGACCACGAGCCCGCGGACGGCGGGGGCCCGCTGAGCGTCTTCGAGAGCGGCTCGATCATGATGTACCTGGCCGAGAAGTTCGGGAAATTCTGGCCGCAGGACGTGCGTGGCAAGTACGAGGTCAACCAGTGGGTCGTCTGGCAGATGGCCAACCAGGGCCCCAAGACCGGCGAGCGCGGCCACTTCAGCCGCGTCGATCCCAAGCACGGCGACCAGGCCTACGCTCAGCGGCGGTTCAACGACGAGGTCCATCGCATGTACGGGGTGCTGAACAACCGGCTCTACGACCGTCCGTGGATCGCTGGCGACGACTACACCATCGCCGACATGATCGCCTATCCGTGGACCGCGTCCTGGGAGCTGCAGGGCATCGACATGGGCGAGTTCCAGTACTTCAAGCGCTGGTGGGACACGATGGCCGCCCGCCCTGCCGTGGTGAAGGGCATGGCCGTGGTCGCCGGCCCGCCCGAAGACCCCGCCACCGTGACGCCCGAGGAGCGCGAGCGACGCATGAAGCTGCTCTACAACCAGCGCGCCCGACCGGCGCCCGCCGCCTGATGGCGACCCTCCCAGTCATCGAGATGAGCCCCCTGTTCGACCGCGCCGACGCGGTGGGCCGGGCGCGGGTGGCCGGGGAGATCGCCAGGGCCTGCGAGGCGCACGGCTTCTTCTACCTGACCGGACATGGGATCGACCTTGCGACCCTGGCCGACCTTGAGACGCAGAGCCGCAGGTTCTTCGCCCTCCCGGAGGAGGAAAAGCTGAGGATCGACATGGCCCGCGGCGGCCGGGCCTGGCGAGGCTACTTCCCAGTCGGGGGCGAGCTTACCTCCGGGGCGCCGGACCAGAAGGAAGGCCTCTATCTGGGGACCGACCTGGCCGCCAATCATTCTCGGGTCCAGGCGCGCATGCCCCTGCACGGCGCCAACCTGTGGCCCCCCGCCCTGCCCGAACTGAAGGTGGCCGCTGAGGCCTATATGGCCGGGGCGACACGCGCGGCGGCGGCGCTGATGGAGGGGTTCTCGATCAGCCTGGGCCTGCCCGACGACTATTTCCGCGACGCCTACACCACCGAACCGACCGTGCTGTTCCGCATCTTCAACTACCCTGCTCAGGGGCCCGGCGCGGACGCCAGGTCCTGGGGCGTCGGCGAGCACACCGACTACGGCCTGCTTACCCTGCTGGCCCAGGACCGGTTCGGAGGCTTGCAGGTCAAGGCGCCCGGCGGCTGGATCGAGGCGCCGCCCATCGAGGGCGCCCTGGTCTGCAATATCGGCGACATGCTGGAGCGGCTGACCGGCGGGCGGTACCGCTCGACGCCGCACCGGGTGAGGAATGTGAGCGGTCACGACCGCCTGTCCTTCCCGCTGTTCTTCGACCCGGACTTCAACGCCAGAATGGCGCCCCTACCGGGCGTGGCCATCACCACTGGGGCCGATGGCCGCTGGGACGGCGCCAGCGTGCACGACTTCGACGGGACCTATGGCGACTACCTCCTCTCCAAGGTGGCCAAGGTGTTCCCGAACCTGGTGGACGACGCTCTGACCTAGCCCCCCTTGCAGCCGCGCCCCGGCCGATCATGAGCGAGGCGGCGGTCGGGCGACTGACCCGCAAGGTCAAGCTGTCGCCAGTTTTCCTACCTGGCGCGATAGACCACCTTGCCCCCCACCACGGTCATCACGGCGTGGGCCTTGGCGATGTCGGGGAACGGGGCGGTCATCAGGTCCACCGAGAAGACGGAAATGTCGGCGGCCTTGCCGACCGCCAGGTCCCCCAGGTCCTTCTCGCGGAACACCGCATAGGCCGCGCCCTTGGTGAGCATGGCCAGGGCCTGCGGCCGGGTCAGCACCTCGTCCAGCCCCCAGTTGGGACCGGCGAAGCCCTGCAGGTCGTGGCGGTAGGTCGCGGCGTAGAACTCGATGAGCGGATCACCCTTCTCCACTGGCGCGTCGGTGCCGGCGGCCAGATGCGCGCCGCTGGTCCGGAGCGCCTGCCAGGCATAGGCGCCCTTCAGCCGCGCCTCGCCCAGGCGGGCGGGGGCGAAGTGGAGATCGCCGATGGCGTGGGACGGCTGCATCGAGGCGATGACCCCGTTGTCGGCGAAGCGCGGGATGTCGTTGGGGGAGATCACCTGGGCATGTTCGATGCGCCAGCGCGCGGCGCGCAGTTGCGCGGGGTCACCGTCAAACGCGGTCTCAAAGGCGTCCAGCACCAGGCGATTGCCCCGGTCGCCGATGGCGTGAATGGCCATCTGCGCCTTCGACTTGCGCGCCGCCGCCAGGGTCTTGGCCACCACCTCGGGCGGGGTCAACAACAGGCCGGTTCCCGGCGCGTCGTCATAGGGCGCCAGCAGGGCCGCCCCACGCGAGCCCAGCGCGCCGTCGATGTACATCTTGATGCCGTCCACTCGCACCAAGCCTGTGGGATCAGCGGACGGACCTGTGGTCAGCAGGGTCCCTTGACTGGACAGGTCCATGAAGTTGTCCACCCGGATCGGCAGGGTCCCGGCGGCCGCCATGGCGTTCAGGATCTCCACGTCCCGGGCCGCGACACTGACGCTGTGCATCCCGGTCCAGCCGCGGGAGGCGTAGAGGTCCGCCGCCCGCTGGGCGGCCTCGCGCAACTGGGCCTCGGTCGGCGGCGGGACCTTCACCAGCGCCTTGGCGTTGTCCACCAGCAGGCCGGTGGGCTCGCCCTTGCTGTCCCGCAGGATCTGGCCGCCGGCGGGGTCGGGGGTGTCGCGGGTGATACCGGCCAGGGCCAGCATCTTGGAATTGACGAGGATGGCGTGGCCGTCGGAGCGGCCCAGGACCACGGGGCGGTCGGAGACCACGGCGTCCAGGTCGGCCCGGTTGGGGAAGCGCTTCTCAGGATAATGGGTCTCGATCCAGCCTCGGCCCGACAGCACCTCGGGACCGGGATGGGCTAGGGACCAGGCCTTAACCTTGGCGGTCATCTGCGCGATGGAGGCCGTGCCCTCCAGATTCAGGGTCATCTCCCGCAAGCCGACGCCCATTAGAGCATTTTTCGATCAGTCTGCATCGTATCCAGCGGCGGCGAAGTAGTTCGCGCATTCCCTTGGTGTGAAGGCGTCGATGATTTGAGCGATGGCTGACCAGAGCTGCTCGAGGGTTCTGGCGGCGGCCTTTCGGAGCATGGCCTTGAGCTTTGCGAAGGCGTTCTCGATGGGGTTCAGGTCGGGGCTGTAGGGCGGCAGGAAGACCAGGGTGGCGCCGGCGGCCTCGACGGCGGCCCTGGCCGAGGCGTTCTTATGGGCGGCCAGGTTGTCGAGGACGACGATGTCGCCGGGGCTCAGGGTTGGGACCAGGACCTGCTCGACATAGGCCAGGAACCAGGCGCCGGTCATGGGGCCGTCCAAGACCATGGGGGCGGTCATTCCGGTCAGTCTCAGGCCGCCGATGAAGGTGGTGGTCTTCCAGTGGCCGTGAGGAACGCTGGCGCGCAGGCGTTGGCCGCGTAGGGCGCGCCCGTGGCGCCGCGCCATCTTGGTGGTGGCCCCGGTTTCGTCGAGGAAGACCAGCCGGGCGGGATCGAGATCGAGCTGACCCTCGAACCAGCTCTGTCGCCGGCTCAGGATATCTGGCCGACTTTGCTCGTCCGCGTGCGCCGACTTTTTTTGAGCGTGATCCTGCGACGGTCGAAGAACCGCCAGACCGCAGTGGTGCTGACCGTAACACCGTGCTCGGCCAGGACCGCCTGCATCTCAGCCAGCGTGATGTCCGGCTGGGCTTCCAGGCGCCCGAGGATCAGATCGGCGTGCTTTTCAATGAGGCCTGAGCGCCGATCACCGCCCAGCGGACCGGGCCGCACGTCGCCTGTCTTGAGCGACAGGCTACGCCAACGGATCGCGCTCGCCGCGCTCACACCAAACCGCACCGCGGCCGCGCGACACGATAAGCCCTCGCCAATCGCGCCGATCACACGCTCACGAAGATCAACTGACAGCGCCTTGCTCATAGGTGCCAGCCTCCGTCACCAGCACAGAGCTTGAATCAGAATCCGCGGGCCCTGGGAATCCCCAACGATTCAATCAGGTCGCAGAATGCTCTAG
>NZ_JAUYAF010000072.1 GCF_030693625.1 Phenylobacterium sp.
CATAGACTCGCCGGCCTTCCAGCGATCCCAGATCTCAGCCCGCTGGGCCGCCGAGTAGTAGATCCTCTTTCGCTGCTTCATCGACCACGCTCCATCTCCCAAGGAAAGTTAGCGTGTTGCGGTCACCGGTTGAGCCCACCGATGATCCCCGACGTCACGGCGGACTTCGTCTATGCGCGCCTGATCGACGGCTCCGACGACATCCCCACCGGCTACGATCCCGAGGGCCTGGACAAGTGGGCCCGGCGGTTCACGCAGTACGCGCAAGGCCGCTGCCCCGACGATCTGACCCCCATCGACCGCACCGCGCCTGCCGAACAACCGGTCGACGTGTTCAGCTACTTCATCCACGAGGGCAAGGTGCGCGCGCCGGCCGCCGCGATGGAGTTGATCTCGCGGGTGAACAGGTAGGAAGCAGGCGGCTCCGCAATACAAAACGCCCCCGGCCGGAAGGCCGAGGGCGTGAATTTGCAAGAATAAGAATTCTTGGGGCTGCGGGTTTAGCCGCCGCCCGGGAAGCGCATCGGAACCTTGACGGTGCCGGTCTTCGAACCCATCGGCAGCGCTTCGGCGACGCAGAGCGCGGCCTTGTCGAAGCCCTTGTTCGGCTTGCTGTCCTCGAGCACCTTGCAGCCCGAGAGCTTGCCGGCGTCAGCGGTGCATTCCAGCATGACAATCGCCGCGTCCCGCGTGTTAGCGTTCTTCGTCAGGCAACGGCCCATGCTGTCCTCGAAGCTCCCAGCAGACGCCGAACCGGCGACGGCGAGAGCCAGGGCGCAACCGCCCAAGATCTTGAAGATATTTTTCATGCCCCACTCCTTTCTAGATTTGGACAGTTTGAGGATGAACCAGTCGGGTTAAGAGAGTCTGATGCGGCGCGTCATATTCATGGTTAAGAAATGATGAATACCTAAGGGGCGATTTTGGAGTCTCTATAGTTTGGAGATCGCCGGAAATCGCATTTGTCCCCACTTCGGTGACGTTTGGTTAGCAACCTGAAGGCATGGTGACCGAGTCGCTAACCGTGTTTTACGGGGGGAATATACAGTGAAGCGCTTCAGGCTCGTGGATACGCCGCTGATCATCAAGATCGGCTTCGCGCCCGCTTTCGCACTGGTCATGCTGGCCTGCCTGGCCACCGGAGCCATCATCCTGCAACGCGCCCAATCGGCCGAGCTGCGGCAGGTGGTGCAGGTGGACATGCCCAACAGCCTGCGAATGCAGAAGGTCTCGGAACGGATCACCGCCGTTCACGGCCAGCTCTACTTCCTGCTGACCCACCAGGCCGCCTCCATCGAGGTCGAGAAGATCGAGGGCGAGTCCCAGGCCATGCTTGCCGAGGTCGACTCCATCACCAAGGAGGTTGAGACCGCCCGCAAGACGGCCCCCGCCGATCAGAAGAAGTCTTATGATGACCTGATCAAGGCCTTGAAGAACACCCGCGACGCGCTCGACGTGATCTGCGCCATGATCGGAGCCGACTTCGGCACCGCGGCCGGCTTCGCGGCGCCCTTCGAGGAGGAATACGCCAAGATGAGCGCCACCCTCCACAAGATCGTGGAGGCTGGGCAAAAGGTCACCGACACCAACGCGGCCGCCAGCGCCGCGCGGGCCAAGACCGCTCAGACCGCCACCCTGGTGGGCGCGCTCGCCACCCTGCTGATCGCCGGCGCCCTGGCCATGAGCCTGACCTTGACCCTGCGCCGCGACGTCAAGAAGATCGCGGGCGCCACTGAGGCCCTCTCGCGCGGCGACAACGCCATCAACCTGGACGCCCTGGCCCGCAAGGACGAGTTGGGCGCCATCGTCTCCTCCCTGACGGTCTTCCGCGACAACCAGCTGCATCTCGAGAAGCTGCGCAAGGAGCACGAGGTGGCCGAGGCCTCCTCGGAAAGCGCCCGCCGCCAGAACGCCGAGGCCGCCGCGGCCATCGCCGAGGAACAGGCCAATGTGGTCACCAACCTGGCCCGCGCCCTGGATGCGCTCGCCTCCGGCGACCTGACCTATCGCGTCGACACTGAGTTCCCCGGCGACTACCGCAAGCTGCGCGACGACTTCAACGCCGCCGTGGCCAAGCTGGAAGAGGCCATGACCGCCATCGCCAGCGCGACGGCCTCCATCCAGTCCGGCGCCGGCGAGATCAGTCACTCGGCCGACGACCTGTCGCGCCGCACCGAGCACCAGGCCGCGACCCTGGAAGAGACCGCCGCGGCCCTCGACGAGATCACCGCCACCGTCAACAAGACCTCCGAAGGCGCCACTCACGGCCGCGAGGCCACCGCCTCGGCCAAGACCGACGCCGAACAGTCCGGCGAGATCGTGCGCAAGGCCGTCCTGGCCATGAACAACATCCAGGAAGGCTCCAACAAGATCAGCCAGATCATCGGCGTGGTCGACGAGATCGCCTTCCAGACCAACCTGCTGGCCCTGAACGCGGGCGTTGAAGCCGCCCGCGCCGGGGAGTCCGGCAAGGGCTTCGCCGTGGTCGCCTCCGAGGTTCGGGCCCTGGCCCAGCGCTCCGCGGAAGCCGCCAAGGAGATCAAGGCGCTCATCTCGGCCTCAACCCAACAGGTCGCCGAGGGCGTGGGCCTGGTCGACGAGACCGGCAAGGCGCTGGAACGCATCGTTCGCCAGGTCGGCGAGATCTCCAACGTGGTGGGCGAGATCGCCGCCTCCGCCAAGGAAGAGGCGCTTGGCCTCGGCCAGGTGAACACCGCCGTCAACCAGATGGACCAGGTGACCCAGCAGAACGCGGCCATGGTGGAAGAGTCCACCGCCGCCAGCCGCGTCCTCGCCGACGAGGCCGAAGAACTGGCCCGCCTGGTGGGCCGCTTCCGGGTCAGCGGCGCGCCTCAGGCCGCTCGCGTCCAGGCCGCTCCGGCGCGTCACGCCCCGGCCCACCGGCCGCAGGTCACGCAACACCACGCTCCGGTCAGCCGCGGAAACACCGCCCTGGCCCACCAACCCCAGGCCGACGACGACACCTGGGAAGAGTTCTAAGCTTCTAAGTTCCAAAGGGGCGTCTGAAGGGGGACCGCTGCGAGGCGGTCCCCCTTTTCATTTGACCGACCCGGCGTCAGCGGCGCGCACTTGCTCCAACGATAAGGAGGCGCGCCGCCATGGCCGAACTGACCCAAGACGACCTGATGTTCCGGCCCGGCCTGATGAAGGGCGAACGCGTCCTGATCACCGGCGGCGGGACGGGGCTGGGCAAGGTGATGGCCGAGGCCTGCCTGATCCTCGGCGCGGAGGTCTATATCTGCGGCCGCCGCGGCGGCGTCGTGGAGGCCACCGCCAAGGACTTGATGGACGCCCACGGCGGCAAGGTGGTCGGCATCGCCTGCGACATCCGCGTCCCCGAGGCCATCACCGAGATGATGGACACCATCTGGTCCGACGGCGGCGCGCTGACCGGCCTGGTCAACAACGCCGCGGGCAACTTCATCAGCCGGACCCAGGACCTCTCACCCCGCGGCTTCGACGCCATCGCCAATATCGTGTTCCGGGGCTCGTTCTTCGTCACCCTCGACGCCGGGAAGCGCTGGATCGAGGAGGGCCGGAAGGCCTCGGTGGTCTCCATCCTCACCACCTGGATCTGGAACGGCGGCCCCTTCACCGTGCCCTCGGCCATGTCCAAGGCCGGCCTGGCCACCATGAGCCAGTCCCTGGCCGTCGAGTGGGGACCCTATGGCATCCGCTTCAACAACATCGCGCCGGGCCCCTTCCCCACCGAGGGGATGAGCGCCCGGCTCAACCCAGGCCAGCAGCGCAACGACGGGGAGGCCAGCCGCACCGGCAACCCCATGGGCCGGGTCGGCGAGATGCGCGAACTGGCCAACCTGGCGGTCTATCTGCTGCATCCGCTGTCGGCTTATGTGAACGGCCAGACCATCGCCATCGACGGCGCCGCCTGGCAGGCCTCGGGCGGCAACTTCTCGAGCCTGCGCGCCTGGACCGACGACCAGTGGACTGAAGCCAAGGAGTCCATCCAGGCGACCAACGCCAAGGACCGCGCCGCGCGGACGGTGTGAACTGCTCGCAGTTCCTTCCTCTCCGGGGGAGGAACTGCGAGTCGCTCTCGCCCCCTTATGGTTAACCAGGTCTTAAGGAGGATGGGCGAGGATGGCTCATGCGCCGCCTCCTCGCCCTCCTCGCCTTGACCCTCGCCCTGGCCAGTCCAGCCGGGGCGCAGCAGGCCCCCGGCTCGACCGCCGCGCCGGTCCTGCGAGGATTGCTCTCGGCCGACACGGCCGACGCGCCAGACGCCACAAGCCCCGTGGCCGCGACGGCAGCCGCGGCCCTGGCCCAGAGCTTCATCCCGCTCCGCGCCCTCTCCGACACGCCGGTGGCGGGCCAGGCGGGGCAGTGCCGGCTGTCCTGCGCCCAGTCCTATTACTTCTGCCTGTCCGGCGACGGCGGGGACGACTGCCCGGCCACCTGGGGCCAGTGTCGGGCCGCCTGTGACGCGCCCGGCGTTGCGGGTCTCGCCGGGGGCTGACATCCTGGGCGCCTACGGAGAGCCCCATGAAAACCCTGATCGCCGCCGCCGCCCTGTTGGCCCTCGCCGCCTGCGGCCCCAAGCCCGCCGCCGAGACCAAGACGGCCGCCGCCGCGCCGATCTCCTGCGCGGGCCTGCCCGACTACGCGCCGGTCTATCCGGGAGCCAAGATCACCCTCTGCACCCAGGGCGACTCCACGCCAGGCAAGATCGGCGGCGCCGTTGGCTTCACCAGCCGCGATGCGCCGGTCACCGTCATGGCGCGCTACAGAGGCATCGCCGCCGCCGCCGGCCTGAAGACCAGCATGGACCTCGACCAGGGCGGTTCCAAGGTGTTCTCGGCCATGGACGGCGACCGCACGATGCGTATCCAGGCCTTGCCCGAGGCTGACGGCGGCGCCACCGCCATCCTCACCTGGGGCGCGGCCAAGCCCTCCTGATCGCTCCAAGCCGTCGAGGTTGGCGCTGCGGCTTTCGAGTGTCTAGTATGACGCCCGTCAGGTTTTGAATCAGGAAGAGATGTCCCAGGTCGCTTATCTCCCGGTCGGCAAGCGCGAGCAGACCAAGGTCCAGAACCGCCAGGCCATTCTGGACGCCGCCCGCGAAGTGTTCGGGGAGTTGGGCTACGAGGCCTGCACCGTGCGCGACATCATCCGCCGCACAGGCCTCGCGGCGGGCACCTTCTACAACTATTACCGCTCCAAGGAGGAGGTCTATGTCGCCCTCTCCGACGAGGGCGCCCGGCGCTTCACCCCGCTGTTGAAGGCGCAAAGGGCCCAGTCGGCCGACTGGGAGAGCTTCGTCCGCGCCGCCATCGAGGCCTATTTCAGCTTCCTGGCCGACGAGCATCAGAGCTGGCTCGCGCGCCGTCCGCCGGACGAGCCCTTCCCGCATGTGCACGGCGAGACCCCGGAAATGACCGCGGTGTTCAACGAGGTGCGTCAGGCCATCGTCGACGAGATCGCCCGCGGCGGAGCGCCCGGCGCTGATCCCGACTACCTGGCGGCCGCCTGCATCGCCATCGCCCGCGAGGTGGGCGAGAAGATGCTGCAGCGGCGTCCCGTCGACACCAAGGGCGCGGCCGACTTCGTGGTCGCCCTGATCCAGGGGGGCGTGAAGGGGTTGCCCAAGACCGGGGCCTAGGCCGATGCCCAGTATCTCCACCCAGCGTGTCATCGTCCGCGCCCTGCTGTCCCTGCCATCGTCGCTGCTGCGGCTGCTTTCGGGCGGCGGGGTGGTCTATCGCGGCGGGCGCACCCTCGATCCCCGTCTGCAGTTCCTGGCCGCCGGCGCGGCGCGGGGGCCGGCCATGACCACCCTCAGCCCGGAGGAGGCCCGGCGGGCCAGCGCCCAGGGACTGGCGGCGCTGGGCGGCTCCCCCGAGCCCGGCGTCCGCACCGAGCCGGTGACCATCCCGACCGGCGCCGACGAGATTCCCGCGCGCCTCTACCGTCCCGAGGGGCAGGACCCGGCCGCGCCGCTGATGATCTTCGCCCACTTCGGCGGCGGGGTGATCGGCGACCTGGAGACCTGCGACGCCTTCTGCGGGATCCTGGCCCGGATCGCCCGCTGCCCGGTGCTGTCGGTGGCCTACCGCCTGGCGCCCGAGCACCGCTTCCCGGCGGGCCTGGAGGACGTGCTGGCCGCCTACCGCTGGGGCCGCGACAACGCCGCGCGCTTCGGCGCTCCGGCCGGTCGCGCGGCCATCGGCGGCGACTCCATGGGGGGCAACTTCGCCGCCGTCGTGGCCCAGGAGCTGAAGCGCGCCGGAGAGGCCCAGCCCGACCTGCAGCTGCTGATCTATCCCTGTACCGACGTGGCCAGCGAAACCGCCTCCATGACCACCTATGCCGACAGCTTCCCCCTCAGCCGCGCCACCATGGACTGGTTCATGGGTCACTATATGGGCCCCGAGGCCGACCCCGCCGATCCGCGCCTGTCGCCGGTACGCGCCCCCGACCTTTCAGGCCTGGCGCCGGCCGTGGTGATCACCGCCGGCTTTGATCCCCTGGTGGACCAGGGGGAAGCCTACGCCAAGCGCCTCAAGGACGCGGGCGTGCCCATCGCCTACCGCTGCTATGACAGCCTGGCCCACGGGTTCACCGCCTTCACCGGCGCGGTGCCCTGCGCCGACGTGGCCTGCCGCGAGATCGCGGGCCTGGTCCGTGAAGGCCTCGAAGGACGAATTCACTGATGCGTGCTCTGGTCGTCGAGGAACTGGCCGCCGACTACGGCGGCTGTGTCCTGAAGGAGATCGAGACCCCGGAGCCGCGCCCGGGCGAGGTGCGGATCAAGGTCCGCGCCGCCGCCGTCAACTTCCCCGACCTGCTGCAGACCCGGGGTGACTACCAGCACAAACCCGCCCTGCCCTTCATTCCCGGCATGGAGATCGCCGGCGAGGTCGAGGCCCTGGGCGAGGGCGTCACCCAGTTCCAGATCGGCGACGCCGTGGTGGGCGGCGCCCGCATCGGCGGCTTTTCGGAATATGCCGTGACGCCGGCCGCGATCCTGCGGCCCAAGCCCACCAACCTCTCCTTCAGCCAGGCCGCCGGCTACGCCACGGCCTATCTCACCGCCTATGTCTCCCTGGTGCGCCGCGCCCAGGTGGAGGCCGGCGAGTGGGTGCTGGTGCACGGTGCGGCCGGAGGCGTCGGCCTGGCCGCCGTGGACCTCGCCAAACACCTCGGCTGCAAGGTGATCGCGGCCTCGGCGTCGGACGAGAAGCTGGCCATCATCGAGAAGGAATACGCGCCGGACGCCACGGTGAACGTCACCGGCGGCTTCCGCGAGCGGGTCAAGGAGATCACCGGCGGCCGCGGCGCCGACGTCATCTATGACCCGGTGGGCGGCGACGTCTTCGATGAGAGCGTCCGCTGCGTCGCCTTCAACGGCCGCATCCTCTCCATCGGCTTCACCTCGGGCCGCCTGCCGGTGCTGCCGGTCAACATGGCCCTGATCAAGGGCTTCTCGGTGATGGGCGTACGGGCCGGCGAATACGGCCGCCAGTTCCCCGAGAAGGGCCGCGAGAACTCCGCCGCCATCTGGGCCCTGGCCAATGAGGGCAAGGTCCATCCTCGTGTGGACCACGAATACCCGCTCTCGGAATGGCGCGCCGCCTTCGAAAGCCTCGCCAACCGCAAGGTGGTGGGCAAGACGATCGTCCGGCCGGACCTCTAGGGAACCGGGAAGCCCGTCAGGTCCCAGGTGGCCTTGGCGCTGTTTGGCAGCACCACCACGGCGTCGTGGGCGAAGATGTAGTCGCGCAGCGCCGCCTGCTGCTCCGCGGGGACCTGGTTGGCGAACACCCGCGACCAGGGCTGGAGGGCCCGCAAGTCCAGGATCATCGGCTGCTTCGGCGGACCGTCGGGGAACAGGGCCTTCATCCACGGCCCTTCCTCGGTGACGTCGGCCTCGTAGCCGCCGGTAGGGACCACGACGATCCCGTAGGCCTCGCGGCCGTTGGCGATCGCGAACTCGTGGGCGAAGTTGGCGATGGTGAAGGCGCCGCCAGGGCTGCGGCCGCGATAGCCGTGCCAGCTGCCGAACTTGAACATCACCTTGGGCGGGGACTTGGCGCTGGCCACCTGGCGGTAGTGACCCATGAAGGCCCGCTTGAAGAGCGCCTCCCGCTCGGTGTTGTTGTAGAGCCCCACCCGCTCTCCGGCGTTGGCGCGTCGGTTGTAGGAATAGATTCGCGCCGAGGTGACCAGGCCGGTGAGCAACACCTCGGCCCGCGAGCCCGGCTTGGCGCCATAGACCGCCTTCAGCGCCTCCAGGCGCGGCAGGGTGGTGGCGTCATCGTGGAGGAAGGCGCCCTGGTTGGCGCGGGTCTCCTTGAGACGGACCTCGTCCAGCAGGGCCTGGGCGGTCGCCTTGGCCGCCGCATTGGGGGCCAGGGGGAGAAGCTCCTCCAGATAGGGCGCGACCCCTTGCGCCTGCTCCAGACCCCAGACGGCAGGATCCTCCGGCCTGGCGCTCCTGGACGCCTGGGCCAGGAAGCCGAGGTCCTGGTCCGAGGCGAAGCCGATGTGGGTGGGATAGCGCTTGGCCAGCGCGGCGATCTGACTGAGGTCGCCGCGATAGCTGTTCACCGCTTCGATCGCCAGCGGGTCCTGCTCCACCGCCAGGTAGCGATAGCCGAGGTCAGCCTGCAGGCGGCTGTATAGAGCGCCGGCGAAGATCGGGGTCTCGTGGTCGTGGTGGCTCTCGCCCAGGAAGACGAACTGGCTGTCCTTCAGCTGCCCGAACAGGGCGTCCGCCCCCGGCCCGACCAGCTTGCCGTCCGCATAGGTGAAGGGCCGGGTGTTGGCCGCCAGAAGCGCCCTGGTGTCCACCGGCGCAGGCGTCTGCGCCACCGCGCTGGTGGCCAGGATCAGGGCCCCCAGGGCCAGGAGCAGAGTTCGCATCGGTGTTCCCCCTCAGGACACCACGACCCTAGGAGCGGCGTCACAGGCGTCACAACTTAAAACGCGGCAATGTCACAGGCCCTTTGGCCGGCGCGCGTTCGGCGCCATCTTCAGCCCATGACCATCGGCAGCGAAGACGAACTCGAGAAACTCCGCGTGGCGGGCGCCCTGGTGGCGCGCACGTTGGCGGCCATGGGCGCGGCCCTGGAGCCTGGCATCACCACTCGGGAGCTGGACCAGCTGGGCCGGGCCATGCTGGAGCACGAGGGCGCCCGTTCGGCCCCGGAGGTAACCTACGACTTTCCCGGCGCCACCTGCATCTCGGTGGGGCCCGACTGCGCCCACGGCATCCCCGGCGACACGGTCATCAAGGCCGGCGACCTGGTGAACATCGACGTCTCCGCCGAGATCGACGGCTTCTTCGGCGACACCGGCGCCAGCTTCGCCGTGCCCCCCACCGCGCCGAGGATCGAGCGCCTGTGCCGCGACGGCCGCCGCGCCATGTGGACCGGCATCCGCTCGGTGAAGCCCGGCGCCAAGCTCAACGAGATCGGCCGCTCCATCGAGGGCTTCGCGCGGAAGAATGGCTACAGCCTTGTGCGCAACCTGGCCTCCCACGGGGTCGGCCGCTCGCTGCACGACGAACCGGGCGACATCCCCACATGGTTCGAACCGCAGGATCAGCGCCGCATCACCGAGGGCCTGGTCTTCACCATCGAGCCCTTCCTCTCCCTCGGCGCCGACTGGGTCGAGGAGCTGGACGACGGCTGGACCCTGCGCCCGCCCGGCCGCCAGCCCACGGTGCAATATGAGCACACCCTGGTGGCCACCTCTCGCGGGCCGGTGATCCTGACCCTGGCCTGAGCACGGGCCTGAATTTCTCACCCGCCATCAGGCCTCGCCGCAGACCAGGGCCAGGTCGGCGGTCAACTCGACCCGCTGAGGCTCGCGCCCGTCGATATCGATGCGAGCCACCCCGTCAGGCCCCGGGAACAGCACCAGGTCCGCCCGTGAGCCCCGGAACAGGGTCCCGGCGCGCGGCGCGAAGTCCGAGGCCACCGGTCCGGCCACCACGAAGCCCAGGGCCATAAGGTCGGCGGCGGCGCGATTGACGTCCAGCGCCCCCAACCACACCCGGCGCAGCCGCACGCCCGGGTCGGGCGGGGTGTCCGGCGGATAGAGCGGGCCCGAAAAGGCGGGCAGGGCCCAGGGGGCCGGGTCAGCGGCGTATTCGATGGCCGAGATCTGGGTCAGCAGGCCCTGGCCGCGCCGGAACATCAGCATCGACCACGGCTGGTCCTGCGCGGGATCGGTGATCGCCTCGCGGCGGTAGCTGCGGAACCCCCAGTCGCGCTCGGTCGCCACAGCTTCCAGGGTCGCGATCGGCCCCTGCAGGATCAGGGCGGGCGCACCGGCCTCCTGGGCGAAGATGTCGAGGAACGGGCCATTGGCGAAGCGCACGCCCCTGGAGACCACCTCGCCGCCCGGCCGATAGCCGTCCAGCACCGGCCGCGCCGACAGCCGCGAGACCGTCTCCACCAGGGCGTCGCGCCCGGGCGTACGGATCACCACGTGATCGACTCTAAACCTTTGACCGCTAACGGTTGACATCCCCAGCCCTACCCCTTATTCCCCGCCGCTCGATTTCGACCCGGAGCCAGTCCCGTGAAACGCACTTTCCAGCCCTCCCGTCTCGTGCGCGCACGCCGGCACGGCTGGCGTTCGCGTATGGCCACCAAAAACGGCCAGAAGGTGATCGCCCGTCGGCGCGCCAAGGGCCGTAAGCGCCTGACCGCCTAATACCAGGGTCCTGGGGTGTCCGCATGACGGACCCCGTCTTTCCCATCGAACATCTTAAGATCCGGCCCGATTTCCTGGCCGCGGCCAAGGCGCCTTCGTGCGCCCGTGGCGCCGTGGTGCTCCAGGCCCGCCATCGCGCCGATGATCGCCCCCTTGTCCGGGTGGGATTCACCGCGACCCGCAAGATCGGTGGGGCCGTGGTGCGCAACCGCGCCAAGCGGCGGCTGCGCGAGGCCGCTCGCGCCCTGGTTCCGACCCTGGGCAAGCCTGGTTTCGACTATGTCTTCATCGCTCGCGGCGGCGCGCCGACCCGCCCCTGGGCGCGTTTGCTTGACGATGTGAAAAGCGCGCTGATAAGCCTCGGCGCCGATAGCGACACCCGCGCGCCCGATCGCGCTTCTCCCCCTTCCGTCTGAGCGCGCGCCCCATGCAAGACAACTCGAACCGCAACACGATTATCTTCGTGGTCTCGGCGATGGCGCTGCTGCTGGCCTACCAGTTCCTGGTCATGGGTCCGCGCACCAAGGCCCGCGAGGCGGAACTGGCCCTCAATCCGCCGGCCGCCAGCGCCCAGGTCCAGGCGCAGAACCTCACCAAGGCGCCGCCCACTGCCGCCGAGACCCTGGTTTCCCGCCAGACCGCCGCCGCCGCCAGTCCTCGGGTGAGAATCGAGACGCCGGCCCTGTCGGGTTCGGTTTCCCTGCGCGGCGCCCGTCTCGACGATCTCTATCTCAAGCAGTACCGCGAGACCGTGGCCAAGAACGCGCCCCCGGTGGAGCTGCTGCGGCCTGAGGGGGCCAAGCACGCCCAGTTCGCCGAGTTCGGCTGGGCCGGCGCCAATGTGCCGGGCCTGCCCACCGCCGCCACCATCTGGACCCAGACGGCGGGCTCGACCCTGGCGCCGGGCGCGCCCGTCACCCTGCAGACCACCAACGGCGCGGGCCTGACCTTCACCCGGCAGATCTCGGTGGACGACCGCTTCATGTTCACCATCTCCGACACCGTGGCCAACACCGGGGCGGGCGCCGTGACCCTGGCCCCCTACGGCTCGGTGCAGCGCCAGGGCGTGCCCAGCGACATCGGCACAAACTCCATCGTCCACGAGGGCGCGGTCGGCTGGCTGGGCGAAGAGCTGCGGCTGATCAAGTTCAAGAAGTGGGCGAAGGACGGCGGCTCCACCATCGCCACCACCGGCGGCTGGGCCGGCATCACCGACAAGTACTGGCTGGCCGCGCTGATCCCGGCGCAGAACGAGGCCGTCCAGAGCCAGTTCCGCGTCACCAAGGCCGGCGGCGTCGACATCTTCGAGGCCAACTATGTGGGCTCGGCCCGCACGATCAATCCGGGTCGCCAGATCACCGAGACCCAGCGCTTCTTCGGCGGCGCCAAAACGGTGCCGGTCCTGAAGGCCTATGAGACCACCCTCGGCGTCCCCCGCTTCGACCAGGCCGTGGACTGGGGCATGTTCTGGTTCTTCACCCGGCCGCTGTTCCAGTTCCTGGAATTCATCAACAGCCACGTCGGCAACTTCGGCATCGCCATCCTGCTGCTCACCGTGGCGGTGAAGGTCGTGTTCTTCCCGCTGGCCAACAAGAGCTACGAATCGATCACCAAGATGAAGAAGGTGCAGCCCGAGATCGAGGCGCTGCGCACGAAATACAAGGACGATCCCACCAAGCAGCAGACCGAGCTGATGGCGCTCTATCAGAAGGAGAAGATCAACCCGATCACCGGCTGTCTTCCCATGCTGCTGCAGATCCCGGTCTTCTACGCCCTGTACAAGGTGCTGACGGTCACCATCGAGATGCGGCACGCGCACTTCTTCGGCTGGATCCAGGACCTCTCAGCCCGCGACCCGTCCACCATCTGGACCCTGTTTGGCCTGATCCCCTGGAACCCAGCCACCACGCCGATGATCGGCGGCCTGCTGGACGGCTCCTTGCACATCGGTATCCTGGCCCTGGCCTACGGCGTGACCATGTGGCTGACCACGGCGATGAATCCGCCGGTGGGAGACCCCATCCAGCAGAAGATCTTCCAGTTCATGCCGATCATCTTCACCTTCATCATGGCCCCCTTCGCCGTGGGCCTGCTGATCTACTGGACGTGGTCGAACGTGCTGACGATCGGCCAGCAGTACATCATCATGCGGCGTTTCAAGGTCGATAACCCCATCGACGACCTGATCGCCCGGTTCTCGGGCAAGCCCAAGGCGCAAGAGTGAAGACCGACGGGACCTTCGACGAGGCCGAGATCGAGGCCGCGCGCGTCCTCTTCGCGCGCCAGGCCACCTTCCTTATGGGGGCCGTGTCCGTGGACGGCCTGCCGCCCGCCGACATGCCCGAGGTGGCCTTCGCCGGCCGCTCCAACGTCGGCAAGTCCTCGCTGATCAACGCCCTGGTGGGTCACAAGAAGCTGGCGCGGGCCTCCAACGAACCCGGCCGCACCCGCGAGGTGAACTTCTTCGTCCTCGATGACGTCATTCGTCTGGTGGACCTTCCCGGCTACGGCTGGGCGCGGGCCTCGAAGGTGACGACGAAGAAGTTCCAGAACCTCGGTCGCGACTATCTGCGCGGGCGGGTCAACCTGAAGCGCGCCTACCTGCTGATCGACGCCCGGCACGGCCTGAAGGACGTGGACAAGGAGCCGATGGACGCCTTCGACAAGGCCGCGGTCTCCTACCAGATCATCCTCACCAAGGCCGACAAGATGAAGCCCGCCGAGGTCGAGGCCCTGGTGGCCAAGACCCAGGCCGCCATCATCAAGCGCCCGGCGGCCTTCCCCCGCGTGCTGTCGACCTCCTCGGAGAAAGGGTTCGGCATCCCCGAGCTTCGCGCCGAGATCGCGGCGACCTGCGAGATCGTTCCCCGCATCGAATCGGACGACCAAGCCGAGTAGCTGGCCTGACGCCGCGTGAGGGCGTTAGATCGCTGGGACCCCCGCCAAGAGGAGCCCAGGACATGCTGCAGACCGCCACCCGCGCCATTTATGACGAAGACCTCGGGCTGTTCCGCGACCAGGTCCGCAAGTTCTACGCCGTCCACCTGACGCCCCACCTCGACCGTTGGGAAGAGGAGGGCCTGGTCGACCGCGCCTTCTGGCTGGCCTGCGGCGAGGCGGGCGTCCTCTGTCCGCAGGTTCCCGCCGAGTACGGCGGCCTCGGCCTCGACTACCGCTACAACGCCGTCATCGGCGAGGAGCTTTCCTATGCCGGCTCCACCGCCGGCATCACCCTGCAGTCCGACATCGTGGTCGATTACCTGATCAACTACGGATCGGAGGAGCAGAAGCGCAAGTGGCTGCCCGGCATGGTCTCGGGGCACGTGATCACAGCCATCGCCATGACCGAGCCCGGCGCGGGCTCCGACCTGCAGGGCATCCGCACCACCGCGATCCGTGACGGCAACCACTACGTCGTCTCCGGATCCAAGACCTACATCACCAACGGCCAGAACGCCGACCTGGTCTTCGTGGTGGCCAAGACCGACCCGGCGGCCGGATCCAAGGGCATCTCGCTTGTCCTGGTGGAGACCGACCGCGCCGGCTTCAAGCGCGGCCGCAACCTCGACAAGATCGGCCAGAACTCCGCCGACACCTCGGAGTCGTTCTTCGAGGACGTCCGCATCCCGATCACCAACTGCCTGGGCGAGGAGGGCCGCGGCTTCGCCTATCTGATGAACCAGTTGCCCCAGGAGCGGCTGCAGATCGCCATCGCCGGCCAGGCCGGGGCCCAGCGCGCCTTCGACGAGGCCGTGAAGTTCACCAAGGAGCGCAAGGCCTTCAAGCAGGCCATCTTCGACTTCCAGAACACCCGCTTCACCCTGGGCGCCCTGAAGGCCAAGCTGCAGGCTGGCTGGGCGCACCTGGACTGGTGCATGGCCCGGCACCTGAAGGGTGAGCTCACCGCCGCCGAGGCGTCCGCCGCCAAGCTCTTCCACACCGAACTGCAGTGGGAGGTCTGCGACGCCGCCCTGCAACTGCACGGCGGGGCCGGCTACATGAACGACTACCCCATCGCCCGGCTGTGGCGGGACGCCCGGGTGCAGCGGATCTACGGCGGCACCTCGGAGATCATGAAGGAGGTCGTGGCGCGGTCCATCTGATCGGATCGGCCCGTCAGACAACCAGCAAGCGGAGCCATCTGACCTGACCCGCGTTGTTCAGGGGTCGGAGCTCGGGGAGTTGTCGAATGAACAAGGTCATCAGCGCGCTGGAACCCAAGCCGGAGATGAGCGAGCCGCATCCCAGGGTGGCCAACCGCCTGCTGGGCGCTCTCGGCAGCCGGGACTACGCGATTCTGGAACCGCATCTGGAGCTGGTGGCCATGCCGCGCGGCAAGGTGCTGTTCGAGCCCGGCGACGACGTCCACACCACCTATTTCCCCTGCCGCAAGACCATGGTCTCGCTGCTGATCGTCACCCGTGACGGCCGCGAGGTCGAAGCCGCCACCATCGGCCGCGAAGGCGCGGTGGGCGGCATCGTCAGCGACGGGCACAAGCCGGCCTTCGGCCGCGCGGTGGTCCAGGTCCCGGGTTCGGCCTTCGCCATCTCCACCAGCCACCTGGAAGCGGCCAAGCTCGGCTCCACCCGCTTCGGCGACCTGTTCTCCCGCTATGCCGACGCCCTGCTCGCCCAGATGATGCAGGGGGTGGCCTGCAACGCCCTGCACTCGGTGGAGGAACGCTGCGCCCGCTGGCTGCTGGCCACCCATGACCGGGCGGGCGATCACATCATCCAGCTCACCCAGGAGTCCCTGGCCGAGATGCTGGGGGTCCAGCGCACCACGGTGTCGGCCGTCACCTCATCGCTGGCGACGCGGGGGCTCATCAAGACCTTGCGCGGCCGTGTGCAGATCCTTGACCGCAAGGGCCTCGAGCGGGTCGCGTGCGAATGCTACGAGGCCGTCGAGGGCCACTTCGCCCGCGTCCTGCCCGAGGTGGACATCTAGGCCCCCTCGGCTATAGGACCCCCGCAGCAGCGGGAGATGAGTCGTGGGTGATATCGCCATCTTCAGCGGCAGCGCACACCCGGACCTGGCGCGCGAGATCTGCCGGCATCTCGAAGTTCCGCTCTCGCCTTCCCGCCTGACCCGCTTCGCCAATGACTGCCTGGAGGTTCAGCTCGAGGCCAACTGCCGCGAGCGCGACGTCTTCCTGATCCAGCCCATCGTCGCGCCGGTGCAGGAGCACCTGATGGAGCTGCTGCTGATGCTGGACGCCGCCCGCGGCGCCTCGGCGGCCCGTATCACCGCGGTCATGCCGCACTACGCCTATGCCCGCTCCGACAAGAAGGACGCGCCGCGCATCTCCATCGGCGGCAAGCTGGTGGCCGACCTGCTGGCCACCGCCGGCGCCCAGCGGGTGCTGACCATGACCCTGCACTCGCCCCAGGTGCACGGCTTCTTCTCCATGCCCGTGGACCACCTGCACGCCCTGCAGGAACTGGCGCGCCACTTCGCCGCCGAGGATCACTCCAACACCGTGGTGGTCTCGCCCGATCTCGGCAACGCCAAGGAGGCCGCGGCCTTCGCCCGCCTGCTGGGAGCCGGCGTCGCCGCCGCCGCCAAGCAGCGCTTCTCCGGCGACCGGGTGGAGATCAGCGCCATCATCGGCGAGGTCAGCGGCCGCGACGTCATCGTCCTGGACGACGAGATCGCCAAGGGCACCACGGTCATCGAACTCATCGCGCACCTGCGCCGCGAGAACGTCCGGTCGATCCGGGTCGCCTGCACCCACGGCCTGTTCGCCAATGACGCGGCCCGCCGCATCCTGGCGGAGCCCGGCGTGGAAGAGTTGATCACCACCAACACCGCCCCGATCTCGGAGAAGGACCGCGCCTCGGGCCTGAAGGTGCTGTCGGTGGCGCCGGCCCTGGCCGAGGCGATCCGCCGGATTCACAATGGCGAGTCGGTGAGCGCCCTGTTCGCCTGACGTGACAGGGGGGCTCTCGTCGGCTAATCGACCCCCTCCAAGTTGATGGAGCGCCGCGCGCCGTGACCGAGACCCCCGAAGAGCAAGGCTGGGCCACCGCGAAGACCCTGGCCGAGGCCCTGCCCTACATCCAGCGCTACGACCGCGAGACCGTGGTGATCAAGTACGGCGGCCACGCCATGGGCGAGGAGTCCGTCGCCCGCCTGTTCGCCGCCGACGCCGTGCTGCTGAAGCTGCTGGGCCTGCATCCTGTCGTCGTGCACGGCGGGGGCCCACAGATCTCCCGCATGCTCAACAAGGCCGGGGTGAAGTCGACCTTCATCGACGGCCTGCGGGTGACCGACGAGGCCACCATGGAGGTCGCCGAGATGGTGCTGTCGGGGGCCATCAACAAGGAGATCGCCAACTGGATCACCCTGGCCGGCGCCGAGGCCGATGTGCGCGGCGTGGGGCTGTCGGGCAAGGACGCCCGCCTCATCACCGTCCGCAAGGTTGAGCGCAGCAAGATCGATCCCGACAGCAACATCGAAAAGGCCGTCGACCTGGGCTTTGTGGGGGAACCCACCCGCATCGATCCGCAGCTGATCCAGGGGCTGATCTCGGCCGATCATGACTACATCCCGGTGATCGCTCCTATCGGCGTCTCCGAGGAAGGCCAGACCTTCAACATCAACGCCGACACCGTGGCCGGCGCCCTGGCCGGAGCGCTGAAGGCCAAGCGCATGCTGCTGCTCACCGACGTCACCGGCGTCCTGGGCGCCGACGGCGAACTGATCCGCGAGATGAGCATCACGCAGGCCAGGAGTGCGATCGCCACCGGCGTCGCCTCCGGCGGCATGATCCCCAAGCTTGAGACCGCCATCGCAGCGGTGGAGTCCGGCGTCGAGGCCGTGGTCATCCTGGACGGCCGCCGTCCCCACGCCATGCTGGTGGAGCTGTTCACCGAGCACGGGGCCGGCACCCTCATCACCCGATGACCGCCGACCTGACCCATATCGACACCTGGCTGTTTGATCTCGACAACACCCTCTATCCGGCGGAGTCGGGCTTCATGAGCCAGGTCGAGGGTCGGATGACCGACTTCGTGGCCAGGGTCACCGACCTGCCGCGCGACCAGGCCTACACCCTGCAGAAGAAGTATCTGGCCGAACACGGCCTGACCCTGCGCGGCCTGATGCTGAACCACGGCGTCGACCCCGCCGACTTCCACGCCCTGTTCCACGACCTGTCCCTGGAACTGCTGGCCCAGGACCCCGACCTGGTGAGCGCGCTGTCCCAGCTGCCTGGCCGCCGCTTCATCTTCACCAACGCCGATGAGAAGCACGCCGAGCGGGTCCTGGCCCATCTCGGCCTCGCCGACCTGTTCGACGATGTCTTCCACATCCACTCCTTCGGCTTCACGCCCAAGCCGGACCCCGTGGGGTTCCAGCGGATGCTCGACGCCCACGGCCTGGATCCCCGCGCGACGAGCTTCTTCGAGGACTCCGAGCGCAACCTGCAGCCCGCCTACGACCTGGGCATGACCACGGTGCTCGTGGGACCTCAGGCGCAGCACTCCACCGCACCTTTCGTAAACCACCGCACCACCACGCTCACGCCGTTCCTCACGGGCGCGCGTCTGAAGGAAGCCGTCTGATGTCCCTAGACCTGAAGTCCGTGATCGAAGCCGCCTGGGAAGCCCGCGACGGCGTCAACACCGGCACCACCGGCGAGGTCCGCGAGGCCGTCGAGGAGACCCTGAACCAGCTCGACGCCGGGACCCTGCGGGTCGCCAGCCGCGGCGATGATGGCGTCTGGACCACCCATCAGTGGGCCAAGCAGGCGATCCTGCTGTCCTTCCGGCTCAGCGCCAACCAACTGATCGACGCCGGCGCGCCGCACCCCTACTGGGACAAGATCCCGCTCAAGTTCACCGGCTGGGACGCCGCCCGCTTCGAGGCCGCGGGCTTCCGCGCGGTGCCCGGCTGCATCGTGCGACGCGGCGCCTATATCGCCCGCAACGTCATCATGACCCCGTCCTTCGTGAACATCGGCGCCTATGTCGACGAGGGGACCATGGTGGACACCTGGGCCACGGTCGGCTCCTGCGCCCAGATCGGCAAGAACGTCCACCTCTCGGGCGGCGCCGGCATCGGCGGGGTGCTGGAGCCCCTGCAGGCCAACCCCACCATCATCGAGGACGACTGCTTCATCGGCGCCCGCTCGGAGGTCGCCGAGGGCGTGATCGTGCGCAAGGGCAGCGTGCTCTCCATGGGCACCTTCATCACCTCCACCACCCGCATCGTCGACCGCAAGACCGGCGAGGTCTTCCAGGGCGAGGTGCCGGCCTATTCGGTGATCATGCCCGGCTCCATGCCCAATCCGGTGGACCCGGCCCTGCCCTCCATCAACTGCGCGGTCATCGTCAAGACCGTGGACGAACGCACCCGCTCCAAGACCTCCATCAACGAACTGCTGCGCGACTAGTCATAGGGCGTGCCGTCCCGGTGGTGGGTGCGATCGGAGCCCTCCAGCAGCACCATGTCGACGTCGGGATAGTCCACGAACTCCGAGCCGTCGGGCAGGCGCGTGCCGACCTCCAGCACCTTGGCGTCACGGTCCGAGCGGTTGACCAGGTGGTGGCCGTTGGGATCGCCGGATCGGAACCCCGCGCAGTCTCCGGCGCGCAGCACGTGCTCGCCCTCATCGTCGATCAGGATCACTTCGCCCTCGACCACCCAGACGAACTCGTCCTCCTTGGAATGCCAGTGCCGCTGGGATGACCAGACGCCTGGCGCCAGGGTCAGGAGGTTGACGCCGAACTGGGTCAGGCCCGCCGCGTCGCCCAGCTTCTGGCGCCGCCGCGCCTTGCAGGGCTCGTCATAGGGGGCGGGATAGCCGCTGCCGGTGCGGGTCAGCGCCGCTGCAATATCGATCTTCGGCATGTCACGTTCCATTTGCGTGAGGCGAGGCCGCAAGCGTAAAGCCGGGCCATGAGCATCGCCACCCAGATTGATCCCGTCGCCCTGACCCAGGACCTGATCCGCCGTCCGTCGGTGACCCCGGCCGACGCCGGCGCCATGGATATCGTCCAGCAGACCCTTCAGGGCCTGGGTTTCGCCTGCCGGCGCATGAAGTTCGGTGAGATCGAGAACCTCTACGCCCGCTATGGGACCGCCAGCCCCAACCTCTGCTTCGCTGGCCATACCGACGTGGTGCCGGTGGGGGACGCGGCCGCCTGGAGTTCCGAGGCCTTCGCCGCCGAGATCATCGACGGGGTGCTGATTGGCCGGGGCTCGGTGGACATGAAGAGCGGCGTGGCCGCCTTCGCCGCCGCCTGCGCCAAGGCCATCGCGGCGGGCCAGGTCACGGGCTCCCTGTCCTTCCTGATCACCGGGGACGAGGAGGGGATCGCCACCCACGGCACCAAGATGGTGGTCCAGGCGCTGAAGGCCGAAGGCGAGATCATCGACCACTGCGTGGTGGGGGAGCCCTCCAGCGCCGAGACCTTCGGAGACATGATCAAGATCGGCCGTCGCGGCTCGATCAATGTCGAGATCGTGGTGGAGGGCGTCCAGGGGCACGTCGCCTATCCGCACCGCGCGGCCAATCCGGTGCCCGTTCTGGTCGCCCTGCTGCACCGCCTGTCGGAGACCGAGCTGGACACCGGTTTCCTGGGCTTCCAGCCCTCGAACCTGGAGGTCACCACGGTGGATGTGGGCAACGCGACCACCAACCTGATCCCGGCCGCCGCCAAGGCCCGGCTGAACATCCGCTTCAACCCCAACCACACCGGTCAGAGCCTGGCCGACTGGATCGAGGGTGAGGCCCGCGAGGCCCTGGCCGGCTTCCAGGGCAATATCGTGGTGACGCCCTCCATCAGCGGTGAGGCCTTCCTCACCGAGCCCGGCCCTTTCACCGACGTGGTGGCCGCCGCCGTGGCCGACATCACCGGCAAGGCCCCCGAACTCTCCACCACCGGCGGCACCTCGGACGCCCGCTTCATCCGGGCCCTGTGCCCGGTCGTCGAGTTGGGCCTGGTGGGCAAGACGATGCACGCCGTCGACGAACGCGCGCCAGTTGAAGAAATACGACAGCTGCAGGCGGTCTATGAGCGTCTGATCGAACGCTACTTCCAGGCCTTCAAGGCCTAGTACCTGACCGCCGTCAGATACAGCCCATCGGCCGGCGCCACCGGCCCGCAGGCCGTGCGATCGCGCGCCTCCAGAGCCGCCCGCACGTCCTCGACCTCCCAGCGGCCGACGCCCACCTCGGCGATGGTGCCGGTCATGGAACGGACCTGCCGGTGCAGGAAGGAGCGCGAGGCGAACTCCAGCACCACCTCGTCGCCCTCGCGGCGAACCCGCGCGAAATCCATGGTCTTCATCGGCGACTTGGCCTGGCAGGCGAGGTCGCGGAAGGTGGTGAAGTCGTGGTGGCCGATCAGGGTCTGGGCCGCCGCATGCATGGCGTCGGCGTCCAGCGGCTTCCTCACATGCCAGACCCGGCCCCGGTCCAGGGCCGGCGGGCTCTCGCGGTTGAGGATGCGATAGAGGTAGCGCCGCTCCGTCGCGGAGAACCGGGCGTGCCAGTCGCCCGTGGCGATCTCGCAGTCCAGCACCGCGATCGGCTCGGGGACAAGGTGGGCGTTGATGGCGTTGCGCACCACCTGCGGCCGCCAGTCCTTGTCGATGTCGATGTGGATCACCTGCCCCAGCGCATGGACACCGGTGTCGGTGCGCCCCGCCGCATTGACCCGCACGTCCTCGCCGCAGAAGGCGTGGGCCGCTCGCTCCAGGGAGCCCTGCACGGTGGGCAGGTCGGCCTGGGCCTGGAAGCCCTTATAGGGCCGGCCATCATATTCGATGGTCATGCGGTAGCGGGGCATCAGAGAACGACCGTCCCCGCCGCCACCGGCAGGCCACGCAGGAAGACCTCGGCCTCCTGGGGCCCCCGACCCTCCCGCTGCACCCGCAGCAGGCGCACCGCCCCCTCGCCACAGGCGATCAGCAGCCTCTCATCGAGGACTTGTCCGGGAGCTCCAGACCCCTCCTCCACCTGGGACAACAGGGCCTTCACCCGCACCGGCCCCTTCTCGGTGGGCAGTTCGAACCAGGCGCCCGGGAAGGGCGACAGGCCGCGGATCTTGCGGTCGATCTCCGCGGCGGGCTTGGTCCAGCGCAGCCGCGCCTCCTTGGGGCGGATCTTCTTGGCGTAGGTCAGGCCGTCCTCGGCCTGCGGCGTGGCGATCGCCTCACCCTTGGCCACTGCGGCCATGGTGCGCACCAGCAGGTCCGCGCCCACCGCCGCCAAGCGGTCATGCAGGGTCCCGGCGGTCTCCAGGGCGTCGATGCGCAGGGTCTCCGAGGCCAGGACCGGCCCCTCGTCCAGGCCCTCGGTCATCGCCATGACCTCGACCCCGGTCACCCGGTCGCCGGCCATGATCGCCCGCTGGATCGGCGCGGCCCCGCGCCAGCGCGGCAGCAGGGAGGCGTGCAGGTTGAAGGACCCGAGCCTGGGCGCGCCCAGGACCTCGCCCGGCAGGATCTGACCGAAGGCCACCACCACGGCGGCGTCGAGATCGAGGGCGGCGAAGGCGGCGATCTCTTCGGGATCGCGCATGGAAACCGGTGTCCGCACCGGGATGCCGCGTTCGAGCGCAAAGGCGTGGGCCGGCGACGGCTTCAGCTCCTGTCCCCGGCCGCGCGGGGCGGGCGGCTGAGAATAGACCGCCGCGATCTCGTGGCCCGCCTCCACCAGGGCCGACAGGCAGGCGACAGCGAAGTCGGGGGTTCCAAGAAAGGCCAGGCGCATGGGGCTTCGTTTAGCGGCGCGGGGGGAAATAGGGAACCGCAAGCAAGCGTGGCCGTTACTGCCACGCTTCACCCGGAGATTTGTTCTATGCGCTACGCCCTCGTCGCCCTCGCCGTCGCCACCCTTTCGGTGGCCGCCTGCTCCAGGTCCGAACAGTCCGACGCCGGGGAGAACGCCAAGGCCGCCGCCGCCAAGATCGGCGAGGCCACCAAGGAGGTCGCCACCAGCCCCGAGATGAAGGCGGTGGGCAACGACATCAAGCAAGGCGCGGCCGAAGCCGGCGCTGTGGCCAAGGACGCCTTCGCCACCGCCGGCGCCGAGTTGAAGGAAGGCGCCGACAAGGCCGGCGACAAGGCCAGCCAAGCCGCCGCCACCGCCGACGCCAAGATCGACGCCGCCGCGGCCGACGCGAAGAACTAGAAGATCACTTCCCTCCCCTGCGCTGCGGGGGAGGAATGAAAGTTCACCCCGCCTTCTGCCCCGCCTCCAGCCGTTCGAACGCCATCTCGGTGGCGCGGATCAGGCCCAGATAGGTGATGCCGTAAAAGATGCGGATGTCGGCCCGCAGGGCGGGCGTCAGGATCCATGCTCCCTCCCTTGGGCCCTTCTCGATCCATCCCGCGGCCTCGATATCCCGCAGCACCGACAGGACGTGGCTGCGGGAGACCTGGTAGTGCCGGGCGATGGCGGCCACCGACAGCTCGACCTCGCCCAACGGCGGGAAGGCCCCTCCGGTGTCGGCCTTGGACATCACCTCGAACAGGATCAGCAGCCCCGCCGAGCGCACGGCCAGCGCGTTGAACGCCGCGATGTCGGGGTTGGGCGAGCCCGCGGCCATCATCGATTGATCCCCCATCATCGCCATCAGCATGGCGAAGACCTCCGGCTCATCGAACCGGGCCAGCATCAGGTCGACCTCGTCGGTAAGGTGGCTGAGGGCCTCGAATTCGATCCGCATCCGTCCCCGGAAGGCCGCTTCCATGGCGGCCGTCGGCTTGTAGGGCCGGCTGTGGCCGTTGGCGGCCTCGGCGCGGGTCACGTAACCGATCAGCTGCAGCCGCAGCAGCACCGCCGTCGCGGTCCCCGCGCTGAGGATGCCGCTCTTGCCCGACAATTCCCGCAGACGCCGATGGGTCAGGCCGCCGCTGGCGTCCAGATAGAGGGCCAGCACCCCCAGCAGGAAGCGGCTCACGTCCTTGACGTCGCGGTGCAGGGTCGGCGCGGCGTCGTAATAGGCCACCGCCCCGCGCACGGAGCTGCGCATGGCCTCGTCCAGCCCAGGCCGGGTGAGGAAGGCGTCGAGCTGGTTATAGGGGAAGGGCCGGTTGTGACCCGGCGGCGGGGTGTCGGTCATGGGCGCCGGGAACAAATCCTCATCTTGGTGACCGTACCAGAAAACGCCATCACGGCCCGTCGGCTCTGCTGCTATCGAGCGCCCAGGTCCGGAGCGCTTACCGGCCCGCGTAGGCGACCGATCGAACCGCGGCCCTGAAAAGGATTATCGGGTGAGGTCGGGATCGGATCCCGGGGGGGATCTGGTCGGGGCAGTCGGTCACGTCCATGACCGGTCGTCCCCTCCCGCGCGGGCGGACTCCTCACGAAGGTCTCTAGGCGGCCCGGACCTGCTTCTTCACCTTGGCGACCGCCCGGTCGCGCTTCAGGCGCGAGAGGTAGTCGATGAAGAGCACGCCCTTCAGGTGATCCATCTCGTGCTGGATGCAGACGGCGTACAGGCCCTCGGCGTCCTCGATCACTTCCTCGCCCTGATAGTTCAGGTACTTCAGCTTCACCCGGGCGGGGCGCTCGACCTCGTCATAGATCTCGGGGACCGACAGGCAGCCCTCTTCGTAGGGGGCGGTGTCTTCCGACGACCAGAGGATTTCCGGGTTGACGAAATAGCGGGGCTCCGGCGGGGTGTCAGGGGCCGCCAGGTCCATGACGATCACCTGCTTGGGCACCCCGACCTGGATCGCCGCCAGGCCAATGCCCGGCGCGGCGTACATGGTCTCCAGCATGTCGTCCATCAGGGCGCGCAGCGCGTCGTCCACCACCTCGACGGGGGTGGAGACCTGTTTCAGCACGGGATCGGGGACAACAAGGATTTCGCGAAGAGCCATGGTTTTCAGGTAGGTCAGCCGCCTTTGAGCGTCAAGACGGCGGCCGTCGGCGCGTCGTCATCCCGAGCCTCGATGGCGAGCTTGGTGAGAGGCCGGATGCCGGTCTCGACAGGGCCCAGTTCCGGCAATTCCTTGCCCTCGTGGTCCACCTGCAGGTCCTCGAAGCGCCGCGCCTGGGTCATGACCTGGGTCTCTAGCGAGCCGACGAAGGAATTGTAGCGGCCGACGGCGGCCTCCAGCGCCTTGCCGACGGAGGCCGCGTGGCCCCCCATCACCGACAGGCGCTTGTAGAGCTCGCGCCCCAGCTTGGAGATCTCCTGGGCGTTGGCCGCCTGCTCCTCCACCCGCCAGCCATAGACCACGGCCTTGCACAGGGCGAAGAGGGTGGTGGGCGTCACCACCAGCACCCGCTTGTCCATGGCCTCGGTCATCAGCTCAGGCATCCGGTCCAGGGCCGCGGCCAGGAAGCTGTCACCGGGGATGAACATGGCCACGAAGTCCGGCGAGCCCTGGTTGAACTGGTCCCAGTAGGACTTGCCCGAGAGACCCACCATGTGGGTCCGCACGCTCTGGGCGTGGCGGACATAGCAGGCCTCGCGGATCACCTCGTCGGTGGCGTCCTGGGCGTCAAGGAAGGCGTTCAACGAACACTTGGCGTCGATGACGAACACCGCCCCGCCCGGCAGGCGCACGGTGACGTCAGGCCGGCGGCGGCCCTCCTCGGTGTCGGTGGAGGTCTGTTCGTCGAAGTCGTAACGGTTGTGCAGCCCGGCCGCCTCCAGGACGTTGCGCAGGGTCTGCTCGCCCCAGCGGCCCTGGACGCCCGCCCCCCGTCGCAAAGCGGCCGACAGCTTGCGGGCTTCCTCCTGGGTCGCGGTCGACGCCAGCAGCAGCTGGCTGATCTGGGCCTTCAGACCGCCGGTCTCCTCGGCGCGGGTCTTCTCGACGGCGACGACCTGCTCCTGGAACTTGGCCAGGCTCTCGGCCACCGGCTTCAGCTGGGCCTCCAGCCGCGCCTGGGCCAGCTGCTCGCGGTTGTGGAAGGTCTCGTCGGCGCGCTTGAGCACCTGTTCGGCGATGGCGTTGGCCGCCTCGGCCTGGATGATGGCGGCGTTGCGCCCGCCCTGCTCCTCGATGAGCTTCAGGCGCGAGGCCGAATCCTGCAGCGCCCAGGACCGCGCCTCGGCCCGGTTGGCGCGGCCGCGCTCCATCAGGGCCCAGGTGAAGCCGATGGCGGCCGCCACGAGGGCGATGACGAGGAAGATCAGCAGGGAGTTCATGCTCCGTTCTTTACGCGGAGTCGGTGAGAATCGCCAGCAGGGCCGGAACGCAGAGGGCCGAGTTATCCGCCGCCATCTGCGCCATCTCCAGATAGCTCAGGTGGCCCTCCGCCCCGGCCAGGTCCGACAGGGTGCGGATCACATAGAGCGGCCGGCCCCAGGCCAGGGCCACCTGGTCCACGGCGCCGGACTCCATGTCGATGGCGTCGGCGCCGAAGGCGGCGTGCAGCTGGTCCCGGGTCACCGCGCAGTTGAGGAAATAGTCGGCGGTGATCACGCCCCCCAGGGCGATGGGGTGGCCAAGCGCTCCGGCGACCGTGTCGCGCAGCCTGGCGAGGTTCGCGGCGACGGGCCCCGCCACCGGTGTCAGGGCCGTCAGCCGGGCCGCCCCGATCGGCATTTGGCCCGACCGCGTCGGGGTAAAGGCGCCCTCGAAGACGTGGCCGTAGTCGTGAATGTCCAGCCGTTCCGCCAGCAGCACCGACCCCACCCCCAGCGCCGGGTTCAGCCCCCCCGCCACGCCGGCGAAGATCAGGGTGTCAGCATGGAAGACCGACAGCAGCAGGGTGGCGGCGGCCGCCGCATTGACCTTGCCCATGCCGGCCAGGGCCAGGGCGAACTGCGCGCCCTGGTGGGTCCCGGTCCAGACCTGGGTCGGCCCATAGGCCACCGGCTGGGTCGTCACCGACAACCGCGCCTGCAGGGCCGCCAGCTCCTCCGGGGTCGCGCAAAGGATTCCGTACATGGGCGCCTCGTTCGTCGGCCTGCCGCCGTGCTACCAGATTCCCTTAGGAGGGCGACCTGATGATCACCACCGAACGGACGATCCTGAGGCCCTGGCGCGACGAGGACCTCGACGCCTTCGCCGCCATGCTGGCTGACCCCGAGGTCCAGGCCGACGCCGGCGGGCCCGTGGACCGTGACGCCGCCGCGGCCAAGATGGCCCGCTACCGCGCCGCCCATGACCGCCTGGGCTACACCCGCTGGGTCGTCACCGCCCACGCAGGCGCCTTCCTCGGCTATGTTGGGATCATGCCCATCGACACCTGGCATCCCCGCTCGCCCAATGTGGAGATCGGCTGGCGCCTGACGCGCGGAAGCTGGGGTTTCGGCATCGCCACCGAAGCCGCCCGCGCCAGCCTCATCGATGGCTTCACCCGCTGCGGCCTGGAGGAAGTGCTCAGCTACACCGCGCTCGACAACCACCGCTCCCAGGCGGTGATGCGCAAGCTCGGACTGCAGCGGGACGAAACCCTCGACTTCACCTCGACCCATGACGGCCACAGCTGGTCGGGCCTGGTCTGGGTGGCGCGGCCGGAAGGCTTCAGGCCTTGAACAGGGCGTACATGGCGTCGATCGACTCCGGTCCGTAGCCCACCGACCCCACGGGAACGCCGGGCCCCACCGCCTCGATGACCCTGGCCGTCCACACCGGCCCGAACCCGCCACAGAGTTCCAGCAGTTGCACGCCTTCCGAGGCCAGTTGGCGAGCGACGGCGACGGCCTCCGCTGCGGCCGGAACGCCTACGGCGATCATCTCGAAAACATCTGTCGACAGAACCACACGCTGCCCCGCCGGCTCAAAGCCCGCCCCCGTGACGATGAAACCGAATTTGCTGAGCGCCATGGGCCCCCTCCTCCAAAGAGGTTCACCTTGCGATCCGCGACCTAAGCCTGTCCAAGTCTGATCCGGACCGGTTTGAGACCTGGATGATCTGATGCTGGAGCTGTGGCGCCTGGGCTACTTCGTGGCTGTCGCGGAGGAAGAGAATGTCGGTCGGGCCGCCGCCCGGCTGGGCGTCTCCCAGTCGCCGCTCAGCCAGCGCATCCGCGAACTGGAGGCCGGCCTGGGCCTGACCCTCTTCCACCGCGAGCGAAGGCGGTTGCGGCTGACGGCGGAAGGCTGGCGGTTCCTCGACCAGGCCCGGGCCCTGCTGGCCCATGCCGCCGGGGTGGAGCAACAGGCCAAGGCGGCGGGCCGCGGAGAGGGCGGGCGGCTTTCCCTGGGCTTTGTGGAAGGCGCCGTGCACGCCGGCGTCCTCGGACGCGCCCTGCGGCGCTTCCGTCATGAACGGCCCGGCGTTGGGATCGAGCTGCGCGCGATGCGCTCCGGCGATCAGGTGCAGGCGCTGCGCGAGGGCGCCCTGGACGTCGCTCATGTCTACACCCCGCCCGCTGAGTCCGCGGGCCTGCGGATCGCCCTTGTCGCCGAGGAGCCCTATCGCCTGGCCATCCCCGCCGATCACCGGCTCGCCGCCGACACCCATCTGGTGGAGGCGCGCCTCGACGGCGAAGCCTTCATCGCCCTGCCCGAGCGGGGCAATCCCCAGGCCCGGGCGGAGTGGATCGCCGCCTGCCGCGCGAGCGGCTTCGCCCCCGATGTCCGCATCGAAGCCGTCGAGCCGACCACCATCCTTGGCCTGGTGGCGGCTGGCGTCGGCCTGGCCATGGTGCAGGAGAGCCTCGCCGGCGCTGCGCCCGCGGGGGTGGTGATGCGGCCGCTGCCCACTTTCCCCCTGCGGATGCGGGTTTTCGCCGTGGTTTCGGAGAGCGCTTCAGCGGCTGCCCGGGCCTATTTCGAGCTCACCCGGACCTAGGCCGGGCGCCTGGCCCGCATGGCCTGGGCGATGGTGCCGTCGTCCAGCCAGTCCAGCTCGCCCCCCACCGGCACGCCGCGGGCCAGCATGGTCACCGAGACGTGGGCGTTGGAGAGGCGTTCGGCCAGGTAGTGGGCCGTGGTCTGGCCGTCCACGGTGGCCGGCAGGGCGAGGATCACCTCGGTGACTCCCTCCTCCATGGCCCGCGTCACCAGCGAATTGACCCGCAACGCCTCGGGGCCCACGCCGTCGAGAGCCGACAGCAGGCCCCCCAGCACGTGGTAGCGGCCCCGGAAGGCGCTGGCCCGCTCCATGGCCCACAGCGCGCCCACCTCCTCCACGACACAGACCAGGGTCGGGTCGCGGGAGCGGTCGTCGCAGATGGCGCAGGGGTCCTGGGTGTCCAGCGAGCCGCAGGTGGAGCAGGTCTTCACCCGCTCCGACGCTACGGCCAGGGCCTCGGCGAGCGGCTGTAGCAGTTGCTCCCGCCGCTTGAGCAGGGCGAGCGCCGCGCGCCGCGCCGAGCGCGGGCCCAGGCCCGGCAGCTTCGACAGCAGCGAGATCAGGCGCTCGATTTCAGGTCCGGCGGAGGCGGCCAATCTGGCTCCTGCTAGAGTGGGAATAGGAAAAGTGGGAACCGGTTTTCCGCCCGATTCCCGCGCTAACTATCTAAAGTGCATCACGCGGGGGCGATTCAAGGGATTGTCGGGTTGTTCCTATGTAGATGTCGAGGGCAGCCCGCGCCATGACCACGCCCGACCTGCCCCTCGTCGAGGCCGCCCAGCTGGCCCTCATCTCCGGTTCGGCGCTGGAGGAGCTTCAGGTTCTGCTGGAGCGCTGCGAGGACTTCGAGGTCCTCGTCACCGGCCATCCGCCGGGTCCCTACGCCGCCGAGGCTCTGCTGACCGACGCCCCGCCCGATCATCCGCTGCGCGACAAGTTCGTCATCGGGGCCTGGACCGACCGGGGCCTGACCGCCACCGTGGAGCTGCTGCGGGACTTCCCCGAGCGCCATGTCTGGTATCTGGGCCTGCTGCTCGTGGCGCCCGAGGCCCGGGGCCAGAGGCTGGGCGAGCGGATCCTGGCGGCCGTGAAGAGCTGGATCATCAGCCAGGACGGCCGGGCCGTCCGCCTGATCGTCCAGGACCAGAACCCGGCGGCCCTGCGCTTCTGGCTCGCTCAGGGTTTCGTCCAGATTGGAACCGCCACCCAGGACCTGATGGACCGGACCAACCAGGTCGCTCGGCTGGAACTCAAGCTCTAGGCCGGGCGGGATGCGGGCGGAAAACCGGTTCCCACTTTTCCTCAACCCGCCCTAGAACTTCGGCATTCCGGGCAGGCCCATCCCCGCCAGCGGGCCGGCGGCGTTGCGCATCATTTCAGCCTGCTGGGCGTCCAGCTTGCGCTTGGCGTCGGCGTGGGCGGCGACGATCAGGTCGGAGATCACCTCGCCTTCCCCGGGCGCCAGCAGGCTCTCGTCGATCTCGACCGAGGCCAGTTCGCCGGTGCCCTTCAGGGTGAGCTTGACCATGCCGCCGCCCGAGGTGCCCTCGATCACCAGCTGCGCCAGGCGCTCCTGCGCCTCGGCCAGCTTCTGCTGCATGGCCTGGGCCTGTTTCATCAGGCCGCCCAAATCCTTCATCGAACCCTCACTCGCGTCATGAACTGGCTAGTCTTCGTCGTCTTCCGGCGGCGCGTCGGCCGGTGAGGCCTCCGGCGTCGGCAGGGTGCGGATGCTGACGATCTCGGCGCCCGGGAAGCTCTTCATCACCGAGAGGACAAAGGGGTCCTGCTCGATCTCGGAGCGGACCTCGCGCTCCTCGCGCTTCTGGCGTTCCCACTGGCTCTCGGCCCCGCCGCCGCCCTGGGCGGCGATCAGCCAGGGCTGGCCCGTCCATTCCCTCAGGCGACCGATCAGCCGCTGGGCCAGGTTCGAGGGCGCGCCGGGCGCGGGTTCGAACTCGATGGCGCCGGGCCGGAAGCTGACTGGCCGCACATAGCGCTCGACGTCGAGGCGCAGAGCGATATCGCGCTTCTTCTCGATCAGGGCGATGACATCGGCGAAGGACTGCAGCACCGGCGGCGCCTCGGCCGCCTGGGGCTCCGGCGCCAGGACGCGGGCCTGGGCCGTGACGCTTCCGCCACCCCCCTGGCTCGCACCGCCACCGCCGCCGCCGCCGGAAGGCGCCGGCGCGCTGCCCACCGGGTCGCCGGTCTGGATGCGCTTGAGCGCCTCCTCGGGCCCGGGCAGGTCGGCGGCATAGGCCAGGCGGATCAGCGCCATGTCCACCGCCGCGGCCGGGTCCGGAGACCGACGCACCTCGTCATAGGCCCGCAGCAGCATCTGCCACATCCGCGACAGGGTGCCCGCCGAGACCGCGGCGCCGATCGCCGCCAGCCGGCCGGCCTGTTCGCGCGGCATGATTAGGGCGTGGGCCCCGATGGCCTTGGCCACCGAGGCGGAATGGGCGTGCTCCAGCAGGTCCAGCATCACTTGGCCCGGATCCGCGCCGTAGCCGTAGAGGGTCCGGAAGGTCTCGATGGCCGGGCCGGGCTCGCCGCGCATGGTCTGCTCGAAGAGCGTGATGGTCTGCGCCCGGTCGGCCAGGCCCAGCATGTCGCGGATCAGGGTGGCCGGCACGGTCTGGCCAGGCTCTCCCTGGACGATAGCCTGGTCCAGCATCGACTGGGCGTCGCGCACCGAGCCCTCCGCGGCCCGGGCGATCAGCAGCAGGCCCTCGGCGTCGACGCGGACGCCCTCGGCCTCGGTGATCATCTCCAGGTTCTTGACGATCACGTCGGGCTCCACCCGGCGCAGGTCGAACCGCTGGCAGCGCGACAAGATGGTCACCGGAACCTTGCGGATCTCGGTGGTGGCGAAGATGAATTTCACGTGCGGCGGCGGCTCTTCCAGGGTCTTCAACAGGGCGTTGAAGGACGAGGTGGAGAGCATGTGCACTTCGTCGATGATGTAGACCTTGTAGCGCGCCTCGACGGGGGCGTAGCGCACCCCGTCCAGCAGCTCGCGCATGTCCTCCACCTTGGTGCGGCTGGCGGCGTCGAGCTCCAGCACGTCCATGTGCCGCCCCTCGATGATCGCCTTGCAGTGCCGGCCCTCGTCGCGAAGATCCAGCGTCGGCTCGTGGATGGCGTCGGTCTCGTAGTTCAGCGCCCGCGCCAGCAGGCGGGCCGTGGTGGTCTTGCCCACCCCGCGCACCCCGATCAGCATGAAGGCGTGGGCGATCCGGCCAGTGGAGAAGGCGTTCTTCAGCGTCCGCACCATGGCTTCCTGGCCATAGAGGTCGTCGAAGGTGCGGGGCCGGTATTTGCGGGCGATGACGGTGTAGGCGGCCGAGGTCTCTTGCGGAGGCGTCACCGGCGCGGGCGGCGGCGCGCCGAACATGTCCTCCGTATTGGGATCACGCTCGGGCGTTTCGGGATCGAGCGAGAGATCTTCGTCGGCCATGCGCCCCGCGCCGTTGGCGCTTTGTCGAGATAGGATGGGTGGAGACCGAACGACGACCCGGAGCGAAACTCGTTGCGGCTGCTTCCTTCCGGACCTGACCGGGTTGGCGAGGCGTCCGCCCGTCGCCGATCTCCACCCCCTATATCGCGACCTTGAGGCTCGCGCGCAAGCTTGGGCGACGCTAAGAGAGCTTTCATGGCTCTTTCTTCCTTCCAGAACACCTTCGCCGGAAACCCCCTGAACCGCGCCAGCGAGCGCCGTAAGGACGACGCCTGGCTCAACGAGCGGCTGAAGTCCGACGAATCCCTGGGGATCGCCCTGTGGAACGGCAAGCCGTTGGTGGAGGACGCCAAGGACGGCGGGGTGCAGATCGCCTACCTGCCGGCCAGGATGGCGGCCGACCTGGCCGGCGGGGCCGAGACCCTGCTGTTCATGGGCCTCTGGAAGGAGACCGCGGTCTTCGCCGTCGACCTGGACGGGGGCGCCGACCCCTGCGACGGACCGCTGCAGGGCCTGGGGCGATTCGAAGACCTTCGGGCGCTCGCCACCCGCCTGCCCCACACAGACGCCGCCATCCTGGCCACGGCCAAGCAGATGTTCGAATGGCGCCGCCGTCACAAGCACTGCGCCAACTGCGGCGAGCCGTCCCTGGTGGCCGAAGGCGGCTGGAAGCGCGCCTGCCCCGCCTGCAAGGCCGAACACTTCCCGCGCACCGATCCGGTGGTGATCATGCTGGCCGTCCATGGCGAGCGCTGCATGCTGGGCCGCCAGGAAATCTGGCCGGCCGGCATGTTCTCCTCCCTGGCAGGGTTCCTGGAGCCCGGCGAGACCATCGAGGAGGCCTGCGCCCGCGAACTGCACGAGGAGGCGGGCCTGAAGACCTCCTCGGTCGCCTACCACTCCACCCAGCCCTGGCCCTATCCATCATCCTTGATGATCGGCCTGATCGCCCAGGTGGAGGACGACGACGCCGCCCCTGACCAGACCGAGCTCTCCGAGGTCCGCTGGTTCACCAAGGAAGAGGCCCGCACCCTGCTGGCCGGCAAACTGCCCAACACCTTTGCGCCGGGCCCCATGGCCATCGCCCACCAGCTCATCAAGGCCTGGGCGGAGAGCTGACTGCTGACAGAGCGCTGGCGGTGGCGCTTGACTAGGGTCGCCTGACAGGAGGCCGCGATGGTTGAAGCCCTTTTCCGCAAGCTCGACTGCCTGATGCTGAAGGCGGCCGACCCGGACGCCGCCATCGCCTTCTATGAAGGCCTGGGACACGGGGTGATCTGGCGCTCGCCGGTCGCCGCCGGGCTCTCCATGCCCGACACCGACGCCGAACTGGTCCTGCACACCCAGCTGGGGCCGGAGGTCAATCTGCTGGTGGCCGACACCGACGCGGCCTTCGCCCGCTTCATCGCCTCGGGCGGCCGTGAGATCCGCGGCCCGTTCGACATCCCCATCGGGCGTTGCGCCGTGGTCATGGATCCTCAGGGCAATGTCCTGGTGATGCTCGACCAATCCAAGGGGAGCCTGGACGCCGACGGACAGCTCATTTCCACGTCGACCTAGGCTGCTGCCATACTGCTGTCAGCAGGATGGTCTAGGGTGCCTCCAACAACGGAGGAACAGCCATGACGGACCAGATCGTTTTCTACACCCATCCCATGTCGCGCGGCCGCATCATCCGCTGGCTGCTGGAGGAGGTCGGCCAGCCCTACGAGACCCAAATCCTCGACTTCGACGCCATGAAGGACCCGGCCTATCTGGCGGTGAACCCCATGGGCAAGGTGCCGGCCGTCAAGCACGGCGACACCGTGATCACCGAATGCGCCGCCATCTGCGCCTACATGGCCGACGCTTTCCCGCAGGCCAACCTCGCCCCGCCGGTGGGGAGCAAGCTGCGCGGCGACTATTACCGCTGGCTGTTCTTCGCCGCGGGCCCCCTGGAGGCCGCGGTCACGGTCAAGAGCCTGGGCTTCGAAGTCTCAGCCGACAGCAAGCGCTCGGCCGGCTGGGGTGACCTGGGCGACGTCATGGACACCCTGGAGAACGCGCTCACCGGCCGCGACTACCTGGTGGGCGACAGCTTCACCGCCGCCGACCTCTATGTCGCTTCGCACCTGGCCTGGGGCATGCAGTTCGGGACCATCGAGCCGCGCCCGGTCTTCAAGGACTATGCGGCCCGCATGACCTCGCGCCCCGCCGACACCCGCGCCACCCAGATCGACGACACCCTGATCGCCGCGGCGGCCTAGGCGTTGTTCCCACGTGGGGAACATGCTAGTCTCTCGTCGTGCAGATCATCGCCAAGCGGACTCTGATCCAGTTCTGGGAACGGCATCCGCAGGCGGAACGGCCTCTGCGGTCCTGGTACGGCCTCGTCAATCAGGCGAGCTGGTCAGGACCGTCGGAGGTCAAGGCGATGTTCGGCGCGGCCGTGGATTTCGTGGCGGACAACCGTCTCGTCTTCGACATCGGCGGCAACAAGTTCCGACTGGTCGTCCATGTGGCCTACGGCTACCGGCGCGTGCTGATCAAGTTCGTAGGCACGCACGCCGAATACGACCGCATCGATGTGGAGACCGTGTGATGGATATCCGAGCCCTGCACAATGAGGTCGACTACGACTGGGCCCTTTCCGAAGTCGCACAGTATTTCGAGACGCAGCCGGCGAAGGGCAGCGCTCAAGCTGACCGGTTTGACGTGCTGTCGGATCTCATCGAGGCTTATGAGCGCCGGCGCTGGCCGATCGAGCCCGCCGAGCCACTGGACGCCATTCGCTTCGCCATGGACCTGAAAGGCCTTACCCAGACCGACCTCGCCCAGCTCCTGGGATCTCGGTCGCGCGCCTCGGAGGTGCTCAACGGCCGACGCAGTCTGACCCCGGCCATGATGGCCAAACTGCACCGCCAATGGGGTGTGCCCGCCGACAGTCTATTGCGGGCGCTGGACGCCGCCTGACCTACCGCCGCAGCGACAGGATGACCTCGACGTCCTCGGCGCGGCGGTTGCGGACCTCCATGCGGGCCTGACCCAGCGCATTGGAGAGATCCTTGACGAACTCGGCCAGCGGTCCGCCGTCCAAGCCCCGCACTCGGATCATGTAGGGCGGCGCCAGCTCGCTCATGCCGTTGGCCCAGATCATCGAGTCCACGAAGGCCTCGATGCTGGAGCCGTGCCCGGGCAGCGCCCTGATCTCGGTCTTCAGGTCCTCGCAGAAGGCCTTGATGCTGGGATAGGCCGCGCCGTCCATCTCGATGGTGCGCATCAGACGCGGGTCCGGAACGGGTCGGCGGGATAGACGCCGAGGATTTCGAACTGCTCGGAGAAGAACTGCAGCTCCTCGAAGGCCAGCGCCAGGTTGCGGTCTTCCGGGCGGCCGTCCACCTCGGAGTAGAAGAAGGTCGCCGTGAAGGCGCCGTTCTCCATGTAGCTCTCCAGCTTGGTCATGTTCACCCCGTTGGTGGCGAACCCGCCCATGGCCTTGTAGAGCGCCGCCGGCAGGTTGCGCACCCGGAACACGAAGCTCGTCACGCAGGGGCTGGTGAAGGGCGGCGGCGGCGGCGCCTTGTCGGCGGTCATCACCAGGAAGCGGGTGGTGTTGTTGTGGGTGTCCTCGATGTCCCGGGCGAGGATCTCCAGGCCATAGAGCTCGGCGGCCAGGGCCGGCGCGATCGCGGCCTTGGTGGGATCGGGATGCTCGGCCAGAAGCTTGGCCGAGAGCGCGGTGTCCCCCACCTGCTCGGTCTTCAGCTTCAGCCGGCGGATGGTCTTGCGGCATTGGGCGAGCGCGATGGGCATGGAGGCGACGGTCTTTACCGCCTCCAGCTTCACGCCGGGATTGACCATCAGCTGGAAATGGATCGGCTTGAAGCGCTCGCCGATGATCTTCAGCCCGGAATTGGGCAGCAGGTGGTGAACATCGGCGACTCGGCCGGCGATGGAGTTCTCCACCGGGATCATGCCCAGCTGGCAATCGCCGGACTTGATGGCCTCGAAGGCCTCCTCGAAGGTCGGGTGAGCCACCGGTGTCATGTCCGGGAAGGCCGCGACGCAGGCCTCATGGCTGTTGGCCCCCAGCTCACCCTGGAAGGCGATCCGCCCCGTGCTCATGACCTGACTCCGATTTGCCGGGCGAAGGCCCGCGCCCGCTCAAGATCGGCGGGGTTGTCCACCGAGATCGGCGCCGTGTCGACCACCGTCGCCCAGATAGAGAGTCCCAGCTCCATGGCCCGCAGCTGTTCCAGCTTCTCCCGCTGCTCCAGCGGCGATGGCTTGGCCGCCGTGAAGGCCTCCAGCGCCGCGCGGCGATAGGCGTAGATGCCGTGGTGGTGCCACACCGGCCCGTCGCCATAGAGGGTGGAGCGGGTAAAGTAGAGCGCCCGGCCGGTCCTGCCGTCCGGCGCCATCGCCAGCACCGCCTTGACCATGTCGGGATTGGTGCGGACCTCGGGGGATGCTTCCTTCTCGACGATGGTGGCGATGTCGCAGGAAGGCTGGTCGCTCAGCAGGGCCGCGCAGGCCGCGAGGTCGGCCGGCGCCACGAAGGGCATGTCGCCTTGCAGGTTGATCACCACGTCGTGGACGCCTCGGGGGTCCAACTCGGCCAGGGCCGCCACCAGCCGGTCGGAGCCGGAGGGCAGATCGGGGTCGGTGAGAACGGCTCGGCCTCCGGCGGCGACGACCGCCTCCACGATCTCCGAATCGCCCGCCGCGACGGCCACCGGACCAAGATTCGCGGCCTGGGCCTGGCGCAGAACCCGGACGATCATCGGTATCCCCTCGATGTCGGCGAGGGGCTTGTTGGGAAGTCGGGTGGCCGCAAGTCGGGCGGGAATCAGGACGATGGGGTTCATGAGGGACTGAGCGAATGAGAGAAAGTGGGAACCGCCCGCATTCCGCTCCAACTCCAAAAATGCCCAGATCACGGACGTGATCTGGGGAGCGACCAACTGGCCGGTTGCGCCAGCGCCGGTAGCGTGTAAGAGACGCGGGCGCAATAAGGGGCGGGGATTCCCGCGCTTCCGCCGGTCTTTGGGCCGGCCGATTAGAGGGCCGATTTCAAGACGATGAGCGACCTTACGTTCAACAAAGTCGCCGGCGCCGTGCTGGCGACGGGTCTGGCCATTGTCGGCCTCCGCGAGATCACAACGGTCATGTTCGCCGCCGAAAAGGCGGAGAAGCCCGGCTACGCCATCGAGGTGGCTGAGGAGGCCGGCGCCGGCGGCCCTGTCGCCGACGCGCCCATCGACTGGGGCACCGTCCTGCCGGTGGCCGACATCGCCGCGGGCGAAGCCGTGTTCGCCAAGTGCAAGTCCTGCCACACCATCGACAACGGCGGCGCCAACGGCACCGGACCCAACCAGTGGGCCGTCGTCGGGCGCAAGCCAGGCTCGCATGCCGGCTTCGCCTATTCCGCCGCCATGGTGGAATACAGCGCCACGCATCCGATCTGGGACTATGAAAACCTGTCGGAGTTCCTCAAGAACCCCACCAAGGCGATGCCCGGCACCAAGATGGGCTTCGTCGGCCTGAAGAAGCCGGAAGACCGCATCAACCTGCTGGCCTATCTGAACTCCAAGGGCGGCACGGTGGCCTTCCCGGCTCCGAACCCGGCCGCCGCGGCTCCCGCCGCCGCCGATGCGGGCGCAGCGGCCTCAGCCACGGACCCCACCGCCACCGGTTCGACCGCCACGCCTGCGGCCACCTCGGGCGGCCCCGCCGGCCAGGCGCCCACCACGGGCGCGGCCAAGGCCCCGACCGCCACCGCCGCCCAGAACACCGGCTCCCCGAGCTAGACGACTCTTCGCGAGCACAACGAGAGACAGGGCCCTCCGCATCGCGGGGGGTCTTTTCGTATGGGGCCCAGGCTACAGCCTGCGATAGGCCGTGGGCTGGCCGCTGCTGGTCGCGCCGATCCGGGTGATGGCCTGGGCCAGCGGCTCTATGGCGGTGGCCATGTGGTGGGCGTTGGCGTGCAGGATGGTCGCGCTGTCCAGCAGGATCGCCACGTGGCCCCGCCAGAACACCAGGTCGCCCCGGGCCAGGGTCTCCACCGGGCGGCCCATCAGGGCCTGCTGGTCGGTGTCGCGCGGGCAGGCCCGGCCGCAGGCCAACAGCGCCTGCTGCACCAGGCCAGAGCAGTCCAACCCCAGGCTCTCGCGCCCGCCCCAGAGATAGGGTGCGCCCAGATAGCGCTCCGCCACCGCCACGAAGTCGGCCTCGAAGACACCGATCGGCGACAGGTGGTCCTCCACGAACCAACCGCTGTTGGCGCCCTTCACGAACCGCCCCTCGCGGGCCTCCACGGCGATCAGGCCGCCCAGGGAATAGGGCCCCAGCGCCCGGCTCTTGATGCTGGGATCCTTGAAGGCGTAGGTGCGAAGCGCCGACACCCTGTGGGTCGGGGCGGGGGCCAGGGGCGCAAGGTCGGCCTTGGCCACGAAGCCCACATAGCCGTCCCGCCGCGCCTGACCCCAGCAGAAGCCGCCCGTCTCCTCCAACACGTCGAAGGTCTCGCCAAACAGCAGCTGGTCCACCTGCTCGGCGTCGGCGTCCGGGCCGGCGCGCAGGGGCGCGGCCGGAACCACGGCGGTCATGGGCGCGGGGTCGCCATAGGCGCCGGCCGCCGCCAGCCCCTCAAGGGACCGGGCGGCGAGGTCGGGACGGGCCAGCGTGTTGCGGGGATCGCGGCTCACGCAAACCGGGTCCGGATCATCTGGTAGAGGGCGCGGATGGCCTGGGCTTCGGCGCCCGCCGTCCAGCCCGGACGCCCGCGCGGGTTCCAGGCGAAGATGTCGAAGTGGGCCCAGGGGCCGGCGGGCGCGAACCGCTGCAGGAAGAGGGCCGCCGTCACCGAGCCCGCCTGGGCCCAGCCGTCGGGATCGTTCTTGATGTCAGCGATGTCGCTGTCGAGGGCGTCGACATAGCCCTTCCACAGGGGCATCCGCCACATGGGGTCGGAGACCTGGTTCATGGCCGTCTCGATCTGGCCGGCCAGCTCATCGTCGTCGGTGTAGAACGGCGGCAGTTGCGGCCCCAGCGCGGCGCGCGCGGCGCCGGTCAGGGTGGCCAGATCCAGGGTCAGGGCGGGCTCCAGCTCGGCGGCGCGGGTCAGCGCGTCGGCCAGGATCAGGCGGCCCTCGGCGTCGGTGTTGCCCACCTCGATGGTCAGTCCCTTGCGGCTGTCCAGGATGTCGCCCGGCCGCATGGCGTCGCCGCTGATGGCGTTCTCCACCACCGGCGTCAGGACGGCCAGGCGCACCGGCAACCTGGCGGCCATGATCATCCGGGCCAGGCCCAGGACGGCGGCGGCCCCGCCCATGTCCTTCTTCATCTGCCGCATGCCGGCCGAGGGCTTGATGTCGAGGCCGCCGGTGTCGAAGACGACGCCCTTGCCCACCAGGGCCACCAGCGGCTTGCCGGCCTCGCCCCAGGTGATCTCGATCATGCGGGGGGCTCGGGCCTCCACCGCGGCGCGGCCCACGGCGTGGACGGCGGGGTAGTTGGCCTCCAGCAGCCCCTCGCCGGTGATCACCGTGATGGAGGCCCCATGCTGCTCGGCGATCTCGCGGGCGATGGTCTCCAGTTGCAGGGGGCCCAGGTCGTTGGCCGGCGTATTGACCATGTCGCGGGCCAGGGCGCAGGCGTGGGCGATGGAATTGACCTCGGCGATGTCGACCCCCTCGGCCACCAGGCGCGGCCGCTCGGCCGTCTTCTTCTGCTTGTAGCGGTCAAACCGGTAGCTGCCCAAGGCGAAGGCCAGGGCGATCTGGTCGGCGCTGATCCCCACCGGGGCCACGGCCATCCGGTAGTCGCCGGCCGGCAGCTTGGCGGGCAGGGCCCGGAACACCATGGGGTCGGCGGGGCTGGAGCCCAGGCCAAACAGCACCCGCTCGATCCCGCCCTCGGCATTGGGCAGGACCAGCAGCTGCCCGGCCTTGGCCTTGAACTCGGCGGTCTCGGCGAAGGCCTTCACGAAGGCCGGACGGCCCTCCAGGAAGCCCGCCAGATCCCCGTCATAGAGGGCGTGGACGGGAACCACGGCGCGGTCGGAGGTCGCAAGGATCACTTCGGTCATGGATCGGCCCTGACGCGGGGCGGGGCGCCCGCTTATGCTTAACGCTTCCTTTAAGCGGGTCTGGGATGGTGTCGACCTCATCCCGGAGCCCGTCCCGTTCATGTGTCGCATGTCGGCGCTCGCCGCAACCGCCCTGACCCTCAGCCTGGTCGCCCTGCCCGCCCTGGCCAGGGCGCCCAAGGCTCCGCCCGCCGCCGCCGCCGCCGCCGCCGC
>NZ_JAUYAF010000073.1 GCF_030693625.1 Phenylobacterium sp.
CCTCGCCCTCATCCGAAAGCTCGCCCTCAACATCATCCGACAGCACCCCGCCAAGGGATCCATCAAGACCAAAATCAAGCGGGCCGGATGGGATGACGCCTTCCTCTTCTCAATGCTCGGTCATATGCGATAGCCCTGCCCTGAACGGGGAGAGGAGAGGTCTTCAGCCGCAACTTTTCGAAAACAAGCGTGTGTGGCTTGGCTAGACTCGCCGTGTCATGAAGCGCGCCGCTTCGTGACCCGGGACTGATCCGCCATGCCGATTCCGTTCATCGACCTCCAGGCCCAGCGGGTCCGCCTCGGCCAGCCCCTGGAGGACGCGATCCTCAAGGTGGTGCGCTCGGGCGCCTACATCATGGGGCCCGAGATCGCCCAGGTCGAAAAGGAGCTCGGCGCGTTCGGCCAGGCGCCCTTCGTCCTGTCCTGCGGGTCTGGCACCGAAGCCCTCCAGCTTCCCCTGATGGCCTGGGAGATCGGCCCCGGCGACGCGGTCTTCTGCCCCTCCTTCACCTTCGCGGCCACGGCCGAGGTCATGCCCCTGGTGGGCGCCTCGCCGGTGTTCGTCGACGTCCTGCCCGACACCTACAACCTCGATCCGGTGAAGCTGGACGCGGCGATCGAGGCCATCAAGGCCGAGGGCAAGCTGACGCCGCGCGCGGTGATCGCGGTGGACCTGTTTGGTCAGCCCGCCGACTATCCCGCCATCTCGGCGGTGGCCAGGAAGCACGGCCTGAAGCTGATCGCCGACTCCGCCCAGGGCTTTGGCTGCACGCTTAATGGCCAGCACCCGATCGCCTGGGCCGACGTCACCACCACCAGCTTCTTCCCGGCCAAGCCGCTGGGCTGCTACGGCGACGGCGGGGCGGTGCTGTGCAAGGACGATCGGCTGCACGACCTGCTGGTCTCGCTGCGGGTCCACGGCCAGGCGGTGAAGTCCGACATCGCCGGCAAGACCTTCGACCACGATCCCAAATACCTGAACATGCGCGTCGGCATGAACAGCCGCATGGACACCCTCCAGGCCGCCGTGCTGCTGCAGAAGCTGACCATCTTCGAGGACGAGATCGCCGCCCGCAACGTGGTGGCCGACCGCTATGCGGCAGGGCTCGGGGACGTGGTCCGCACGCCGTCGGTGATCGCGGGCGGGGTCAGCGTCTGGGCGCAGTACACCATCGAGACCGACGACCGGGACGGCCTGGCGGCCCACCTGAAGGCCGCCGAGATCCCCAGCGCCGTCTACTATCCGATCCCGATCCACCGGCAGCAGGTCTATTCGCGCTACCCGGCGCCCGGCGGCCTGCCGGTCACCGACGCGGCGGCGGAAAAGGTGATGAGCCTGCCGATGCACCCCTATCTGACCCCCGACCACCAGGACCAGGTGATCGCCGCCATCCGGGCGTTCGTGAAGCGGAACGGCTAGCAGCACGGCCGTGACTCTTTCCTCCCCCGTTCACGGGGGAGGAAAGAGCTAACCCGCCCAGGCCGCCTTCAACCCCGCCGCCTGGGCCAGGCCCTGGGCCAGGCCCGCCCGCGCGGCGGCGGCGCGTTTGCGGAAGTCCATGAGGTTCACGCCCATCGCGGCCTGACTGCCTTCGTCGGGGCCGATCAGCACCACCTTCGCGCCGTCCTGGCGCAGGATGTCGAGTTCGGCCTGCACGCGCGCGGCCGTGGCCTCGGCGGCCGCGCCGGCGGTGGCGCCGCCGCGCACCTGGACCACGACGACGAGGTCATGCCCCACGGCCTGGTCGGCGTTGAGGGTGGAGCGCATGCCGCCGTCGATATAGCGGCGGCCGTCGATAGTGACCGGAGGATAGACGCCCGGCACGCTGCAGGAGGAGGCCACCGCGCGGGTGACGCCGACGCCCGACGCCTTGGTCCACAGCCTGAACTCGCCAGTCAGGGCGTCCACCGCCGAACAGGCGAAGCCGCGCTCGGGCCAGGCGTCGTCGGGGAGGCCGGCGAAGGAATGGCCGAAGCTCTTGATGAAGGTGGCCTCGGCCGGGGTCTGGGCGGCCAGCGCGAAGGCGCCGATCTCGGCGCGCACCTCCTGGGGATCGCGGACGCCGCCCTGGGCGTCGGCCATCATCTTCACCAGGACGGTGAGATCGGCGGACGGCGCGGCCGGCTTGGCCTGGCCCTCCGGACGCGGCGCGGGGGGCGGTTCGGCCAGGATCGGGTCGGCCAGGGTCGCCGACTCCGCGCCCAGCGCCAGGCGTGCGCCGACGAAGGAGCCCGCCGAGGTGCCCAGGATGAAGTCGGCTTTTCCGAGATCGACCCCGCCCTGGGCGAGGCCCGCGATCAGTCCGGATTCCCAGGCGATGCCGACCGGCCCGCCCCCGCCCAGCACCAAGGCCCGCATGGTCATGATCATCCCTTCCCTAAACACGTTGTTGGAAAGGAGCGTCGGCGAGCGCCGGGGATATGTCCACCAAAAGGACAACAGGCGTGGCCGCCGGGGGGTGGCCACGCCTGTCTGGAGATCCGGCCGGTAACTCCCCCAAGCCCAGCCGTTCCGTCCACCCGAAGGAAAGACGACGGGCCATCTCCAGGCCCTTTCCGTGCGCCAGAGCCTGAGCCCTAGCGAAGCTTGGTCATGGTGTCGTAGGCCACCTGGGCGCCGATCAACTGCGGGGTCTGGCGGCTGGAGGCGGCGCGTTTCTCGAAGCCCGCCCCGTTCACCGCCACCCACTTGGCCTCGCCGCGCGGCGGATCGCCCGAGGTGGTGAACTGGGCCCGCACCGTGGAGGTGGGCAGGTGGGTGACCTTCACCGTGAAGGTGACCCCGGTGGGGGACGACGCGTCGTCATCGGGCAGGATCTCGATCAGGTACTGGATGCCCTGGCCCATGGCCAAGGTCTCCAGATACTGGATGTCCATGCGGTCCTCGCGGGAGTGCTTGGCCGAGACCTTGCGGATCACCGCCTCGCGGTCGACGATCCGGGCGCCCGCCGACAGGAAGGTGCTGAGAATCGAGCTTTCGACGCCGCGCGTGAAGTTGTTGCTGCGGAAGCCGTAGCTCGAGTCCGTCATCCGCTCCTGGTACTGACGGCTCTCGCTGGCCGAGGCTGCGACGCCGCTCGACGCGCTGGCCGCCCAGCCGCGGCCGCGCACCGCGGCGGCCTCGCCCATGGCGACACCGGCCGACCGCGTGGTCTGGACGCTGTCGTACTGGCTGGTGGCGTCCTCGATCAGCTGGCGGTTCCAGAACATCAGCATGGTGGGTCGGCCGGCGCTGGCGTACCAGCGGGCGAAGCTGCCCGACGAGGCGTAGTTCCCCGCGTCGGGATTGACGCTGGGGGCCGGGGTGTTCACCTCGGGCATGCCCTCGCGATAGGTCACCTCCGGCGCCTGGGGCCGGTACTGGGGCTGGGCCATGGCGGGGCCGGCGACCAGGAGGGCCGCTAGCGCCGCGAGCTTCATACGGTGGGGCATTTTACCCTCCTGATCCTGAGGCGGGCTTACTCGGCGCCGCGGATTTCGACGTAGTACTGGGCCGAGTTCAGGCGGGCCGAGTTCTGCTCGAAGGTGACCATGGCGTTGGGCTGGACGAACAGGCTGGTCCAGGCCTGGGCGCCGTCGGTGGGCACGCCGTTCTGATCGTACCAGCTGGCGCGGGCCTGCAACGGCAGAGCCACATTGGTCTTGTTGCGGATCTGGACGGTGATCTTCTTGAAGCCCGTGGGGCCGGTGGAGACGTAGGCGCCCTCGGTGTCCAGCAGGCTGTCGACCTTGAACTTGCGGCCGACATACTTGGCCAGGGTGTTGTCGATCACCCGCACCGAGTTGAGCTCGGGGCGGATGTTGTTCTGCTGGTCGATGCGGACGCCGCCCTCGGGCGGGGTGGTCTCACAGGCGGCCAGGCCAAGGCCCAGGGCGGCGGTGGCGGCGACGATCGTCAAGTGCTTGCGGAAGGAGGTCATGGGATTTCCGTTCTCTCTTAGTGAGCGCGCACGAGGCACAGCTGTTTGCGGTTGGCGTCGGTGGCGCAGGTGATGGGCTTTTCGGCCACTGGCGCCCCGGCCTTGAGGAAGTTGGCGGTAAGCTTGGGCGTCCTGCCGCCGCTCCCCAGCGTCAGGACGTGGACGGTGTCGGGCAGCGAACTCCAGGTGCGGACGTCGGCCTGGGGCTTGGAGCTGGAGGAGACGATCAGGAAGACCCCCGAGAGCACCCCCACAGCGGCCACGGCGTCGCCGTACTGCCCGCCCGCGCTGAAGGCGGTGCTGTTGGAAGAGAGCGCCACCGTGGTGTCGGAGAGGAAGCTGCCGATGCCGCCCGTGGTGGCCTTGAACTGGGCCTTGCCGGCCAGGATCTTGTCGATCTCCCGGCCGCCGCGGGTGGAGGCCTGGTAGTAGATGTCCTCCATGGGGAACGCCTGCATGGGCGCCGCCCCATTCAGCACCTGAACCTGGTTTTCCAGGATCGGCTTGCCGCGCCGGTAGACGAAGAATGCGTGGCTCGCCCCGTCCCCCAGCTTGCGCGGGGCCATGCCGGTCTCGGCCAGGACCAGGGTGTCATCCTTCTCGCCGATGCCGCCATAGTTGGGGCGCAGCTTCTTGAGCTGGACCATGGTCTCGTCGCGCAGGTCGGTGTCGCCGTTGAGGTGGCTGGCCCAGGCGTCGAGGAACAGCAGCAGGGCGAAGTCGGACCGGTTCTGATCCTCCTCGGCGAAGGCGTCCTGCATCAGGCCGCGCCGGAAGGCGGCCCGGGCGTTCTCGTAGTCGGCGTCGTGCAGGTAGATCAGGCCCCGGTACAGGAACACCATGGCCCGCTCGTAGGGCTCGCCCTTGAAGTCCTTGGAGCCCTCGTCGTACCAGAGCTTGCGGGCCTTGGCGGCGTTGGCGTTATCGGAGAACACCGAGTCGATGCGCAGGATGGCGTCGTCCAGGGCGGGCTTGGCCGTGGCGTGGTCGCCGCGCCAGAAGGCCCGGGCGCCGATCTCCATCTGGTTCAGCACGCGGTTGCCCGGAAGGTCCGTGGCCAGGCGGCCGACGAAGGTCTCCGGACCCGCGTCATAGGGGACGGGTGGCAGGAGAGGCGGCGGCTTGGCCTGGGCCGAGCCGAAGGCGGCGACCGCCAGCGCCCCTGAAAGGGCTGCGAGTTTCATCGTCAGACCTAGCGGTAGACGACGTCGTCGCGGTTCTCTTTCTTGAACTCGTACAGGTTCGACCAGATGATCTCGCCGTACTCCATGTCGAGCAGCTCGAAGGTGTACTGGCTGAATCGCGAGGTCGTGCCCGTGCGAGTGTCGATGGCGTCCCGGGTGCCGATGCGGCCCACCAGGCGGTAGTCGGCGCCGGCCTGGGCGCGGGTCCGGCCGGTGGTGCCGACGTCCACCCTTCCGGCGTCCTTGAGGGCGCGTTCTTCCTCCACCGCCCCGGCATATTCGCGGCCGATGAAGCGCATGCGCCCCCCGGCGGCGCGCAGCAGGTTGACCCGGATGCGGTCGGTGATCAGGGCCTTGTCGATGATCTCGGAGCTCTCGTTGCGGAAGAACTTGGGGTCGACGATGATCCGCGGCGGGGTCGGCCGGTTCATCAGCTCCGGCACGTTCAACAGGTCACGGAACATGGCGTCGGCCATGGAGACGATGTCCTGGCTCTCGGTGCCCACGCCCCTCACCCCGTCGGAGGTGGTGGTGTCGCGGTAGACCGTGGCCGAGCCCTGGGGCTTCAGCTTCGGCGCGGCCAGGGCCGGACCGGCGGCCGCGAGGCCGAGGACGGCCAGCAGGCCGATGGTGGTGGTTTGAATGCGCATGATGGCCCCCTTGGCGTGGACGGCCCTTGGGGTGGCCGCCACAAATTCAGAAGGATCACCGGCCGCGCCCGACACGCGGCCGATCCCCGTGTTGGCGTGTGGTTACTTGCCGACCGAGGCGCTTTGCAGCGCCGGCAGGTAAGCGGTCTGGAAGTCCGGGTAGATCGCGTAGGTCGCGTCCAGGATCTTCTGGTACTCCGGGTTGGCGGAGTGGTTGACGTACATGAACAGGGCCATGTCGTTCAGCGAGTCGAAGGACAGGTCCGTCGAGGCGCGCAGGAATTCCTCGCCGCCGATGGCCTTGAGCGCGATGCCCCGGCCCATGGCGGCGCCGGCCTTCTTGCCCAGGAAGCCGCCGACGAAGGGCACCTGCTCCATGGCCTTCTGGCCGGCGTAGTTGCCCGCCATCGAACCGATCTGGCCCGCGGCCTTGACCTGCATCGACTTGGTCACCCATCCGGCGGTGACGCCGTCGGAGGTGAAGGGCGAGGCGTATTTGCCCGTCGAACCCTCGATCGGGGCCGGCGCCGTCAGCGCGGTCGGCGCGGCGATCTGGGGCGCGCCCCAGGCGGTCAGCATCAGAGCCCCGGCGACAACGACGGGAATATGGATCTTCTTCATGGTTGGCCCCCCAGCCTTGGAGTTACGGGTTTTTGAGACCGTCCCCGCAGGAGGCCAGGAACCTGTCAGCCCAGATCCACGCGCCGGAATCGGCGGTCGGCGCGGGCGCGCATTGGGCGGCGGTGACAGGACGCATGGTCGACCCTTGGGGGTAGGTCTTCAGAGTTCGCAAACCCTGTCTGACGGTTCGCGCCATCCCCCGCATGATCCAAACGGACTATACCCCATTTGGGACGGGGCCTCAGGCCGCCGCGCGGCGCAGCACCTCGTCCCAGTGCTTGAGGGCCATCAAGTGGCCGACGCCGGGGAACACCCGGACTTCGCGGGGCTTGTCGCCCAGGTAGTCCAGCAGGTCGGCGAGAGGCGCGAAGACGTCCTCTTCGCCATGCCAGACCTCCAGCGGACAGGAGAGCTCGGCCACGGTCAGGTTGCGGCCCCGGCGGAAGGCCTTCACCTCGTCGGCCGCGCCGCGGCTGGTGCGGGCCAGGGATTCCCCGACATAGGTGGCGATGTAGCTGGCGATGTGGGCGTTCTCGGCGAAATAGGCGGCGTCCCCGGGGGAGTTGGCGGTGGAGCCCCGCACAATGCGGTCCACCAGCTGGTCCGACAGGCGCAGGCGCAGGATCGCGTAGAAGGTCTCGATCACCCACGGATTGTTCTCGATCCGTGACCGGAACAGGGTCAGGGCGTTGCGAGTGCGCACCTCGCTCACCGGGCGGGGCGGCCGCCCCGAGCACAGCAGGACGCCCGCGGCCCGCCTGCCCAGGCGGACGGCTGTCTGCATGGCCGAAGGCGCGCCGGAGAGGATGGCGCTGATGCGGACGTCGGTGAGGCCAAGCTGGTCGCAGAGCTCGACCATGTCGTCGGCGACGCTGTCGAAGGAATAGTCCGGGCTCGGATCGGACTGGCCAAACCCCGGCCGCTCGGCGCAGATGAGGCGCAGGTTCAGCTCGCGGGCCAGGCCCTGGGCGCCCGGCGGCAGCAGGCTCGACCCCAGGCCCTCATGGAAGAACAGCACCGACCGCCCGTCGGGGGCGCCATAGTCCCGATAGGCCAGGCGCCGCCCATCCCGCAGGGTGATGGCCACCACCGGCGGCGCGTCGACGCTGGCCGGCGGGATGATGGCCGGGGTCTGAGCCTCGATGGCGCTGGCCACCGAGGACAGCTGGGTCAGGGCCCGGATCAGGTCGCTCTGCCGCTTCAGCCCCATCTTGTCGAAGATGGCGCGAAGCTGGTTGCGCAGGGTGTTGACGCTGACCTCGAGTTCGTCGGCGGCCTCCTTCAGCGAGCGGCCATCCCGCAGCTTGCGGGCCAGGCGAAGCTCGGCGGGTGTGAGGCCGAAGCTCTCCCGGATCGAGGCCCACAGCCGACCGGTCTCCTCCACCGCCGGAAAGATGAGGGCGAAGGCCTGGTCGTCCGTGGCGAGCTCGACGGCCGCGGCGTCGGCGACGCCGGGCAGGGCGCGGGCCGGCGCCACATAGGCGAAGCAGGGGCCGTCGTCCCCACGGTCCAGCCGCAGGATCGTCTGGCCGCTGGGCTGGGCGCGGGACTGGTTGAGGGCGCGAACCAGGGCCTCGCCGTTGGCTGGGTCCTCGAAGGCCAGCTCCGCCCCCAGCTTCAGGCCGCCCAGGCCGCCCAGGCCGCCGTCCATCATCTCGTGGGCCAGGCTGTTGGCCGCCAGGGCCTTGCGCCGCGACGACAGCACGATCCAGCCGATGTCGTTGCGGCCGCTGGAGACCGGGCCTTCCTCAGGCCGGGCGGTGAGGCGCGCGACATCGAGGCTGCGCGCCATGTCGGTGGCGGCCTCGCTGGGCATCTCCTGCAGCTCGCCGGCGTCGGCCAGGGCCTCGATGAGCTGTTGCCAGGCGTCGGGATTGGCCGCGACCTGGTACATGGTCTCGATCACCAGGGCGACATTGGCGCTCTTCGCATCGTCCATGACTGAAACTGATTCCCCCACGCCGCACTCTAGCGAACGCGTTCGAAGAACGGCAAATTCTCAGCGCGCTTCAAGGGTTCCAACGATCGAGGCGCGCTGGGAGATTTCGATCCAGTTGCCGTCCGGATCGCGCACCATCGAGATGCGCGCCGTGGTCCCCAGCGTGGTGGGCGGCATGGCCTCACGGCCCCCTGCCGAAAGGATCCGGGCATGCTCCGCGTCGACCTTGAAGACCTGGAAGGTGATGTAGCGCCAGCCCCGGCCCTGCATGCCGGCGTCGGCGGGCGCGTCGGGGCTCTCCTCCAGGATCAGCAGGGTCTCCCCGGCCCGAAAGGCGCCCGGCGCCTCCTCGGTGAGGCCCAGGCCCTGGGTATAGAATTTCCGGTGGGCGTCGAGGTCGCGGACGGCGATGCGGACACCGATCTGGGTGACCCCCTCATGGCCGGGCGGAACCAGGGTCACGCGGTTGCCGTCAGGATCGGTGAGCTTCACGGGCGCCTCAAGCCCCGGCCGGGCGACGATCAGTTCGCGGTATCCGGTGGCAGGCGTGTCAGGCAGGGGATCGGCATGGTGGTTGATCTTCAGCACCGAGCCCAGGACGTCGTGGCGGTGCTGGTCCTGGCCGCGACGGATCTTCAGCAGGTGGTCGAAGGGGATGCCCGCCTCGCCCTGCCAGAAGGCTAGCATCGGCTCGAGGTCATTGGTGGAGAGCCCGATATCGACCCGCGGTTTCGCCAGTTCCAAGACGGCCCTCCTGCCTTTAGATTTCCTCGACTTGCCTAGTCAGCTTGGGCGTGAGACCTAAGTCAAACATTTGTTTTAATTCATTAGGAGAGTCCCATGAAGGCTGCTGTCTATTACGAGAACGGCGGACCCGAAGTCCTGAAATATGAGGACATGCCCGACCCGCAGTGCCACCCCAAGGGCGTGGTCATCGCCGTCGAGGCCATCGCCATCGAGGGTGGCGACACGCTGAGCCGCTGGCGCGGCCCGCTGGCCACCAAGCCGCACGTCGTGGGCTACCAGGCCGCCGGGACCATCGTCGAGGTCGGCCCCGAGGTGGAGCACCTGAAGGTCGGTCAGAAGGTCACCACGGTCATGAATTTCGGCAGCCACGCCTCGATGCGCGCCGTGGCCGCCCGCAACTGCTGGGTCATCCCGGACGGCTTCGACGTGAAGAAGGCGGCCGCCATCCCGGTCACCTTCGGCACCGCCGATGACTGCCTGTTCGAGTTCGGCCGCATGAAGAAGGGCGAGACCGTCCTGATCCAGGCCGGCGCCTCGGGGGTCGGCGTCGCCGCCATCCAGCTGGCCAAGCGGGCCGGCGCGGGCCTGATCCTGGCCACCGCCTCGTCGGATGAACGCCTGGAAAAGCTGAAGCGCCTCGGTCTCGACCACGGCATCAACTACACCCGCGACGACGTGGTGAAGGAGGCTCGCCGCCTCACCGACAACAAGGGCGTGGACGTCATCGTCGACAGCGTCGGCGGCCCCACCCTGCAGGGCTCCATCAACGCCCTGGCCTATCGCGGCCGGGTCTCCATGGTCGGCGCCGCCGGGCGTGAGCCCATGGTGGTGGATGTCGGCTCGCTGATGGGCGGCAACCGCTCGCTGTCGGGGGTCTTCCTCGGCGCCGAGATGAACACCGACCGGGTGCACAACAACATCCAGCGCCTGATCGACGAAGCCGCCCGCGGCGAGTTCGAGGTGGTCATCGACCGGGTCTTCCCCCTGTCGGAAGCCGCCGCCGCCCACGCCTATATCGAAAGCCGCGCCGCCGTCGGCCGCGTGGTGATGGTGCCGTAAGACCAACGCCAACCGCGCTATCCTCGCCGTCGCAGCGGGGATGGCGCGTGTCGGCCTCAACGAGAACTCGCGAGGGAGAGACCCATGCCCAAGGCCAGGAACGGCGACGTGGCGATCGAGTACGAGGTGTTCGGGCAGGGCCCGGAGACCATCCTGCTGATCAACGGCCTGGGCTCGCAGATGACCCGTTGGCCCGAGGCCTTCTGCGCCAAGCTGACCGCCAAAGGCTTCCGCGCCATCCGCATGGACAACCGCGACACCGGCCTTTCCACCTGGTTCCAGCCGGGCCAGGCCTACACCCTGTCGGACATGAGCGACGACGCCATGGCGGTGCTGGACGCCGCGGGCGTCGACAAGGCCCACATCGCCGGGGTCTCGATGGGCGGGATGATCAGCCAGGTCATCGCCATCGAACATCCGGACCGGGTGCTCTCGCTGACCTCGATCATGTCGGCCAGCGGCGCGCCGGGCACCATGGATCCGACGCCGGAGGCCGGCGCTGTGCTGACCGTCGCCCCGCCCAATCCAGAGACCGACCGCGAGGCCTTCATCGCCCACGGCGTCGCCAACGCCACCACGATCGGCAGCCCCGGCTACCCCTGGCCCGAAGGCGCCCTGCGCGAACGGGTGATCGCCGAGCATGGCCGGGCCTTCAACCCCACGGGCTCGGCCCGCCAGATGGCCGCCATCCGCGCCTATGGCGACCGGACGCAGGCGTTGAAGACACTCACGGTTCCCACCGTGGTCCTGCACGGCGCCGAGGATCCCCTGGTGCCGGTGCGGGGCGGCGAAGCCACGGCGGCCGCCATTCCGGGCGCCGAGCTGCGGGTGATCCCCGGCATGGGCCACGACGTGCCGCCGGCTCTCTATGACATCGTCGCCGACGCCATCCTGGCCGCGGTGGCCAAGGCGCGCTGAGCGCGCCGCTTCCCTTTCGAACAACCCAAGGAAACCATCATGGGACGTCTTTCCGGCAAGAGCGCCATCATCACCGGCGCGGGCTCCGGCATCGGCCGCGCGGCCTCGGTCCTGTTCGCACAGGAGGGCGCCAGCCTGGTCCTGGCCGACAAGATGGACACCGTCCATGAGACCGCCAAGATGGTCACCGACGCCGGGGGCAAGGCTGTCTCGGTGGCGGGCGATGCGGGCGACGAAGCCTTCGTGGCCGGCCTCGTGGCCAAGGCCGTCGCCGAATATGGCGGCCTGGACGTAGCCTGGGCCAATGCCGGCATCTCCGGCGGCTGGACGGCCTTCGACGACCAGGACCAGGCCTTCTGGACCGAGATCCTGCGGGTCAATCTGATCGGCGCCTTCCTGCTGGTGAAGCACGCGGCCCGCGTGATGGTCCCGGCCGGCAAGGGCTCGATCATCTGCACCGCCTCGGTGGCCGGCATCCGCTCGGGCGCGGGCGGCACGCCCTATTCGGCCTCCAAGGCCGGTGTGATCAGCCTGGCCCAGACCTCGGCCAACGAGTTCTACGGCACGGGCGTGCGGGTCAACGCCATCTGCCCCGGCCTGATCGAGACCGGCATGACCCAGCCGATCTTCGACGGCGCCCGGGCCCGCGGCAATGAGGACAAGATCGGCCAGCTGAACCCGCTGACCCGGGGCGGCGTGCCCATCGAGATCGCCAATGCGGCCCTGTTCCTGGCCAGCGACGAGGCCTCCTACGTCAACGGCCAGGCCATCGTCGTGGACGGCGGTCTGTCGTCGTCCCACCCGGTGGTGCGCCGCAAGCGGTGATCTATCTCGTCCGTCACGGCCAGACGGAGTCGAACCTGGCGCGCCGCTATCAGGGCGCGTCGGACTCGCCCCTGACCGCGCTTGGGCGAGCCCAGGCGCGGCGGATGGGCGAGCTGCTGGCGAGGCTGGTCCCTGACACCACGGGCTGGCGGATGGTGGCCAGCCCGCTTGGCCGCGCGCAACAGACCGCGGCGATCATCTGCGAGACCATGGGGGGTAGGCTCACCCCCGGCCTCGATCCTCGCGTCGCCGAGGCCAGCATGGGATCTTGGGACGGCCTGCAGACCGACGAGCTTGAGGCGCGCAGGCCGCAGGACGTCCCGTATCCGGAGCGCTATTTCCAGTCCCCGGACGGCGAGAGCTTCGAGGTCATCTGGAACCGTCTGTCGGATTGGCTAGGTTCGGTGGGGCAGGACGACAAGGTCATCCTTGTCTCCCACGGCCTTGCCGGTCGCTTCCTGCGCGGCATCTACGGCAAGCTGCCGCGCGAAGGGCTGCTCACCCTGCCCGTGCCGCAGGACGCCATCTACGCCCTGAGCGGCGGGACCATCACCCAGATCGATTGCGACCCGGTCTAACCATCCACCGCCGCTGTCATCCGGCAAATGCGCAGCGGTGTCCGCGACCCCTATGCGCGGGACGGGCAGGGGAAATCGGTGCGTCCAGGGCCCGGTCTTCCGCGTGCCACCGAAGCCGGGAGGACACCGGGGAGCGGGTCTTAGACCCGGCGCAGGATGACCCCGCCGTCGTTGGCGTCGTCGAGTTGGCGCATCAGCACCATGACGCCGACGCCCACGAGGGTGCCCAGCAGGAACGATCCGAACATGGCGCCTGACGCCGCCACCGGGCCCAACCCCTGCCGACGATGCTCCTTGCCGTAGATGAGGGATCCATCCCACGCCTCGGCATAGTCGCTCATCGGTTCGTACTGCTCTTTCATGCCACTCAAACCCTTCGAAATTGGGGAGGTTCCTCCCCCGCTGGTCTTCCGCGCCCCTGGGCGCTAGAAGCCCTCAACCCATTTAAGAACCGCCTGAACGAGAACAACAGACCACTCATGGCCGGACATTCCAAGTTCAAGAACATCATGCACCGCAAAGGGCGCGCCGACGCGGTGCGCTCCAAGCTGTTCTCCAAGCTGTCGCGCGAGATCACTGTAGCCGCCAAATCGGGACTTCCCGACCCTACCATGAACGCCCGCCTGCGCCTGGCGGTGGCCAACGCCAAGGCCGAGTCCATGCCCAAGGACAATATCGACCGGGCCATCAAGAAGGGCGCGGGCGGCGACGCCGAATCCTATGACGAAGTGCGCTACGAGGGCTTCGGCCCCGGCGGTGTGGCCCTGATCGTCGAGGGCCTGACCGACAATCGCAACCGCGCGGCGGCCAACATCCGGTCCACCTTCTCCAAGAACGGCGGCAACATGGGCGCGACGGGTTCGGTCGCCTTCATGTTCGATCGCCTGGGCCAGATCGTCTATCCGGCCAAGGTCGGCAGCGAGGACAAGGTGATGGAGGCCGCCATCGAGGCCGGGGCCGAGGATGTGGAGTCCGACGAGGAAACCCACACCATCTTCACCGGCTACGAATCCTTCGCCGAGGTGGCCGCCGCGCTCGAGGCCAGTCTGGGCGAGGCCAAGTCCACCAAGATCATCTGGCGCGCCAAGGGCGGCACCCCGATCAGCGGCGATTCCGTCGGCACGCTCATGAAGCTGCTGGACGCCCTGGAGGACGACGACGACGTCCAGAGCGTCTACGGCGACTACGAGATCTCCGACGAGGACCTGGAGAAGTTCGGCTAACCCTGCCGGGAGACGCCCCAGACGGATTCATCCTGGACAAGAAACAGGGTGAACAGCCGTCACCGTATCGGGATTATTGTCCCCGGCCGCCCGCCAAGGCGGCCATGAGGGGGACACATGGCTTCGAAATCCCGCGGCGGGGCGACCAGCCGGCGTGACCTGTTGGCGCGCTCGGGCCTGGCGCTCGGCGCCGCGACCCTCGCGTCCGCCGCCCTGGCCCAGGACAGCGATCAGGTCACCGACCCCGACTTCGCCGACGGCGAGCCGCCTGCGCCTCCCGCTCCGCCGACGACCGCGGCCCCCGCGCCAGGCCCCGTGGACTGGACCTGGGTACGCAACCAGTGGGCCCTGGACTGGGGGGAGGTCGATCTCTCGGCCATGCTGTTCGCCTCCAATCCCAAGCCGGTGCGCGACGCCATCGACCGTCACCGCCGCGCCCTGGACGCCAATCCGGTGCGCTATCTGGAGAAGAACAACCGGCCGCTGCAGAACGCGGCCCGCGCGGCCGCCGGCGCCTATTTCGGCGTGCCGGCCCAGAACATCGCCCTGTGCGAGAGCACCACCTCGGGCATCGGCCTGCTCTACAACGGCCTTGGCCTCCGCTACGGCCAGGAGGTCCTGACCACCACCCACGACTATTACGTCACCCACGAGAGTCTGCGGCTGGCCGCCCTGCGCGGCGGCGCAACGGTGCGCAAGATCAGCCTGTTCGAGCGGGTGGAGACCGTCACCGTCGAGCAGATCGTCGGGCGGATCGTGGCCAATATCGGCCCCCGGACCCGGGTCCTGGCCCTGACCTGGGTCCACTCCTCCACGGGGCTGAAGATGCCCATCCGCGCCATCGCGGACGCGCTGATCCCGATCAACGCCGGCCGCGCGCCCCACGAGAAGGTGTTGTTCTGCGTCGACGGGGTTCATGGCTTCGGCGTGGAAGATGCGAGCCTGCCCCAGCTTGGCTGCGACTTCCTGGTGGCCGGCTGCCACAAGTGGCTGTTCGGGCCGCGCGGCACCGGGGTGATCTTCGGCACTCCCCTGGGGTGGAGCCGGGTGGAGCCCACCGTGCCCAGCTTCCTGGCGGAGGGCGCCTATTCGGCCTGGCTCGGCGGCTATGATCCGGGCCCTTCCACCGGGGCGCGGATGACCCCCGGGGGATTCAAGGCCTTCGAGCAGGTCTGGGCCCTGACCGAGGCCTTCGGCTTTCACCAGCGGGTGGGCAAGACCAATATCCGCAACCGCACCGTCGAGCTGGCGGGCCGCCTGAAGGAGGGCATGGTGCAGATGCCGCACATCCGGCTGCGCACGCCCCGCGACCCCCGGCTGTCGGCGGGCATCGTGGCCTTCGACGTCGACGGGCTGTCGGCCGACGGCGTGTCGCGCCGGCTGCGCCAGTACAGGATCATCGGCTCGGTCTCGCCCTATGCCGAGCGCCACGTCCGCCTGACCCCCAGCTTCCGCAACACGCCCGAGGACGTGGAGTTCGCCCTGAACGCCCTGCACGTGATCCGCGCGGGGTCGCCCTCGCGGGCCCAATCCTAGTCCATCATCCGCACGATCACCGACTGGCTGGCGGTGGCCATCAGTTCTCCATCCTGCGCGAACAGGTTCATGACTCCGTGGGCGAAGCCGCCGTGGATGCCGGTGATCTGGATGTCGCAGAGCACCCATCGGGTGGGCACGATCCGACGAATGCGCAGGGTGTTGTCCAGGCTGTTGCCCCCGCCCTGGCGACCCAGGGCCGCGCCGACGCCCGAGGGCACATAGTCGGCCATGATCGCCAGCATGCTGGCGTCGATGGCGTAGTCCTCCACCGGCTTGATCCACATCACCAGGCGGCCGTCGGCGCTGAGGTCGCCGGTGCGCGGGCCCTCGCCGTAGCGGCCCTTGGCCATCCGCACGTCCAGGCGGCCGTTCAGGTTGTCGCCCTGGTCGCCCCAGAGCACCGAGCGCTCGCAGTCTTCAGGGGCCGGCATGTCGGGCATGGTCACCCACTGGTGCGAGACCGTGCTGGGCCGGGCGCCGAGCGCCGCATTGACCGTGAAGATCTCCTGATCGCCGACGTGGCCGATCACCCGCGCCTGGCTGTTGTACTTGCCCTGCACCGGCACCCAGACATCCAGGTCCACCACCGAGCCCGGCCGGGCGTAGGACAGGTACTGGGCCGTGGCCCAGATCACCGGCCGGGCGCAGGTTCCCTCCATGGCAGCGATGGCGCTGGCCAGGCCAATGCCGCCGTACATGAAGAGGTTGTCGGGCGGTCCCACGCAGACGGCCGGCGTCAGGGGCATGAACCATCGGTGCGGGTTGTGGGTCGATTGCAGGTCGAAGAACAGTTCGGTCATGGCGGGCCGATACGCCGACAACGACCGCCTGTCCTCTGTTTTCAGACGGTGGCGGCGGTGTCATCCTCGCGCCCTGATCGGCGACATCGGCCGGGCGACCGCCAGCTTGGCCTTAACGAGAAGACTGATTATCGGCGCGGCGACACATGGGCTCAAGACCGGTTTTCGCAGGCTACGCTTGCTTTCTGCGCGCCGTTCGGGTGTTTAGCCGCCCTGCCGAGCGCTTCTCCGAACCTGACCCGCGATCCTCCGCGGTGGGCCCGCCGCCTCGCCCCAAAGACCTCAGGAAGACCGCGCCATGCAAAGCTCCACCTCGTTCACCCGTGAAACCGTCCAGCTCGACGGAGAGACCTTCCACGACTGCGATTTCCAGAAGTGCCGCCTGGTCTATTCCGGTGGCGAGGCGCCGGTCTTCAAGGATTGCCGCTTCGACGACTGCGACTGGAAGTTCGAGGAAGGCGCGGCCCGGACCCTCGAGCACATGAAGGCGGTCTGGAACGCGGGCGGCAAGCAGCAGCTCCAGGGCCTGATCAAGGAAATCACCAGCGGCGGGGCCGCCCGGTCGTAATCCGCGTTAGACTGGCGAAGGACTAGCAGGCTCCGGCGCGACGGCCAGCCCGCTTGGGCCCCGCCGAGCGTTCGGCTAGACTTCGCGCCATGAGCACCCTGCGCCGCCTGATCGACCTGCCCGGCATCGCCGACCTGGAATTCGCCTCCGTCATGAAGCCCGCCATGCGCGAGCCGGGCGCCCAGGCCGAGTTTCCGCAACTGGACGAGGTCAGCCGCGCCAACTTCGGCCTGACCCTCGACGAGGCCGACGAGGTGACCCTGCCGGCCGACTGGGACCGGATCGAGCACCAGTCCGAGCGCGACCAGGTCGAAGCTTTCGAGGCCGCCGGCTGGGACGTCACCGACAAGCGGCGGCCGTTGAAGATCCTGCCGCAGTTCAGCTTCCAGATGTTGCTGGCCATCCGCGGCGTGGCCGGCTTCCTGCCCTATCAGGCCGAGGAGGATGTGGAGGCGAAGATGCAATCCTCGCTGGCGGCGGATGCGGCCAAGTTCAGGCGGGACCGTTAGGGCCGGTCACATTTCTATATGGCGGTATGGCCAGCTCAGCTATTCAGGATGAAAACCTGAGAGGAAAACCCATGCCCCGTTCCCCCGACTATCTCGGCGCCACCGGCATCGGGGTCAGCGACCTGGCCCGCTCCACCGACTTCTACACCCGGGTCCTGGGCATGAAGCAGGTTCAGACCTTCAAGCTGGACTATATGGATGAGGTGGTGGTGGCCTTCGAGGGCCGCACGGCTGTGGTGCTGATGCACTATACCGACGGCTCGGAGCGGAATTACAAGGACAACCCGATCAAGCTGGTCTTCTACGTCACCGACCCCAAGGCGGTGAGCGACCGGATCAAGGCCGATGGCCTGACCATCATCCGCGAGCCGGCGCCGATCGCCAGCCTGGGCGGCGCGGTGGTCGGCCTGGCCAAGGACCCCGACGGCTACACCATCGAGCTGCTGCAGGCGCCGCCCCCCAAGAGCGAAGCCCAATCCTCCGCGGCCTCGGCCGGAGCCTAGGCTCTCGGATAGAGAATGATCTGGGTGCAGCGGAAGGCGGCCATCAGCTTGCCGGTGGCGGCGTCCGTCAGGGTCGCGTCCCAGACCTGGGTGGTGCGGCCGCCGTGCAGCATCTGGGCGGTGCAGATCACCGCCCCCTCGCGCAGGGTGCTCATGAAGTTGGCCTTCACCTCGGCGGTGGTGAAGCCGCTCGCGCCCTCCGGCCAGGCCGTGGAGACGCCGTAGGCGCAGAGGATGTCGGCCACCGACAGCAGGCAGCCGGCCAGCAGGAAGCCGGTATGGGCCACCAGGTCGGGCCGCACCTCGAACCGCCCCACCACGCGCCCGTCGGCGACCTCGGTGATGGTCAGCCCCAGATGGCCCGGCAGCTTGCCGTCATTGGCGCGGTTCAGGTCCTCGACGGACGTTCGGTTCGTGGTCTTGGCCATGGTGTTCCCCCTCTCTGGACCCATCTAGCCCAAAGCCGCGGGCCTGTGTCAGGGTCACCTCCGGAAAACGCGTGGAGGGCCGATGGCCGCGATGGATTTGAGCCAGGTGGCCGAGCGTCTCGCCGCGCGGCGGCCGGCGTCGGGGACCTACATCATCGGCGTCACGGGCGCGGTAGCGGCGGGCAAGACCGTGTTCGCGGCCGCCCTGGCCGAGCATCTGGCGGCGGCGGGGCAGAAGGTGGAGCTGGTCTGCACCGACGGGTTCCTGTTCTCCAACGCCCGGCTGGCGGAACTCGACCTGTCGAACCAGAAGGGCTTTCCGCCGTCCTATGACCACGCCGCCCTGCGCGCGGCCCTGGAGAGCGTGCGCCGAGAACCGACCGCGTTCCCCGGCTATTCCCACGTGACCTACGACATCGACCCGGCCCTGGTCCGCACCCTGGATCGGCCTGACATCCTGATCATCGAGGGGCTGAACCTGATCCCCACCCACGGTCCGTCCCTGATCGACAGCCTGATCTATCTGGACGCGCCGGAGTACGATCTGGAGGCCTGGTACACCGCCCGCTTCATGGGTCTGTGGGAAGCCGCCGAGCACGATCCCGGCTCCTTTTACGCCCGCTTCCGCAACATGAGCCGGGCCGAGACCGAGGGCCTGGCCAGGATGGTCTGGGAGAAGGTCAATCTGAAGAACCTCCACGACCACATCCTGCCCGCCCGCGACCAGGCCGACCTGGTGGTGCGCAAGGGGCCGGGGCATCAGATTCTCGCGGTGGAGGCGCGGGGCTAGCGCCAAACCACCTGGGCGTGCAGGATCGGGGCGTTCAAGGTGGAGCTTGTTTGATGTCGCCGATCTTCGCTGCCCTGGCGCTCGCAGCAGGCTCGCCTGCCGCAGCGCCGCCACCCTTTGCGATCGAAGACTGGAAGCGGGTGCCGACGTCCGAAGATCTCGCGCGACGTTATCCGGCCAAGGCCCAGAGCAAGAACATCGATGGCGTCGCCATCATAACCTGTAAGGCGCAGGCTGACGGCACGATGACAGGATGCGCCGTTACCCGGGAATACCCGGCGGGCGAGAACTTCGGCCTGGCCACCCTGGCCCTCGCGCCGCTCTTCCAGCTTAAAACGCCCCACCGGGACGGACAGCCGATCGAGGGGCGTGAGGTCCGGCTCCCCATCCGCTGGGTGCTGCCGGGATCACGGGTCGCGGCGATGCCCAAGATCGACACTCTCGCGGCATGCTATGGCCAGCTTGCCAATCGAGCGGAACAGAACGCCCAGGACGTCGCGGCTTGGCGCGGCTCCCTTTACTGGTATGCGCAGATGATCAACGTCGCCGCGAACCGGTACAGCTCGCCATCGGAACTCGAGGCTTCCATGAGCAAGGCGAGGATGGCGGCGGCGGATGGAACCCTGAAGCCACCTCCAGGCTACGATGTTGACGCCTGCATCAAGAAGCTGCCCAAGCCCTGACCGGCGCCGAGGTCAGGCGGACCAGAACACCCTTCCTTAACCCAGAAGGCCGCTGTATCACCGGAACATATCCCGAACGCGCCTTGAGTCCCGCCATGACCGCCATCCGTATCCTCGGCCTCGATCCGGGTCTTCGCCGCACCGGCTGGGGCGTGATCGAGATCGACGGGGCGCGGCTGACCCACGTTGCCCATGGGGTCATCGCACCGAAGGACAGCCTGCCGTTTTCCGAGCGCCTGCTGGCCCTGTTCGTCGGCATAAGCGACGTCGTCGCCCTGCACAGCCCCCACGAGGCGGCGGTGGAGGAGACCTTCATGAACAACAACGCCGCCTCGGCCCTGAAGCTCGGCCACGCCCGCGCCATGGCCCTGGTGGTCCCGGCCCGCGCCGGCCTGCCGGTCGCGGAATACGCCGCCACGGTGGTGAAGAAGTCGGTGGTGGGCACCGGGTCGGCCGACAAGACCCAGGTGGCCTTCATGATCGCCCGCCTGCTGCCCAAGGCCGGCCCCGCCACCGCCGACGCCGCCGATGCGCTGGCCGTCGCCATCGCCCATGCCCACGCCCGCAAGGCCCGCAGCTTCGGAGCCGCCGCGTGATCGGGCGTCTGCGGGGCCTGGTGGCCGAGGTCGGCGAGGAGGACGCCCTGATCGACGTCGCCGGCGTCGGCTATGTGGTCCGCTGCGGCTCGCGCACGCTCGGCCACCTGCCCGCCATGGGCGAGGAGGCGGTGCTGCACGTCGAGACCCAGTGGTCGGAGGCCACCGGCATGCGGCTCTACGGCTTCCTCGGCCGCGACGAGCGTCGCGCCTTCGTCGTCCTGCAATCCATCCAGGGGGTGGGGCCCAAGGCGGCGCTGGGGGTGCTGGACATTCTGTCGCCGGCCGAGCTGGCCCAGGCCGCCGCCCGCGAGGACAAGGCCGCCGTGGCCCGCGCCAACGGGGTCGGTCCCAAGCTCGCCCTGCGCATCGTCACCGAGCTGAAGGACAAGCCGCTCACCGACGGCCCGGTCGCCGCCTTCCACGCGACAGCCCTCGCGCCCGCCCCACTCGCGCCGTCGGCCACCGGCGAGGCGGTCTCGGCCCTGATGGGGTTAGGCATCGCCGAGGTGAACGCCCGGCGTGTCGTCGAACAGGCCGCCCTGCGCCTGGGGGATGAGGCGACCGTCCAGGCGCTGATCAAGGCCGGTTTGCAGGAGTTGGGGCGTTGAGGACCAATGCCGCCCCTTTCCTCCCCCGTTCACGGGGGAGGGGGACCGGCGCAGCCGGTGGAGGGGGCGGCCCCAAGCTCGGCGCCCAGTCTCGCCCCCTCCACCACGCCTGCGGCGCGGTCCCCCTCCCCCGCTGCGCAGGGGAGGAAAAGGCATGACCCGGCTGGTTTCCGGCGAGGAGGTTCCCATGGAGGGCTCCGACAAGGCGCTGCGTCCGCAGACGCTTTCGGAGTTCGTCGGCCAGGAGCAGGCCAAGGGGAATCTCTCGGTGTTCATCGAGGCCGCCAAGGCCCGCGCCGAGGCCCTGGACCACGTCCTGCTGTTCGGCCCGCCGGGCCTGGGCAAGACCACGCTCGCCCAGATCGTCGCCCGTGAGCTGGGGGTGAACTTCCGCGCCACCAGCGGTCCGGTCCTGGCCAAGGCCGGCGATCTGGCGGCCATCCTGACCAATCTCGAACCGCGCGACGTGCTGTTCATCGACGAGATCCACCGCCTGCCGGCCAATGTGGAGGAAATCCTCTATCCGGCGATGGAGGATCACGTGCTGGACCTGATCATCGGCGACGGCCCCTCGGCCCGTTCGATCCGCATCGACCTGGCGCCCTTCACCCTGGTGGCGGCGACGACGCGGGCGGGCCTGCTGGCCACGCCGCTGCGCGACCGCTTCGGCATCCCCTTGCGCCTGGAGTTCTACACCCACGCAGAGCTGCAGAAGGTGCTGACCCAGGCCGCCCGGAAGATGAACCTGGAGCTGTCGCCGGACGGCGCCCTGGAGATCGCCGCCCGCGCACGCGGCACGCCCCGCGTCGCCGGACGCCTGCTGCGCCGGGTGCGCGACTTCGCCGCCGCCGACGGCGCCACCCTCATTGACCAGAAGGCCGCCGCCAAGGCGCTGGCGCGTCTGGACGTGGACGAAGCCGGGCTGGACGCCCTGGACCGCCGCTACCTGCGCGCCCTGATCGAGAACTATGGCGGCGGGCCGGCCGGGGTGGAGACCCTGGCCTACGCCATCGCCGAGGCCCGCGACGCGGTGGAGGACGTCATCGAGCCCTTCCTGCTGCAGCAGGGCTTCATCCAGCGCACGCCGCGCGGCCGGATGGTCTGCGCCAAGGCCTACACCCACATCGGCCTGACCCCGCCGCCGCAGATCCAGGCGGGCGGACAGCCGGGGCTGTTCGAGGAGGAGTCGTGAAAATCGCCGCTCATCCCGGCGAAGGCCGGGCCTCAGATTCATCTCCGGTGTTCAGCGCCTGATCACGGGCAGCGCCTCGGATATCATCTCAAATGGCCCCGGGGGTTCACCTGGGTCCCGGCCTTCGCCGGGATGAGCGGGCATTGGTTCTCGACCGCCTCGCTCCCGTCGCGGCATAAGGGGCTGATGCGTACCCTTTCCCTGATCCTGCTAGGCGCCGTGCTCTGGTTCCTCGCCGCGGTGTTCCTCCGGCTGGCCATGCCGTGGGGACTGTTCGGCGGCGGGTACACGACGGCCATCCTGTTCGGAATCACCGCCCTGCTGGCGCCGGTGCTGTTGAGCGCCGTGCACCGCCTGACCGCCGGCGGCGAGGCGCCCCGCCTGCGCACCGCGGCCATTATCTGCCTGGTGGGGGCGCTGCTGGGCTCGGTGGCGATGACCTGGTCGCCCGAGCTCTACGCCGCCAACCCCGCCCGCCTGGTGGCGGGCGCAGCCTGGCTGCTGTTCGGGCTCGGCGCGCTCCTCACCTCGGCCATGCTGCAGGACCGAACCCGATGATCGAACCCTCCGCCGGCGAGATCGTCGGCCGTGAGCACCGCCTGCCGGTGCGCATCTACTACGAGGACACCGACTTCACCGGCGTCGTCTACCATGGCCAGTATGTGCGGTTCTTCGAGCGCGGCCGCAGCGATTTCCTGCGGGTGGCGGGCATCGGCCACGCGCAGCTGCTGGACCGCCCGGACCCGGCCGCCTTCACCGTCGTGCGGTTGGAGATCGACTTCAAGGCGCCGGCCCGCATCGACGACGCGCTTCTTGTGCGCACGACCTATGACCGGATGGCCGGACCGCGCCTGTTCATCGACCAGAAGATCACCCGCGGCGAGCAACTGATTGCGCAGGCGATCGTCGAGGCCGCCTGTATCGATCTCGCAGGACGGCCACGAAAACCGCCTAAAGAACTCATAGCGACGCTCCGGCCTCTGTTTTGCTAGAGCGCGATAGCCGAAAGTGAACTTCCGGTTTCGGCGGCCATCGCGCTCCAACCAGGAGTGGGCAGAAATGTTCGTTTCAAAGTGAGACGTACATTTCTGTGGTGGCTTGGCCACAAGTTCGACACTGCGCTGTCCCAAGCCAATCCTGGCCGGACGCTAACCACGGAGCCCAGGCCGCATGGACCCCGCAGTCCCCGCCGCGATCACCCCCGAGACCTTCTCCTTCATCTCCCTTTTCTTGCGCGCCGACTGGGTCGTGAAGAGCGTGATGATCGGCCTGGCCGTGGCCTCGCTCTGGTCCTGGACCGTGATCATCGACAAGTTCTTCCGCTTCAGCGCGCTGAACAGCCAGGCTGACCGGTTCGAGAATCAGGTCTCCTCGGGCCGCAGCCTGGAGGACATCGCCGCCGAGGCCGGCGAGCGGCCCAAGCACGCCCTGCCCCGCATGCTGCAGGGCGCCCTGCGTGAATGGCGCGACGCTCGCGGCAAGGGCCTCTCCACCGACACCCAGGCCGCCTTCCTGATCCAGCGGATCGACCGGGTGCTGGACACCACCATCGCCCGCGAGGCCCAGCGGGTGGAGGACGGCCTCGGCTCGCTGGCCATCGTCGCCACCGCCTCGCCCTTCATCGGCCTGTTCGGCACCGTCTGGGGGATCATGAACGCCTTCCAGGAGATCGCCATCCAGAAGAACACCAACCTCTCGGTGGTCGCCCCCTCCATCGCCGAGGCCCTGTTCGCCACGGCCATCGGCCTGGTGGCCGCCATCCCGGCCTATATCGCCTACAACAAGTTCTCCACCGACGCCTCGCGCTACACCGGCCGCCTCGAGGGCTTCGCCGACGACCTGTCCACCGCCATCCAGCGGCGGCTGGCGGACCGGACCTAGGCCATGGCGATCTCGAGCCACGACGCGTTCTCAGCCTCGGGCGGCGGCGGCCGCCGACGCCGCCGTGGCGGCCGCAGGGGCGCCCTGTCGGAAATCAACGTCACGCCCCTGGTGGACGTGATGCTGGTGCTGCTGATCGTCTTCATGGTGTCGGCGCCCCTGTTGACCGTCGGCGTCCCGGTGGAATTGCCCAAGACCGAGGCCGGCTCCATGCAGGACCAGGCCGAGCCGCTGACCGTCTCCATCCGCGCCGACGGCTCGCTGTTCGTGCAGGAGGAGCCCGTGGCCTTCGCCGGCCTCTCGCCGCGCCTGCGCGCCATGGCCGGCGACACCACCAAGCCGATCTATGTCCGCGCCGACGGCCGGGCCGCCTATTCGGTGGTCGCCCAGGTGATGGCGGCGCTTTCCACCTCCGGCTTCACCTCGATCAACCTGATCACCGACACGGGCGGCCCCTCCTCCGGCGGCGCCCCCGTCCCGGACGCTCCGGCGGGTTGAGGCCGGCATGACGCGCACCGGGTCGGATTTCTCCGCGGCGATGATCGTCTCCGTCCTGCTGCACGGCGGGGTGATCGTGGCCGCCTTGATTTCCTGGCCAAAGGAACCGCCTCAGGTTGGAACCACCGTGCCGGTCAACATCATCTCCAACGCCACCTACACCGACCTGCGCGCCGCCGCCCAGGCCGCCCAGGAGCAGATGGCCACCACCGAGCAGCCCGTCCCCGACGCCCCGCCCGAGGCCGCCATCGAGGCGCCCCTGCCCGAACCGCTGCCCCCGGCTCCCGTCCCCGCGCCGAGCCCCGTCAAGCCCGCGCCGGCGGCGGCCAAGCCCACGGTCGACCCCACCGCCAAGGGCGTCCAGAAACCCGCCGCCAAGCCGCAGAAGGCTCTGGACCTCGACGCCCTTTCGGCCAGCATCGCCAAGTCCCGCCCCGCCGGGGGCAAGTCCTCGTCCGCGGCCAGAGGGCCCACGCGGCAGGAGACCGCCCTCGAGGCCCGCGCCGCGGCCGGCGCCGGCAAGGGGGTCTCGGCCAGCGCGCTGGCGGGCCTGGTCTCGCAGATCGAGCGCCGGTGGAACCCCAACTGCGAGGTCGAGGGCGGCCGTGACGTGCGGGTGCGCGTCACCTTCACCCTCTCGGCCACCGGTCAGGTGGTCGGCGCCGTGGAAGCCGGCGGCCAGGAAACCTCTTCCAATCCCGTGGTCCGGGCCGCCGCAGAACGGGCCATCCGCGCCGTTCGCCAGGCCGCCGCCGACAAGGCCCTGCCCCGTGAAGTCTACGGTCAAGCCTGGGCCCCCACCTTCAACGCCCAGGAAGCCTGCCAATGAGCGCCCTAAAGGAGACCCGCCCGATGCGATTGAAGGCCGTCTGTCTGGCTCTCGCCAGCCTCATGCTTGTCACGGTGTCAGTAGCCACGCCGGCCGCCGCCCAGATCGAGATCAACGTCAACAAGGGCGACGTTCAGCCCCTGCCCATCGCCATCCCCGCCTTTGGCGGAGCCCGCGGCGCCGACATCGCCCAGGTCATCACGGGCAACCTGGAGCGCTCGGGCCTCTTCGCCCCTATCGGTCAGCAGGCCTATATCGAGAAGGGTCTGAACGTGGCCGTCCAGCCGCGCTTCCCCGACTGGAAGGCGATCAACGCCCAGGCCCTGGTCAATGGCCAGGTCACCGTCGAGGGCGGCCGGCTGCGGGTCGATTTCCGCCTCTGGGACATCTTTTCGGAGCAGCAGCTCCTGGGCCTGCAGTTCACCTCCACGCCTGAGAACTGGCGTCGCGTGGCCCACAAGATTTCCGACGCCGTCTATGAGCGGCTGACGGGCGAGAAGGGCTATTTCGACACCCGTATCGTCTTCGTCTCCGAGACCGGGGGTCGCATCAACCGGACCAAGACCCTGGCCATCATGGATCAGGACGGCGCCAATCCCAGCTACCTGACCGACGGCTCCTACATCGTCATGTCGCCGCGCTTCTCGGCCACCAGCCAGGAGATCACCTACATGACCCTGCGGCCGGAGGGTTCGGCCATCTACCTGTTCAACCTGGAGACCGCCCGGCGCGAAAGCATCGGCCAGTTCCCGGGCATGGTCTATGCGCCGCGCTTCTCGCCGGACGGCGGCCGGGTGGCCTTCTCCGTGGAGCGGGGCGGCAACAGCGACATCTATGTGATGAACCTCAAGAGCCGCAGCTCGGCGCGCCTGACCTCCGACCCCGGCATCGACACCTCGGCCTCGTTCTCGCCCGACGGGACCAAGATCGTCTTCAACTCCGACCGCGGCGGCCAGCCCCAGCTCTACATCATGAATTCCGACGGCTCAGGCGTCCGTCGCATTTCTTACGGATCGGGCCGCTATACGACCCCGGTCTGGAGCCCGGTGGGGGACTTCATCGCCTTCACCAAGCAGACCGGCGGGGAGTTCCACATCGGGGTCATGCGTCCGGACGGTTCGGATGAGCGGCTTTTGACCACCAGCTATCTCGACGAAAGCCCCACCTGGGCGCCGAACGGGCGCGTGCTGATGTTCAGCCGTGAAACGCCAGGCGGACCTCCGCGTTTGTGGACGGTGGATGTAACAGGTCGGATCCTGCGGCCGGCGCCCTATCCGGGCTCTGGCTCAGACCCAGCCTGGTCTCCGCTGCTCAACTGACGAGAGAATTCAGGTGTAACGTTTGCATAGTGGCGGTCATTTGAAATGTCCGTCACACGGAAATGCAGGTACAGTTTAGTGAATGGCGCGGTTGGCGCCGGCGAAACCCAGCTTAAGGAGAAGCCAGACATGAGCTTCAGCACCAAGCACGCCCTTCGACTGGCGCTTGTCACCACCGCGGCTCTGTCCATGGCCGCCTGCGCCAGCAAGCCCAAGCCCGGCCCGGGCGTCGGCCCTGGCCCCGGCCCTGGCTACCCGTCGCAACCGGGTCCCGGCCCCGGCGTCGGCAATGTGGTCCCCGGTTCGATCCAGGACTTCGTCGTCAACATCGGCGACCGAGTCTATTTCGATTTCGACCAGTATGACATCCGCTCCGACGCCGGCCCGGTGCTTGACGCCCAGGCCCAGTGGCTGATGCGTTACCAGGGCGTCCAGGTCCGCATCGAGGGTAACGCCGACGAACGCGGCACCCGCGAGTACAACCTGGCCCTCGGCGCACGCCGCGCCAATTCGGTGCGGGAATACCTGGTGAGCCGCGGCGTCTCGCCGGCGCGGATCTCCACCGTGTCCTTCGGCAAGGAACGCCCGATCGATCCGGGCACCAGCGAGGACGCCTATCAGCGCAACCGGAACGGCCACACCGCCATCACCGGCGGCGCGCGCTAAGAACCGCCAGTACCAGTTCGAGGAGAGTGCGAGAGGGGTCCCCGCAGCGGGACCCCTCTTTGCGTTCTGGACTAATCCCACGGACGAGCCCCAATTTGGCCCACCCGACCTGAAGATGATGACCGCATGACCTTTCGCCGCCTCGCCCTCGCCTCCGCCGCCGTCCTGACCCTGGTCAGCTCAGGCCCCGCCTTCGCCCAGACGCCCATCGATCCGCTGGACGCCCGCGACGCGCGGCGCCTGGACCGCATGGAGCAGGTGATGCGCGAGCTGCGCTCCATCGTCTTCCAAGGCCGCGACTCCGGAAAGCCGGTGGTGGTCCAGCCCGCCGAGACCGACTACCAGCTCCAGGAACTGACAAGGCGCATCGCCGACCTCGAACAGGCGCTCACCCGGGTGAACGGTCAGCTCGAGACCACCAACCACGACCTCCAACTCGCCAAGCGTGACGCCGAGGCCCTGAAGCGGGACAACAAGGCCCTGGCCGACCGGCTCGGCGGTGTGGAGCAGCGGCAGGTGGCGCCGGCGCTTGAGGGGCCGTCTCCCGATCTCGCCGGCGGCTCCAGCGGTGGGTCCGCCCCCGTCCAGACCGCGTCCGAGGCCTTCACCGCCGCCCGCCAGCTGATGCTCAGCGGCGACTACACAGGGGCGGAGGGCGCCTTCCGCGACTATGCGGACCGCTATGACACCAGCGCCAAGGCGCCCGAGGCTCGCTACTGGCTGGGCAAGACCCTCGCCGCCCGGGGCGCCAACGCCGATGCGGCCCAGGCCTATATCGCCGCCATCCGGGGCTGGCCCGCCACCGCCTGGGCGCCCGACGCCACGGTGGAGCTGGCCCGCTCGCTGATCGCCATCCGGAAGCCCACCGACTCCTGCCAGATCCTTGGCGAGTTCGACCGGCGCTATCCCAAGGCGACGCCCGCCGTGAAGGGTCGCGCCGCCGCCGCCCGGACCCAGGCCAAGTGCGCGGCCTGACCGCCGCCGTCCACGAGGTTCTAGACCGCCGCCTGCTGAGCGCCTCGCCCGCGCCGATCGCCGTCGCCCTGTCCGGCGGCGGAGACTCCCTGGCGCTCAGTCTGATCGCCGCCGACTGGTCGAAGGTCCGTAGGCGGCGCCTGCTGATCCTGACCGTCGATCATGGCCTGCGCGCCGAGAGCGCGGCCTGGACCAGGGCCTGCGCCGCAACGGCCGATCGCCTGGGCGCCGACTTCCAGGCCCTGGCCTGGGAGGGCGACAAGCCCACCACCGGCCTGCCCGCCGCCGCCCGAAGCGCCCGCCACCGGCTGATCGCCGACGCCGCGCGGGCGGCCGGGGCAAAGGTGATCCTCATGGGCCACACCGCCAGTGACCGGCTGGAGGCCGCCGCCATGCGGCAGGCCGGCGCCTCGACCCCAAGTCCCCGCGAGTGGACCCCATCACCGACATGGCCCCAGGGCCGAGACCTCTTCCTGCTGCGCCCCGTGCTTTCCCAGACCCGCGCGGAGATCCGGGCCTGGCTGGCGGAGCGTGGCGAAACCTGGATCGAGGACCCCGCCAATGAGGATCCCCGCTTCGCGCGGGCCCGCGCGCGGGCGACCCTGACCGGCGACGAGACGGACACCGTCCTTTCGGCCCCCGTACTGGCCGGTCTCGCCCTCGCCACCGCCGACCTGGCGGGAGGGCTTGCGACGCCCCGCGCGCTGCTACGGGGGGCGCCGGCGGCCTTCCTCGCCGCCGCCTGCCTCTGCGCCGCCGGAACCGCCCGACCGCCCCGCGGCGACCGCCTGAAGCGCCTAGCGGACGTCCTGAGGGGCGAGCGCGATCTCACGGCCACCCTGGCCGGAGCCCGGATCGAGGGCGACCAGCGCGACGTCCGGTTTCTGCGCGACCCTGGCCGCGCAGGTCTGGAGATACTCTCGCTCGCCGCGGGGCAGACGGCTGTCTGGGATGGACGGTTCGAGATCACCACGGACCGGCCCATTGTGGTCCAGGCTCTGGTGGGGCACGCGGCCAGCCTCTCGCCGGCTTCACGCTCGGCGCTGCAGCGCCTGCCGGCCGGGGCACGCGGCGGCCTGCCCTTCATCCCGGGAGCAGGCTCCCCCGTCCTGGCGGCGATTCCAGGTGTGGTGGCCCGCCCGCTCGCCCTGCAGCGATTGCGCGCCGCCTGTGGTCTGATCGATCGGGAACCGGCCTAGCCGCTGCGGGGAGGCCTTGGGGTCGAGGCCCCCTTGGACTGAGCAACGGCCCGCGGCTGAAGGCTGCGGGCTAACCCTCCGCCATGACGTGCTCGATCCCGACGATGATCGGATCGGCGAAGCGTTTGCCCAGCAGGGTCGAGTGGTTGGCCCCGACGATGTCGGCGAGGTAGCCGCGGACCGAGGCATGGGCGGGCGCGGCCTGGATGGCTTTCAACCGCGCTCCGAGGCGCGTGCCGCCGGCATTGACCACCGCCACGGGCAGGTCGGGGTGATAGTGCCCGATCTCCCGTCCCTGGGCCGAGGTGGCCGGCCAGTGCATGACCTCCTCCGCCGACCAGTGGGCGTGGCTGGCCAGGCCGTAGATCCGGCGCTTCTCGGTAGAGGCCTCACCCTCGAGGCCGATCTTGTCACCGGCCACGAGGGCGAAGGGCTTCATGAAGCCGAGGCCGGACCAGCGGCCCACCAGCTTCATGGCGCGCAGGAACCCGTTGATGGCGCGCGCCGCCGCGGGGCTCTCGATGGTCTCGGGCGTCACGGCGTCCACCAGCACCACCCCGGTGACGCGCTCGCGATTGCGGCCGACGAACACGCGCAGCAGCAGGCCGCCCATGGAGTGGCCCACCAGGATCAGCGGCCCGGTCTCACCCACACGGGTCAGCAGCGCCTCGAGGTCGGCCACGATGGCGCGGCCGTCCCGCGGCCTGGGCCCTGGATCGGAATAGCCGAGCCCCGCCCGGTCATAAGCCATACTGCGCAGGCCCCTGTCGGCCAGGCGTTGCTGCACCACCGCCCAGTCGGCCGCGCACCCGAAGGCGCCGCACTCCAGCACGATCAGCGGCCCGGCCGTCTCGGGGCCCGCCCGCACGACGCGCAACCGCCGCCCGCCGATGTCGACGAGAGCCCCGCGCGTGGGATGGAAGCCTGCCTTGGCCATGAGCCAGACCTAGGGGCCGGCCTGGGCCGAGGCAAGAGTGGCGTCGGCTATTTCCAGACCACGGTCTGCGGCGCGTCGGCGGACCCGTAGTCGATCTCCACCCGGGTCACCGCCTTGGCCCCAGGGGGGACATCAAAGGGCGCGCGGGCCAGGGTGGGCTTCAGGGTGACCGGCGGGCCGCCGTCGAAGCTGACGCGGACCATGCGGACGCCCAGTTCGGGATTGACCAGATAGGCCGGCTGATCGGTGGCCACGCCCTTCTCGGTGACCACGAAGAAGCGCTTGGTCTGGCTGGCGCCCGCGTACCACATGATGTTGAGCTGCTGGCCGCCGACCCGCCAGTTGGGAGTCATGGAGACCGTGGCGTCGGAGCCCTTGGTCTTAATCTGGGTGGTCTGGGCTGGAAGGACGCCGTGGGCGCCTTCGGCGGTGGAGAGGGCCAGCCCGGCCGGCGCCGCCGGGGCCGCGGGTTCGCTCTTCCCGCAAGCGGCGAGAGATGAGCCCAGTAGAAGCACGGACGCGAGCGCAAGCCCGCTAAAGCCTGAACGCATGGGTCGTTTCCTCGTTTTTTATGACACGAGGATGGGCACAAGCTTGGCCTTGCTACAAGACGATGCGCGCAAGCCTTACTGGGACTAGGTTCGCGGCGGTGCCAGGAGGGATTCGACCATGTTGCGGCTGATTCTGGGGGTGATTCTCGGGCCCCTCGTGGGACTCATCGTGCTGGGCGCCGTCGACGGCGCCGCCAACACGATCTTCCCCCCGCCCCCGGGGGTCAACCTGACCGATCCCGCGGCCATCCGCGCCGCCACCGCGATCCTGCCGGTCGGCGCCCAGGTGGGCCAGGTGCTCGCCTGGCTGCTGGGGGCCCTGGCCGGGGCCTGGAGCGCCAACCTGATCGCGGGACGTCGAGCCCTGGCCGGCCGCATCGTCAGCGGCCTGTTCCTGGCCTTCGCCGCCTGGACCCTGGCCACCACCGCCTATCCGATGGGAACGCAGGTCGGCCTGGTGATCGCCGTGCTGATCGCCGCCCTAGCCGCCGACCGCGCCTCGGGCAGGCCCAGAACCTAGCCCTGGAACTTGAGGGTCTGGCGGACGCGGCCGTCCTTGCCCTTCTTGCCCTTGGCGGCCTTGGCCTCCATCAGCGCCTTCTTGCTCTCCGGAATCTCCGACACCGTGGCGAGGCGCACGCGGGGGGAGACATAGGAGGCCAGCTTGATGGGCAGGTCTTCGGCGGTGGCGAATTCGCGATTCAGGAAGACCAGAGGGTTCAGCGGCTTGTCGTCCTGGCGGATCTCGAAGTGGAGGTGCGGGCCGGTGGAGGTGCCGCTGGAGCCCATGCGGCCCACCGTCTTGCCGGCCTCGACATAGGCGCCCTTCTTCATGCCGCGCTCGATCTTGCCGAGGTGGGCGTAGAAGCTGGTGAGACCCACGCCATGCTCGACCTCGACATAGCGGCCGTAGGAGGCGCTCTCGCCGGCGCGGATCACGATGCCGTCCGAGACGGCGACGACCCTGGTCCCGACGGGACCGGCGATGTCGACGCCCTCATGCAGCCGGCCGCGGTCTTCCCAGGGCATCCGGCGCAGGCCGAAAGGGGAATTGATCTTCTCGCCGGGGACCGGGTTACCACACTCGAAGGCCGGCGCCGGCGGCGGCGGCGCCACCTCCTCGACAGGGGCGGCGACGGGGGGCTTGGTGTCGGTCCTGTCCCCCAGGTTCGGCCGAGCGGCATAGGCGACGGTGGCGACGCTCAGGGCCAGGACGCCGGCAACAGCGACCTCGAGGCCAAAATGGCGCACACGATCGGTGGTCGACAAGGACTTCAAAAACAAGCGGAACCTCTTCCAGTATAGTCGAGCTTAGAACGCGTCCGCTAGAGGTTGTGCGGAACAGCTTCGACCAATCGCCACGGGTAAGCGGCGACTTATTGCCGTGGGTTTAAGACAAAATATTGGCGGCGTTAAGGATTAGCTTTGAACCTATTACAGCAGAGCCGAGTGAAGCTCGACCATAGATTCAAGTGGTAAAGGTTCTCCTAGCCGGGCTGCGACAAAATCGCAGCCCGCGCCAGCGAGTTCCTGAGGGCCGGAGTCTAGAGGCCCTTCAGAATGCCTTCGACCATCTTCTTGGCGTCCCCGAACAGCATCATGGTGTTGTCGCGGAAGAAGAGTTCGTTCTCGACCCCGGCATAGCCGGAGCTCATGCCGCGCTTCACGAACAGCACGGTGCGGGCCTTTTCGACGTCCAGGATCGGCATGCCGTAGATGGCGCTGGTGGGGTCGGTCTTGGCGGCAGGGTTGGTGACGTCGTTGGCGCCGATCACGAAGGCCACGTCGGCGCTGGCGAACTCGGCGTTGATGTCCTCCAGCTCGAAGACCTCGTCATAGGAGACGTTGGCCTCGGCCAGCAGCACGTTCATGTGCCCGGGCATCCGGCCGGCGACGGGGTGGATGGCGTACTTCACCTCCACGCCCTCTTCCTTCAGCTTGTCGCCCATTTCGCGCAGGGCGTGCTGGGCCTGGCTGACGGCCATGCCGTAGCCGGGGACGATGATCACCTTGGAGGCGTTCTTCATGATGAAGGCCGCGTCCTCGGCCGAACCCTGCTTGACCGGCCGGGTCTCGACCTGGCCGCCGCCGGCGGCGGCCGCATCGTCGGCGCCGAAGCCGCCCAGGATCACGGAGATGAAGCTGCGGTTCATCGCCTTGCACATGATGTAGCTGAGGATCGCGCCTGACGAGCCCACCAGGGCCCCGGTGATGATCAGCGTCACGTTCTCCAGCGTGAAGCCCAGGGCCGCCGCCGCCCAGCCGGAATAGCTGTTCAGCATGGAGACCACGACGGGCATGTCGGCGCCGCCGATGGGGATGATCAGGGTGACGCCGATCAGCAGGCTGAGGCCGAGGATCGCCCAGAACGCCCAGATGACCTCCGGCTGGCCGCCCCCCATCACCAGCACCACCACCATTGCGACAATGGCGAGCGCGATGATGATGTTCAGCAGGTGGCGGGCCGGCAGCATGATCGGCGCTCCGCTCATATTGCCGTTCAGCTTCAGGGCCGCGATGATCGAGCCGGTCAGGGTCACGGCCCCGATGGCCAGGCCCAGGGACAGCTCCACCAGGGAGCTGACGTGGATCGTGCCGTCCTCGGCGAGGATGCCGTAGGCGGCGGGCGTGTAGATGGCGGCGACCGCCACCAGACAGGCCGCGGCCCCCACCAGGCTGTGGAAGGTGGCCACCAGCTGCGGCATGGAGGTCATGGCGACCTTGCGCGCGATCACCGCGCCCACCGTGCCGCCGATGGCGACGCCGCCGACGATCAGGCCCAGCGTCAGGGTGTCCAGCGCCTGTTGGCCCCACAGGGTCAACAGGGTGGTGCCCACGGCGATGGCCATGCCGATCATGCCATTGCGGTTGCCCGCCTGGCTGGTGGTGGGGCTGGAAAGGCCGCGCAGGGCCAGGATGAAGAGGACGCCCGAGACGATATAGGCGATGGCCGCGAGATTGGCGTTCACTTGGCGCCTTCCTTCTGCACGGGCTTATCCTTCTTCTTGTACATGGCCAGCATGCGCTGGGTGACCAGGAAGCCGCCGAAGATGTTCACGGCGGCGAAGGCCGCGGCGATGGCGCCGGCCCCCTTTGAGATCATGACGTTCTGGGTCAGGCCCGCGTCCGGTCCGCCACTGGCGGCCGCCGCCAGCAGGGCGCCGACGATGATCACCGAGGAGATGGCGTTGGTCACCGCCATCAGCGGGGTGTGCAGGGCGGGCGTGACGCTCCAGACGACGTAGTAGCCGACGAAGATCGCCAGCACGAAGATCGCCAGGCGGAAGACTGTGGGGTCGACGGTGTCCATCGGTTCCTCCTTGGGAGCTTTAGCTGTTCAGCGAAGGGTGGACGACCGCGCCGCCCTGGGTGACCAGGGCCGCCTTGAGGATCTCGTCCTCCAGGTCGGGGGCCAGCTTGCCGTCCTTGTCCAGCAACAGGCCGGCGAAGGCCAGGAGGTTGCGGGCGTAGAGGGCCGAGGCGTCGGTGGCGATGCGGCCGGGCAAGTTGGCGACGCCGAGAATCTTCGCGCCATTGGCGGTGACAGCCACCTCGCCCTGCTTGGCGCCGACGACATTGCCGCCCTGCTCGATGGCCAGGTCCACCAGGATCGAGCCCGGACGCATGGAAGCCACCTGTTCGGCGCTCACCAGCTTGGGCGCCGGCCGGCCGGGGATCAGGGCGGTGGTGATGACGATGTCCTGCTTGGCGATGTGGCTGGAGACCAGGGCCGCCTGCTTGGCCTGGTACTCGGCGCTCATCTCCTTGGCGTAGCCGCCGGCGGTCTGGGCGTTCTTGAACTCTTCATCCTCGACGGCCAGGAACTTCGCGCCGAGGCTCTCGACCTGTTCCTTGGTGGCGGGCCGCACGTCGGTGGCGGTGACCACGGCGCCCAGGCGGCGCGCGGTGGCGATCGCCTGCAGGCCGGCGACGCCAACCCCCATCACGAAGACCTTGGCGGCGGCGACGGTGCCGGCGGCGGTCATCATCATCGGCATGGCGCGGCCATAGGCCTCGGCGGCCTCGATCACCGCGCGGTAGCCGGCGAGATTGGCCTGCGACGACAGGGCGTCCATCACCTGGGCCCGGGTGATGCGGGGGACGAACTCCATGGCGAAGCCGGTGGCGCCCTTGGCGGCGATCGCCTTCAAGGCGTCCTTGTCCATGTGCGGGTTGAGCAGGGCCACGACGATGGCGCCGGACTTGAGCGCCGCGATCTCGGCGGCCTCGGGGGCGCGGACCTTGAACAGGATGTCGGCCTTGCCGATGGCGCCCGCGGCGTCCTTGGCGATCTCGGCGCCGGCAGCCTGGTAGTCGGCGTCGGGATAGGCGGCGGCCGTGCCGGCGCCGCTCTCCACCACCACCGAGAACCCCGCGGCGATCAGCTTCTTCACCGTCTCGGGGACGGCGGCCACCCGGGTCTCGCCGGCGCGGCGTTCAGTGGTGACGGCTATGACGGCCATGCGCCTGTTTCCCCCAAGTCAGTGTTGGCCGGACCATACGGGGGGCAGGCTGAGCTTGTCCAGCGATGGACAGGGCAGATTCGAACGTTTGTTTGAATCCCGCACAAGACCGCAAGCGCGCCGAGGAATCGGCGCACCCGACCAGTCTCGCAGGAAGGCGCGCGGCGGCCGCGCGCGGAGCCGGCCTAGTGGTCGGCGGCAGGCTTGTCGCGCAGGAAGAAGACGCCGAGAGCGGTCACCACCACGGCGCTGATGAAGGCGCCCAGGAACCCGGTCGGGGTGCAGAACCACAGGACCAGCAGCACCATCATGGCGGTGAGCGCCAGGGAGCCCCACTTGGTCAGGCCGTTGAACAGGTGGAACGTGGCGACCTGCTCGGAGATGTCCATCTCGCCGCGGTGATATTCGGAAGCCATGGAAGGGCGTCTCTCAGACTGGTGAGGAAATCGATGGGGCCGACCTACACCGTCGGCCGCCAGGGCTCAAGCGCGCCTTGTGTCTCAGCCAGGCCAGCGGGCCAGAAGGCCGCGCAGCGCCGCGATGAGCGCCAAGGGCTGGTCGACCATGATGTGGTGGGCCGAATCAGGGATCGCGATCTCCAGCATGTCCTTGGGCAGGGGGGACGGCCGGTCATCGCTGATCCGCGACTTCACCACCGAGCGGTCGCCATAGATGTGCACCAGGGGCACGGTCACCTTGGGCGGCCCTTCGGCGGTCATGCCCATCATCACGCTGCGGTCGAGCTTGTTCCACATGGCCGGGTCGAATCGCCAGGTCCAACCCTCGCCGCCGCCCTCGGGCAGGGGCGCGCGCTTCAGGGAGCGGCGCGCGATGAAGTCGGCGATGAACAGGTTTCCGGCGACCTGGGGCGGCATGAAGCGGAAGCGGGCGAGCGCCGCTTCCTCCGTCGGATAGACCCGGGCGGCGCGGTCGCCGGTGGGGATGTTGCGCACCTGCTGTTCCTGCATGCGCTTGGCTTCCGGCGAGTCCGGCGGCGGCCCGCCGAAGCCGGTGTCCACCAGCACAGCCGCGCGCATGCGCTCGGGGTGAGCGGCCGCGGCGAAGAACACTTGGCTGCCTCCGAAGGAGTGGCCGATATAGATAGGCAGGACGCCGCCGTCATAGAGGCCCGTGGCGCGGGCGACGGCCTCGGCGTCCTCGGCGAAGTCCTGGAAGGCGTAGCTTTCACGCCAGTCCGAGGCGCCCATGCCGGCCAGCGACATCGAGGTCACCCGGTAGTCCTGGGCGAGATAGGGGGCGATGAAGCTCCACCAGTCGGCGTGGGCCGAGTTGCCGTGCACCAGCAACAGGCCGGGCTTGCCCAGCTCGCCCCAGGTCAGGGCCTCGATCTGGGTGCCCAGCGAGGTGACGAAGCTGCGCTCCGGCTCCTGGGCGATGGCGTCCAGGAACCACTCCGGCGCGTCGGGATGGCGGCCGCGGAACGGCGCCAGGGGCGCCTGGACCTGGGGCGGCAGGCTGCCGGGTTCGGAATGGATGGGACGGTCGTCGTAGCCGACGGGCGCGCCTTCCTTGATCGCCGGATCCAGAGCCATCAGGCCACCCCTCTCACTTCCCGCTCGCCCGCCTTGCGGGAGATCGAGCGGATACCCTTGTAGACGCCGGTGCCGGTGATCAGGGTGCGGTCGCCGCACCAGATCTTGCCCCGGACGGTGAAGACGTCGTCCTGTTCGGTGATGATCTCGCTGGTCCCCTCCACCCAGTCGCCCATGTGGGCGCCCGAGAGGAAGTCGGTGGTCAGGCGCACCGTCACCCAGCCGATCTCACGCTTGTTGGAGATCACCCGGCCCCAGGCCATGTCGGCGAAGCTCATCAGCATGCCGCCGTGGCAGTTGTTCATGCCGTTGGCGTGGTGCTCCTCGACCCGGAACGCCATCACCTCGTCGCCGCTGGCTGCGTCGCGGCTGGAGTAGAAGGGACCGACCGTGCGGCCGAACCCCCGGTTCCAGAGGTTGATGACAAAACCATCGGGGACGATGGCGGTCTGGACTTCGGTCAGATCATCGGACATCGCGCAGGCAAATGAACGGGCGTTTGAAGATTGGCAAGCCCTTGATGACGCTGCGGCCGGTTCAGCGGCCCCAGGCGCCCCGGTGCAGCACCACGCGATAGCCGTCCGGGTCCTCGAAGCTGACGCCGTGCTCATCCCAATAGGGGTTGAAGGATTTGACCGGCCGGTGGCCCGCCGCCTCCAGCCGTGCGACAGCCGTCGCCCGCGCCGTCTCCTCCGGGAAATAGAAGGTCAGCAGGTGGTCGGGGTTGGGTGCGGGGCCGACCTTGTGCCCGTGGGCCTGGGTCAGTTCCAGGTGCCAGGGCGCGCCGGGGAAGCCCAGGATCACCCCGTCGAACCCGGCGTGGCCCCGGAAGCTCGCCAGCTCCAGCAGCCCCAGCCCTTCGCGATAGAAGGCCGCCATGGCGTCCAACTGATCGGTGGGCCGCGCGATTCGGAGAGTCAGGCCGGAAAGGCTCATGGTCAGGGCTTCATTGTGCGCGAGGTCAGGGCTGCCGTCCCGTGCAGGATGGTGTCTTCCGCCGAGGTGGCGAGGCTGACACTCACCTGGCCCGCTGCGATCCGCCAGCCCGGCAGGATGGGGTCGTAATTGGCCAGCAGGCGGGCGTCGGCGGTCACGGTCACGCGGCGGGTCTCGCCGGGCTCGAGCGCCACGCGGGCCCAGCCGATCAGGCGCTGGGAAGGCTTGCCATCCGAGCCGGTCACCGTCGCATAGACCTGGGGGGTGTCGGTCCCGGCGACGCCGCCGGCGTTCTTGACGTCAAAGCTGGCGGTGATCGTCTCGCCGCCGATCAGCTCCAGCCGCCCATATTCAAAGTGGGTGTAGCAAAGCCCGAACCCGAACGGGAACAGGGTGGCCGCCCCGGTCTTGGCGAACCAGCGATAGCCGACGTCGGCGCCCTCCGGATGCTCCACGGAGAAGCGGCCCTTGTGCTGCTGCACGTCCGGGCGGGTGGTGGGCAGCGTGGCGCCCTCCACCGGGGGTCCGAAGATCTGGCCGGGGATGTCCGGGCGCACCAGATCCTCGACCCCGCAGGGGAAGCTGATGGGCAGGCGGCCCGACGGATTGACCGCCCCAAACAGGATGTTGGCGATGGCCTCGCCGCCGCGCGTGCCGGGATACCAGGCCTCCAGTACGGCGTTGACGTCGTCCAGCCACGGCATCAGCACCGGGGTCCCGGTCTCCAGCACCACCACGGTCCTGGGGTTGGCTGCGGCGACCGCGGCGATCAGGGCGTCCTGGTCGCCCGGGAGGGACAGGCTGGGCAGGTCCTCGGCCTCCGTCGCCCACTGGTCGGCGAAGACGATGGCGATATCGGCATCCTTGGCCAGGCTCGCGGCCTCGGCGCGGTCCTCGCCCGAAACGAAGGTCACGGCGGTGTTGCGGGTCAGCTCCCGGATCGCCGCCACCGGCGATGACGGATGGTAGGTGACCTTGGCGAAGGCGCCGGCCAGGCCCGCGACCTCGATCTCATGGCCCGGCCCGCCCACCGGGATCACCTGGGAGGAGCCGCCGCCGGACATCACGCCCTTGTCGGCATGGGCCCCGATCACTGCGATCTTGCGGATGCTGGGCGCCAGCGGCAGGACCCCGTCGTTCTTCAGCAGCACCGTCCCGGCCTCGGCGGCGGCCTGGGCCACCTTGGCGTTGGCGGCGTAGTCGGTCTCGCGCCGGACAGTGGGATTGTCGAACACCCCCTTGTCGAACAGGCTGCGCAGGATGCGGTGGACCATGTCGGTGAGCCGCTCGAAGGGCACCTCCCCCTGCTCCACGGCCTCCTTCAGCGGCGCGCCGAAATAGACCTGCTTGTCGAGTTGCTCGCCGCTCTCCTGGTCCAGGCCCGCCATCACCGCCTTGGCCGTGGAATGGACCGCGCCCCAGTCGCTCATCACCCAGCCGCGGTAGCCCCAGTCACGCTTCAGCACCTGGTTCAGCAGGAAATCGTTCTCGCCGGCCCACTCCCCGTTGACCTTGTTGTAGGCGCACATGACCGACCCTGGATCGCCGCGCTCGATGGCGATCTGGAAGGCCAGCAGGTCGCTCTCGCGCAGGGCGCCCTCGTCGATGCGGGCGTCCACCACGTGGCGGCAGGTCTCCTGGTCGTTCAGGGCGAAGTGCTTCAGGGTGCAGACGATGTCGTTGGACTGGGCGCCCTTGATGGCCTCGCCTGCCAGCACCCCGGCCAGCAGCGGATCCTCGCCGAGATATTCGAAGTTGCGTCCGCAGCGCGGCTCGCGGGTCAGGTTGGCGCCGCCCCCCAGCAGGACGTTGAAGCCCTTGTCGCGGGCCTCCGATCCCACCATCACGCCCGCCGCATGGGCCAGCTCAGGGTCCCAGGTGGAGGCCAGCGAGAGCCCGGAGGGCAGGCCGGTGGCGCCGTCGCCCTTGCGCACCTGGCGCGGGTTAGCGATCCCCAGGCTGGCGTCGGTCTCGTTCAGCGGCGGGATACCCAGGCGTTCGACGCCGGGGATATAGCCCGCGCCCATGGCCGCGTCGGCGGGGGGCGGATTGACCATCGCGGGCATCGGTCCGTGAACCAGGGAGATCATCTCATCCAGGGTCAGCTGCGCGATCAGCAGCCTGGCGCGGTTGTCCGGCGACAGGGACTTGTCCATCCAGGCCTGGGTCATGTTGATGTCCTCCCGCTTTGTTGGCGTGACCCTATTTATTTTAGTCCATCTGGGCAATAATCATCGAATGACCGTCGCCGCCACCCGTCCCCGAGGCCGCCCGGCCCGCACCGCGCGGCCGGTGGAAGAGACCCGCAGCGCCATTCTGGACGCCGCGCTGAAGCTGTTCTCTGAGCGCGGCTTCGAGGGCGCCGCCATGCGCGACATCGCGGGCCTGGCCGGCGTCGAGCACAGCCTGCTCCGCTACCACTATTCCGACAAGGCCACCCTTTGGCGCGCGGCGCTGGCCCGCCTGATCACCGACATGAACGCCCACATGGCCGCCGGCTGGCGGACCACAAGGGGCCAGCCGCCCCTGGACCGGTTCAAGGCCACCTTGCGCGACTATGTTCGCTACTGCGCCCGCCACCCGGAGCACGCCCGCATCATGGTGCAGGAGGCCATGGGAGAGTCCGACCGCGTCGCCTGGATCGCCGAGCAGATCGTGGGACCGCAGCACCGCGCGTTGACGCGCCTGCTCCGGCCGCTGATGGACCAGGGTCACCTGCCGCGCGTGCCCCTCCACAACCTGATCTACATGCTCTCGGCCGCCGCCCAATCGCCCTTCACCCTGGCCGGCGAGGTGCGCCATGCCTATGGCATCGACATGTTGGATAAGGCCGAGATCGAGCGGCACGCGGACGCCCTGATCGCGCTGCTGATCCGGGACTAGAGCCTCACGCAGGCGCCCGAACGAGCGCGCCGGCTCCATGCCTGCCGGAATCAAGAAGATCTGTCGCCACAGCATCGCCAAGGCGGCGCTGGTCCGTAGTTAAGCTTGATATTCTGTCGCGGCGTTCGGTAAACCATAGGTATGCCTGAAGACACGCACGGCATGGACCGCCGCCGCCTGCTCTCCCGTCTCGGCGGGGATTTCCAGCTCGACGCCGCGCGGCGCGTGGCCCGCTCGATGAGCCGGGACGTCGCCACCGTCTTGGTCTTCCTCGAAATCAACCGGGCCAATGTCGCCGCCCTGGCCGCCTCACGGGAGCCCATCGCCGAGCCCCATGCCGGCGTGCCCGGCCTTCCCCCCGACCATATGCGGGAGCCGGTCAGTATCTATTTGGCGGCCCGCAATCTGGGCATGCCCTACGAGACTACGCGACGGCATGTGAAGAAGCTGACCCAGATTGACCTGTGCGAGACCGTCCCCGGCGGGGTGATCATCCCCGCCCGCGCCTTCCTCGATCCCCGGCTGATGGCCATGGCGGCCGAGAATTGGGCCGCCACGGTCGAGTTCGTGCAGGCGGCAGGCCGGCTGGGGGTCTCCGCCTCCGGCCTGCGCCAACCCGCGAGCCCCGACCAGTTCCGGCAGGTCAATCGCGCCGTGAGCGCCTATTGCCTGGAGACCGCTTGCCACATGTCCCGGGTCATGGATTTGGAACCCTTAGCGGTGCTGATCCTGCGAGCGGTCAACCTCGCCAATGTGCGGCACCTGACCCAGGACCCCGACGCCGCCCTGGCCCTTGCCGGCCTGGCCGACATCCTGCCCGACGCCGAACGGCGCCCGATCAGCGTCTACGGCCTGGCGAAGTATCTGTTGCTGCCCTGCGAGACCGTGCGCCGCAGCCTGCTACAGCTGGAGGCCAAGGGCCTGGTGCGGCGCGACAAAGGCGGCCTGATCGTGCCCGCCGAGGTGGTGGCCCGCCCCGCCGTGGTCGCCGGCATCGCGGAGCTGGTGGCCCTCACCGAGATCCTGCTGTCCGACCTCGCCGCCGCGGGCCTGGCCTACCAGCCGGATAGCTAGAGCGTTTTCTGATCCATGTGAAACGGTCGGCGGTTCGAACAGCTAGGCTCCCTCCCGGCTGACGTCGCGGCGGCGCATCCACTCCAGGACGATCCAGGCGCCGAAGGCCCAGGTGGCGCCGAGACTCCAGCCTGCCAGCACATCGCTTGGCCAGTGCACGCCCAGAAAGACCCGGCTGAACCCCACCCCGACCGTGATCAGCAGAGCCAGGACATAGATCAGGATCTTTGAGTTGGGCCGCTTCTCGACGCTGGCGATCAAGGTGGCCAGGGTCAGGAACACCGCGGCGGCGAGAGCCGAGTGCCCGCTGGGGAAGCTCTGGGTGTAGACGAAGCTCCCGTGCGGCACGAGGTTGGGCCGCGGGCGGTCGTAGAAGGTTTTCAGCACCTCGCTCGACATCTGCGCCGCCAGCACCGTGCCGGCCAGGATCCACGCCTGCCGCCGCTTGCCGTGGAAGCTGAACAGCAGCACCGCGACGATGGTGGCGATGGTCAGGAAGGTGAAGCCGCCCAGGGCGGTGATGTCGCGCATCGCCTCCTCGACCCAGCGTGGGCCGATGGGGTCGCTGAGGTCGCTCGGCTGGCGCAGCATCAGCAGCAGCTGCTGATCGACGATGTCGGTGTCGCCCTCCGTCACCTCGCTGGCGATGTTGAAGAACCCCCAGATCGCCGCCGCGCCGGCCAGCCAGATCAACAGGGCGCGGGTCTCGATCCGCTGGAGGATCGGCTTGCGGACGGGCGGCGCGTCAGGTGTTGTCATGGCTCCATGAACGCGCAGCTTCGCCGTTGGATCAGACCAGTTCCTCGAAGGCGTCCACCAGCCGTTCCATCTGGGCCATGCCAGCGGTCCAGAAGGCCTTCTCGCGGGGATTGAGGCCGAAGGGGCGCAGGGCCTCGACATAGGTCCGGGTGCCGCCGGCCGAGAGCAGGTCCTCATAGAGGGGAGCGAAGGCGGCCGGATCCTCGCGGCGCTTCTCCATCAGGCCGCGCACCAGCAGGTCCCCGAAGGCGTAGGCGTAGACATAGAAGGGCGCGTGGGCGAAGTGGCTGACATAGGCCCAATAGTGCTCGTAGCCCTTGTTGAGCTTGATGGCCGGGCCCAGGCTCTCGCCCATGGTCTCCAGCCAGATCGCGCCGATCTGCTCGGCCGAGAGCTCACCCTCAAGACGGGCCGCGTGGAACCTGGTCTCGAAGCGGTGGAAGGCGATCTGGCGCACCACGGTGTTGATGCCGTCCTCGATCTGGCCGGCCAGCAATCCCAGCCGCTCGGCCTTGGAGGCTCCGGCCAGCAGCCGCTCGAACACCAGGCCCTCGCCAAAGATCGAGGCGGTTTCGGCCAGGGTCAGCGGGGTGTCGGCCAGCAGGGTGCCCAGGGGCTGGCACAGGGTCTGGTGAACGGCGTGCCCCAGTTCGTGGGCCAGGGTGAGCACGTCGCGGCGCTCGCCCATATAGTTCATGAACACATAGGGGTGGCGCTCAGCGGTCACCGGGTGGCTATAGGCGCCCGACTGCTTGCCGGGCCGGGGCCGGGCGTCGATCCAGGGTTGGTCGAAGAAGGTCTTGGCGGTGTCGGCGAACTTGGGCGCCAGGTCGGCGAAGCTTTCCAGCACCATCCCTTGCGCCTGCTTCCAGTCATAGGCGCGCGGCTGGGCCGTATCGAGCGGCGCATTGCGGTCCCAGTAGTCGAGGGTCTTGCGGCCCATCAACTTGGCCTTCAGCGCATAGTAGCGGTGGCTGACCCGCGGATAGGCCTCCACCACCGCAGCCTCCAGGGCCTCGACGGCGTCGGCGTCCACCTCGTTGGCGATGTGGCGGCTGGCGGCCGGGGTCGGATACTTCCGCCAGCGGTCCTCCACCTGCTTCTCAAAGGCCAGCGTGTTCATGGAGAGCGCCAGTTCCGGCGTGCGCGCCTCCAGGGCGTTGGCGAGACCCTGCGCGGCGGCCTTGCGACGGGTCACGTCGGGGTCCGACAGGCGGTTCAGCACCTCGGGCAGGCTCAGGTTCTCCTTGCCCACCTTGGCGCTCAGCCGGGCCAGGGTCTCGTCGTACAGCCGCACCCAGTTGGCCACCGCCGGGGAGCGGTCGATCAGCAGGCGTTCAAGGTCGGGCGACAGCTCGTGCGGCCGCGACAGCCGCACCCGCCGCATCCACGAGCGCCAGCGGGCGGCGGGAGGATGGGCCTTGAAGGCCATCTCGATCTCGTTGTCCTCGAGCTGATTGAGCTCCAGGGTGAAGAACAGGCTCTCGGCGCCGATCTGCGAGGACCGGGTGCGCAGGTCGCCCTCGAACTTGGCCCAGACCGGATCGTCCTTGGCCACCGAGGAGGCCAGGCCGGCATAGGCCCCCACGGCCCACAGCCCGTTCACCGCGCTCTCATAGAGCCCGATCCCGTGGTCCAGCAGCTCGCCCAGGTGCAGCGGATCGCCTCGCAGCGCCACGAACCGCCCCTTCAGCTTCACCAGCTCATCGTTGGCGGCCTTGGCGGCGGTCAGGTCGGCCTCGATCTTCGGGTCATCACGCCCGGCATAGAGGTCGGAGAGCTGCCACTCGGGCAGGGCGTCAAGTTTCACGGGCGCGTTCATGGGCGACGGTTTAGCGCGGCGCCTGCGGCGGGACTAGGGCGCGATAGCGGCAGGTTCCGGAAGGGCGGCGCGGATCGTGCAGATCAGGCCGCCGGGATCGAACCTCAACCTGACCTCGCCTGCGAGCTCGGCGGCCAGGCCGCGCTCCAGCAACCGCGAGCCGAAGCCCCGGCGCGTAGGTTGCGCCACGGGCGGTCCCCTCTGTTCGGTCCAGGTCAGGCGCAGTTGATGCGCCTCGACGGTCCAGTCCAGGGTGACCTGGCCCTGGGCGCCGCTCAAGGCGCCGTACTTCAGCGCGTTGGAACCTAGCTCGTAGAAGGCCATGGATAGGGACAGCGCCATCTTGGCGTCCAGCCGCACGACCGGGCCGCTGACCCGCAGCCGGTCACGGTCGCCGGTAAGGGCGTCCAGCACGCCGTGGGCCACTTCCCCCACGCCAGCCCCGTCCCACTGCTCGCGGGTCAGGATGTCGTGGGCGGCGGCCAGCGCGGTGATACGACCGAGGAGCGCCTCGCGTGCCTCCGCCGAGCTCTCGGCCCCGCGCAGGGTCTGGACGGCGATCGACTGCACGGTGGCCAAGCTGTTCTTCACCCGATGGTTCAGCTCCAACACCATCAGTCGCAGATGATCCTCGGCGACCTGCTGCTCATGGATGTCCTCGGTGCTTCCATACCACCGCACGATCTGGCCCTGGTCATTGCGCCGGGGAAAGGCCCGCGAGCGGATCCAGCGGTGCTCCCCGTTCAGTCGGCGCACCCGGTGGACGATATCGTAGGGCTCGCCCGTGGCCACCGAGGCGCCCCAGACATCGAAGGTCCGCTGCACATCGTCGGGATGCAGGCCCTCGGCATAGGTGGAGTCCAGGCCGGAGGTTCCGGTCCATTCACGCCAACGCGGGGCGACGCGGTCCAGCTGGCCGTCAGGGGCGGCGGTCCAAGCCACCTGCGGGTTCAGCTCAGCCGCGCAGCGGTAGTCTTCCTCGCTCTCCCGCACCGCCTGCTGGGCGCGGTGGGTCTCGGTGACGTCGTGACCTTCGCAGAAGATGCCTATCACCTTGCCGGTGGGGTCGGACATCGGCTCGTAGATAAAGTCCAGGATCCGGTCTTCCTCGGGCCCGTCGGGGGTCGCCCGCAGGCGGATCTGCGCGCCGTGGGCGATGTGACGCCGGCCACTTGCATAGACCTGGTCCAAGAGCTCGAAGAAACCTTGTCCCTCAAGTTCCGGGAAGCAGTCCCGCGCCGAGCGGCCCACGTAGTTCCGGGCTCCAAACAGCCGTTCGTAGGCGTGGTTGACGAAGTTGAAGACGTGCTCGGGGGCCTGCAGGGTGCAGATGAAGCCGGGCGCCTGCTCGAACATCCGCCGCTGACGATCGGTCTCGGCCGCCTCCCGCCGCTGGGCCAGAATGCGGTCGGTGGTCTCGTGACAGGCGCAGAACATGCCGGAGACCTCGCCGCTCTCGTCGCGCACGGGTGAGTATGAAAAGGTGAACCAGGTGTCCTCGTCGAAGCCCCGACGGCGCATGCGCAGCGGTAGGTCCTCGCGATAGGTGGCCTCACCGGCCATGGCGGCGTCGATCAGGGGCGAGATGTCGGGCCAGATCTCAGACCAGATGTCGAAGAAACGAGCTCCAAGGGCCGCCGGATGCTTGGCTCCCAGCACCTCGGCGTAGGCGTCATTGTAGAGAAAGCTGAGCTCCGGCCCCCAGGCGACGAACATCGGGAACTTGGAGCCCAGCATCAGGCCCACCACGGAGCGTAGCGATTGCGGCCAGGTCTGCGGGCTCCCCAGGGGCGAGGTTGACCAATTGCGGGCGCGCATGAGGGCGCCCAGTTCGCCGCCCCCAGTGAGGAAACCGTCCGCCTTGTCCATGTCGGCGCCTCTTGCCCGAAAAACCAATCCAGACCGGAGTCTCGCAGGGGGCCCGGGCGGGGACGTGGAATGCGTGGGACGGGCTGGCGTTCCGGGGCTCCGTCCCGGAACGCCAGCATCCGCGTTGCGTCGTAAAACCGACAGTACTCGAGCTTGTTCCGATACTTAGCTCCGCGTAACGCGATCTTTCGCTGGAGGTGGGCGGGCTTTCCTGTCACTGAAATCGGGTCTTCGCGCGCTGCACGCTCTCGCATGGCCGACCCCCTCATCGGAACAAACAGTTGGGAAAGCACGAACCGCTGTCGCTCAGCGCCCTGGCGGCCAGTTTCTTCGACGCCAGCACCGACTGCGTGAAGGTGGTCGGCCTCAGCGGCGACCTGCTGGCGATGAACGCCAATGGCGTCTGCCTGATGGAGATCGAGGATTTCGAGAGCCTGCGCGGTCAGCCTTGGGTCGGCTTCTGGCCGCCCGCCGCGCAACACCTGATCGAGAACGCCCTCACCGAAGCCCGCGCCGGGCGCGGCTCGCGGTTCACCGCCGATTGCCCGACCGCGGCAGGCACGCCGAAGTCCTGGGAGGTCGTGGTCTGGCCGGTCCTGGACGACCTGGGCCAGCCGGCACAGGTGATTTCAATCTCCCGGGATGTGACCGCCCAGCAACGCGCCGAGCAGCAGCGCCAACTCTTCACCCGCGAGCTGGCCCATCGCATGAAGAACACCTTCGCCGTGGTGGACGGGGTCATCGCCCTGTCCTCCCGCTCGGCGGGTGAAGCCAGCACCTTTGTCGACGCCCTGCGCCAGCGCCTGCTCGGCCTCGGCCGTGCGATCGCCTACATGGCGCCGCCGGAGTTCACCAGCCTGGAAGCTCCCGCCGAGCGCTCGGTTCAGGGCCTCCTGCAGGTGCTGCTTGGTCCCTATGGTGGGCTCGAAGGCGCCGAGCGCCAAATCTTTCTGACCGGCGATGACATGCCCGTCGGCCCCGACTGCACCACCATCCTGGCCCTCATCTTCAATGAACTGGCCACCAACGCCCTGAAATACGGCGCCCTGACCTCTCCGGAAGGCCGGGTGGACCTGCATCTCGAGGCCGACGCCGAGACCCTTCGGATGTCCGGGAGCGAGGCGTTGCCGGCAGGGACGCTCATAGCCGACACCACCGGCAAGCGGGGTTTCGGCGCCGCCCTGCTGGAACGCGCCGTGGTCAAACAGCTCGGGGGAACCTTTGAGCGCGCCCTGCGGCCGGGCGGCATCCAGGTGATCATGAGCGCGCCTCTGAAGGCCATCGCCGTCTAGGACGGAGGGCGCACCGGATACCCGTCGAACTGCTTGGCGTTATCGCAGATCTCGTACCAGGCCGGTTTCTCGGCCACGAACTCGTGGAACCGGTTGCGGACGCCGGGGTCGCCGTCCAGGCAGTTGGCCGAGATCGGGAACGAGTCGGCCGGCGACAGGGGTTCGCCCAAGGCCGTGCCGCAGCCGCGGCAGAACGACCGGGAGAACTGATAGGGCGGTTCCGGCGCGTAGGTGGCGACCATGTCCTGCCCCTCGACCCACCGGAATGTGGCCCGGTCGACGAAGACGAAGGTGCTGAGCCCCACCTTGCGACAGCGGGTGCAATGACAGGTGGCCATCATGGTGGGCGGCGCCGCCAGTTCGAACCGCACCGCGCCGCAGCAGCAGCTTCCCGCGATCATGTCTCGTCTCCTTCTAGCCGGCGCTCTCTCGCGCTCCCCACATCTGCCACAGGCTGCTGACGCGGAGCGTCAGCATGGAGCAGGGTCGCGGTGATCAATGCCAGACAGCCCACCACGCTCCCGCCCGGCTTGACGCATTGAGTTGATATCAACATAACTCGACGCCAATGACCTCGACCGTCTCCCTGGACACCACCCTTCACGTCCGTGACACCTGCCTGTGCCTGCATGCGCAGCGCGCGGCGCGCGCCCTGGCGCGGCGTTTTGACGGGGCGCTTCGGCCGGTGGGGCTGACCAACGGCCAGTTCTCGTTGCTCAACGCTCTCAACGGAGGCCGGCCGGCGCCGATGAGCCTGGTGGCGGCCACCCTGGGCGCCGATCGCACCACCCTCACCGCCGCCTTGAAGCCCCTGGTCCGGGAGGGTCTGGCGGAGATCAGCGTCGATCCCGACGACCATCGCGCCCGCCGCGTGGCCCTCACCGCCGCCGGCCAGGACCGTCTCGCCGCCGCCCTGCCGCTGTGGGCCGCGGTCCATGCCGCGCTGGAGACCGAGCTGGCCGATCCCGAACGGGCGCGGCTCGACCTGCTCACCCTGTCGGCGCTCCCCGCTCCGGCCGCCCCCTCTGCGACGACTGAAGGACCTAGCCGATGACCATCCAGTTCACCGCCTTCCGCTGGGCGCCGCCCTTCGCGCAAGGGTGGGTGCGCGACCTGCGCATCCGCTGGGCCCTGGAGGAGGCGGGTCTGCCCTATGAGGTGATCCTGATCGATGGCGATACGGAGGGCTATCGCCAGTGGCAGCCCTTCGGACAGGTCCCGGCCTATCGCGACGACGAGGTGGAGATGTTTGAGTCCGGCGCCATCGTGTTGCGCCTGGCCGCCAAGTCCGAGGCCCTGGCGCCCCGGGACGAGGCGGGACTGGCCCGGGTCAGCACCTGGATCTTCGCGGCGCTCAACTCCATCGAGCCCCAGGCCCAGAACCTTGTGCAGCTGGACGGCTTCTATGCCGGCGAGGCCTGGACGGAGGGCCGCCGCCCCTCGGCCCAGGCCAATCTCGACGCGCGCCTGACCTCGCTGAGCAATGCGCTTGGCGACAAGGACTATCTGGAGGGTCGGTTCACCGCCGGCGACATCCTGATGGCGACAGTTCTGCGTGAACTGGAGGCGTGCGGGGCGTTGAAGAAGTTCCCCAACCTCGACGCCTATCGCGCCCGCTGCCTGGCGCGCCCGGCCTTCGCCAAGGCGCTGGAAGATCAGCTGAGGACCTTCCGCGAGAACGAGCCGGCTTCCGCCTAGCGCGAGAGGCGGGTGTAGGCGGCCAGCGCCGCGGCGCGGGCCGGCGAAATTTCGGTCTCGGCGGCCGGCACTGCAGGCGACGCGCCCGCCAGAAGCGCCTTGGCCTCGGCCGACAGGCTGACTGTGTCGGCCTTGCGCGGCTGGGCGGCGTCGAAATCGGCTTGCAGGCGCTGGCGGTATTCGGCGGGCGAGCCGTAGGCCGGCGCGCCGGCCTCATCCACCTGCAGCCCCGCCACGATCTGCTGATCGCCCTCTGACAGGTTGTCGAAGGCGGCGAGCAGTTTGGCCTGCGGTTCCGGCGGGGCGGCGTGGGGGCCGGCCCAGGCGGCCCGGGTGAAGCTGTTCAGGGTCGACTGCACCCGCTGACCGAAGGGAGATTCGGTCAGCGCCCTGGCGAGCGCCTGGCGCTCACCGGAGGGGGCGGCGCGCCAACGGCTGGCCAGGTCCTGATAGGCGCCCAGTTGCTGGTCGAGACTCAGCGCCCCGCTGCGGTCGTGCAGCGCCATCGCCGCGGCGGCGACGGAGTCTGGCAGGACGGGCGGCGGACCCGCGAGGGTGTTGGCGATCTGCATTGAACCCCCGCAATGCCCCGCCCCCGCTGAATGCTGCGTGAATGAACGCCCCTAAGAGGCCGTTCACCACGCGCTCCGTAGATCGGCGGCAGGCTCACGGTCAGGGTCCCCGGGGGACCGCCGCCGTGGCGATCCCCTGTGACGGGCCTACTTGGCGCCCTGGACCTTGGCCGGCTCCGCGCCGGCCTGGGCGTTGCGGGCCTCGGTCAGGACATAGGCGCGGATGTCCTCGGCGTCCTTCGGGCTCAGGAAGCGGGCGAAGCCGGCCATGCCTCTGTCCTTCAGGGCGCCGTCGATGACCACCGACTTCCAGCTCTCGGCGGCCAGCAGCATCTGCGACTTCTTCAGGTCGGGCAGATAGGCGCCCGAGGCGCTGGGCCCGTGGCAGACCTGGCAGTTGTTGTGGAAGAGGGCGAAGCCCGCCTTCACATCGCCGGTCGACGTGACGCCGGTGAGCTCCAGGTTTGGGACCACCGGGATGTCGTAGGGTTTGGCCACCGCCTTGCCCCCCAGCTTGAACACCAGCAGCCGGCCGGCCAACCTCGGCCGCTCGCGCAGCACCACCGAGGCCGAGACCGGCGCCCCGCCGCCATAGCCCACCATCAGGGCCACGTATTGCTCACCGTCGATCTCATAGGTGGAGGGGGCGGCGACCACGCCGTTCTCGGTCCTGTAGCTCCATAGCTTCTTGCCGGTGGTGGCCTCATAGGCGACGAACTCACCCAGGCCGTTGCCCTGGAACACCAGGCCACCCGCCGTCGACATCACGCCGCCGTTCCAGAAATAGGGGTGCTCCACGGTCCAGCGGGCCTTTTGCGCCACGGGGTCCCAGGCGACGAGTTGGCCTTTGAACATGGCCTTCAGACCCGCAAGTTGGGCCTTGTCGTTGGGCAGGGCGTTGGCGAGGAAGTCGCCGCCCAGGTTCCAGGCGCCCTGGCGGTGCTTGTAGTTGGGATCGTTGACATAGGCGAAGGGCAGGACCTGGGCCGGGATGTAGACCAGGCCGGTCTGCGGACTGAACGACATCGGATGCCAATTGTGGCCGCCCAGCGGACCGGGGAACTGCAGGGACGGCGCATTCACATAGCGCGCGCCGGGGGTTTCGATGGGCCGCCCGGTCTTGGGATCGACACCCGTGGCCCAGGTGATCTGCACATAGGGCTTGGCCGAGAGCAGCTCGCCGGTGGCCCGGTCCAGCACATAGAAGAAGCCGTTCTTGGGGGCCTGCATCAACACCTTGCGCGGCGCGCCGGCCACGGTGATGTCGGCCAGGATGATGTGCTGGGTGGCGGTGTAGTCCCAGGTTTCGGCCGGGGTGGTCTGATAGTGCCAGACATAGGCGCCGGTGTCAGGCTTCAGGGCCAGGATCGAGGACAGGAAGATGTTGTCGCCCTTGCCGTCCGACCGCTTCACGTGGTTCCAGGGCGAACCATTGCCGACGCCGACATAGAGGATGTCCAGGGCCGGGTCGTAGGCCATGGAATCCCAGACCGTGCCGCCGCCGCCGGTTTTCTTCCAGCCGTCGCCGAACCAGGTGGCCGCGGCCTTCTCGGCCATCACCTTGTCGGAGGCCGCGCCATCGGGCTTGCCGTCGGGATTGGGGGTGGTGAAGAAACGCCACGCCATCTTCCCGGTGCCGGCGTCATAGGCCGACAGATAGCCGCGCACCCCGTACTCGGCGCCGCCGTTGCCGATCAGCACCTTGTCCTTGATGATCCGGGGCGCGCCGGTGATCGTATAGGGCTGGGAATTGTCGGTGGTCTGGACGCTCCAGACCGGCTTGCCCGTGCCCGCGTCCAACGCGATCAGGCGGCCGTCGAGGGTTCCGAAATAGACCTTGCCCTTCCAGACCGCCACGCCGCGGTTGACCACATCACAGCAGGCGTCGAAGGCCTTGGCGCCGTCGACCTTGGGGTCGAAGGCCCACTTCTGCTCGCCGGTCTTGGCGTCAAAGGCGTAGACCTTGGACCAGGCGGTGGTGGTGTACATGACGCCATCGACCACCACCGGGGTGGCCTCCTGGCCGCGATCGGTGTCGAACTCGTGGTGCCAGGCCAGGCCGAGCGTCCCGACGTTCTTGGTGTCGATTTTGGTCAGGGGGCTGTAGCGCTGCTCGTCATAGGTCCGGCCGACGGACATCCAGTCGCCATTGCCTGACGCCGCGACCAGCCGCTTGGCGTCCAGGTCGCCCGGCTTGCCCTGTCCGCAGGCGGCGACAGCGGCGGCCAACGCCATGACGATGGCGAGCTTGGTAAGCTTCATGATGTCCTCCCGACCGTGTCTTCCGGCCCTAGCGCTACTATGCGCGCAGGCGCCAAGGCCGCAACCTGTGACGTAGCGTCAGACCCCGTTCGCCCGCGGTTCGGGAAGCGCGCCGTTAACGTCCGACTCAGGACTCCGAAACCCGTCCTTTACCCAAGGCCTGTATCAATCCGGGTCAACAAGAGGCCTCGTCCATGCGGCGGCGCCCGGTTCTGGTGGGTGTTTTCAAATGACCAAGACGGTCCTTGTCGTCGATGATGATCCGACGCAGCGCAGGCTGATCCAGGCGGTGCTGGAGCGCGAGGGCTTTGTCGCGGTCCACGCCGAGAACGGCGACCAGGCGATCGCCCGCCTGCAGTCGGGCGCGGCGACCGACCTGGTGCTGCTGGACCTGGTGATGCCCGGCATCACCGGCCAGGACACGCTGAAGGAGATGCGGGCCCGGGGTCACAACCAGCCGGTCATCGTCATCACCGCGACCGGCGGCATCGACACCGTGGTGGCCGCCATGCAGGCCGGCGCGTGCGACTTCTTCGTCAAGCCGGCCTCGCCCGAACGGATCATCGTCTCGATCCGCAACGCCCTGAACCTGGGGTCGCTGAAGAGCGAGGTGGAGCGGCTGAAGAAGCACGCCACCGGCCGCGCCAGCTTCGCCGACATGGTGGGCGACTCGCCCGCCATGACCATGGTCAAGCGCCTGGGCGAGCGGGCGGCCAAGTCCTCCATCCCCATCCTGATCACCGGCGAGAGCGGGGTCGGCAAGGAAGTGATCGCGCGCGCCGTGCACGGGTCATCCGACCGCGCCGGCAAGCCCTTCGTGGCGGTGAACTGCGGAGCCATCCCGGAGAACCTGATCGAGAGCATCCTGTTCGGTCACGAGAAGGGCAGCTTCACCGGCGCGACCGACAAGCACCTGGGCAAGTTCCAGGAGGCCAATGGCGGCACCCTGTTCCTGGACGAGGTGGGCGAGCTCCCCCTCGACATGCAGGTCAAGCTGCTGCGCGTGCTGCAGGAGGGCGAGGTGGACGCCATCGGCTCCAAGCGCTCCCTGAAGGTCGATGTCCGCATCGTCTCGGCCACCAACCGCGATCCCGCCCAGGCGGTGAAGGACGGCCAGTTCCGCGAGGACCTGTTCTATCGCCTGAACGTCTTCCCCATCGAGGCCCCGGCCTTGCGCGAACGGCGCGAGGACATCCCGGCCCTGGTGGAGCACTTCATCCGCCGCTTCAACATCGAAGAGGGCAAGTCAGTCACCGGCGCCTCGGCCGAGACCCTGGCCTTCCTCACGGCCTTCGACTGGCCGGGCAATGTGCGCCAGCTGGAGAACGCCGTCTATCGCGCCATCGTCCTGGCCGACTCCCCCTATCTGCAGCCCTACGACTTCCCGGCGATCTCGGGCGTCGCGGCCCCGCCGCCCGAGGCGGTGTCGCCGACCTCGCTGATGGCCGCCCCGCCGGTGCTGCCCACGGCCCAGCAACTGATCGCCGAGATGCCGACGGACGCGCCGGTGCGTATTCTCGACGGCCGCGGCCACCTGCGCACCCTGGAGGAGATCGAGCGCGACCTCATCCAGCTGGCCATCGAGATCTATGCCGGCCACATGAGCGAGGTCGCGCGCCGCCTCGGCATCGGTCGCTCCACCCTCTATCGCAAGGTGCGCGAGCAGGGCCTGGAGGGGATCCTGGAGAAGGGCGAGGGCGACGACGCCACCGCGGTGGCGTGACGAGCGGCGCGGCCTTGATGCCCTAGAGTCCTTCTTCCCTTGCGGAAGAAGGACGTCCTACTCAGGCAGCGCCGGCGCCTCGGGAGCGGCGGGCATGGCGCCGCCCCACATGACGTGGAACCAGAGGGAAAGCGCGAAGGGCAAAGGCATGGCGGGAACTCCTGTCTCCCCTTCGTACGCATTCCGCGCGCCTGAGGTTCCCCGACCCGCGTTCGGCTAGTGGCCGCCCTCAACCCAGGGCAGGCCGGCGTTGCGGAAGGCCTCGGCCAGGGCGGCTTCCAGTTCGATGGCCTCCCAGCGCCGCAGGGGATTGAGGTGCGCCACCACCTCGGGAAGCAGACGCACGCCGAAGCGGTTCACATGGCGGCTCGCCTTGTATCCAGTCTTGTGCTGGTCAAACCGGAGGTCGGGATCGCGCGAGGTCTCGCCCACATAGAAGCCCCAAGGCGGGGTGCGACGGCGATCCTCCAGCAGCACGATGTAGAGGGCGTGTCCGGCGCGCCTCTGCCGGTGGGTGACAGCCTTCAGGGTCAAGGCCGCCCGTCGGGCCCGGGCCACCAGGGCCGGGAGGGAGTCATCGTCGATCACGGAGGTCAGTCGCCCTCGGGCTCGGGCTTGGCAGGGCCGCGACGCTTGAAGCCGCCGCCACGCTTAGCTGGGAAGCGCGGCTCGCCCTTGGCCTTGGCGACGATCTCCTTCAGCTTGATGTGCTGCATCATCGAGAAGGCCTCGCCCGCGCCGCCCTTCTCGGGATCGGCGAAGGCGCGGCCGTAGGTCTTCACCCGCTCGGTGACGGACTCCAGGAATTCACCCTCCCAGTCGGAGAGCTTGACGCCTGCCTTGTCGGCCGTGCGCTGGGCGCGCCTCAGGGCGTTCAGCGCGGCCCGCTGGGCCTGCGCCTTCCGGTCTGGTGGGCCGCGCTTCAAATCACTCCGAGCGCGGAGAGGTAGAGATCCAGGATCGCATCTTCTTCCTGGCGCTTGGCGGCGTCCTGCTTGCGGATGCGGATCACCTTGCGCAGAATCTTGACGTCGAAGCCGTTGCCCTTGGCCTCGGCGAAGACCTCCTTGATCTGCTCGGCGATCTCCGACTTCTCCTGTTCGAGGCGCTCGATGCGCTCGATGATGCTCTTCAGCTGGCCCTGGGCCGTCTGGTTCAGGATGTCGGCGTGGGCGGTGGCGTCGTCGGCCATGGGAACTCGCGGGTCGGAGGCTGGAAAGCGGCGGACACTAGCCTCGCGCCGGGCCGCTGTCATCCAGCTCTGAACCGTCAGTCCGCCGTCCTCGCCCGCGCTCTGACCCGCGCGCCGTCGCGGACCTTGTCGGAGGGGAAGACCACCAGCCGGTCGCCCCCCTTCAGCCCCGACAGCACCTCGGCCTCCTGGTCGGTGAGGGCGCCGACCGTGATGGGGATCAGCCGCGCCCGCCCTGCCTCGATCCGGTAAACCGCCCAGCGCCCGTCGGCGCGCACCAGGGCGCCGACGGGGACCTTCAGGGCGTGGGGCGATCGGCGCAGGATCACCCGGCCCCAGACGCGGTAGCCCGGCCCCAGACGCGCCCAGGTCGCCGGCGGGCCGGTGAGTTGCAACAGCACCCGCACCCTCTGCTCCTCGACCCCCAGGGCCGAGGTCTTGGTGAAGGCCTGGGGCTCCACCCGGCGCACCACCGCCGGCAGGGTTCCGGGGCCGCCCCAGTCATAGATCTCGGCGCCCATGCCCTCGGCGATCCGCACCGCGTCCTGGGACAGGAACTCGATGGCCGCCTCCAGGCCGGCCTGGTCGCTGACCTCCAGCAGGGGCGCGCCCATGGCCAGCGGCGCGGCGCTCTCCTGCAGCACACGGGTGACATAACCCGACGCTGGCGAGGTCACTGTCACCGCCTGGCCGCCGGCGGCGTCGGGGCCCAGCAGGGCGCCGCGGGCCACCGCCAGTTCCGATCGCCGGACCGCCAGTTGGGCGGCGGCGGCCCGCACTGCGGCGCGACCGGCGCGGCTCTGGGCCTCGGCCGACTCCAGGGCCTGGCGGGCGGCGAAGCCTTTCTCGGCCAGGACCCGGACCCGGGCGAGGTCGCCATCGGCCTTGCGCGCCTCGACCGCCAGCTGCTCCTGCTGAGCCTGAGCGGCGCCAACCGCGGCCTGGGCCGCCGTCGCGGCCGCCTCGGCCTGGGTTCGGGCGCGAGGGTCCATCAGATCGGCGCTGGCGGGGCGTATCCGGGCCACCACAGTCGTGCCCGCCACCACCGGGTCCCCGACATGCAGCTCAACCCGCTCGAGCCGGCCGGAAACCGGGGCGGCCACCAGATAGGCTTCCCGCACCCGGGCCAAGCCCTGGTCGGCGACGCTCAGGGCGATGGGGCCCACGGTCGCGGCGCCGACCTCCACCGGCACGGGGCGCGGGACCAGCAGCAGGGCCAGGGCGCCAACCGCCACCGCCGTCGCCGCGCCCGCCAGCGCCCATCTCACCCACTTGATGTCGGCCATGGCCCTACTCCCTGGTCTTGAGAACGCTCACGAGGTCGAGCCCCCAGATGCGGCGCACCACCAGCGCCCCGCCCAGCAGCACGGCGCTCAGATAGGCTGCGATGGCTAGGCCATAGCTCTGAGCGGTGATCACCGCCGGCAGCCGCAGCTCGTCGCGCGAATAGGCTGCCACCAGACCATGGGCCAAGGCCTGCCCCCCCAGCACTCCGAGCGGAACCGCCGCCAGGGCCAGGATCACCAGCTCGCCGGCCAGGATATAGGCGCACTCCCCATGGCCGAAGCCCAGGACATGCAGGGTGGCCAGGTCCCGCGACCGCTCCGATAGCGAGATGCGGGTGACGTTGTAGGCCACCCCGAAGGCGATCGCGGCGGCGAAGCCGACATAGAAGATCAGGGTCACGCGGAAGGCTTCGGCCATGGCCTGGCGCCAGGCGGCCACCGTCTCGTCGCGGGAGGAGGCGCCGACGATGCCAGGCCTGGCCTCCACGGCGCGGTAGAAGGCCGGCCGTGCGTCGGACGCCACCAGCAGCTCGGCGCGGTTGGCCAGGTCGCCCTCGCCCATCAGCCGGTTCAGGGCGCGGCGGTCCAGATAGGCGGCGAAGCCCGTATAGTCGCGGGCAAGGGCGTTAATGGTCATCAGGGCGCTCGGCCTGCGTCCGTCCAGCACCTCTACCCAGACCCGGTCGCCGGCCTGCAGGCCGAGGCGGCCCGCCAGCGCTTCGCTCACCACCAGGCCGTCCCCCTTGAACGCGATGGGCTGGTCGCGGGCGTCCAGGGGCTGCTGCAGGCGCGCGTCGGAGTCCAGGCCCACCAGGCGTGTGGTCTCCTCGCGCCCGGCGGCCTTCAGGCGTGCGGCCACCACACGCACGGGCTCGGCCGCCGTCACCCCGGGCAGCCGTCCGATCTCGATGACGGCGGCGATCCCGCGCGCCTCGGCCAGGCCGACCGACTCCGTCCAACGCTGGGTGCGGAAATAGGCCTGGTCCACAACCTGGTCGATGCTGTCGAACAAGAACTGGGTCCCCACCAGCAGGGACAGGCTGGAGGCCAAGCCCAGGGCGGCCAGGGCGCCCCGCATCGGGAACCGCTCCAGGTGGCGCACCACCATCCGGGTGGCCTGGTCGACCCCAGCGCCCCGCACCAGGCGGTCCATCAGGCCGGCGCGATAGGTGGCGGGCCGCGGCGGCGACATGGCCACCGCCGGCGACAGCGCCGCGGCGCGGCGCACGGCCATCAGCGACCCGGCCAGGGCCGCCCCAACCGCCACCGCCGAGGCGCCGGCGAAGGCCGGCCAATGGAAGGTCACATCCAGGACCGGAAAGCGGAAATAGTCCCGATAGACGTCGACGATCGCCGCCCCCAGGGCGCCGCCTAGCAGCCCTCCCGCCACGGCGCCGGTCAGGCCGATCGCGCCCGCCAGCTTCAGATAGGGTGAGGCCGCCTCCAGATCGCTGTAGCCGAAAGCCTTGAGCAGGCCGATCTGCTCGCGCTCGGCCTCCACCAGCCGGGTGACCACCAGATGCACCAGGGCCGCGGCGATCAGCAGGAAGATCGGCGGCAGGATGGTGGCCGAGGTGGACAGCTCCTTGAGCTCGGCATCCAGGAACGCGTGGGAGGGCTGGTCGGCCCGGGCGTAGGCCGCGCGGCCGCCATAGGGCGCCAGCAGACGATCGACGTCCCGCAACACACCGGCGACCGAGACCCCGGGCGCGAGGCGGAAGGCCGCGGTGTTGAAGGCCCCAGACATGCCGGCCACCCGCTCAACCGCCGGCCGCGGCGCCCACAGCACACCCTGGTGAGCGTCATCGGGCATGAAGGATTCCGGGGCCGGGACATAGACGTACTCGGGCGACAGCGCCGCTCCGACGATCTTGAAATCGAAGGTCCGCCCGCCGATCACCGCGCTCAGCTTCTGCCCCAGATGAAGGTGGGCGGCGGTCATGAAGGTCTTCAGGGCCACGGCCTCGTCGGTGCGCGCGGGGTCCGGGAGCCGCCCCTCGACCAGCACGATCCCATTGAGCGCCGCCCGCTCGTCCTGCGGCAGGGCGATCAGCCGGGCGGTCGCCGGCCGCGCCAGGCCGGGCACATCCATCAGCCCCACCTCGGCGATCCGCACGTCGAGCGCGCTCACACCCTCGATGGCCGCGAGATCCCGCGCCAGGGACAGCGGGGCGTGCTTGGCCTGGGCGAAGGCGTCGGCGAAGCGCGTCTCCTCGTAGAACGCCGCCTGGGCCGTCGCCAGGGCTCGCTGGGCGGAGAAGGACATCACCGCCACCGAGACCCCGCAGGCGATCAGCAGGGCGATGGCCATCACCTGCCACTTCATGCGCCACAGGTCGCGCAGCACCTTGCGATCCAGGGGGGCGAGCCTCACCAGGCCATCTCCCTGGGCGCCGTCTTGCGAGGGTTGTCCGCCACCTCGGTGATCTGGCCGTCGCGGAAGCGGATGACGCGGTCGGCCATCGCCCCGATGGAGGTGTTGTGGGAGACGATCATGGTGGTCGCCCCCACCGCGGCGGTGACCTCGGCGATGGCCTCCAGGACGCGGACCCCGCTCTCGCTGTCCAGCGATCCGGTGGGTTCGTCGCAGAACAGCAGTTCGGGCCGTTTGGCGATGGCGCGCGCCACGGCCACCCTCTGCTGCTCGCCGCCGGAGAGCTGGGCGGGGAAGTGATCCAGTCGTTCCGCCAGGCCGACACGGGCCAAGGCCTCCTCCGGCGGCATGGGATCGCGGGAGATTTCGGTGATGAGGGCCACATTCTCCCGCGCCGTCAGGCTGGGAACCAGGTTGAAGAACTGGAAAATGAAGCCGACGCTCGCCCGTCGGTACCGGGTCAGTTCCCGGTCGCTGGCGGTGGTCAGCTCCAGATCATGGAAACGCGCCGATCCCGAACTCGCCCGGTCGAGCCCGCCAAGGATGTTGAGCAGGGTCGACTTCCCCGAGCCCGACGGGCCCAGCAGCACCAGGGTCTCGCCCTTGGCGATCTGCAGGTCGACGCCGCGCAGGGCGTGCACCTCCCCGGCCTCTGTCCTGTAGACCTTGGACAGACCGCGGATGTCGAAGGCCGGCGTCGTGTGGGAAGAGTCCATGTTCGGCCCCGGGCCCCTCCGCCGCGAATTGGCCTCAACCCTGGCCGGCCTGGCCCTGGTCGGCCTTGATCGGGGTCAACGCTAGGTTGGCGCGCCTAGGTCAGCACCTCGAGGCGCTCCATGCCCCTGAAGAAGGGTAGCCTGCGCCACGCCGGCGTCTCGTCCGGATGGGCCAGCTTCAGGTTCGGGAAGCGGTCGAACAGCATGACCAGGGCGACCTGGGCCTCAAGCCGCGCCAGGGGCGCGCCGATGCAGATATGGGCGCCGCCGCCGAAGGCCACGTGGGGCTTGTGCTTGCGGGTCACGTCGAAGCTGTGCGGGTCCTCGTAGACCTCCGGATCTCGGTTGGCGGCGCGCAGGGAGACGGTCATGGCTTGGCCGGCCTTCACCGGACAGCCGCCCACCTCCATGTCTGAAGACGCGATCCGGCCGGTGATGTCCACCGGCGGCTCGTAGCGCAGCACCTCCTCCACCAGGCCGTTGATGATCTTGCGATCGGCCTTCAGCTTGGCCAGCTCCGCGGGGTTCAGCAGCAGCAGGCGTACGGCGTTGCCGATCAGATCGGTGGTGGTGAGATTGCCGCCGATCAGCAGGGCGGTCAGGTTGATCCGCAGCTCGTCGTCGCTGAGGTCCGCGCCCGCCGCCTGCAGCCCCACCATGTCGCTGATCAGGTCGTCCCGCGGCGCGCGGCGCCGGGCGGCGATCGTCTTGGTGAAATAGTCCGACAGCGCCGCGCTCGCGGTCTCCATGACGGCGGTCTGCTCGGGCGTGCGGAACGGGTTCAGGCCCTGGATGCTGCCCTCCGACCAGTCGCGGAACTCCGCCAGCCGGTCGTGATCGACCCCCAGGATGGAGGCGATGGCGTCGATAGGGATCGGCACGCAGAAGCGAGCCATCAGGTCCAGGCTCGCGGCGCCCGCCATACCGTCCAGGGCCTCGCCGACGATGCGCTCCACCTCCGGCCGGAAGCGGGCCACCCGGGCGTAGAGGGCCTGAGCCAGGGGCTGGCGGATACGGGCGTGGTCGGGATCGTCCAGGGTCAGGATGCTGGCCTGGCTGGTGCGCGGCAGGCTGGGGTCATAGTTCTGCGTCTGCTGCCGCTGGAACAGCGCCGCGGGCTCGGCCCGCAGGGGATCGCGCCACAGCTCCCGGTCCGACACGATGGCGCGCACGTCGCCATAGCGGCTGATCACGAAGTTTCCAGACACCAGGTCGCGGTGCACCGGACATCGGGCCCGCAGGTCGTCCAGCACCAGGTGGGGGTCGGCGCGGTAGGTCTCGTTGAGCGGCGTCAGGTCGATCATCGAGGGGAGAGGCTGGGGGGAGGTCATCGCCACGGTCCTTCAGTCGATGCGCCACCCTGCTCTGGAAGCTGCGTGGCTCGCAAGGGTGACCCTGCGTCGGCTTCGCCATGCATCCAAAGCGCCTCTCCGCGGTTAAGCTCCTCGGCCTCATTCGAGGCGGGAGCGCCTCAGCCTTCCCGTCGGCTGGGTGGGGGCCGCAGACCTTGAACATCAACGGAGAAACCCATGCGCCTCGCCCTGACCCTCTCAGCCGCCGTCGCCAGCCTCGCCCTGACCGCCTGCTCGCAGAAGACCGAGAACCACGCCGCCGAGGCCGCCGACCAGGCCGGCGCCGCAGCGGCCTCGGCCGCGAACGACACCGCCGCCAATGCCGACGCCGCCGCCGCCAACACCGCGGTCGCGGTCGACAATGCGGCCGACAACGCGCAAGCCGCGGCCGGCGCCGCTGCGCGCAAGACCGACGCGGCCGTCGATGCGGCCGCCAGGACCGAATAGGCTGTGAGGTCGGCCCCCGACGCCAGGCGCCGGGGGCCGACGGACTAGTTCAGGCTCTTCTTCAGGGCGCTCATGGTGTCGTGGTCGGCCTTGATGTCAGCAAAGGCGCGGGTCACCACCTCACGCACGGTGGCCGGCAGCTCGTCATCGGCCAGCGCCTTTTCGTACTTCGCCTTGATGAAGTCCTCGCCGCGCTCGACCTCGTTGATGATGGCCTTTTCATCGTGACCCATGACGGCGGCCTTCAGGTCGACGAACATGTTGTGCGCCTTGCCGAGCGCCGACTGATCGTCCTCGGGCTCGCCGCCGAAGGTGCGGACCTCCTGCTGCAGCTCGCCGGTGATCTTCATGCGCTTCAGCGAGCGCTCGCTGAACATGGTCTTGTACTGGCTGTCCTGCGAGCTGTGCGCGGCCTCCTTGTAGCCGTTGGCGCTGTCGAGGGTGGTTTCGATCAGGCTGTTCAGAACCTTCACGGCGTGTTCGTGGGGGGTGCTCATGGGCGATCTCCTGAGGTGATGGGACCGCTGCACAACATGCGCCGGGACAGAGAGTTCCGGCCTAGAGCAGTCCCCGCGCCGCAAGCGCCGGCTATTCTCAGTCCTCAGCGTGTCTGTCAGCCATGATGAGCAGCGCGATGACGCATATCGGCAGCAGCACATACAAAGCTGGTGTTTCCCAACCTGCGCCGAGCCGGATAAGTGCATGGACAAGAACAATTGCCGCAACGGTGCCCACGACCAGCAATATCCACCCCTTCGGGTGGCTCGGGTAATAGCCCCACAGGATGCGGCCAAACCAGATTTCCCGGCCCTCCCGATTCAGCCTCTTCCCCATGTCTCACTCCAGCGACGGACGACGGGCCACTATAGCAGCCCGCGCGCCTCCAGCGCCGGCCGCAGCGCCGCCGGATCGGTGAAATGGTGGGTGTCGATGCCAAAGGCGCGCGCGCTCTCCACATTGGCCACGCTGTCGTCGACGAAGAAGATGTCGCCCGGCGCCAGGCCGAAGCGCTCGCAAGTCAGGGCGTAGATCCGCGGGTCGGGTTTGATCATGCCCTCGCGGGCCGAGACCACGATGTCGCGCAGGCGTCCGAAGGCCGGGCTCATGGCCATGGTGCCGTCGAAGGTCTCCTCGGACATGTTGGTCAGACCGTATTGTGGAACCCCGGCCGCGTGCAGGGCCTCGATGGCGGCCTCGCTCTCGGGGATGGTCCCGGAGAACATGTCCCACCAGCGGGTCTCCCAGGCCTCGATCGCCTCGCGATATTCCGGGAACTGGGCGATCAGCGGCGCGCGGTTCTCCGCGAAGGTGACGCCCAGGTCGTGGTTGACGTGCCAGATCATGGTGCAGACCGACGACAAAAACCGGTCGCAAGCGACCGGCTCTGGAAAGATCTGGGAATAGAGCGTGCGCGGATTCCAGCGCACGACCACATTACCAACGTCCCAGATGACCGCCTTCGGCATCTGGGCCCCGCAGCCTTAGCCTTGCTTGGCTTTGAAGCGCGGGTTGGTCTTGTTGATGATGTAGACGACGCCCTTGCGGCGCACGAGCTTGCAGTCGCGGTGACGCGTCTTGAGCGACTTAAGCGAGCTTCGAACCTTCATGACCGTATCTTCTTAAAGACCAGGCTTTCGCCCGGGGGTGTCTACAAGAGCCGGCGCATATACGAGCCGGCGGCGAGTGAGTCAACGTCGGGCGGGGCTCAGAGTTCGATCATGTCGAACTCGGCCTTGGCCGTCCCGCAGAGCGGACAGATCCAGCTGTCGGGAATATCGGCCCAGCGCGTGCCCGCCGCCAGCCCCTCCGCCGGATCGCCGAATTCTTCTTCATAGATGTAGCCGCAGGTGCGGCATTGCCAGGTCTTGAACGGCTGGGCCACGCGACTTCCTCAGTGCATCTTGAAGCGGATCGGAACCGACTTGGGCCCGCAAACGAAGCTGGCCGCCATGTTGCGAGGCGCGCCGTCCAATTCAACCGACTCCAGACGGGCGAACAGTTCCTCCCAGAGAATCCGCATCTCCATGCGGGCGAGATGCTGGCCCAGGCAGACATGGGCGCCGTAGCCGAAGGCCACGTGCTTGTTGGGGGTGCGTTCGACGTCGAACTTGAAGGGGTCGGTGAACACCGCCTCGTCGCGGTTGCCGGACGGATAGGACAGCATCATCCAGTCGCCCTTGGCGATCTTCCTGCCCGCCAGATCGGCGTCGGCGGTGGCCGTCCGCATGAAGTGCTTCACCGGCGTCACCCAGCGAATCGACTCCTCGATCAGACCCGGGATCAGGGCCGGGTTGGCCTTGACCTTGGCGAACTGCTCGGGGTTCTCGGCGAGCGCCCACAGTGCGCCGGCGGTGGTGGACGAGGTGGTGTCGTGGCCGGCGGTGGCGGCGATGATGTAGTAGCTCATCGCCTCAAGGTGGCCGAGCGGCTGTCCGTTGACCGTGCCGTTGGCGATCACGCTGGCCAGGTCGTTGCGGGGATTGATCCGCCGATCCTCGGTGATGGCGTTGAAATACAGCATGAAGTCCATCACCACCGACTGGATGGTGTCCACGCCCTGATCGGTGGTCTGGGCGGCGCCTCCGCTGCGGCTCAGCTCGGGATCTGCGCTGCCGAACAACTCCTGGGTGAGTTTCAGCATCCGAGGCTCATCGGACTCCGGCACCCCGATCACCTCCATGATCACGTGCAGGGGGTAGAGGAAGGCCACGTCGCGGGCGAAGTCGCAGCGGTCGCCGTGCGTCGCCATCCGATCCACGAAGCCCCGGGCGATCTCGCGGATCCGTCCCTCCAGCGCTCGCAGGTTCTGCGGCACAAAGGAGCCCTGGGTCAGGCGCCGGTAGGCCATGTGGTCGGGGTTGTCCATCTGCACCAGGGAGCGGACCAGGTGCGGGCTTCCGCCCATCATCTCCCGGACCTTTCGGTCGGCTTCGATCGTGGTGAGCACCGTTGAGCGGTCGCCGTTGTGGAACAGCTCATTCTGGCGCTCGACCTCCAGGATGTCGGCGTGGCGGGTCACCACCCAGAAGGGGTCGAATCCCTCAGGCTGCGCCTGCTCCAGGGGCGCCTCCTTGCGCAGCCAGGCGAAGGCGTCGTCCACTTGCTTGCCGTCCGCATAGGCGCGGGGGTCGATGATGGTCTGGGCGATATCGGACGGGATGGTCATGCGCGGTTCCAGCCTTGCTTGTCTTGGAGCGGCCACGGTCAAGCGCGGCCCACTTGTTAGTTGTCCAACAACTTTCTAGAGTGCGCAACATGGTCACGACATTGACGAAGGTCAAAGCGCGCCGGAGCCAGGCGCAGCGACGCGACGAATCCGAACGCCGGCTCCTGGCCGCCGCCGCCGAGCTGGTGGTGGAGCGCGGCATGGGCGCGGCCACCTTCGAGAACATCGGCGCCCGCGCTGGCTACAGCCGTGGCCTGGTCACCCAGAGGTTCGGCTCCAAGCGGGGCCTGATCGAGGCCCTGATCGCCGATCTCCAGGGCCGCCTGGGGGGCTTGTTGGAGGACCGGCGGGTCGAAGAGCTGAACGGCCTGGAGGCGGTGCTGGCCTATGTCGACGTGTTCCTGGCCGCCCTGGACCGCGACAGCGAGCTGCGAGCCTATTTCGTAGTCCTGGCTGGCGCCGTGGCCGACGTCTCGGAGCTGCGCGCGCCTTTCGCGGCCGCCCACAAGCAGGTGGAGCAGGCCCTGGAGTCCTTCTTCCTGCGCGGTCAGGCCGAGGGCGCGGTGCGGGCCGGCATCGACGCCGACGCCGCGGCCCTGATCACGGGCGCCCTGTTGTTTGGCCTGTCCATGCAGCTGCTGCTGGACCCCCTGATGGACCTCGCCCCGATCCGCGAGACTAGTCTGATGACCCTCCGGCTCAGCTTCGCCGCCTGATCTCCCCGCCCTCGCAGCGCAAGCCGTCGGTCGCCCTTGACGGGCTTGTGATTGAGGCTCGGGCCAGGGCCCGCTAAGTTACACCATGGATCGTCGCGTCTTCCTCGTCTTGCTGTTGGCCGGCTGCGCCGACCCGTCCACCAACCTGGTGCCGGTGGTGACCCCGACGCCACCGCCCCCCACGCCCCAGGCGCCCGCGCCAGTGGTCCCGCCGACCCAGTCGGGAGTCCGCAGTTTCGATGACTGGTCCAGGGACTTCTACAGTCGGGCGGTGAAGGCGGGGCTTCCCGCGAGCCTGCTGGATCGCGAACTGGCGGGTCTGGTCCCCGATCCGCGGGTCAACAGCCTCGACGGCCGCCAGCCGGAATTCGCCAAGCCCTTCGGCGACTATATCAAGGGCGCGGTCAGCGAGGATCGGGTGGCCATCGCCGCGCGCCGCAAGCCGGCCGTCGCCTCCATCCTGGCCGACATCGAGGCCCGGTACGGGGTCCCCGGTGACATCCTGATGGCCATCTGGGCCATGGAGACCGGCTTCGGCGCCGTGCTCGGGGATTTCGACGTCATCCGCTCCATGGCGACGCTCGCCGCCCAGGGCCGCCGCCAGGCCTTCGCCGAAGACCAGCTGATGGCGGCGCTGCGGATCATCGGCTCGGGCGAATTCCCCCGCAGCCAGCTGCGCGGGTCCTGGGCCGGGGCCATGGGCCAGACTCAGTTCATCCCCACCAGCTTCCTGGCCACCGCCGTAGACGGCGACGGCGACGGGCGGCGCGACGTCTGGGGCTCCACGCACGACGCCCTGGCCTCGGCGGCGAACCTGCTTTCCAAAGGCGGCTGGCAGCGCGGCCAGGGTTGGGCGCGCGAGGTCACCGTGCCCGACGGCTTCGACTACAGCCTGACCGAGGGCCCGCGGGAGACCCCGGACTGGTGGGCCCAGCACGGGGTGCGCCGCACCGACGGCCTGCCCTGGAGCGGCGCTGACTCCGGCGCCAAGGCTATGCTGATCACGCCGACCGGCGCGCAGGGGCCTGCCTTCCTGCTGTTCCCCAACCACTTCGTGATCCGCAAGTACAACAACGCCACCACCTATGCCCTGGGGGTCGGCCTGCTGGCCGACCGGTTCGGCGGCATGGGCGGGGTGATCAAGCCCTGGCCCTACGAGACGGCGCTCTCCATCGGCGACCGCATCGCCATCCAGCGGGCCCTGGCCCAGCTCGGCTTCGATCCGGGGCAGCCGGACGGGGTGGTTGGGGTCAACACCCGCACCGCCCTGCGCAACTGGCAGAAGTCGCGCGGGCTCACGGCCGACGGCTATCTGTCGCAGGACATGGTCCAACGGCTGAAGGCCGAGGCCAACATCCTCTGATCTTCAGGGTGGCCGGGGGGTTTAGAGCGACCCCTCGTCGCTCTTCTCCAGGGTGGCCATGGCCGAATCGGCCTGGGTGGCCGGCTTGGGGTCGGCGTTGGCCAGTTGCGGGTTCTTGAAGGCGTAGACCAGCATGGCCAGCATCAGGACCATGTTGAGCACGAAGGGCGCGGCGTGGACCTGCTGGTAGAGCAGCACGAACAGCGGGGCGAGCACCACATTGACGCCGTTCACCGCGGCGATGGCCCCGGCGGCGCGGGCCTGTTCATGCATGCCCACGGCCAGGGATGAGCCGGCTGTGAAGCCCGGACGGGCCAGGCCAAATCCCAGGCTTGAGATGGCGTAGCCGGCCACCACCGCGGCGTAGGTCGGCTGGAAGGCGACGATCAGGTTGCCCAGCGCCGCCACCGCCACGCCCCAGCGCAGCAGCTGGCGCGGGGTCATCGCGAACATGCGGATGATGCCCCACTGCGCCAGCAGGCCAGCCACGGCGCCGAACATCATGGCGATGGCGATGAAGCCCTGGGCCTGCATGGGGGACATCCCCAGCTTGTCGATGATCAGGAAGCCCAGGGTCTGGCCCTGGGCCGTCTGGCAGACCGCCACCACGAAGCCGTAGATCAGGAAGGGCGTGATGCGCGGGTCGCGCCACATCGGGCTTTCCTTGGCGGCTGGCGGCGCGCCGGCCACGGGCTCGGCCCTCACCGGCTGGACGGGCATGTGCTGGCTCTCGGGCAGCTTCTTCCAGACCACCACAAGCATGATCAGGGCGATCACCGAGAAGGCCACCATGGGTCCCGCCAGTCCGAAGAACGGCAGGATGAACAGCGGGGCCAGGAACGGGCCGATGACGGTGCCCAGGCCAAAGGCGCCGGCCAGGCTGGACATGGCGCTGGTGCGCTCCTCCGGCGGCGTGTGCTCGGCCACATAGGCCTGGGTGGCGGGATTGGAGGCCGCCCCGAACAGGCCAAACAGCGCTCGCGCCAGCAGGAAGAAGCCGAAGATAACCATGGGCGGCGCCAGGTGATGCAGGCCTGCGGCGACCACCACGGCGCAGGCGGCCATCGAGACAGCGAACCCCACCAGGCCCACCAGCATCAGCGGCTTGCGGCCATGACGGTCGGAGGCGCGCGCCCAGTAAGGAGAGGATCCCGCCCACAGCAGGGCCGACAGCGAGAAAACGCCTGCCACCAGGAAGTCGGGAATGCCGATGGAGCGGCCGATGGCCGGCAGCACCGAAATCATCCCGGTATTGCCCATGGCGGTCACCAGCGACACGCCGAAAATGATGGCGAAGGACGACTTGGGCAGGCTCACGGGAACGGGCGCTGACTGGGACATGGACCGGCTGTTACGCCGCGCCGCTGGAGGGCGAAACCCCCTAAATCCTCACCGGGCATTAAGCATTAACGGGGATGCTCCGGGCAATTCGTCCCAGGACCCGTCTCGCATGTTTCAGATCATCGGCATTGTGCTGCTCTTTGCCACGGTGTTCGGCAGCTACCTGTGGTCCGGCGGCAACATGGCCGTCATCATGCACGCCCTCCCCCACGAAATGCTGGCCATCGGCGGTTCGGGAATCGCCGCCTTCCTGGTCTCCAATTCGATGACGGTGGTGAAGGGAACAGGGGGCGGCCTGGCCAAGGTGTTCGCCGGCCCCAAGTGGAAGGCCTCGGACTACCGCGACCTCCTGTCCCTGCTGTTCCTGCTGACCAAGACCATGAAGTCCAAGGGCGTCATCGCCCTGGAAAGCCACATCGAGAACCCCAAGGACTCCTCGATCTTCTCGCGCTTCCCGAAGGTGACGAAGGACCACTTCGCCGTCGACTTCATCTGCGACACCCTGCGGATGATGACCATGAACCTCGAGGACCCGCACCAGGTCGAGGACGCCATGGAAAAGCAGTTGGAGAAGCACCACCATGAGGCCCTGGCGCCCGCCGGCGCCCTGCAGAGCCTGGCCGACGCCCTGCCCGCCCTGGGCATCGTCGCCGCCGTGCTCGGCGTCATCAAGACCATGGGCTCGATCACCGAGCCGCCGGAAGTCCTGGGCACCATGATCGGCGGCGCCCTGGTGGGCACCTTCCTCGGCGTGTTCCTGGCCTATGGCCTGGTGGGGCCCTTCGCGGCCCGCCTGAAGGAGATCCTCGAGGAAGAGGGCTCGTATTACCGCATCATCCAGTCGGTGCTGGTGGCCCACCTGCACGGCAACGCCGCCCAGATCTCGGTGGAGATCGGCCGCGGCAGCGTCCCCTCCGGCGCCCAGCCCAGCTTCCTGGAACTGGAAGAAGCCCTCTCGGCGATCCCGAACGAAGCCTAGCAAGCGTGGCAGCCTGACGGGGCCGCGGGTTCGGGCGCCCGGCGCCCGTAGACGAAGGACGCGTCAGCGTCGCTCCGGCAGGAGCGGGCTCACACGGTTCACGTGGCCCATCTTGCGGCCCGGCTTGGCGTCGCGCTTGCCGTAGAGGTGCAGGCGGGTCTCGGGCTCACCGGCGAACTTCAGCCAGCCGTCCGCCTCGTCCCCCAGCAGGTTCAGCATCTCGACCCGGGCGATGGCGGCCGTGGGGCCAAGCGGCCAGCCGGCGATCGCGCGGATGTGTTGCTCGAACTGGTCGACCTCGCAGCCGTCCATGGTCCAGTGGCCGGTGTTATGGACCCGGGGCGCGATCTCGTTGACCAGCAGCCTGCCGTCGGGAAGCTCGAACAGCTCGATCCCGATCACCCCCACATAGTCCAGCCCCGTGAGCACCTGGGCCGCGATCCGCTCGGCCTGCTCTGCGAGGCCCGGACTGACGGCGGCCGGCGCCACGGAACGGCGCAGCACGCCGTTCTCGTGGTGGTTCTCGGCCATGGGATAGATGGCCAGCTCACCGTCGCGGCCACGCGCGGCGATCACCGACAGTTCGCGCACAAAGTCGGCCGGCGCCTCCAGGATCACCGGCTGGCCGCCCAGGAATTCGAAGACGGCGGCGGCGTCGGCGGCGTGCTCGACCCAGCGCTGGCCCTTGCCGTCATAGCCTTCGCGCCGGGTCTTCATGAGGGCCGGCGCGCCCACCTTCCCCATGGCGGCGGCGGCGGCCTCTCCGCTGTCGGCGGCGGCGAAGGCCACGGTGGCCACGCCGATGGAATTGAGGAAGGTCTTCTCCTCCACCCGGTCCTGCGCCACGGCCAGGGCCCGCGCATTGGGCGCCACCTCGACCTCCTGGGCGGTCAGGTGGGCCACGGCGGCGGCCGGCACGTTCTCGAACTCGAAGGTGACCAGGCTGGCGACGGCGGCCAGGGCCTCCAGGGCGCGCGGCTCGTCATAGCCGCCGCGCACCGTATGGGCCGCGACCCGGCCAGCGGGCGCGTCTGGGGCGGGTTCCAGGATCGCCACGTCGAAGCCCAGCCGCGAGGCGGCCTGGGCCAGCATCCGACCCAGTTGTCCGCCGCCGAGAATTCCGATGGTTTCGCCCGGAGCCAGGGGGAGCATGGCCATGGGGGGATCAGTCCTCGACGGTTTCGGAAACGGACTGGGTGTGGCGAGCCCGGTGATCGGCCAGTCGCTTGGCCAGGGCCGGGTCGGACAGGGCCAGGATCTGGGCGGCCATCAGGCCGGCGTTCTTCGCGCCCGCCTCGCCGATGGCCATGGTCCCCACGGCGACGCCGGCCGGCATCTGGACGATGGAGAGCAGGCTGTCGAGGCCGCTGAGGGACTTGGACTGCACCGGCACGCCCAGCACCGGCAGCTCGGTCATCGAGGCCGTCATGCCGGGCAGGTGGGCGGCTCCCCCGGCCCCGGCGATGATCACCTTGAATCCGGCTGACTTGGCCCCCTTGGCGAACGCATACATCCGCTCCGGTGTGCGGTGGGCGGAGATCACCTTGGCCTCATAGGCGACGCCCAGGGCGTCCAGGCTCTCGGCCGCACCTTTCAGCGTCGGCCAGTCGGAACGGCTCCCCATGATGATGGCGACGGGCGCTGACATGGCGCTCATGGAATACAGGCCCCTGCGACGAGAAGGCGCGGAGTATAGGCGCCGCCTTTGCGCCCGCAACCAAGGACGTTTAGGATTCTTAACGTCGACAAGGCCTCGTCGATTCGCGTTCTCTGAAAGCCCGTTGAAAACGACATGAAGGTCACTGGCGCCCGCAGCGAGCCGTTTTCGGCCATCCGTAGGCGCGCCTTGGCCCAGGCGGGGGCCCATTTCACGGCCGGAGCCGCGCCGCCGGCGGACAAGACCGCCTTTCTGGGTCTGAACGAGGCCGACCTGACGCCGGCGGTTCAGAACGCCGTGAAGACCCTGCTGACCGAAATCGATGATCTGCGGGGCGAGGTTTCGCGCCTCAAGGCCAAGCTTTCGGAAGCTGAGACCCTGGCAGACCGCGACCCTTTGACGCCCCTGCTGAACCGGCGGGCCTTTGTCCGGGAGCTCGGTCGCATCCGCACCTTCGCCCAGCGCTATGGTTCGCCGGCCAGCGTGGTCTATTTCGACCTCGACGGATTCAAGAGCGTCAACGACCGCTTTGGCCACGCGGCCGGAGACGCCGCCCTGCGCGCAGTGGCCGAGCGCCTGGTCGCCAATGTCCGCGACAGTGACATCATCGGCCGCATGGGCGGCGACGAGTTCGGGGTGATCCTGGTCCAAGCTGATGAGGCCACGGCGCGGGCCAAGGCCGAATCACTGGCCCAGGCCATCGAGGCCTCGCCCATCGAGTTCGGCGACTGGTCAGCGCCGCTGCACATTTCCTACGGCGTCTGCGAGATCACCCTGGACATCGAGCCCGAGGCCCTGGTGGCCGAGGCTGACGCGGCCATGTTCGCCGCAAAGCGGGCCCGCACCGCCGCGCCTCCGATCGCCACGGGCGAGGCGACGGGCTGATCGTCAGGTCAGGTTCGGAGGTTTCGACCTCTGCGGGGCGCCGGCATTCGCCCGCATGGGCGGTATCTCGGCTAGGCGATGATGTCCGGCGTCAGCTGATCGCGCAGCCGCTCGATCTCGTCCTTGAGCAGCAGCTTCTTCCGCTTCAGGCGGCTGATCACCATCATGTCGGGCAGAGGCGACAGCATCAGGGCCTGGATGGCGGCGTCCAGATCGGAGTGGTCCAGTGTGGCGATGGCCAGGCGGGCGCGGACGCCCTCCTCTTCCGGGTCTTCGCCTTCATGATCGTTCATACGCACGCCCCGAACCCATCGAGGCGATGATGCGCATCGCCGGAGCCCACGTCTAGCTTAACGCACGCGCCAGCATGGCGAGGGCGTCGTCGGAGGCGGGCTTGCCCCAGGCGGTCGAAGCGGCCCGGAGAGAGGCCAGGGCGCCATGGCCGCCGCTGGAGGCGCCGGCGAGGCCTTCCAGGGTCTCCATCAGCACGCGCTCGGCCCGCAGCTCGGCGGCCTTGATGTCCTCCCGCAACCCTTCGCGCGCGCCGTCATCGACCGGCGGCAGACTTTGCTTCAACGCCCGGCGCACCTCGCGGATCGGGAGAAGGGCGCTCGCGTCCCAGGCCCGGGTCACAGCGACCGCCCTGGCCAAGGCCTCGGCGTCCGGCCCCTCGGCCCAGACCGCCCACAACAGGAAGGAGGTGTTCTGGCCGTGGGAGTCCTGCAGATCCAGAGTCGCCTCGGGAACGCCTGGCTGGCCATAGGCCTCCAGCGCCCACGCCCAGAGGGACATCAGACGTCACCCGACAAGGGGCCGACGTCCTGCCCCCAGCGCTTCACGGGCCGCCACGCCAGGCCAAACAGGTCGAGCGCCCGGCCCACGGACTGATCGACCATCTCCTCCAGGCTGGCGGGCTTTGCGTAGAAGGCCGGCAGGGGCGGGGCGATCACGGCTCCCATCTCCGCCAGCTTCACCATCGTGCGCAGGTGCCCCAGGTGCAACGGAGTCTCACGCACCATCAGCACCAGGGGCCGGCGCTCCTTGAGCGTCACATCGGCGGCGCGGGTGAGCAGGGAGGAGGTCACCCCGGTGGCCACCTCGCTCATGGTGCGCACCGAACAGGGAGCCACGATCATGCCCAGGGTCGGGAATGAGCCCGAGGCTATCGAAGCGCCGACATCGCCGACCTTGTGCGCCACATCAGCGCGGGCCTGGACGTCGGAGACCGAGAGCTCGGTCTCCTGGGCGATGGTCAGGGCCGCGGCGCGGCTCAGGATCAGGTGGCTCTCAATGGAGAGTTCGCGGCAGGCGTCCAGGACGCGCAGGCCGTAGGTGACCCCGCTGGCCCCGGAGATGCCGACAATGAGGCGGGGACGATCAGTTCTTGTCATGCCCTTGGGTCCCCGCGCCTGATTTCAAGGCGCCTGTTCCGTCCGCTCACGTGCAAACATATGTGATCTGACAGACCAGACCAGCGGGTGTTGAGTGTTGGCATCGTTCCAACACAAGGAGACGACCCGTCATGGCCGTTGAAGCCCGAATCCGTGAACTTGGATCCCGCCATCACTCCCTCGATCAGGCGATTCAGGACGAGCTTAACCGACCAGCATCAGACGAGGCCCGGCTCAAGGAACTCAAGCGCAAGAAGCTCAAGCTGAAGGAAGAGATGGAGGCCCTGCGCGCCCGGACCCACTAGGGTTTGAGATTCAGGTCCCTCTGAAGGGGGACGCCCCTGGGCGTACGCGACTGCGTCCGCCCAGGGCTCCGTCCTGATCAATCCTCGGCGTCGTCGTCGTCGTCGTACTGGGTGTCTTCGGCGACATCTTCGACCGGGGCTGAGCCCGTGACTGAGGCCGGCTCCAGGGTTGCGCCGTCCGGCTCGACGATGCCGCGCTTGGCGTCGTCCTTGGCCTTCTTGTCAGCGGCCTTGCGCACCACAGCGTCCAGCTCGAGCTGGGTCGAAAGGCCCAGCGTCACCGGGTCAACCGGCTTGATGTTCGCGGCGTTCCAATGCTGGCGGTTGCGCACCTGATCTATGGTGGCCTTCGTCGTGCCCAACAGGCGGGCGATCTGGCTGTCGGCCACCTCGGGGTGGTTGCGGATGAACCAGGCGATGGCGTCGGGGCGGTCCTGACGGCGCGACACCGGGGTGTAGCGCGGAGCCTTCTTCACTGGCTTCAGCAGTTCGGCGTGGCGGCTCTTCTGGGCGACCATGCGGTACTTGTCGCTGGCCTGGGCGGCGTCGAGTTCTTCGCGGGAAAGCTGGCCATTGGCGATCGGGTCGGCGCCGCGGATGTCGCGCGCCACTTCCCCGTCAGCGATGCCCTTCACTTCCAGGGGGTGAAGGCCGCAGAAATCGGCGATCTGTTCGAAGGTGAGCGAGGTGTTGTCGACCAGCCAGACGGCGGTCGCCTTCGGCATCAGAATGTCGGTCATGACGGGCTCCGAAAATGACGGCGCCCGGCCTTTCGGCCGGGCGGTGCATAAGTAGCAGAGCGTCGTATAGGCGTGTTCCGCCGCCAAGAAAACGACAATCGCGTGCTTGGTCGCCCCCGACTTCCTTTTGAATCAGCGCCTTCGGGGAGCGCGGTTTCGGCACGGCGCCGGCCTGGAGCTGCTCGCGATCCGTTCGCCCTGGCGCTCAGCCGCGCGTCGACCTTGCAGCCTATGGCTGCATGCCCTCAATTTGAGGGCGCCTGACCGCGATCTGCGGCCGTTTTGTCACAGGTCCGCCCTGCGGACGGCGCACCTGGATCCTATTTGTCACACTCTGCCGGGCTTCGCCCCTTCACGGCCTGCGGCGACGAGGGGAGAAACTTGTCCTCAGGGCATTTTATTTAACAAAATCAGTACTCTTTGCCCAGGACCGCCAAGGTTCAACCGGGCGCTGATCAGCAACGGCGACCAATCCTTAAGGGGCATTAACTATAAAAACCCCAATTCGGGGCGAAAAAGTACAGTTTCCGAAAGAATTCGAGGGCATATAGATGGCTTACATGAGACGATCTGTCGCAAACCCAAACAACGAGGCGCCGCGTCGCCATTGCCCCCCCGGGCGCGCCGAAGACAACCTATGAACGTCATCCGCAAGCTGCTCTTGCAGCACCGAGCCGAGGTCCAGGCTCAGATGGTCGCCGCCCGAGCCAGGGCCGCCGAGCCCTTCGAGGAGGAGCTGCGCGCGGTCAACATCGCGCTCGCGGCCCTCGACGGCGCGCCCTTGATCGAGGCTGAACCCGACGAGTCGCCACCCGCCCCCGCGCCGGTCCGCAAGGCCGGCCTAGGCCGTGGCCGCATCAAGCGCAGCCTGGAAGACATGATCCTGGCCGCCCTGCGCGCCCACGAGGAGGGCGCCGACACCGGCACGATCCTGGAGTCCCTGGAGCGCCGCTGGAATCGGAGCTTCCAGGAATCGCGGGTGGTCGAGGAACTGCGCCGCCTGGCCTCCGACCGGACCGTGGTTCTGGAACGCGGGCACTGGCGCATGCAGGCGCAGCCAGACCTGGTGACGGGCGACACCGCGCAGCACGTCGCGGCCTGAGGCCGTCAAACGGTTCTCCCTTGTTTTGACACGGTCCGGAACACCGGTCAGACCCTTGCCGCCCCTCTCCTTCAGCGAGCGGCGTGACGATCTCCAACAGGTGGACCCATGAAGGCTGTCTTGCTCACAGATCACGGCGGGCCTGAGAACCTGCGCTATGGCGATGCGCCAGATCCGGTCGCCGGTCCTGGCGAGGTGGTGGTCGACGTCCACGCCGCCAGCGTCAACGCGGCTGACTACAAGGTCCGCGAGGGCGGGTATTTCAAGCTGACCTTCCCCTATATCCTCGGCCGCGATTTCTCCGGTTTGGTCAGCGCCGTGGGCGATGGCGTCACCGATCTTGCTGTGGGTGACGCGGTGTTCGGCGTCGCCGACCAGGGCAAGGATGGCGCCTATGCCGAAAAGATCGCGATCAAGGCCGCCATCATCGCTAGGAAGCCCGCGCCCCTGAGCCATGAAGCCGCCGCGGCCATGGGCCTGAGCAGCCTGACCGCGCTCTGGGCGCTGGAGGACACCGCCAGGCTGAAGGCCGGAGAAACTATCCTGATCCAGGGCGGCGCGGGCGGCGTCGCAGGCTTTGCGATCCAGCTGGCCAAGCACCTGGGCGCCACAGTGATCACCACCGCCAGCGCCGGCAACGCCGACTATGTGCGCAGCCTCGGGGCCGATCAGGTCATCGACTACAACAGCCAGGACTTCACCAAGGTCGTCCATGATTGCGACGTGGTCTTCGACACGGTGGGCGGTGACGTCCAGGCCCGCTCCTACCAGGTGCTGAAATCGGGTGGGCGCCTGGTGTTCATCGCCCCGCCGAAGAAGGACTTCACGCCACGCCAGGACGTCGAGACCCTGCGCCCGGCCGTCACCCGCGACCGCGCCCATCTCGAGCGGATGCTCGCCCTGCTGGAAGCCGGCGCGGTGTGGCCGCCAAATATCGTCTGCTATGGCCTGGCCGATGCAGCCGAGGCGCACCGCGTCGCGGAGGCCCGCCACCTGACCGGCAAGCTGGTGCTGGTGACCGGGCGGGCGGCCGGCTAGTCGAGCGGCGTGCGGCCGACGATGCGCAGGCCGTAGCCGCCCGAGCCCGGCAGCACGGTGGCCGAATTGGACAGCAGCGTCATGTCGCGCACGCCGAGATCCAGCAGGATCTGGGCGCCGACCCCGTAGTCGCGCAGCACATTGGCCCCGTGGTCGGTCCCCGGCTCCGCGCCGTACCGTTCCGACAGCCAGGCTGGATTGGAGTCGCGGATGAATACCGCCACCCCGGCGCCGTCATAGTCGGCGATGGCCTGCAGGGCGCGCGGCACATAGTCCCGGCGCGCCTCGGTGTGGCCCAGCATGTCGGCGGCGAAGTCGACGCGGTGCATGCGCACCAGGGTCGGCTTGTCGGGATCGATCTTGCCCCTGGTCAGGACCACGTGCTCGGTGCCGTCCAGGATATTGCGGTAGATCACCATCCGGAAGCGGCCGCCGAAGGCCGAGTCGAAGGGCGTTTCCAGCACCCGCTCCACCTGGCGTTCGGTGCGGCGGCGATAGGCGATCAGGTCGGCGATGGTGCCGATCTTCAGGCCGTGCAGCTGGGCGAAGCCCACCAGGTCGGGCAGACGCGCCATGGACCCGTCGTCCTTCATGATCTCGCAGATCACGCCCGCGGGGTTCAGGCCCGCCATGCGGGAGATGTCGACCGCCGCCTCGGTGTGGCCGGCGCGGACCAGCACGCCGCCGTCGCGGGCCACCAGGGGGAAGACGTGGCCGGGCGAGACGATGTCGTCCATGCCCTTCGTAGGGTCGATGGCCACGGCCACGGTGTGGGCGCGGTCATGGGCCGAGATGCCGGTGGTCACGCCTTCTGCGGCCTCAATTGAGACGGTGAAGGCGGTGCCCATGCCCTCGCGGTTCTCCGCGGCCATGGGGGGCAGGCGCAGCTGGCGGGCGCGATCGCTGGTGATCGACAGGCAGATCAGGCCGCGCGCGTGCTTGGCCATGAAGTTGATCTGGTCTGGCGTCGCGAACTGGGCCGGGATGATGACATCCCCCTCGTTCTCGCGGTCCTCGGCGTCCACGAGGATGTAGGGGCGGCCGTTGCGGGCGTCCTCAATGATGTCCTCGATCGGCGAGATCGCGGATTCGTGGGCCTCTTCATTGCCTCCGCCCCCGCCGTCGGAGGTGGAGGAACCGGTCTGGACGAGATAGGGGCGCTTCATCGGGCGGCTTTCAGCAGGGCGAATTCCAGGACCTGTTCTCCCACCGTGGCGAGCTGCCAGGCGTCCTTGGGGTCCACGCAGGCCCCTTCGGCGTCGAAGGAACCGGAATTGGCGTTCAGGGCCGCGCCGAACGGAGTCGGCCAGCCCCTCAGGGCATGTATGATCGATCGCAGCGTGGTCAATGTCGTGCCTGCGGCCTGCCAGCCCTCGGCGGTGATGACGCAGCCCACGGCGCGGCCTGTGAAGTAAGGCCGGGCGTCATCGCGCAGACCCTCCAGGGTGTCCAGGGCGTTCTTCACCACCCCGGAGATCGAGCCGTGATAGCCGGGGCTGGCGACGATGACGCCATCGGCGTCGCGCACGGCGTCAATGAGCACCTGTTGCTCAGGCGTGGGACCGCCCGGCTGGGGGTTGTAGATCGGCAGGCTGGCCAGGAACTCCCCGCCCAGCAGGCGCGTCTCGCCCCCGCCCGCCTCGACCGCCGCCAGCGCCACCTTGAGCGCCTTCTCGGTGGAGGAGTTGGAGCGGATGGTGCCGCCGATCCCGACGATCAGCGGCTTTCGCGCCAGAGAACCCATGCCTACTCCTCAAACACCTTCTTGAGCTCAGTCTTCAGGATCTTGCCGTTGGCGTTCCGGGGCAGGGTTTCGGGCCAGAACACGACCTTCACCGGGACCTTGAACCCCGCCAGCCGTTCGCGCACCCAGTCCCGCAGTTCGGCTTCGGTCGCCGTTCCACCAGGTTTCAGATGCACGATGGCCGCCGGTTCCTCACCGAGCGTCTTGTGCGGAACGCCGACCAGGGCGGCGTCCATGACGTCGGAATGGTCATACAAAACATTTTCGACTTCGACACAGTAGATGTTTTCGCCGCCGCGGATGAGCATGTCCTTGGCGCGGTCGATGATGAAGAGGAAGCCCTCCTCGTCGATGCGCGCCAGGTCGCCGGTTCGCAGCCAGCCGCCCGCGAAGGTTTCGGCCGTGGCGTCGGGCTTGTTCCAGTACAGCTTCACCACCTGAGGGCCCTTGACCCACAGTTCGCCCACCGCGCCGTCGGGCAGGAGGGTGACGCCGTCGGCAGGGTCGCGGATCTGCATCTCGCCCACCGGGGCGGCGGGCCCGGCCGAGTCGGGGCGGAACGAATAGTCCTTGCCCAGGTGGCTGGTGAAGGTGGCGGTGGTTTCTGTCATGCCCCAGCCGTTGCCGGGCTGGGAGGCCGGGAACACCTCGACGATCTTGCGCACCAGCTCGGGCGCCGAGGGGGCGCCGCCGTAGGAGACGGCTGTCAGGGACGACAGGTCGTACTTCGACCGCGCCGGGTGCTCGATGAGCTGCCAGGCGATGGTGGGAACCCCGCCGGTGGAGCCGACCTTCTCGGCCTCGATCAGCTTCATGGCCGCCTCCGGCTCCCAGCGGCGCATCATCACGATCTTGCCACCGGCGTTCATGCTGGGGCTGAGATTGGCCGACAGGCCGGTGGCGTGGAACATCGGCACCACCAGCAGAGTGCAGCGCTGGGGCAGCTTGTGGGGGTCGCTTTCCGGCAGGGGTTGGCCGGCCCGCAGGAAGTTACGCGCGGCAGAGATTCCGCTGGCCATGATGTTGGACGTCATGTTGCGGTGGGTGCCGAGCGCGCCCTTCGGCTTTCCCGTGGTGCCGGAGGTGTAGAGGATGGTGGCGTCGTCCTCCGGGTCGATGGCCACCTCCGGCAGAGGCATGTCGGCCAGCCGGCTCCAGTCATTGGGCTTGCCGATCACGTCCTCCAGCCGGCTGACCCGGGGGTCGCCGCGGGCTGCGGACAGGCGCGAGACATAGACCCGCTCCAGGGCTGGAAGGTTGGGCAGGTGGTCGATCAGGCGCTCCAGCCGCTCGTCATCGACAAAGGCCACCTTGGTCCCGGAATCGGCCAGGCCGTATTCGAGCTCGGCCCCGGTCCACCAGGCGTTCAGCGGGGTGACGATGGCGCCCAGCAGGACGCCCGCCCAGAAGGTGACGGGCCATTCGGGCAGGTTGCGCATGATGACCGCCACCCTGTCGCCCTTCTTGACGCCGTCGGCGGCCAGACGGTGGGCGAGCGTGATCGTCGCCCGCGTATAGGCTTCGTAGGTCACCCGCTCGTCGTCGTTGATCAGGAACTCCCGCTCGCCGAAGGCCCGACCGTTCAGGAAGACGTCGCGCAAGGTCGGCGGGGCGTTCTTCCAGGTGCGGGTGGCGACACCCCGGATGACCTTCTCCTCCATCTCGAACCGTTGGCCGGGCGCCGTCAGCTGGGCGTGGGCGTCACGGATGCTCATCACGGGCCAGGCGGGGGCGTCGGTCATGGAAATCCTCGGGTCTTGGAAATGGGAGGTTGTGAAATGTCTGGATATGCGAAGGGCGGCTCCCGCAAAGGAGCCGCCCCCACATTGTCGCGCCTTTCCGCAGCGGGAAAGGGTCTGGTGACTAGGCCTTTTCGGTTTCCCGGGCGCCGCGCAGGGCCTCATAGCCCTTCTTCAGATCGGCCAGTTCGTCGGCGTACTTTTCCTGGGCTTCCTCACGGAGGCGCGGAATATGGTACTTCGGGAACAGGTCGTTGTCGGCGCTGTAGTCCTTCAGGACCTGCTTGGCCAAGGTCACCTTGTGAACCTCGGTGGGGCCATCGGCGATGCCCATGACCAGCGAGCTGGTGACCATGTGCATGAAGGGCATCTCGTTGGAGACGCCGAGCGCGCCGTGCAGGTGGGCGGCCTTGGTGGCGATGTCGTTATAGACCTTGGGCATCATGACCTTGATGGCCGCGATGTCCTTGCGCACCAGATTGTAGTCCTTGTGCTTGTCGATCAGCCAGGCGGTGCGCAGCACCAGCAGGCGGAAGCTTTCCAGCGCGATCCAGCAGTCGGCGATGTCGGCCTGGACCATCTGCAGGTCGGCCAGCTTGCCGTCGCGGGTGTTCCGCGAGGCGGCGCGTTGGCACATCAGGTCAAGCGCGTGCTTGCAGGAACCCACCGTGCGCATGGCGTGGTGGACCCGGCCGCCGCCCAGGCGAACCTGGGCGATGACAAAGGCCGCGCCGCGCTCGCCAAGCAGGGCGTCATAGGGGACGCGCACGTTGTTGTAGCGGACATAGCCCTCGGTCCCGCCGCCGATCTCGCCGCCGCCGCCGACCGCCACGTTGCGGATGATCTCCACGCCAGGGGTGTCGGTGGGCACGAGGAAGATCGAGGTGCGGCGATAGGGGTCCTTCGCGTCCGGGTCGGTGACCGCGTACAGCACCAGGACCTTGGAATAGCGGGCGTTGGTGGAGAACCACTTCTCGCCGTTGATCACCCACTCATTGCCGTCCAGGACCGCGCGGGTCTTGAAGGTCAGGGGGTCGGAACCGCCGGTGGGCTCGGACATCGAGAAGGCCGAGCGAATCTCACCGTTCAGGAGCGGCCAGAGATACTGCTCCTTCTGCTTGTCTGTGCCGTAGTGGGCGATGATCTCGGCGTTGCCGGTGTCGGGCGCCTGACAGCCGAAGACGGTGGGGGCCAGGCCGTTGCGGCCGAGCTTCTCGTTCATCAGGCCCAGCTTCAGCTGGCCAAAGCCCTGGCCGCCCAGTTCGGGACCGAGGTGGCAGGCCCACAGGCCCTGATCCTTCACCTTCTGCTGCAGGGGCTTGATGAACTTCTCGCGGCCGAGCGGGCCATGGACGGCCATGCCCAGATGGCTCAGAGGCTCGACCTCCTCGCGCATAAAGTCTTCAATCCAGTCCAGCTTCTTCTGGAACTCCGGGTCAGTTTCAAAATCCCAAGCCATCTATGGCCTCCCATGGCGCCGCCAAGTGCGGGCAGTTTTTCCTAAATCCGGTATGGCGTAGAGCGACGCCAGACCAAAAATCCGCGACACGACAGGCCCTTAGGCCGTCGGTCTGGTCGGCATTATCAAACGACTGTTCGGCTTACGCAACGTCGCCTTTGCGTCAAACCCACGAAATTCTTGTGCCGCCCCTACCGTCCTTCCTGGCTGACGCGGCGAAAGCTGCAGGCCGTGGAGGCCCGGCGCGGTGAGCCGAACCGCCGCCGGCGCCGCGACACGCCCGCAGCGCCGCTTGATATCGGCCCCGCGCATCCGGCACGGTGGGGGATCACTGACTCACAGGGACGCAGCGTATGACCCGGCCTGAAAAACTCGGCTTCTCCAGCGAACGCCTCGGCAAGCTCGACCGCTTCCTGGCGAGCCGCTACGTCGAGCCGGGCAAGATCCCCTGCGCCCAGGTGCAGATCAGCCGGCGTGGCGAACTGGTCCACGAGACCCTGCTGGGCCAGGCCGATCGCGAGCGGGGCAAGGCGGTGGCGACCGACACCCTGTTCCGCATCTATTCGATGACCAAGCCGATCACGAGCCTGGCCTTCATGATGCTGGTGGAGGAAGGCTTGGTGGCCCTGGACGATCCGGTGAGCCGCTTCATCCCGGAGTGGAAGAACCTGGGAGTCTTCAACGCCGGCGTCGGTCCGTTCATGACCACGCCGCCGGCTCGGCCGATGCAGATGGTCGACCTGCTGCGCCACACCTCGGGCCTGACCTACGGCTTTCAGAATCGTGGCAATGTGGACGCCGCCTACCGCAAGCTGAAGATCGCCGACAGCTATGGCCCCGACATGGACGCCTTCGTCGCCGAACTCGCCAAGCTGCCCCTGGAGTTCTCGCCGGGCGAGGCCTGGAACTACTCGATCTCCACCGACGTCCTGGGGGTGCTGGTGGAGCGCATTTCCGGAATGCCGTTCCAGACCTTCCTGCAGACCCGCATCTTCGATCCGCTGAAGATGTCCGACACCGGCTTCCAGGTGCGCGACGACCAACGGCCCCGCTTCGCCGCCTGCTACAACGCCACAGCCACCGGCGGCCTGACCCTGCAGGACGACCCGGAAACGAGCCCGTACCTGAATACCCCCAGCTTCCATTCCGGCGGCGGCGGCCTGGTCTCGACGGCCAAGGACTACATGGCCTTCTGCCGGATGCTGGGGAATGGCGGGGTGCTGGACGGCCAGCGGCTGATCGCGCCCAAGACCCTGAAGCTGATGGCGTCCAACCACCTGCCGGGCGGCCAGGACCTGACCGACCTGTCGCGCTCGCTGTTCTCAGAAGCCACCAACGCCGGGGTCGGATTCGGCCTGGGGTTCGCCGTGACCTTCGATCCGGTGAAAGCCATGCTGACCTCCAGCCCCGGCGAGTACTACTGGGGCGGCGCGGCCTCCACGGCCTTCTGGGTCGATCCCGTGGAGGACATCCAGGTGGTCTTCATGACCCAGGTCCTGCCGTCCTCCAGCTATCCTATCCGGCGGGAGCTTCGGACTTTGGTCTATTCGGCCCTGGTTGAGCCGTAGGGTCGGGCTGACCGGCTTCGGCCACGGCCTCGGCGGCCTCACTCTCCTCCAGGCCGCCCGGCAGGCTCATGCCGGTGTCGGGCGCGTCTCCGTGCGGGGTGAACTTCATCAGGCGCGCGTTGCGCCAGGGGCCCCAACGATACCAGGACGCGGCAAGGATGCAGGAGGTGATGCTGCCCAGCGGGAAGCTCCACCAGATGGCGTCGGCGCCGATCACGGGCATCAGCAGGTTGGCGAAGGGCACGCGCACGATCCACATCGAGATGATCATGGCGAACAGGGGCGGCCAGACCGACCCCGTGGCCCGCACGATCCCCGACAGGACGAAGGACACGCCGAAGGGGATGAAGCCCCAAAGGGCGAACATGTTGATCCGCATGGCGATGTCGTGGGAGGGACTGCCCACCGGCAGGAACAGGTGCAGGATGGTGGGCTCGACCAGATAGATCACCACCACCGGCACGGCGCTGAGCAGGGCGGCGTAGAGCGAGCCGATGCCGGCGATCTTGTCGACCCGGTCCATACGGCCCGCCCCGACGTTCTGGGCGGCCATGGAAGAGACCGCCGCCCCCAGGGCCATGGCCGGCATCTGAACATAGGTCCAGAGCTGGGTCGCCGCCCCATAGGCCGCGGCCGTGCTGGAGCCATAGGTGTTGACCATGCTGATCATCAGCACCGCCGAGCCCGAGATCACCAGCATCTGGAAGGCCATGGGCATGCCCTTGACCACGATGGTCTTGAGGATCTCCCACTCGGGCTTCAGCAGCTTCCACTCGTCGCGGCGAAGCACCAGCACCGAGTTGGAGCGGTAGAGATAGACCAGGATGATGCCCAGCGTGATGGTCTGGCTGGTGAGGGTCGCCATGGCCGAACCGGCGATCCCCATGCGCGGGGCCGGGCCGAAGCCGGTGATCAGGATGGGGTTGAGGATGACGTCCATCCCCACCGCGAGCAGCGAGAAATAGAAGGGCGTGCGGCTATCGCCCGCCCCGCGCTGCGCCATCATGACGAAGGAGAAGAAGTACATGAACGGCATGGCCAGAAAGATCACCCGCAAATAGGTGATCGCGTCCTGGACGGCGTCCGCCGGTGTGCCCATGGCGTGCAGGATGGCCGGGGTGAAGACGTAGCCGCTCACCCCCACCCCGATCGACAGCACGAGGAAGAAGGTGACGGCGGTGCCGATCACCCGCTTGACCATCGGCAGGTCGCCGGCGCCGACCGACTGGCCAATCAGCAGGTTGGCCGACATGCTGACCCCGAAGGCCGCCCCCAGCATCAGGAAGAAAATGATGTTGGCGTTGGAGGTGGCGGTCAGGGCCGCCTCCCCCAGGACGTGGCTGACCCAGATGGCGTTGGCCGTGCCGTTCAGGGACTGCAGGATATTGGAGCCCATCACCGGCAGGGCGAAGGCGATCAGGGTCGGGCCGATGGGACCGGTGGTCAGATCCTTGCCGCCGAAACGACCACCCGGGCCGCCAGGGCCGCGGGGCCCGCCGGGCGGAAAACCGGGCCGGGGCCCTGCGGGGGCCGCAACCGGCCCGTCGTCTGAACTCGAAACCACGGCCATCCCCAAGGCGCGACACGCGCCGCCCGCCATCGACTGGTCCCCGAAAATGCGGAGGCGCGGCGTGATCCCCGAAAATGCGAGGGAGCGAGTTGGGAGACTGTAGGCGCCCCGTCTCACCGCCTCAAGCGCGGCCCTTGCGAAAAAGCGTCACGGCGCGCCGCGAATTGAGCCCGACGCGATCTCCTGCTAGAGGCAATCCTTGCGGGAATTGACGTGGCAAGACCGCCGCCATCGCTTACGAAAGACTCCATGAAAATCCTTGTTACGGGCGGCGCCGGTTTCATCGGGTCGGCGGTCGTGAGACGGGCCGTGGCGGACGGCCATGAGGTGGTCAACCTCGACGTCCTGGCCTACTCGGCCAATCTGGAGAACGTGGCCGAGGTCTCGGCCTCGCCGCTCTATGCCTTCGAGCAGGCCGACATCTGCGACGCCCCGGCGGTGAAGGCGATCTTCGCCAGGCATCAGCCGGACGCGGTGATGCACCTGGCCGCCGAGAGCCACAACGACCGGGCCATCGACGGGCCGCTGGACTTCGTGCGCACCAACGTGATGGGCACCGCCGTCCTGCTGGAGGCCGCGCGCGCCTACTGGCTGGGCCTCGAGCCCGCGAAGAAGGCCGGCTTCCGCTTCCACCACGTCTCCACCGACGAGGTGTTCGGGGCCCTGGGGGAGAGCGGCGCCTTCACCGAAGAAACCCCCTACGACCCCAACTCGCCCTACTCGGCGAGCAAGGCCGGCGCCGACCACCTGGTGCGCGCCTGGAACCGCACCTTCGGCCTGCCGGTGGTGATCACCAACTGCGCCAACAACTACGGCCCCTTCCAGTTTCCGGAAAAGCTGATCCCGACGGTGGTGCTGCGCGCCATGGAGGGCAAGACCATCCCGGTCTATGGCGACGGCCGCCAGGTCCGCGACTGGCTGCATGTGGACGACCATGCGCAGGCCCTGCTGCTGGTGCTGCAGAAGGGGCGTCTGGGCGAGACCTATTGCATCGGCGGGGACTCCACCCACCGCAACCTGGAGGTCATCCAGATGCTGTGCGCCGAGCTCGACCGGCTGGCGCCGGCCAATACGCCCCACGCCGAAAAGATCACCTTTGTCGCCGACCGGCCGGGCCACGATTTCCGCTACTCCATCGACGCCTCCAA
>NZ_JAUYAF010000083.1 GCF_030693625.1 Phenylobacterium sp.
GCGGCCTTTTCGGCAGGCGTGAGCACCTTGCCGGGCTTCTGGCGCGACACCCGCGGCTTGGGCGGCGCATAGACGTCCATGGGTGGGGCCGGGGCCTTGAGGTCTGACAGTCTCTTGGGCGGCGGCTTCATGGATCATCGCGCGGTGAAGGACCCCCGACTCCAGGGCCGTCCCACCTATGACACATCAGGGGGCGGCCGTCCGCCTGCGCATGTTCAGCAGATAGACGGCGATCACACCTGTGGCCACCAGACCGATCAGCAGGGTGGAGATGGCGTTGATCTCCGGGCTGACGCCTAAGCGCACGGCGCTGTAGATGCGGATCGGCAGGGTGGTGGCGCCCGGTCCTGAGGTGAAGCTGGCGATGACCAGGTCGTCCAAGGAAAGCGTGAAGGCCAGCATCCAGGCTGCGGCCACGGCGGGCGCGATATTGGGCAGGGTGACGGCGAAGAAGGCCTGAACCGGTGTGCAACCCAGGTCACGGGCGGCTTCCTCCAGCGCCCCGTCAAAGCTCACCAGCCGGGCCTGGACCACCACGGTGGCGTAGCAGAGGGTGACGGTGGCGTGGCTGACCGTCACCGTCCAGAAGCCGCGCGGCAGGCCGAAGGCCACGAACAGCAGCAGCAGGGACAGCCCCAGGATCACCTCGGGCATCACCAGCGGCGCGTAGATCATGCCCGAGAACAGCAGCCGCCCCCGCCTCGACCGCACGAGGGCGACCGCCGCCAGCGTGCCGAGGACGGTGGCGAGGGTGGCGGAGATCAGCCCGACCCTGAGGGTCACGCCCAGGGCGTCCAGCAGCTGGTCGTCCCGCAGCAGGGCCGCGTACCACTTGGTGGAGAAGCCGCCCCAGACGGTCACCAGGCGGCTGGCGTTGAAGGAGTAGATCACCAGCAGGACGATGGGCAGGTAGAGGAAGGCCAGCCCCGCCGCCACCGAGACCCGGTTGAAGGTGGAAGGTCCCTTCATTGGCCGGCCTCGATCATCTTCTGCTGCTGGCGCTGATACAGCACGATGGGGATCACCAGGGTGGCCAGCAGCACGATCGCCACCGCCGAGGCGGCGGGCCAGTCGCGGTTGGCGAAGAACTCCGTCCAGATGGTCTTGCCCAGCATCAAGGTGCCCGAGCCCCCCAGCAGGTCGGGGATCACGAACTCACCCACCATGGGGATGAAGCAGAGCAGGGCGCCGGCCCCGACGCCGGGCAGGGAGAGCGGGAAGGTCACCCGCCAGAAGGCCTGGGAGGGCGTGCAGCCGAGGTCGGCGGCAGCCTCCAGCTGGCTCTGGTCCTGCTTCTCCAGCACCGCGTAGAGCGGCAGCACCATGAAGGGCAGGTAGGCGTAGACCAGGCCGATATAGACCGCGGTGTCGGTGTTGAGGATGTTCAGCGGCCCGAGCCCCACCTGGGCCAGGGCGGCGTTCAGCAGGCCCTGCGGCTTCAGCAGAGCGATCCAGGCGTAGACCCGGATCAGGAAGCTCGTCCAGAACGGCAGGATCACCGCCATCAGCAACGCCAGCCGCTGCGAGGGCGGGAACCGCGACATGCCGTAGGCGATGGGATAGCCGATGATCAGCAGCAGGCCGGTGGCCACCGCCGCGAACTTCAGGCTCGACAGGTAGGAGGCGACATAGAGGCTGTCGCTGGTAAGCCGGGCATAGGTCTCGAAGTCCAGCGCGGCGAAGAAGGCCCGCACGCCCTCGATCCCCGCGCTCCAGTCGACGCGGGGCGCATAGGGCGGCATGGCCAGGGCCGTGTCCGACAGCGACAGCTTGGCCACCAGGAAGAACGGGAACAGGAAGAAGACGCCCAGCCACAGCAGGGGGGCGAGCGCGGCCAGGCCTGTCCGGGACCTGCCGCTCACCGCGTCAGCACCACGGCGGCGTCGGGGGTGAAGGTCAGCCAGACGGGGTCGTCGCAGGCGATGGGGCGCGCCACCAGCCGGGAGGCGTTGGCGCGCGCGGCGCGCACGGTGCGACCGCTCTCCAGCTCCACGACATAGGTGGTCCAGTCGCCGAGATAGCCATAGTCGGCGACCTTGCCGGCCATCCGGTTGGGGCCGTCCCTGGGCGGGTCGAGGTGAAGCTGGATCTTCTCCGGCCGCACGCCGAGCCAGGCGGTGGCGCCCACGGCCACCGCGTCGTCCTCCAGCGCCTCGAACCCGGCCGGGCAGTCGGCGGTGGTCATCTTCACGAGCTTGCCGTCGGCGGCCGTGACCGATCCCTCGAACAGGTTCACGTCGCCGATGAAGTCGGCCACGTAGCGGGAATTGGGGGTCTCATAGACCTCGGCGGGGCGGCCGATCTGCACGATCTGGCCCTCGCGCATCACCGCGATGCGGTCGGCGGTGACCATGGCCTCTTCCTGGTCATGGGTGACGATCAGGAAGGTCATGCCCAGCCGCTGCTGCAAGGCGATGAGCTCGAACTGGGTCTCCTCGCGCAGCTTCTTGTCCAGCGCGGCCAGGGGCTCATCCAGCAGCAGCATCCTGGGATTGGGGGCGATGGCGCGGGCCAGGGCCACCCGCTGCCGCTGCCCGCCGGAAAGCTGGTGCGGCTTGCGCCCCGCCAGGCCATTGAGGCGCACGAGCTCCAGCATCTCCACCACCCGGTCGGCGATCTGCTCCCTGGGCATCCCCTGCTGCTTCAGGCCGAAGGCGATGTTCTGTTCGACCGAGAGGTGGGGGAACAGGGCGTAGGACTGGAACATCATGTTCACCGGCCGCTGGTGCGGCGGCCGGCCGGCCAGATCCTGGTCGGCCAGGGTGATGCGACCGGCGTCCGGGGTCTCGAACCCGGCCAGCAGGCGCATCAGGGTGGTCTTGCCGCAGCCCGACGGGCCGAGCAGGGCGAAGAACTCGCTCTCATAGATCGAGAGCGAGACGTCGTTCACCGCGATCTCGGTTCCGAACCGCTTGGTCACGCCCTCGAACCGCACCAGCGGCTGCAGGGTCGGATCGGTCCAGGGCGCGAAGCTGGAGCGGACAGCGCCGATGTTGAGGCGCGGCCGCCGCGAGGTGGTCATTGGCCCGTCTGCACCCGGGTCCACTGGCGGTTCACGTCGCGCAGCAGGGTCTGGTCCTTGCTGGCGGTGACGAACAGTGTGTGGAGCTGGTCCGGCGTTGGATAGACGTTGGGATTGTCCCGCACCGCCGGATCCACCAGGGCGGTCGCCGCCTTGTTGGCGTTGGCGTACTCGGTGAAGGTCGAGGCCCGGGCGATCACTTCCGGACGCAGCATGTAGTTCAGGAATTCATAGGCCGCGGCGGCGTTCGGGGCGTCCTTGGGGATGGTGAAGACGTCGAACCAGACTTGGCTGCCTTCCTTGGGCACCACATAGTCGAGATGCACCTTGTCGCCAGCCTCGGCCGCGCGGCTCTTGGCCTGCAGCATGTCGCCGGAATAGCCGACCGCGATGCAGATATCGCCGTTGGCCAGGGCCTCGATGGACTGGGAGGAATGGAACTTGCTGACATAGGGACGGGCTTTCAGGAACATCTCCGTCGCCGCCTTGTAGTCGGCCAGGTCGGTGGAGTTTGGGTTCCGGCCCAGATAGTTGAGGGCGACGGCGTACATGTCCTCGGACGCGTCGAGCCAGTAGACTCCGCAGTCCTTCAGCTTGGCCAGGTTCTCCGGCTTGAAAACCACATCCCAGCTGTCGATCGCCACGCCGGGCAGGCGCTTGGCGATGGCGTCCTTGTTGTAGCCGATGCCGATGGTGCCCCACATGTAGGGCACGGCGTAGGCCGCCCCCGGATCAAAGGGGGCCATATACTCCATGATCTCGGGCCAGAGATTGGCGAGACCGTTCAGCCGGGTCTTGTCCAGCGGCTGGACAGCGCCGGCGGCGATGTAGCGGGGGAGGTTGTGATTGGAGGGGACCACCAGATCATAGCCCGTATTTCCCTGTAGCACCTTGGTCTCAAGAACCTCATTGGAATCAAAGGTGTCGTAGACGACCTTGATCCCGGTCTCCTTGGTGAAGTCGGTGAGGATGGCCGGGTCGATATAGTCCGACCAGTTGTAGATGTGCAGGGTCTCGGCGCCGCCTTTGCCGCAGGACCCCAACACCAGAGCCGCCACCCCGAGCGCAGCCGCGCTCAGCCGCTTCCTCCAACCCCTCATCGCCGTCTCCCCTTTGCGTCGGCCAAGGTTATAGGGCTGAGGTCGCCTGCGTTAAGTGCGAAATCGATGTGCGTCCAAGCCGGAGCCCCCCATGCCCATGACCACGGCGGCCATCGCCCCAATCCTGCTGCTGATCGCCTCCAACGTCTTCATGACCTTCGCCTGGTACGGCCACCTGAAGGTGGAGCACCGGCCGATCTGGCTGCTGATCCTGGCCAGTTGGGGCATCGCCTTCTTCGAGTACTGCCTGGCGGTGCCCGCCAATCGGATCGGCCGGGGCGTCTATGATCCCATGGAGCTGAAGGCCATGCAGGAGGTCATCACCCTGGCGGTCTTTGCGGTGTTCTCGGTCACTTATCTGGGGGAACGGCTGACCCTGAATCATGGCATCGGCTTCCTGCTGATCGCAGCAGGCGCGTTCTTCGTCTTCAAGGGACCTTTGTGATGCCGGCGCAGATCGACCCCTTCCACGCCATCGGCATCAGCACGCTCGCCCACAAGCTCAAGGCCGAGGGCGCGTCGATCATCCACATGGAGTTCGGCCAGCCCTCCACCGGGGCGCCGCAGGCGGCCATCGCCGTGGGCCACGAGATGCTGGACGCCGACCGCGGCGGCTACTGGGAGAGTGCTGCGCTACGCGACCGGATCGCCAGGCACTATCTCGAAACCTATGGCGTCACCGTCGCGCCCGAGCGGATCATCCTGACCTGCGGCGCCTCGCCCGCCCTGGTCCTGGCCCTGGCCTCGGTCTTCGATCCCGGTGACCGCGTCGCCCTGGCGCGCCCCGGCTACGTGGCCTACCGCAATACGCTCAAGGCCCTGCACATGGAGCCGGTGGAGATCGCCTGCGGTCCGGAGAGCCGGTTCCAGCTTACCGCCGCGCACCTGGCGGCTCTGGATCCCGCCCCCGCCGGGGTGATCGTCGCGAGTCCCGCCAATCCCACCGGCACTATCATTGAGGCCGCCGAGCTGGAGGCCATCGCCAGGGTCTGCCGCGAGCGCGGCATCCGCATCGTCTCCGACGAAATCTATCACGGCCTCAGCTATGTCGGGCCGGCGCACTCGATGCTGGAATTCGAGCCGGACACCCTGGTGGTGAACAGTTTCTCCAAATATTTCAGCATGGTGGGCTGGCGTCTTGGCTGGTTGCTGGCGCCGGCGCGGGACCTGTCGCGAGCCCGGGCCTATGTCGGAAACCTGTTCCTGACCGCGCCCTCGCTTAGTCAGCATGTGGGCCTGGCGGCCATGGACGAACGCGAAGAGCTGGACGGCAATGTCGAGGTCTACCGCGCCAACCGCGACCTGCTGCTCGCGGCCCTGCCCAAGCTTGGTCTGACCCAGATCGCGCCGCCGGATGGCGCCTTCTACATCTATGCCGACATCGGCCACCTGACCCAGGACAGCCTGGGGTTCTGCAAGGACCTGCTGCGTGAGACCGGCGTCGCCACCGCCCCGGGGCTCGACTTCGACCCCGTGGAGGGCGGCCACTTCATCCGACTGAGCTTCGCGGTCTCGACGCCGCAGATCGAGGAGGCGATCAGCCGCCTGATCCCCTGGTTTGCGGCGTGGGCGGCGAAAACCTAGGCCGCCTTCGCCCGACGCGGCATCAGGCCGAGCACTGCGCCGGCCACCAGGTAGGCCACCAACTGATAGCCCATGTTGATGATCACCAGGTTCGGGAGCAGGCCCATATAGAGGTACTCGATGGCCATGGTGGTGAAGTTGAAGAAGAACCACACCGCCGCGGCGGCCCCGACGCCGGCAAGGGAATTGATCCCCATGCGGGCGAAGACCCAGGCCAGGCCGACCACCAGGATCAGGGTGTTCACCACCCCCAGGCTTTGGGTCACCACGATGTTGGACATGTCAGGCTCGCGGCCGATGGACTCGCGATAGGCGGCGCTCCAGGCCTCGCCCAGCACAGGCCCGTACCAGAGGAAGCCCAGCACCTCCAGCAGGGCGACACAGATCAGGATGGCGATCCAATTGATGTTCTTGAACATTGTCTCTTCCCTTATGCCGGTGCGGCTCTGACGGCCGCATCGGATACCGACGTTATGCTGAAGCTTGACGCAGGGAAAGACGAGAGCCTCTTGCGCGGGCGGCTTGGGGAAACCCGATAGGGCGCCCTATAAGCCGCGCTTACCGCCGCTCCTCATTTCGAGTTCCGCCATGTCCCGCATCCTCATCACCTCGGCCTTGCCCTACATCAATGGGATCAAGCACCTGGGGAACCTGGCGGGCTCCATGCTGCCGGCCGACGTCTATGCCCGGTTCCAGCGGTCACGGGGCCGGGAGACTCTCTACATCTGCGCCACCGACGAGCATGGCACGCCGGCCGAGCTGGGCGCCGCGGCCCTGGGCCAGGACGTGCGGTCCTATTGCGACGACCAGCACCAGATCCAGCGGGACCTCTATGCCGGCTTCGGCATCAGCTTCGACCATTTCGGCCGTTCGTCGTCGGTCGAGAACCGCACCCTGACCCAGCGCTTCGCCCAGGGGCTGTGGGAGGCCGGCTTCATCGAGGGGCGGGTGACCAAGCAGGTCTATTCCAACGCCGACAAGCGCTTCCTGCCCGACCGCTATGTGGTCGGCACCTGCCCGCACTGCGGATACAACGCCGCCCGCGGCGACCAGTGCGACAACTGCACCCGCCAGCTCGACCCGGTCGACCTGATCCACCCGCGCTCCTCGGTCTCGGGCTCGGAGGACATCGAAATCCGCGACAGCCTGCACCTGTTCCTCAAACAGACCGCCTTCGACGGCAAGCTGCGGGACTGGATCACTGGCAAGAAGGGCAAGTGGCCGGTCCTGGTCACCTCCACGGCGCTGAAATGGCTGGACGAGGGGCTGCAGGACCGCGGCATCACCCGAGACCTGGAATGGGGCGTGCCGGTCAACGCCGCCGACTGGGGTCCCAACCCGGCGGGCGAGCGGCCCGACGTCGCGGGTCTCGCGGGCAAGGTGTTCTACGTCTGGTTCGACGCCCCCATCGAGTACATTGGCGCGACCTGGGAATGGTCGGCGGCCAAGCCGGGCGCCGACCCGGCCAGCGAGACCGAGTACGAAAGCTGGTGGCGCGGCCCGGCGGCCGATGACGTGAGCTACGTGGAGTTCATGGGCAAGGACAACGTGCCCTTCCACACCGTGGGCTTCCCCTGCACCCTGTTCGGCTCCAACGAGACCAAGAACGCCGATGGCTCGTGGCGGCCGTCGTCGAACGCGCCCTGGAAGCTGGTGGACACCCTCAAGGGCTTCAACTGGCTGAACTATTACGGCGGCCGGTTCTCCACCACCCACCAGCGCGGGGTGTTCATCGACGCGGCGCTCGAGATTCTGCCCGCCGACTACTGGCGCTGGTGGATCATGGCCAACGCGCCCGAGAGCAGCGACACCATGTTCACCTGGGAGCAGTTCCAGGCCCAGGTGAACGCCGACCTGGCCGACGTGCTGGGCAATTTCGTCAACCGCATCCTGAAGTTCACCGAGACCCGCTTCGAGGGCGTGGTCCCCGAGGGCGGCGGGCCCGGCCCGCTGGAGGACAAGCTGCACGCTGACGTCGCGGCCAAGCTCGCCGAACTGAACGAGCAGATGGAGGCCATCGACTTCCGCAAGGCGACGCAAGCCCTGCGGCAGCTCTGGGTGCTGGGCAACCAGTACCTGACCGAGGCCGCCCCGTGGACCGCCATCAAGACGGATCCGGCCCGGGCGGCGGTGGCGGTGCGCACCGGCCTGAACCTGGTGGCCCTGTTCGCGAAGGTCTCCGAGCCCTTCATCCCCTTCGCCGCCGAGAAGATCGCCGGCGGGGTAGGCGAGGCCTTCCCCGGCCAGTGGCCGACGGGGGAGGGCGCGGCCGTGCTCGATATCCTGCCGCCGGGACGCGCGGTCGCCGCGCCGGAGGTGCTGTTCAAGAAGATCGAGAACGATCAGGTCGCCGCCTGGCTGGAACGCTTCGGCGGACCCGAGCCGGCCGAGGTTGAGGCCTAGGCGTCGGCCTCAGCGAACCACCGCATTCGATAGGCGTTCATCGCCGTCTCGCCGAGGCGATCCAGCAGGCGGTAGTTGACGAAGGCGCCGACCGGTGCGCCGATCACCGGGATCATCTGGGCCAGCTTGGCCAGATCGATGTAGTCCCGGTACTCCTGCTGGAACCGGCGCCAGTCGAGGCTTTCCAGGCCGCCGGCCGCCATGGCCCTGGCGCTGTCCCAGTCGGCCAGGGCGCCATAGGCCTCGGGCCGGCGCGAGGCGCTGGAGAAGGCCAGGCTGAAGATGCGCAGGATGTAGAGCCGCTCGGCAAGATCGTCGCCGGAATGGCCGTAGATCGCCGCCAAATCAAACAGCAGCTTGATCTTCAGCCCGATCAGCACCGGGAAGTCGGCCGCCGCCAGCAGGAATCCCCCGGCTCCGGCCACCCCGCCCTCGGCCGCGGCGGTGGTGCGCCAAGCCATGATCTTGTCGCGGGCCTGAGCCTCGCGCGCCCGCAGGGTGGCGCCCTCGACCGGCGGCGGGCTGGTGTAGTCGGCTCCGGTCAGGATGGCCCGGGTCATCTGCTCCATGGCCCCGGTGATGACGCCGTGGACCTTCTCCGGGATCAGATTGTTGATCCGGTCCTGCACATTGCGCGCCGCCTTGTCGAAAGCTCCGGCGGGCCTGAGCACGCGTTCGCGCCAGGCCGACATCTCGGCCAGGACCTGGGCGTCATAGGCGACGTCTGAAATCTCACTCATGGCGACCGGTGTGAACGGGAGATCGCCCAGCCGCAAGCCCGCTCGCGGCGCCATACCCCCAACTCGAAAACTGCCCTGACCGTGCGGAAAGGCCTCGCCTCGCGCAGTAACCCTCGCCATAAAGTCGGCATTCAACGGCGCGTTGACGCCGGTCATTCGTTTCGCGAGGAAGCTCCATTGCGCAATCTGTTCAGCGTTGAAGGCAAGGTCGTTCTGGTCACCGGGGGCAGCCGCGGCATCGGCGAGATGATCGCCCGCGGCTATGTCGAGAACGGCGCCAGGGTGTACATTTCCTCGCGCAAGGCCGAGGTTTGCGACCGGGTGGCCGACGAGCTCTCCGAGTACGGGACCTGCATCTCCCTGCCTTTCGACCTGGGGGGCATGGCCGGCATCGAGGGTCTGGCCGCCGCCGTCGCCGAGCGCGAAGAGAAGCTCCACGTCCTGGTCAACAACGCCGGCGCCACCTGGGGCGCGCCCATCGACGAGTTCCCGGAGAGCGGCTGGGACAAGGTGGTGGACCTCAACACCAAGTCGGTCTTCTTCCTGACCCAGAAACTGCTGCCGCAACTGCGCGCCGCGGCCACCCACGAGGACCCCGCCCGGGTGATCAACATCGCCTCGGTGAACGGCATCGAGCCTCCCGGCCTGGAGACCTATTCCTATTCCACCTCCAAGGCCGGCTGCATCATGCTGACCCGCCACCTGGCCAAGCGCCTCGCGCCCGAGCACATCTGTGTCAACGCCATCGCCCCGGGGCCTTTCCCCAGCCACATGATGGCCGCGACCCTGGCCCGTGCCGGCGACGCCATCGCCAAGGGCAACCCGCGCGGTCGCATTGGCACGCCGGAAGACATCGCCGGGGTGGCGATCTTCCTGTCCTCGCGGGCCTCGGCCTACACAACGGGGACGACCGTCCCCTGCGACGGCGGCTCGGCCGAGTTCTAGCTTGCCGTTCTAGCTATTGGCCGCCCGCCCCATCGGCCCTATCAGGGTCGGTATGGCGGGCGGTTGGCTGATCGGCGTGATGGTGCAGGCTCCGGAGGAGAAGGCCTTCCTGCGCCACTACTACGCCGTGGGCCACGCGGATCGGGCCAAGGCCGAATGGACCGGCGTCGATCATGCGCTGAAGGCCGGGATCGTCGCCTCCAGCCCCGTGGACGGGCTCGAGCCGGTCCAGGCCATCAGCCAGGTGCCAGCCACCATGATGAAGAGTCTAGGCCTGGCCGACGGTCAGGTCCGGGCGCTGGGTTGGCAGTATCCCCGCCGCTGGATCATTCCGCACCTGAGCGTCTAGCCAGGATCGCGCGAGCCGCCGCCGCGCCCGTGGCGAAGCAGGCCTGCAGCAGGTAGCCGCCGGTCGGCGCCTCCCAGTCCAGCATCTCGCCAGCCACGTAGACGTCCGGGCAGGCCTTCAGCATCAGATGAGTGTCCATGGCGTCGAGGCGCACGCCGCCGGCGGTGGAGATGGCGCGCGCGATCCCCTGCAGTCCGGTGAGCCTCAGTGGTGCGCGCTTGATGGCGGCGGCCAAGTCGGTGGGCAGGACGACGCCGTGCGCTTCCCGTAGCAGGTTGATCTCCAGGGGCGAGAGATTGGCGGCCTTGCGCAGGAAGGTGGCGGTCGACTGGCCGCCGCGCCGACGGTCCAGGCGGGCGGCGAGTTGCTCCACCGACAGGTCGGGTCGCAAGTCGATCTCGATGGTGGTCGACCCGTCGGCCGTGATCGCCGCGCGGAGATCGGAGGAGAGGGCGTAGATCGCGCCGCCCTCAATGCCATAGGCGGCTACGACGGCCTCGCCGCGCACCGTGCGGCGGCCATGGGTGACGGCGATGGCCTTCAGGGGCTGGCCGGCGAACCGCTCCCGGAAGACCGGGCTCCAGTCCAAGGTGAAGCCGCCGTTGGCCGGTTCGAAGGGCGCCAGTTCAACGCCTTGGCGGGCCAGGACGGTCGCCCAGGCCCCGTCGGAACCCAGCTTGGCCCAGCTGGCGCCGCCCAGGGCCAGGACGGTGGCGGACGGGCGGACCGTCTCGCCGTTCTCAAACATCAGCGCGCCATCCTCGGTCCAGCCGCGCCAGGCCATGCGGGTTCGGAACCTCACGCCCTGCGCGTCCAGCCGGGCCAGCCAGGCGCGGAGCAGGGGGGAGGCCTTCAGGCTCGCGGGAAACACCCGGCCGCTGGACCCCACGAAGGTCGCCTGACCCAAGCCCTCGGCCCAGGCGATCAGGTCACCGGGTGTGAAGGCCTCCAGCAGCGGCTTCAGCATCTTTCCCGCCGCGCCATAACGACCGAGGAAGGGGCGGAAGTCCTCGGAGTGGGTCAGGTTCAGCCCGCCTCGGCCGGCCATCAGGAACTTCCGTCCCAGGCTCGGCATGCGCTCATAGACCGTGACCGACCGACCCGCGGCGCTCAGCACCTCGGCGGCCATCAGACCCGCCGGCCCACCGCCGATCACCGCAACCGTTTCGTCCATGGCAGGGGTTTAGCCCGCGCCGCGTTCCGCGTCCGCAAACTGTCGCCCGACCGTGTGGGAATGTGCGATGATGGAAGTCCAAAGCAGGGGTCCCATCATGAAACCACCGTCCAAGGATAACCCCCGCACCTATGCGCCGCCGACCCCCAAGGTCGCCCGCATGAAGCCCGGCAAGGTGCTGACCGCCGCGGAAAAGGCGGCGTTCCTGGCCTCACGGCCGGACTTGAAGAAATAGGGCAGCGTCCCGCATCGCAGGAAAATCCCCGGGGGACATGAGTCGGGGACTTTCCTGCGCGCGACTGGAGTGTTGGAACTCGTCGCTAGACTCCCAACGCCAATGGCTCAGCCTTGTTCCGGGATCGCGGGGATTGTGAACAACCGGCGCCAAGCCTCGTTCAGCCAAGGTTCAAGCGAGCGCCGCCATTGTGCAAATCAAGGCCGGACGTCAATTCCCGTCCCTCAACGCGATGTCCGACCCCCGGCGCGCCAGGTTCCCTCCCGGACTTGGCGCGCCGTTCTGCCTTTTGGGCCGCCGAGCGTTCGCCCAGGCTTCGCCTCGGCGGTTGGTTCTGTTAGGCCGGACGGGGGGAACACACGCCATGCTTGAGACAACGACCGCCTATGGGCTCGACTGGCTGGTGCCCACCGCCGACACGGGTGTCAGCAGGGCGCTCCGTGAGTTCGGCGAGTTCGCCAGGCCCGAGGTGGAGTTGATCGCCGAGCTGGTCGGCGGCGGCGCCTATGTGGATGTCGGCGCAAACCTCGGATCGATCGCCCTCCCTGTCGCGCAAGCTGGGGGGCGGGTCATCGCGATCGAGGCCAATCGCGACCTCGCGGGCCTGCTGGCGACCAACGCCCTCAACAACCGCCTCTACAATGTCCAGGTTCACCACGCCGCCGTCGGTGAAGTTCGGCGCCTCGCCAAATTCCCAATGGTGCCGCTGTCGGAGGTGACCAACCTCGGCACGTCGGGATTTCATCTCGCGGGGCGCTACCCGGAGGAGGTGGTGCAAATGACCACACTGGACGCCATCACCCCGCGGGACACGACGGTCATAAAGATCGATGTCGAGGGTTACGAAAACCAGGTGATGATCGGCGCCGAGTCGGTCCTCAGGGACATCCGGCCGGTCTGGATTGTTGAATCGGGAAGCGACACGCCGGGAAACCGGGTGGTGATGGAGATGTTCCTCTCCGCCGGCTATCGGTTGTGGTGGTTCCTGGCCCCGTTTGTCACCCGGCAGACCAGTCGCTCCGGCGATCCTTCGATGCTGACGCGCGGGGACTTCAACATCCTCGCCATGCCCGACGGCCGCGAGCCACCGTGGATGATGCCCGAAGTGGCAGACCGTTCGCCGCGACCAGTCGGGCTAAAGCACTACCCCTATCTCGCCCGCTTCGGCTTCTGAACGACGGGTCCGGAAGCGGAACGGGCCGCCCGACGGCGCGCCAGGCTCCCTCCCGGACTGCACGCGCCGTGGCAGGCATGAACCGGTGCGATGCGGCCCGGTCGGCTGGGGCCGACCCCGGCTGTCGAGTTGACACCGTCGTCCCCATGCGTGGCGCTCGCCGCCAGCGTTTCCGCCAATCGCGGCGACCAGCGCGTCCAGCTCTTGGCGGGCAGCAGCTCGCGGCCTTGGATCAGGACGAAGGCGTTCCCCGCAAAGCCGTGCACCAGACCGAAGTGCTGACGCTGAGCGCCGTAGAGGTCCTTGGTCCAGATCAGCGTTGGGAAATCCGGCACGCGAACAAAGGTCGCCTCCAACACTTGTGCGCCTGCGCGAAATAGGTCGACCCATCGGGCCTCACCCGTTGCGCGATGCATGTGAAGCGCCGCCAGCAGAGTGCCCGGCGCGCCCCACATGAGCTCCTGCGCCGGGTCATGGGTGTTGGCTGCGATGACTTCAGCCAGGGCGTCAGCGATGGCCGGCGAGGGGGCTAGCCGCCATTCGGCCAGCAACAGACCAGCGTCACCCGTCAGGTAGGCTCGAGTCTGGACACCAAGCGCCTCATGATAAGCGTGGGTCTGTTGGCGCATCGGCGCCAGATGGTGCGCCAGGCTTGGGCCATCGGCCGCCGCTCCGGCGCCGGCAAGGTGCTGCAAGGTCCAGATTGCGCCGCCCGCGCCGAAGTAGAGATCCGTCAGGCGCAGCGAGCCATCGTCCCTGTCCTTCGGGTGGGTCGCCCACAGGCCGCGGTCGTCTACGCTGGCCCGTGCGTCGGTGACGATCATCTCGATCTCCGATCGCGCGGCGCCGGCGTCCCAGGGCGGGGCGCTCAGCGGCTCGTGCCGATCGGCAGGATAGAGTTCGGTCATCCGTAACGCGGTCAGTGCTTCCCGGGCTTGATGTCCAGGAAGTCCGGCGCCGCGGCGTTGTAGGCCGGGGTGTAGCCCAGGCGCTGGATGGCGTCGCGGTGACCTTCCCACATCATGTGCAGGGCGACGTAGAGCACGATCACCAAGCCCACATATCCGATCCAGCGATAGCGCTGCAGCAGGTTGGCGATCCAGCTGGCGGCGATCCCCATCAGGGCGATCGAGAAGATCAGGCCGAACACCAGCACGGAGGGGTGTTCGCGCGCCGCGCCGGCCACGGCCAGGACGTTGTCGAGGCTCATGGAGAGGTCGGCGATCAGGATCTGCAGGAAGGCGGCCTTGAAGGTCTTGGCCTCGCGCTCGGGCGGGTCTTCGGAGATCGCCTCGGCCTGGGCGTGGGTGGCCTGCTCGCGCATCTCGCGCCACATCTTCCAGCAGACCCAGAGCAGCAGGATCCCGCCGCCGAACAGCAGGCCGATGATCCCGAGCAGCTGGGTGGTGATCAGGGCGAAACCGATCCGCATGACCACAGCGGCGGCGAGGCCCCACATGATCACCTTGCGCCGCTGCTCCGCCGGCAGCCCGCCAGCGGCCAGGCCCACGGCCACGGCGTTGTCTCCGGCCAGAACCAGGTCGATCATCATGACCTGCAGGAAGGCGGAGCCGGCGGCCAGGACGTCGGGGCTGAAGAGAGTTTCCATGGCTAGTTCCGTCTGGCGTATTGGGCCACGACTTCGTCGGGCGTGATGGCGAGGGAAGCGGGAAGGGGGGCGTTATAGGCGCCGACACGCCCCAGGTCGACAGCAACGCTGCAGTGACCTTCCCAGATCATGTGCAGCGCCCCGGACCATGCGCCGGCCAAGCCCACGAAGCCGAGCCTGCGCAACTTCAGCAACTTGGCGATCCAGCTGGGGGCCCTGCGTCGCTGATTTCCTGGCGGGCCGGCGTCCGACAGTCCGATCGCCACGGCGCGACCGCTGGCCAGCGGCAGGTCGAACAAGGCCACCCGGAAAAGAGCGGCGAGGCCCCCGGCGGCGGGCAGGTGCGGGACAGCGAGCAGCATCGCCTCTCAATGCCGCGAGCCGCCACGCAGGGCAAGGCGAGCTTCTCCCTCCCCGGCGCGGGGAGGGAGGGAGGCCCTAGTGGGCGTGCTCGGGCTGCTTGTGATGCGCGTCGTGGCCATGGGCGGCGCCGTGACCGTGATCGTCATGTCCCTGGGCCGGGGCGTGACCGTGGTCGTCGTGAGCGACGGCGTGACCGTGGTCGTCGTGAGCGACGGCGTGGGCGCCGGCATGGTCATCGTGCGCTGCGTGGCCATGGTCGTCATGGGCCGCGTGGGCGTCGTGGCCATGACTATCGTGAGCCTGGGCGTGACCGTGGGCATCGTGCGCTGCGTGGTCGTCGTGCGCCCCGTGGCCGTGATCGTCGGCCGCATGGCTGTCGTGGCCATGATTGTCGGCGTGCCCGTGGGCGTCATGCGCCGCGTGGTCGTCGTGCGCCGCATGGGTGTCATGGGCGCCGTGCGCATCGTGGCCGTGGCTGTCGCCATGGCTTTCGTCGTGGTGATGGGCGGCGACCGCGCCCGCCGCCGCCGCTCCGGCCGCCGCGGCGGCCAGGGGCGCGGCGACGCCGTGGTGGTGGTCGTCCGGCTCTTGATGCGAGGTCGCGCCGTAGTCAGTCATGGTGCGGAACTTCCGGCGGCGCTCGGCGCGACGACGGCTCTCTCCGGCGCCGCGGGCAAGCGCGATCAACAGGGCGAGCGCGGCGAGGACCAGGGCCCCGGCCACGACCTTGTTGGAGGGCACGCTGCCCACGCCAGGCACCGAGACGTCCTTCATCCCCGGGATGGTCAGCTTGCTGAGCAGGCCCTGGAAGCTGAAGCCCTGCTTCTTCGCCGGAGCCTGCGGCATCACGGCGGCGAGCGCCTGTTCGATGCTGGCCAGCGAGAAGGTCATCGGCGGCTTCACACCGGTCAGGCCCGCGTCGACGTCGGCCTTCAGCGGACCGCGTTCGCCGGCGCCCGGCTTGACCTGCCAGTTGAAGGCGGCGGCATCGCCGGTCTTCAGCTTGGCGGTCTGGGGACCGTTCGGGGTGATTTCGTAGCCGGTCCCGGAGAGGGTGGCGGTCACCTCAGCATTCTTGGCGGCCTTGGTGAGACCGAGTTTGGCGGCCTCCCGCTGGAGGGTCGCCAGCAGGGTCTGCGGCAGGCCCAGGCTCACCTGGCCGGCCTCGCCCTTGGTGACCGCGTCCGGCACGGTGAGCTTGGAGCCCGACGCCACCTCTCCGCCGACCGCGGTCTGCAGCTTGGCGAGTTTGGGATCGGCGGGCGCCGGCAGGCCCGTGGCCGGGAAGGTGGGCTGGGGCGTCTTGGCCAGGACCGGCGCCGACTTCGGCGCCGCCGCCGGCTTGGCCTGTTCAATGACCTTGGGCGCCGCGTCCACCACCGGCTTGGCGGCGGGAGCGAGCGGCTTGGGCGCAAGCGGCTTTGCGGCCACGACAGCCGGCCGGGCCGCGACCACGGCTGGCCGGGCGACCGGCTTGGCTGGAGCGTAAATGGCTTGGGCGGCAGGCCGGCGGACGCGTGGCGGGGCCGAGACATAGGCCCTCGGCGCATAGCGGTTGCCGTAGACCAGCCGGCGTTCACGGGCCGACATGTCTTCGGGATTCGGCACCGGCCGCATGGCGGTCACGAGCACGCCGTCGGCGCGCCGGTAGGTGACGAGGCGATTCACGTTGCGCGGCGGATCCCGATAGGCCGACCCCTGGGCGGCTTGGCCCCCGCTGGGGCCGCCCGCCAGTCCGCTGCTGTCATAGCGTGCGCCGGGGGCGCCGCCCATCAGCTCGGGAGGCGGGGCCTGGGTATAAGCGTCCGGGGGCGGGGCGACCTCGTGAGAACTTGGTCCGCTACAGGCGGCGAGCGCCAGAAGCGCCGCCGTGGTCGCGCCACGCAACATCAACTTGGTAATCGTAATCGCCATTGGGGCCCCCATCCCATGCCGAGATTCAGAACCGTACACTGGTCCTAAACCTTAACAGTTGCGCAACAAATCACGCACTGGAGGAGAAAGCAAAAGCCTGAATCGTGTGACGGGTATCCGATTCACCTCAGGCGCGAGTACGACTTGCCTCATAGAGAGCTACGGCGGCGGCGGCCGACACGTTCAAGCTTTCGAACCCGCCCGGCATGGGAATCTTGCCCAGGGCGTCACAATGTTCGGCGACGAGGCGGCGCAGGCCGTCGCCCTCCGAGCCCAGCACCAGCACGGTCGGAGCGCCGTCGAGAGCCTGTTCCAGGGTTTGAGGCGCCGAACCGTCCAGGCCCACGGCCCGCCAGCCGAGGTCCGCCAGGGTCTCGAGCGCCCGCGACAGGTTCACCACATGCGAGGTGGGGATCTGATCCACGGCGCCGGCGGCGGCCTTGGCCAGGGCCCCGGTCAGCTTGGGCGCATGCCGATCCTGCAGGATGACGCCGCTCGCCCCGAAGGCGGCGGCTGAGCGCAGGATGGCGCCGACGTTCTGTGGATCGGTCACCTGATCCAGCATCAGGATGACGGAGCCGGGCTTGGCTTCGAATTCCTCCAGCGCGACCGAATCCAGCATGGCGATCTGCAGGGCCAGGCCCTGGTGGACCGCGCCGCCAGGCAGGTTGTGGCTGATGACGCCGGTCTCGACGATCTCCAGCGCAGGGTTCCTGCCGAATCGGGCGGTGAGCTCCCTGGCCCTGTCGGCCGTGGCCAGCAGCCGGTCAGCCGGTTCGCGGGCCGGATTGGCCAGGGCGGCGGTGACCGCGTGCCAACCCCACAGCCAGTCGTCGGACACGGCCTCGCGCCGTCCGGAACCTCGTCCGCGCTGCCCATTTTTAGAACCCTTCCAGGGCGCGTTGCGTTCGCTGTGTGACGACACTATAAGGCGCACTCCAAATCGGGGACCGGACTGGTTTCCGCTGCTCGCGCCCGGCTTTAACACCGGTCGCACCGATCAGCGGAGGGTTTTGTTCGGCCTTCGGTGAGGCTCCGAGCGCGCTGGGGGAATGTCCCGAGTGGCAAAGGGGGGGGACTGTAAATCCCCTGGCGTACGCCTTCGTAGGTTCGAGTCCTACTTCCCCCACCACGCGCCGGAGCGACGCTCTATAATGGAGGCTCGGTCACGAGCACCCACCTCGGCGGGTATAGCACAATGGTAGTGCAGCAGCCTTCCAAGCTGAATACGCGGGTTCGATTCCCGCTACCCGCTCCATCTCTCAAACGCCCGTAGGATCCCATGGCCAAGGAAAAGTTCGAACGCAATAAGCCGCACTGCAACATCGGCACGATTGGTCACGTTGACCATGGCAAGACGACGCTGACGGCTGCGATCACGATTACGCTGGCGAAGGCCGGTGGCGCGAAGGCGATGAACTACGCCGATATC
>NZ_JAUYAF010000084.1 GCF_030693625.1 Phenylobacterium sp.
CCCCCCCCCCCCCCCCCCCCCCCCCCCCCCCCCCCCCCCCCCCCCCCCCCCCCCCCCCCCCCCCCCCCCCCCCCCCCCCCCCCCCCCCCCCCCCCCCCCCCCCCGCGACCGGGCTCTGAGCTTGAGGCTCGCCCCCTCCACCACCCTGCGGGCGGTCCCCCTCCCCCGTTCCGCTCCGCTTCACAGGGGAGGAAGGATGGCCACGACTCCGATTCGGGCCCGGTTCGTTCACCCTCGGTTCCGTCTGTTAACCATGGTGAATTTTGCGTTAATTCCGCGTTTGTTCCGTCCGCGGCCTTAACTGCAGAGCGCCTCGCCGCCCATGTCGAGGTGGAAGTGGTTGGCGTGGGCGGCGTTGTAGTCGGGGGACAGGACGGTGGTGAACACCCGGCAGCCCTCGTCGCGGACCCGGCGCAGGAAGCGGCCCTTGGGGCCCGGATCGTTCCAGTCCTTCAGCACACTGATGGTTTCGCCGTTGGCCAGCCGGAAGCCGGCGACATCCAGGGCGTTGGCGCTGGCGTGCTCACTGACCCGGCTGGTGGGCAGGCCGTAGATGTTGCGGCAGGAATAGGAGCCGTAGTTGTCGATGGCGGTGACCGCCTCCCCCAGCACCTCGAAGGCGGCGGGCTGGACCACCTGGCGCTCCCAGATGGAGACCGCAAGGGTCTCCTTGCAGGTCATGGAGACGTCCGCGGGGCGCAGGGGCGCCATGCCGCCGGTGATCCGCAGGGCGCCGCGAACCTGGCAAGTTCCGTCGGCGGAGGTTTCCTCCACTTCCCGGAAGCTGAGACCGCCCTGGGCGAGGACCGCGCGGCAGGCGGCGGCGTCCTCGCCGGTGCGGGCCGCCTTGGCCTTGGTGGCCACGCCGATGGGGTCGATGACGCTGAGGGTCTTCCAGGGCAGGTGCTGGACCGGAATGGACCGCTCGGCCAGCAGGGCCATGATACCGACGATGCCCCAGATCAGGACCAGGCCCACGACCCGCGCGATGATGGTCTGGTGGCGGGCGTGTTTTTCGGTGTGGGGATGACGGGGGGCGCGGTAAGCCATGGGGGACTAACGGTGAAGCTTCCTCATGGTTTCCTTTGGCGCGCGATTAGCAGTCTAGCACAGCTCTTTCCTGACCTTGCGAGAACAGCCTAGGGTCCACGATCATTTGGGGTGGGGACGATGAAAACGGCGGCGAAGATCGGCCTGGGCCTGGGTGGGGCCGCTGTCCTGCTGGCGGGCGTGATCGCGGTGCGCACCGCGACCTTCAAGGCGCCGGCGGCGGCGGACCTCTCCGGCGTCAAGCTCGCGCCAGCGGTGGCCGTGGACCGGGCCCTGGCCGCCCAGCACCTGTCCCAAGCCATCCAGATCCGAACCATCAGCCACCAGGACCGGGCCGATGACCAGCCCGCCGAATGGGACCGGCTGCACACCTGGCTCACCGCCACCTATCCGGCCGCCCACGCCGCCATGGGCCGCGAGGTCGTGGCCGGCCACACCCTGATCTACACCTGGAAAGGCTCCGACCCGGCGCTCGCCCCCATCGTGCTGATGGCGCACCAGGACGTGGTGCCGGTGACCCCGGGCACCGAGGCCGACTGGAAGCATCCGCCGTTCAGCGGGGTGATCGCCGACGGCGCCGTCTGGGGCCGGGGCGCCATCGACGACAAGGGCTCCCTGGTGACCCTGTTCGAAGGCGTCGAGATCCTGGCCCGGCAGGGCTTCAAGCCCCGGCGCACGGTGATGATCGTCTCCAGCCATGACGAGGAGGTGCGCGGCGAGGGCGCGCGCGCCGCGGCGGCCTGGATGAAGGCCAAGGGCATCCGCGCCGAGTTCGTGCTGGACGAGGGCCAGGCGGTGATCTCCGACAACCCGATCACCGGCGGCCCGGTGGTGCTGATCGGCCTGGCCGAGAAGGGCTATGGCACCCTGAAGGTGACCGCCCGCGCGCCCGGCGGCCACTCCTCCTCCCCGCCCAAGGACGGCGGCGGGGTGGTGACGCTCTCCAAGGCGGTGACCGCCATCGCCGAGAACCCCTTCCCGATGAAGTTCTCCGGCCCCGGCGCGGCCATGCTCACCAGCCTGGCGCCCGGCGGCCCGCCGGCCATCCGGATGGCGGTGGCCAACAGCTGGCTGTTCTCCCCCCTGATCGTGGCCCAGACCGCCGCGACGCCTGCAGGCGCGGCGCTGCTGCACACCACCATCGCGCCCACCATGCTGAAGGGCAGCCCCAAGGAGAATGTGCTGCCGCAGGACGCCACGGCCTGGATCAACTATCGGATCGCGCCGGGCGACACCTCGGCCGATGTGATGGCCAAGGCCAAGGCCGCCGTGGGCGACCTGCCCGTGGACCTGACCTGGGTGAAGACGCCCGACGAGCCGTCGCCGGTGTCCTCCACCAGTTCGCTGGGCTGGAAGACCATCGCGGCGGTGGCGGGGGACCTCGCCAAGGCGCCCGTGGCGCCCGGCCTGGTGACCGCCGGCACCGACAGCCGCTACCTCGGTCCGGTGGCCAAGGACGTCTACCGCTTCCAGCCGATGACCTTCTCGCTGGCGGGGACGACGATGATCCACGGCACCAACGAGCACCTGTCCCTGGCCAACCTGGAGCAGTGCGTGCAGTTCTACGCCCGCCTGATCGCCACGGCGGCCCGGTAGGGGGAAGACGAGGAACCACGAACCTCACGAACGACACGAACAGGCAGCGTCACGCCAGTGGTGTCATCCGGGTGTCCGGGCCAGCGGAAGACCCGGGGGCCCTCCTCACCGATTTCTCCGGCATACCGCGCGCATATGGGTCCTGGACAAGCGCTGCGCGCCTCAGGGATGACACCTGTTGTATTGTTCGTGTCGTTCGTGAGGTTCGTGGTCGACCTTTTTAGGCGTCACCGTGACCACACGTCCGCGGTTTCACCCAATTAAACAGCCGATCTTAACCCTGCACACCTTGCGATCCGCTGCGGCGCAACGCACGTTCCGTCCAACTTGAGACCTGGAGACTTTTCGAATGCGCAATTGGCGGTTGGACGAAGACGAAGAGGGCGACAGCGCCCGCAAGCCCGACATGCCGATGACGGCCGGCCCAGTGCAGAACGGGCTCTACAAGTCCCGCACGGTGCTGATCTTTGGTGAGATCGACATGCGTTTGGCCGAGCGGGTCACGGCCCAGCTGCTGGCCCTGTCCAACGACAGCGACGCCGACATCCGGGTGATCGTCAATTCCCCCGGCGGCCACGTCGAGAGCGGCGACACCATCCACGACATGATCACCTTCTGCGGTCCCAAGGTGAAGATGATCGGCACCGGCTGGGTCGCCAGCGCCGGCGCCCACATCTATCTGGGCGCGCCCAAGGAAAACCGGCTGTGCCTGCCCAACACCCGCTTCCTGCTGCACCAGCCCTCGGGCGGGGTGCGCGGTCAGGCCTCGGACATCGAGATCGAGGCCGAGGAGATCGTGAAGATGCGTGAGCGGGTCAACCGCATGATCGCGCGCGAGACCGGCCAGTCCTACGAGAAGGTGGTCAAGGACACGATCCGGAACTTCTGGATGGGGGCCGAGGCCGCCAAGGAATACGGCATCGTCTCGCGGATCATCAGCCGCGCCGACGAGGCCTAGGGTGTCGGCCGCGCCCTGGTGGAAGGGCGCGGTCGTCTACCACATCTATGTCCGCAGCTTCTTCGACAGCGACGGCGACGGCCACGGTGACCTCGCGGGCGTCGCGGCCAAGCTGGACTACATCAAGGACCTGGGGGTCGACGCCATCTGGCTCTCCCCGGTCCACCCCTCGCCCAACCGCGACTGGGGCTATGACGTCTCCGATTTCGAGGGCGTGCATCCCGACTACGGATCGATGGCCGACCTCGAGGCCCTGGTGGAGGCCGCCCACGGGCGCGGCCTGAAGGTCATGCTGGACGAGGTGCTGTCCCATACCTCCGACGAGCACGCCTGGTTCGCCGCCAGCCGCGACGGCGGGCCCGATGGGGAGAAGGCCAGCTGGTACGTCTGGGCCGATCCGGCGCAGGACGGGACCGCGCCCAACAACTGGCTGTCGGTGTTCGGCGGCCCGGCCTGGGCCTACCAGCCGGCGCGGCGGCAGCACTATCACCACAAGTTCCTGCGCCAGCAGCCCAAGCTGAACTGGCGCAATCCCGACGCCAAGGAGGCGGCCATCAGCGTGCTGGACTTCTGGCTGGCCAAGGGGATCGACGGCTTCCGGCTGGATGTGGCCGGCACCTTCCTGCACGACGACAGCCTGACCGATAATCCGGCCGTGCCGGCGCCGGAGCGGACCCGCCACCACTGGGCCCACGCCAGCGAGATGCAGGTCCACCTGAACGACAGCAACCTGCCCGAGAACATCCCGCTGCTGGACGAGATCCGCACCCGGGTGGACGGCCACGGCGACCGGTTCGTGTTCGGGGAATTCTCGGAGGAAGAGGAGCGGTGCGGCGCCTATTGCACGCCGGAAGACGGGCTGCATTCGGCCTATACCTTCGTGCTGCTGCATGCGCGAAAGCTCAATCCGCAGATCTTCCGCGACCATTTCGAGACCCTGGCGCGGCATCCGGGGCACTGGCCCTGCATCTCCTTCTGCAACCACGACATCATGCGTACCGCCACCCGGTTTGGCGGCGGCGAGCAGGTCGCGCGGCTGATGCTGGCGCTCTTGCTGTCGCTGAAGGGTACGACGCTGCTGTATCAGGGCGAGGAACTGGGTTTGCCGCAGGCCCAGAGCCTGACCCGGACCGAGATCCGAGATCCGGTGGGCGACCTCTACTGGCCGATCTCCAAGGGCCGCGACGGCTCGCGCACGCCGATGCCATGGGCGCCCGGCGAAAACCTCGGCTTCTCCAGCGCCAAGCCCTGGCTGCCCAGCGCGCCGGAGCACCGCGACCTGACGGTGGCGGCCCAGGCGGCGGATCCCGACTCCACCCTGGCCTTCTCCAAGGCCCTGATCGCCCTGCGCAAGGCGTCGCCGGCCCTGACGCGAGGCGAGATCGAGATGCTGCCAGCGGCGGGCCAGGTGCTGGCCTTCACGCGGACGCAGGGGGATGAGCGGGTGCTCTGCCTGTTCAACATGGGCGCCGAACCCGCCGTCTTCGAGCAGGCCGGGCTGGCCGGCGACCCCGTCTCATTGCCCGGTTTGATCCAGGCCAAGGCGGCGCCCGGACGGGTCGAGTTGGCTCCCTACGCCGTGGCCTTCATACGACGGCCCTGAACCGCTACAAGGACCCCATGGCCGACGGTGACACCAAGTCCGCAAAAGCCCCCGCCGCCGAGGCTCGGTTCGGGCGCGGGTTCCTGGGCGATATCTGGTATTTCGCGGCGCTCTCCAGCGACCTGAAGCCGGGCAAGCTGCAGCGCTACGAGCTGCTGGGCGAGCCGGTGCTGCTGTACCGGGACCGCAAGGGCTGCGTGCACGCCATGAAGGACATCTGTCCGCACCGGGCCGCGCCGCTGTCGGCGGGGACCCTGACCACCGAGGCCGATGGCCGCGAGGTGGTGGCCTGTCCCTATCACGGCTGGCGGTTCGGGGGCGACGGCGCCTGTACGGCGATCCCGTCCCTGGTGGCCGAGCAGGCGATGGACGTCAGCCGCATCCGGGTGCGCCACTATCCCGCCGCCGAGAGCCAGGGCCTGGTCTTCGTCTGGGTCAGTTCCGATCCGCGCTTCGACGGGCAACCCAGCGAGCCGCCGCCGGTGTTCGAGGGCGTGGTGGGCGGGGCGCCCAAGCTGGTGGACCGCATGGTGTTCGACGCCCATATCGACCACGCCGTGGTGGGGCTGATGGACCCGGCCCACGGCCCCTATGTGCACCAGCAGTGGTGGTGGCGCTCGGCCAAGAGCCAGCACGACAAGGCCAAGAAGTTCGAGCCCCGCGAGGCCGGCTTCGCCATGGTCCGCCATGAGCCGTCCAAGAACAGCCGCGCCTATGTGGTGTTGGGCGGCGAGCCCCTGACCGAGATCACCTTCCGGATTCCCGGCCTGCGCTGGGAGCATGTCACGGTCGGCAAGCGGCAGGTGCTGTCGCTGACCTGCCTGACCCCGGTCAACGAAACCCAGACCAGGATCACCCAGATCGTCTGGTCCGATCACCCGGCCTTCCTGTTCCTCAAGCCCTTCGTGGCCTGGGGCGCGCGGATCTTCCTGCGCCAGGATGGGGACATGGTGAACCTGCAGAACGAGGGCCTGCGCTATGACCCTTCGCTGCTGTGGATCGACGACGCCGACCGCCAGGCCAAGTGGTACCAGCAGCTGAAGCGCGAATGGACCGCCAGCCGCAAGGAGGGCCGCCCGTTCCGCAATCCGGTGGAGGCCGCCGTCCTGAAATGGCGAAGCTGAACCGTTGACCTAACAGCGTTCGCGCGCGACGCTCTACCTTAAGGGGAAGAGCTATGGCGTGGGGCCGCTCCGCACATCTGATCATCGGCTTGACCGCCTGGCTGGCCTGGGCCGCGCCGGCCGCCGCCGGCGTTCTGGTCCGCGCGCCCAGCTATGTGAACCTCAGCGCCCAGGCGCGGACCTGGCGGCTGACGGACTCAAGTTGGGGCTTCATCAGCCCGCTTTCGACCGCCGTGGCGAGCGAACTGGAAAAGTGCAAGCGGGTCGACCCCGCCGTGGCCGCGCCGCTGCAGATGTCCCCGAACCGGCTGGACAAGGCCTCCGCCGACGCGCTCGCGGCCCTGCGCACCTGCCGCAAGCGCTGGTTCGAGAAGGCGACCCCTGTGGGCGCGGCCGACGAGAAGCTGTGGGTCAAGCTCATGAACCGGCCGCCGCCCTCCACCCTGGACCGAGCCAAGGTGATCGCCTTCGGCGCCGCGCCCCTGACGCCCGACTATGACCGCACCCTGTGGGACTGGGACCGGGGCTCGGGCTTCGCCAGCGCCGATCCGGCGGCGATCTTCAGCTGGGGCCCCTACAAGTCGACGGCCGGCCATGGTTGCACGTTCCAGCGGGCGCTGTCGGCCCTGACCGCCAGCCCGGTCACCGGCCCCATGGTGCGCGAGGCCTTCGCCGAGGAGGGGCCGCTGCTGGACCAGCTGATCGACCAGTCCAGGCCCGACTGGTGCGCCAGCGCGGCGGTGATCCTCAAGCCGGTGTTCGACGATTCCGAGCGCCGCGAAAATTTCCGCATCATCTTCGCCAAGCTGGCGGGGCGCCCGGAGATCCGCGCCGGCTATGACGGCTATTTCCTGGGGCCGAACGGCTATTTGGGCCGCCGCATCGCCCGCCACTACGACCTCTATGCGCGGGCGGGCCTGACGCCGACCAGGATGGACTTCGCCTATTTCCTGGACCGGTCGCTGGACTATCCGCCGCTCAGCGAGGCCCAGATCGTCGACCTCTCGGCCACGGTCCGCGCCGGACGCATGACCAACTGGCAGGCCCGGCGACTGATCGCCAATGTCACGCCCTTTTCCTCCCCCGGCGCGCGCAGCTATCAGCTCGGACGGGATGCGGTCTATTTCATCGAGGCGCTGGGCCAGGAAGGCCTGGACGACACCGAGCGCGCCTCGTGGATCAGGAACAGCCGGCTGAAGGCCAGCGACGTGGGCCTGACCGAGGAGCCCTACGCCCCGCCGTGCGACGTGGTCTTCCTGCCCGGCTGCCCGGGAGGCCAGCCATGAGATCCCTGCTGCTGGCCGGCGCCCTGGCCACCTGCGTGGTCGCCGCCCCGCCCCCCGCCCGCGCGGCCGGCTATGTCATCGACCGCGCCGAGCTGAAGGCCGCCTGCACCTCGGCCGCCGCCCGGCCGCCGCCGCCCATCGGCGCCGAGATCGCGCGGGTGGCCACCGACCAGTGGGCCAAGTTCGGCTACGGCCGGGTCAAGGAGACCGCCGCCGACGCGGTGATCGAGAAACAGGGGGACGGCGCCCTGGCCGGGTCGCTGTCCTGGGACGCCGTCTGGCAGTTCTGGGCCTTCACCGGCTACGACAACATGCTGACCTTCCCGTATGAAGTCGTGATCAGCGGGGGCACGCCGCAGATCCTGAAGGCCAACAGCAAGGCCAATATTGAGGCCGCCACCGCCAAGTTCGGCGCGGGCACCCCACCGGCGCGGGCCATCGCCGGGGCCATCAAGCGCTCGTCCACCTCGTCCCTGCCCTGGTCGGCGGTTTTCGTCTCGTCGGTGATGAAGCGCGCCGGCCTGACCAGCGACCAGTTCCGCCCCGCCGCCGCCCATGCGGGCTATATCCAGGCCGCCGTCGACGGCTACGGGTTTGGGCGCAACGCCTATGCCTACCTGGCCTGCGACCCGAGCTGGGTCGAGCCGCGGGTCGGGGACGTGGTCTGCTACTCCCGCAATGCGAGCCCGGTGCGGTCCTTCACCCAGGTCCTGGCCGGGGTCGAGCGCGCCTCATCCAGCCGCGGCGCCTATTCCTACGAGAGCCACTGCGACGTCGTCAGCCAGGTGGCGCGCGCGCCCAAGCACGTGGTCCACACCATCGGCGGCAATGTCGGCGACACGGTCACCAAGACCGAGCGGACCCTGGCCGGCGGTCCGATCACCACGGGGCGGCCCATGGCCTGGATCGCGGTTCTGGTGTTGAAGCCCGACCCGTCGGTGGCGCCGCCTGCCCCGCCGCCGCCACCGCCACCAGCGCCCGCACCGCCGCCGCCGCCGCCTGCTCCACCAAGTCCGCCGCCCCCGCCCGTTCCTCCGGCGCCGGAACCTGAGCTGGCGCCAGCCCCGCCGACTCCGGAGCCGGCACCTCCGCCGCCCCCGGCGCCCGCGCCGGAGCCAGCCCCGCCACCGGAGTCCGAGCCCGCACCCGTTCCACCGCCCGCGCCTGAACCCGCGCCTCCACCGGAGCCCACGCCCATAGCGGCGCCCACGCCGGAGCCGACGCCCGTCGCAGAGCCTGCGGTTCCGGACGCACCGGACGCGCCGGCGCAGGAGGTGGATGAATCAGCGCCGTCGCCGGCCTAGCCGCCCGGGTCAGGCCACCTGGCGCGGGGCGGCCTCGGGGGTGGGGTCGGTGAGCCGCAGGTCGTCGATGCGGATGGGGGCGAAACCGCGCGAGGCGTCCCAGTCCAGGCGCCCGCCCAGGGCGGTAATGCAGGAGACGGGCTCAAGCCGGGTGAGGTCCATGCGCGACAGGGCCGCGTGGGGCAGGCGCACGTAGAGCACCGGGTGCTGTTCGTATTCGCCGGTGCGGCCCGGCAGGTGGCAGCGGGTCACCACCTCGACGGAGTCGCCGCCCACCACCGCCAGCACCTCGGTCCCGATGCGCAGGGTGATGGAGCAGACGTTGGAGATGTGCATCTCCTGGATGTTGGCCATCGGCATCACGGCGTATCCGGCCCGCTCATTGTCGACGGCGATGATCGCCTCGTCGGGAATGGCGTCCAGTTCCAGGGCGTCCAGATAGACGATGATCCGCCCAGACGAGGGCATGGCGATGGCGAACCCCTCGAGGGCCGGGGTGATGGCCTCCAGGTCGAGGTTGATCCTCAGGGTCTGTTCGATGGCGGAGAGGTCCATGGCCAGCACACTTGAGGCCAGGTTGACGTCGAGATTGTGCGCCTCGGCGGCCCGTTTGCCGCGGTTGTAGAGGTCGGCGTCCTCCTTGGCGGCGGTCAGCACGGCCTCGGCCAGGGCCCGCCGGCGGTCGGCGCCCAGGCCAAACAGGGCGTCGATCAGGCCGGGCTCGTAACGGGCCAGCTTCTTTCGGGCGATCTGTTCCTTGGTGTGGGTGCGTGGCGCCGGCTCCACCAGGCCCAGGGAGGCGATCGTGTTCCAGTCCTTGCGGGCGTACTTGATGCAGTGGGCGCGGGTGAGGTTTTCGACCAGCTTGTCGTACTTGGCGGCGTTGGCCACCGTGGTGTCGGGCTTCTTGGCGCGGGCCGCCGGACGTTCCTTGCGCTCCCGGTCCCGCAGGGTGCGCTTCGTCGCCCGGTCGATCCGGTTCATCGTCGCGATCACGGTCTTCGCCGCTTGCCCTGACATTGCGTCACTCCGAGACTCTTGGTCACACCCATTCTGGGTATTCTCTGAGTAACCTTGGTTTCTGACTGACCGGTTAAAATGGCCAGCTCGTTGATCACGCTGTCGTTTTTCCCGCTTTGGTTTCAGAGCCCATAAACACCACCACCGCGCCCTTTTTGACGGCGGCGCCCAGTTCGTTGGCGTCCCAGTTGGTCAGCCGCACGCAGCCGTGACTGGCGGTCTTGCCGATCAGGACAGGGTCGGGTCCGCCATGGATGCCGTAGGTGTCCTTGGTGAGGTCGATCCACATGGAGCCCACCGGATTGTTGGGGCCGGCGGCGATGGTGAACTTGCCCTTCTTGCCGTCGCCAAAGGTCAGGCGCTTGGGGTCGTAGATCCAGGTGGGGTTGGGGGCGATGGTCCGCACCGCCCACTCACCGGAAGGCGCGGGCCGCTCGGTGGACCCCACGGAGGCCGGATAGACCGCCAGCAGGACATTCCCCTCGCCATAGGCGCGGACCTCGCGCTCAGCCTTGTCCACCTCGATGCGGGTGACGGCGGCCTCCAGCTTGTCGACGCCGGGCGCCACGACGACGATGGTGGTCCCGGCGACGGCGAAATCGACCTCGGGGTTCAGGGCCTTGAGCAGACGCTCGTCCATATGGAAGCGCTCAGCGAACATCTCGGCCGGAGTGGCGAAGCCGAGCTTCTCCAGCTTGGCCTGGTCCTCGCTCTTGGCGGGAATCTTCACGAACGGGCCCGCGACGTCGTCGGCGGTGATCACATAGTCCTGGGTCACCGGAATGGCGCCGGCGGTCAGCGCGTTCCAGGTGGCCTCATCCAGTTCGCCGGTCGCGGTCAGGTTCCTGGCGCCCTGGAAGGCCGAGACCGCCTGGCGCATGTTCTCGCCCTTGGCGCCGTCGATGACGCCCGGCGAGAAGTGAGCGCGGTCGAGCAGGACCTGGGCGCGGACCAGGGCTGGCTTCAGGGCGACCGCGTCCTTCACCGTGGCGGCCGGCAGGACGGCGGCGTCGATGGCCTTGCCCTGTTCCGAGGTCGAGCCGGTGACCGGGGATGGCACGGCCAGCGGCTGGGTGGCGATGTCTTGCAGCGCCGGCGCAGCTTGCGCGTTGACTGCCGGAGGGGCGGTCTTGCCGCCCGGAGGCGGCTCGGAGCAGGCGGCCAGCGCGACCGTGAGGACAAGGATCGATGCAGACCAGTTCATCAGTGGACCTCCGCCATAAGCCGCTCACAATGGGCGTCGTGACCAGGAAGCCCTCAAGCTTTGGACGGTTCCGGCGGATGGCCGGGGCGATGGTGGCCGGCGCCGTCATGCTGGGTGGAGCGACGGCCAGCGCCCAGACCTCGCGCTCGGCCTGCACGGTGGCCACCTTCGAGCCCCCGGCGCGGATCAACGCCTCGTCCCTGCGCAGCCTCTCCTGGGCGCCCTTCCGCCGTGACGAGGTGGGCTGGGAGACCTATGCCCCGATGATCCAGCGCGAACTGGGGACGCTCTGCGCCCCCGACACCTCGCGGTTCTCGCAACTGTTGGCCGGCTTCCAGAAACGCTTCCGCCTGAGGGGCACCGGTCAGATGGATGCCGCGACCTTCAACGTCTTCAAGGGCGTCTGGCAGGAGCGGCGGCCCTTTGTGATGGTCAATGTCAAAGGCTATTGCCCACCGCCGCCGGCGTTCACGGCCCTGGACCTCGCCGCGCCGGCCGAGAGCTACGGCGGCAAGACCATTGCGCTGCGGTCCGGGGCGCTGGACGCCTATCGCCGGATGGTGGCGGCGGCCAAGCGGGTCCCGGCCATCGCCAAGGACAGCCGGAGTCTGACCATCTTCTCCGGCTACCGCGATCCGGACGCCGACGCGGTCCGCTGCGTGACCGACGGCAATTGCGACGGCGTCGTCAGGGCGACCTGCTCGCCGCATCGCACCGGCCTGGCCCTGGACCTCTATGTCGGCCAGGCGCCGGGCTATGGGCCCGATTCCAGCGCCGACCCGAACCGGCTGCATATGAGCAACACCGCGACCTATCGCTGGATGCTGGCCAACGCCCATCGATTCGGCTTCGTGAACTATCCCTTCGAGCCCTGGCACTGGGAGTGGATCGGCCAGGCTCCATAGAGCGTGACAGCCGAAAGTGGCCGCCGGTTTCGGCGCCCGTCGCCCTCTACATTTTAGTGGGAGCCCTTCTGATCGCTTCAAATGGCCATTTGAAGCGGAACGGCTCCAGGTAAGATGGGCGCGACCCGGCCGCAGAGCCGCGCTGCACACGGAAACGCTCCATGCCGACCTTCACCTCCGACGGCCTGACCCTGGCCTATGATGACAACGTCCCGCCCGGCGGCGGGGAACGCACCATCGTCCTGGTCCATGGCTTCTCGTCCAATCGGAACGAAGGGTGGAAGCGAACGGGCTGGTACACGGCTTTTGACCGCCGCCGCATCCGCTGCATCGCCCTGGACCAGCGCGGCCACGGCGAGAGCGCCAAGCCCCACGAGCCCGACGCCTACACACGCGACAAGCTCGCCTCCGACGTCATCGCCCTGCTGGATCACCTGGGCCTGAACCGGGTCGATCTGTTCGGCTATTCCATGGGCTCGCGCACGGCGCTGGCCACGGCGCTCAAGGCCCCGGACCGTATCTCGAACCTGATGCTGGGCGGGGTCGGCGGGACATTGATCGGCGAGCGCGCCCTGCCCGGCGGCAATCCAATGGCCGAGGCCATGCTCGCCGAGGACCCCGAGACCATCACCCAGCCGATGCTGAAGAGTTTCCGCCAGTTCGCCGACGAACAAGGTGAGGACCGCCAGGCGCTGGCCGCCATGACCGGCGCCCAGAACCCCGCCTTCGACCGCGACGCCATGGCCACCCTGCCCATGCCGGTCCTGGTGGTGGCGGGCCAGGGCGACACCGGGGCCGGCGATCCCGCCGACCTGGCGGCTGTCTTCCCTCACGCCCACGGGATCACCGTTCCCGGCTGCGACCACTTCTCCGCCATTCCCCATGCCCTGACCAAGGCGGCGGTGTTCGACTTCCTGGATGGGGAGTTGGACTACCCGAGCCGGTAAATCCTCCCCCAGCGCGCCAGCGCGCTGTAGGGGAGGTGGTGGACGGCGAAGCCGGCTGCCGGAGGGGGATCACGTCGTCGACAACTCTTCGACCCTAAAACAAGGGTCAAAGCCCCCCTCAGGCGCTTCGCGCCAGCTCCCCCAGAGGGGGAGCATCTTTGATCCGACTACGCCTTGGCGCGGGGGCCCATATTGTAGGGACCGCCCTTCTGGAGCGCGGCCTGATAGGCCGGGCGGGCCTGGAAGCGTTCCAGCCAGGCGGCGATGTTGGGGTAGGTGGCGAGCCGTCCGAAGGCGCCGGTGACCTCGCCGACGAAGCTCATCTGGACGTCGGCGCCCGAGAACTCCGAACCCATGATCCAGTCCTTGCCGGCCAGGGCGCCGTCGACATAGCCGAGATGGTTGGCGATCTCGCTCTCAAGGCGCGGATGCAGCGGCGCGCCGGCTTCGCCGAGGCGGCCGACATACATGAACAGCATCAGGGGAAGCATCGCCGAGCCTTCGGAATAGTGCATCCACTGCTGGTAGTGGTCATAGGCCGGGGTGGACGGATCGGGCTGCAGGCGGCCGCCGGCATGGCGGCGGATGATGTAGTCGATGATCGCGCCGCTCTCGATGACCGTCATGTCGCCGTCGGTGACCACCGGGGATTTGCCCAGGGGGTGGACGGCCTTCAGGTCTGCCGGGGCCAGACGGGTGGTGGCGTCGCGGGCGTAGTGCTTGATCTCATAGGGAAGCTTCAGCTCCTCCAGCAGCCAGAGGATGCGCTGCGAGCGCGAGTCGTTGAGGTGGTGGACGACGATCATGGCGCTCTCCTGAAATGCTTTACGACGTATAGGCTCACCTGGCGGCGGGCGCCTATAGTCGTACGATGTCCGACCTGATCCTGCCCCGACTGATAGATCTTCTGGCCAAGGCCGCCGACCAGGCGGAGGCCGTCGTCAACGAGGCCAAGGCCGCCGTCTCCGCCCTGGTCACCCGCGACGGCCGGCTGGACCGCGCGGCCCTGGACGCCCAGCAGCACGCGGCCCACGGCCTGGCCTGGGCGGCGGCCTATGCGCAGACCCTGCGCCAGACCGCGGTCTGGGCGCGCGCCCTGGAGGGGGACTTTGGCGAGGCCGAGGCCCTGCCCGCCCAGCTGCTGGCCTTCGAGTATCTGAGCCAGCTGGCCGGCGGCATTCCCATGAACCAGGGGGAGATGTTCCGGCTGAGCGACCTTGGCCTGCTGGACGACCGCCTGCGTCCGGTGATTGACAGCCTGCGCCCCGGCGCGACCCAAGGCGTGAAGAGCCGCATTGTCGAACTGCTGGAGGCCGCGCGGGGCCGGCCGTCCCTGGAGGCCAGCGGCCTGGACGCCACCCTCGACATGATCCGCGACCAGTTCCAGGCGTTCGCCGCGGAAAAGATCACCCCCTACGCCCACGGCTGGCACCTGCGCGACGAGCTGATTCCCCTGGAGCTGCTGCAGGAGCTGGCTGAGCTGGGGGTCTTCGGCCTGACCGCGCCGGAGGAATATGGCGGCTCGGGCCTGGGCAAGATCGCCATGTGCGTGGTGTCCGAAGCCCTGTCGCGAGGGTGGATTGGCGCCGGGTCGCTGGGCACCCGCTCGGAGATCGCCGCCGAACTGCTGCTGGTCCATGGGACCGACGACCAGAAGGCCCGCCTGCTGCCCGGCATCGCCTCGGGCGCCATCATTCCCACCGCCGTCTTCACCGAGCCGGAGTCAGGTTCGGACCTGGGGAGCCTGCGCACGCGGGCGGTGCGCGACGGCGCGGTCTGGCGGGTCAGCGGCGCCAAGACCTGGATCACCCATGCGGCGCGCGCCGATCTGATGACCCTGCTGGTGCGCACCGATCCCGTCAGCAAGGACCACCGCGGGCTATCCATGCTGTTGGCGGAAAAGCCGCGCGGGACCATGGCCGAGCCCTTCCCGGCGCCCGGCATGAGCGGCGGCGAGATCGCGGTGATCGGCTACCGGGGCATGAAGGAGTACGAACTGGCCTTCGACGGCTTCGAGGTTTCTCAGGCCAACCTGCTGGGCGGCGTCGAGGGCCAGGGCTTTTCGCAGCTGATGGCCACCTTCGAGAGCGCCCGCATCCAGACCGCCGCCCGCGCCATTGGGGTGGGACAGGCGGCCCTGGACATCGCCCTGGACTACGCGCTCGCGCGCAAGCAGTTTGGCCAGCCGATTTCCGACTTCCCCCGCGTGGCCAACAAGCTGGCCATGATGGCCGCCGAGCTGCTGGGAGCGCGGCGCCTGGCCTGGTTCGCGGCGCGCGCCAAGGACGAGGGCCGGCGCTGCGACCTGGAGGCGGGGATGGCGAAGCTCGTGGCCGCCCGGGTGGCCTGGGCCGCCGCCGACAACGCCGTGCAGATCCACGGCGGGACGGGCTTTGCGGTGGAGCAGCCGGTGAGCCGCCTGCTGGCCGACGCCCGCATCCTCAACATCTTCGAAGGCGCTGGCGAGATTCAGGCCCAGGTGATCGCCAGACGGCTTCTCGAGGGCGGCAACTGACTTACGGCCTGGGCGCGAAGCCCTGGCAGATCAGGCCGATGTGGCGGTCGAAGACGGCGCTCATGGCCTCGGCGTCGCTGTCGTTCCAGGCCGCCAGCCGGTAGGTCCAGGCATAGGAAGCCATCAGGGTGTCGACGGCGATGTCGAGGTCGGTGGTCGGGTCGACATCGCCCCGGGCCACCCCGTCGGTCAGGCAGTCCTTCACCACCTGCCTCAGGTGCGGGTTGCGCCCGAACGGCCGAGAGGCCGGCTCCAGCGTCCAGTCATAGGCGGCCGCGATATGGGCCAGGAACAGCTTCGTGCGGCGGGTCTCGAAGGCGTAGTGGATGGCGAACATCGACCGCAGCCGGTCGGCGGTGGAGCCGCGCAGATGCGGCACCACGCGGTCAAGCTCAGCATAGAGGGCGTCCAGCCGGTCGGCCATGACCTGGCTAAGGATGTCGCCCTTGGAGGAGAAGGTGGTGAAGACGCTGCCCACAGAAACCTCGGCGACGCGGGCGATCTCGCGGACCGTGGTCTCTTCATAGCCCCGCGTCTCGAAGAGATCGCGCGCCGCGTCGAGCACACGTTTCCGCGTGGCCTCCTTCTGAGACTGTCTGACGCTCAAACGATTTCCCCCCGACGCCGCGTCGTAAACGCGCGGCTTGACCCAAGGTTAGGGTGAAACCCCGCGCCGCGACGCTCCTCTCAACCGGGCGCGACAGTACGTCGCACCCGAACTCGGTCAACCCCGACGGGCGCCGGCGAGGATCACGCGAATCTGGTCCTTCGCCTTGGCCTGCAGCGCATCGATGCTCCAACCCAGGAAGATCGCCTCCGGATAGTTGGCAAGGTAGCAGTCGAACAGCATCTGGGTGCGCAGCTTGACCTCGGCCTCCTGGCTGAGTTCGCCGCGCTCCACGCCGGCCAGCAGTTGCTCGCTGATCAGGTCGTGCAGGGCCAGAACCGGCGCCATGTTGCGCAGCTCCGGGCCCTGGTCCGGGCTCCAGGAGATCGAGAAGGCGGCGCGGGCCAGGGGCAGCTGGCTCTTATAGAAGGCGTAGCCGGCGCAGAAGGCCTTCAGCAGGCAGTCGTCCACGGCGCGGCCCCGGTGGGCGGCCTCGCGCATGACCTCGGCCAGCGACGCCATGTCGACGAGCATGATCTCGCGGAACAGGTCCGACTTGTCGGCGAAGTTGGCGAACACTGCGCCGGTGGACATGCCGGCGGCCGCGGCGATGTCGCGGATGGTGGCGCCCTCATAGCCTTGTTCCGAAAACAGGCGGCGCGCAGCGGCCAGCACCTTGGCGCGAGTCTGCTGCTTGGCCAGGGCACGCCGCGTCGGGACGCGGACTTCGGCTTCCTGGGCGCCCTGGAGGGTGACGGTGTCGTGTTTCATATTGTGCGTTCAGCCTGGGGAGGGCCGCCTTCGCGTGTTGTTCAATCCGTACGCAAACTCTTCGACCTGACCGCTCCAGCCCGACATGAATCCGCACGGGCTGACGCCCGCGTCGGACAATGTCGCGCTGACAGGCCGTCAGCCCGCACTACAACTGCAGAATTCGGACGCGGGGAGGCGTCCAGGCCATGGGACCGGTTGGGTCATATGGCGTTTCGTCGTTCTCTAACCCGATCGCCGCGGCGCGTCCAAGCGAAAGGGTCAATTTTGATCAAGTTCAGCTAACTCGTTCCGCGATACGAGAGTTAAGCTGGGTTTAGCTCATAGGTTGAGGCAAGCCGGTGTGGCGCAGCGTCGCACGCGCCCATTTTGGGGCGATTGTATCGTTGCAGATCAGAAATACGGCGGGACGACATATCCTCGATCAATGAGCGCGCTCGTGTAACGACGTTCCAACGCGCGATTCGGCGGGTGGTTTCACGTGGCGGCACGACTTAGATTGCGGCCCATGGAACGCGCATTCGACATCCTCATCCCTCTCGCCCTGCTGGCGGTGACGGTCACCTTATTCATCGGCCTCTTCGCCCTATTTCGCGGCGGCGAATTCGGCCGGACCTATTCGAACAGGCTGATGCGGCTGAGGGTGCTGCTGCAGGCGATCGCGGTGGCCCTGCTGGTGGCCGCGGTCTGGTGGCGGCGACAGGGCTAGGGATGGTCACGCTCAACAGGATCTACACGCGGACCGGCGACAAGGGCGCGACCCGCCTGGCGACGGGCGCGACTGTCAGCAAGGCCTCCCTGCGGGTGGAGACCTATGGGGCGGTGGACGAGACCAACGCCTGTATCGGCCTGGCCCGACTGCACACCACAGGTGAGTTCGACCTCATGCTGGAGCGCATCCAGAACGAGCTGTTCGACCTGGGCGCCGATCTCTCCACACCGGCCAAGGCCGACGAGGCTCCGGGCCAGATGCTGCGCATCCTCGACAGCCAGGTGGCGCGGATCGAGAGCGAGATCGACGGTCTGAACGCCGACCTCCCGGCGCTCGCCTCCTTCGTCCTGCCCGGCGGGACCCCGGCGGCGGCGGCCCTGCACCTGGCCCGGACGGTGGCGCGACGCGCCGAGCGAGTCGCCGTGGCGCTGATGGAGTCGGGGGAAGAGGTGTCCGGCCCCGCCTTCCGCTACCTCAACCGCCTTTCGGACCTGCTGTTCGTCGCGGCCCGCCACGCCAACGACGGCGGCAAGGCCGATGTCTTCTGGAAATCAGGCGCCACGCGCTGATCGCGGGACTATTGAGCCGCGGCGGCCCTCACCTTGGCGGCGTGCGCCTTGGCGGCCTTGCGCTGTTCGGGCGTGTCGATCACCCGGCCGGTGATGTCGGAGATCAGCACGGGACGGGCGCAGGTCCGGCCGCGCCAGTCCCACCAGTCGCCACGGGCCTCGCAGGCCTGGCCGGGCATCACCCACCCCACCTGATAGACCGTGACCGCCACGAGGGAGAGGGCGAAGACCCCCACGAAAATCAACATCAGGCGCTTGATCGTTCGGTTCATGATCTTCGTCTTGCAGGAGTTTCGAGCAGGCTGGGGGGCCGCTCCGTCAAAATTGCGGCGCAGTGTGTCAGGCGTCGGCTTGCATTGCGCGTCGGAACCGTTATGCCCCAACCGTTCAATTTTTAGCAATTTGAGGCGTTAGCGAAGCCATGAAGGTGCTCGTCCCCGTAAAGCGGGTGATCGACTACAACGTCAAGGCCCGGGTCAAAGCCGACCAGACCGGTGTGGACCTTGCCAATGTGAAGATGTCCATGAACCCCTTCTGCGAGATCGCGGTCGAAGAGGCCGTGCGCCAGAAGGAAAAGGGCGTCGCCACGGAAGTTGTGGCCGTGTCCATCGGCCCGGCCCAGGCGCAGGAAACCCTGCGCACGGCCCTGGCCATGGGCGCCGACCGCGCGATCCTGATCCAGACCGACCAGGACCCTGAGCCCCTGGCCGTCGCCAAGCTGCTCGCCGCCATCATCGGCGAAGAGAGCCCCGACGTCGTGATCATGGGCAAGCAGGCCATCGACGGCGACAATAACGCCACCGGCCAGATGCTGGCGGCGCTGCTGGACTGGCCCCAGGCGACCTTCGCCAACTCGGTCGAGCTCTCGGCCGGAAACGCCAAGGTGGGCCGCGAGGTCGACGGCGGCATCCAGACCATCGACGTGACCCTGCCGGCGATCATCACCGCCGACCTGCGTCTCAACGAGCCGCGCTACGCCTCGCTGCCCAACATCCTGAAGGCCAAGAAGAAGCCGCTGGACATGAAGGAAGCCGCCTCGCTCGGCGTCGACACTGCTCCGCGCCTCAAGGTCGTCAAGGTCACCGAACCGCCGAAGCGCGGCGGCGGGATCAAGGTGGAAAACGCCGCTGACCTGGTCACCAACCTCAAGACCGCGGGGGTGCTCTAATGGCCGTTCTCGTTATCGCCGATCATGACAACGCGTCCCTGAAGGACAGCACCCACAAGACCGTGACCGCGGCCCTCGCGCTGTCGTCCGACGTCGACATCCTGGTGGCCGGTTCCGGCGCCAAGGCCGTCGCCGAGGCCGCCGGCAAGATCGCCGGCGTCCGCAAGGTGCTGCTGGCCGAGAGCGACGCCCTGGGTCAGGGCCTGGCCGAGGCCGTCACCGCGGTCGTCGTCCCCTTGATGAGCGGCTACGACGCCGTCCTGACGCCGGCCACCTCGCAGGGCAAGAACTTCAGCCCCCGCATCGCGGCCAAGCTGGACGTCGCCCAGATCTCGGAAATCGTCGAAGTGGTCGACGCCTCCACCTTCGTGCGGCCGATCTATGCCGGCAACGCGCTGGAGACCGTTCAGTCCTCCGACGCCAAGAAGGTGATCACCGTCCGCGCCACCGCCTTCAAGGCGGCCGGTGAGGGTGGCTCGGCCTCGGTCGAGAGCACGGGCGCCGGCGACGGCGCGCCCAAGACCAAGTTCGTGGACCAGCAACTGGTGAAGTCGGCCCGTCCCGAACTCGCCGGCGCCAAGATCGTCGTCTCCGGCGGTCGGGCCATGGGTTCGGCCGAGGAGTTCCAGCGGGTCATCGACCCCCTGGCCGACAAGCTCGGGGCCGCCATCGGCGCCTCGCGCGCCGCGGTCGATGCGGGCTACGCCCCCAACGACTATCAGGTCGGTCAGACCGGCAAGGTCGTGGCCCCGGAACTGTATGTCGCCATCGGCATCTCCGGCGCCATCCAGCACCTCGCCGGGATGAAGGACTCCAAGATCATCGTGGCGATCAACAAGGACGCCGACGCGCCGATCTTCCAGGTCGCCGACTTCGGCCTGGTCTCCGACTACAAGACCGCCGTGCCGGAACTGATGGACGCCCTGGCCGCCGCTGGGAAGTAATTCCGACCGACAAGGCCGATACGACCGGGGGCGGTTCCGCGAGGAACCGCCCCTTTTCGTTGCGCTGTGGCGGGCCTGATCGCGGCGTCCGCGCCACAGTCCCCGGGCCTCCTCGCGCTGCGCCGCAGCAAAAGCCTTGGCGGCGCCGCACATCGCCATGTTAGAAACTCGTCACAAGCCGTGGCGGACAGGGATACCGCCCGGCATGATCGAGGCTTAGTCGACATGGTGGATATCAAATCGGTCGGCGTCATTGGCGCAGGTCAGATGGGTTCGGGCATCGCCCACGTGGTCGCCCTGGGCGGCTATGACGTGCTGCTGCACGACGTGAGCGCCGAGCGGATCGAGACGGGCCTGGCCCAGATCCGCAAGAACATGACCCGCCAGGTCGTGCGCGGCATCATCACCCAGGAGGCCATGGACGTGGGCATCGCCCGCATCAAGGCCGCGCCCGAACTCCAGACGATCGGCGGCACGGACCTCGCCATCGAGGCGGCCACTGAGAACGAGGAGGTCAAGAAGTCGATCTTCAAGGCGCTCACCCCGCACCTCGGGCCCAACACCCTGCTGGCCTCCAACACCTCGTCCATCTCCATCACCCGCCTGGGGGCGGCCTCGGACCGGCCCGGCCGGTTCATCGGCCTGCACTTCATGAACCCGGTGCCGCTGATGAACCTCGTGGAGATCATCCGCGGCATCGCCACCGACGCGCCGACCTACGAGACCGCCGTCAACTTCGCCAAGTCCCTGGGCAAGACCACCGCCAACGCCGAGGACTTCCCGGCCTTCATCGTCAACCGCGTGCTGGTGCCGATGATCAACGAGGCGATCTACACCCTGTATGAAGGCGTCGGCACCGTGGAGGCCATCGACACCGCCATGAAGCTGGGCGCGAACCATCCCATGGGCCCGCTGGAACTGGGCGACTTCATCGGCCTGGATACGGTGCTGTCGATCATGAACGTCCTCTACGAGGGCCTGGCCGACTCTAAGTATCGGCCCTGTCCGCTGCTGGTGAAGTATGTCGAGGCCGGCTGGCTGGGCCGCAAGACCGACCGCGGCTTCTACGACTACCGCGGCGACGTCCCGGTCCCCACCCGCTAAGGCCAGATCCTCCGCTAGGCGCGCATTCCACCGTTTACGGCGACGCTTCGAACGCACACAACAGGGCCTGAAACCAGTCAGTCAGGAGGCCCCCGATGTCCGACATCGCGACCGCGGACTACATCATCGTCGGGGCGGGCTCGGCCGGATGCGTGCTGGCCAACCGACTTAGCGTAGACACGGCCAACAGCGTCCTGCTGCTGGAGGCTGGCGGCGACGACCGGCCCACCAAGGAACCGGGGCAGTTCCTCTCCAACGTCATGATCCACGTCCCGGTGGGCTACGCCCAGACGCTGAAGGATCCCAAAGTCAACTGGCTCTATCCCACCGAGCCCGATCCGGGCACGGGCGGGCGCGTTCATACCTGGCCGCGCGGCAAGGTCCTGGGCGGCTCGTCCTCGATCAATGGCCTGCTCTATATCCGCGGCCAGCAGGCCGACTATGACGGCTGGCGCCAGCTGGGGTGCGAAGGCTGGGGCTGGGACGACGTCGCCCCCTATTTCAGGCGCTCCCAGCACCAGGAGCGCGGGGCCAACGCGCACCACGCCGTCGGGGGCCCGCTCAACATCTCCGACGTCACCACCAAGCACCCGGTGTCCGACGCCGTGGTGGAGGCCTGTGTCGAGGCCGGCATCCCGCGAAACGAAGACGTCAACGGCGAGAACCAGGAGGGGGTCAGCTACTACCAGCTGACCGTCAAGAACGGGCAGCGGCACTCGGCGGCGGTGGCCTATCTGCACCCGGCCATGGGCCGTGCGAATCTCAAGGTCGAGACCCGGGCTCTCACCACCCGGGTGATCTTCGAAGGCAGGCGCGCCGTCGGGGTCGAGTACCTCCAGAACGGCGTCCGCAAGATCGCCAAGGCCCGTCGCGAGGTCATCCTGGCCGGCGGCGCGGTCAACTCGCCGCAACTGCTGCAACTGTCCGGCGTCGGCCCCGGCGAACTTCTGCGCGACCACGGGATCGAGGTGGTCGCCGACCTGCCCGGCGTCGGCGAGAACCTGCAGGATCACTATGTGATGGCGGTCACCTACCGCCTGAAGGCGGGAACCGTGTCGGTCAACGAACTGACTAAGGGGCCGCGCTTCCTGGGCGAGGTTCTGAAGTACGCCTTCCAGCGCAAGGGCCTGCTGACCCTGTCGGCTGCCCACGTGGCGGCCTTCTGCAAGTCGCGGCCCGACCTGGCGGGGCCGGACATCCAGTTCCACATCCTGCCGGCCTCGCAGAACCTGGAGAAGGCCATGAGCGGCAAGATGGAGCTGGACGGCGCGCCGGGCCTGACCATCGCGCCCTGCCAGGTACGGCCCGAGAGCCGAGGGACCATCCACATCAAGTCCGCCGACCCGACTGTTTATCCCGCCATCGCGCCCAACTACCTCTCCGATCCCCTCGACCAGGAGGTGGCGGTGGCCGGCCTGAAGTGGGGCCGCAAGATCGCCGCCCAGCCGGCGCTGGCCCCCTATATCGACCACGAGATGCTGCCGGGCCCGGACTTCAGCAATGACGAGGCCTTGCTGGGCTATGCCCGCATGGCCGGATCGACCATCTATCACCCGGTCGGCACCTGCCAGATGGGCTCGGGGCCCATGGCGGTGGTGGACGCCCAGCTGCGGGTGCGCGGCGTCGAGGGCCTGCGGGTGGTGGACGCCTCGGTGATGCCGCGCCTGGTGTCGGGCAACACCAATGCGCCAACCATCATGATCGCCGAGAAGGCCGCCGACATGATGCTGGGCAAGGTCGCCGCGTCCAATTAGCGCGAGCGCCTCGCGCAAACGTTAATCTGTTCGACTTGCACCGGCGGCACAGCCGATACTCAAGGCGATTCGGCAGAGCGCGTCAGGGTTAAGTGGAGTCCGGTTAACCCGTCCGACGCGCTCTAACTCTTAGGGCGAGCCTTTTTTGTCCCGTCGAACGTAACGTTTGACGGGAAAAGGCTCAGGCGGGACCATGCGACGGCTCACATTGGCGCTGCTTTCGGGCGCCTATCTCTGTGTTGCTCTGATCTTCGCCCTCCTCCTGTGGCGTAACGGGGGAGGCTGGGCGGCGGGCCTAGCCATGCTCGCGGCCGGATTCGCCCTTTGCTACACCTTCCATGGGCTGATCATGCACAGCCTGGAGAACGCCGCCCTGCGCCGCGAGCTGGAGATCATCCGCGAGGCGCAGCGCATCCTCATCGACCAGATGGAGCGCATGGACGCCCGCGTCGTCGAGGTGGTGGACACCGTCACCAATGACGCGGCCCGCCGCTCGGAAGAGCTGACCGGCGAGGTCCACATGCTGGAGGACCTGGTCCAGCGCATGGGCCAGCGGCTGGAGGAGCGCATGGTCCAGGCGCCGCCCGTCAGCGCCCGCCACACCCCGCAGCACCGCCAGTCGGCCGCGCTGCTGGAAACCATCCGCGAGGCGCTGGCCGAGAACCGGGTCGACCTCTATCTGCAGCCGGTCGTCGGCCTGCCGCAGCGCCGGACGGTCTTCTACGAAAGCTTCTCGCGCCTGCGCGACGAGACCGGCCGGGTGATGATGCCTGCCGAGTACCTGGCTGTGGCCGAGCCCGAGGGCCTGGTCACCTCCATCGACAACCTGCTGCTGTTCCGCTGCGTGCAGATCGTCCGGCGCCTGGCCAAGACCGACAAGAAGATCGGTATCTTCTGCAACATCTCCACCTCCAGCCTGGCCGACGAGAGCTTCTTCCCGCAGTTCCTCGACCTGCTGGCCGCCAACCGCGACCTGGCGGGCGCCCTGATCTTCGAACTGGGCCAGGCCGCCTTCGACGCGCGCGGCGCAACCGAGGCCCGCAACATGGGCAAGCTGGCCGACCTCGGCTTCCGCTTCAGCCTGGACAAGGTCGTCGACCTGGATCTCGACTTCCAGGACCTGGCGCGCTCTGACGTGAAGTTCCTGAAGATCGGCGCCCAGTTCCTGCTGAACCAGCTGGTGGAGACTGACGAAGGCCTGGTGCTGAAGTCGATGCCAGACCTGGCCGCCCAGGACTTCTCGACGCTGACCCGCCGCTACGGGGTGGAGATCATCGCCGAGAAGGTCGAGGAGGAGCGCCAGATCGTCGACATCCTCGAGCTCGACATCGCCTATGGCCAGGGCCACTTGTTCGGCGAGCCGAGACCGATCAAGGACGCCGTGCTGGCCGAGACCGATCCCCCCGCCGAGTTCCTGCGCACCAACATGCGCCGCCGCGCCGGCGGGCGGCACTAGCCCAAGCTGATTGACCGGGCGGGCTTGGGCCGTTACCGCCCGACCCCATGACCGCACTGATCTCCGGACTCTCCGACCTCGCCGACCGCTACGACGTGATCCTCTCAGACGTCTGGGGCGTGATCCACAATGGCCGTGAGAGCTTCCCCGCCGCCTGCGGGGCGCTCGCCAAGTGGGGCGAAGAAAAGCCGGTGGTGCTGATCTCCAACTCGCCGCGCCCCTCGCACTCGGTGATCCCGCAGCTGGATGAGCTCGGCGTGCAGCGCGCCGCCTGGCAGGCCTTTGTCACCTCCGGCGACGCCACCCGGGTGCTGCTGAGCGAACTGGCCCCCGGCCCCGCCTGGCGGGTCGGCCCCGAGCGCGACGCCCCGCTCTATGAGGGGCTGGGCCTGGACTATGCCGACTACGACAAGGCCGCCTTCATCTCGGTGACCGGTCCCTATGACGACGAGGTCGAGGGGCCTGGTGACTACCAGGACCGCTTTGAGGCCTGCGCCGCCCGCGGCCTGGTGATGACCTGCGCCAATCCCGACATCGTCGTGCAGCGCGGCGACCGGCTGATCTATTGCGGCGGGGCGCTGGCCCAGCTCTACGCCCAGCTGGGCGGCAAGGTGCTGATGGCGGGCAAGCCCTACGCGCCGATCTACGACCTTTGCCTGGTGGAGGCGCAGCGGCTGCTGGGTCGGCCCGTGGACCGCGCCCGCGTGCTCTGCATCGGCGACGGCCTGCCCACCGACGTGAAGGGCGCCAACGACCAGGGGCTCGACGTGCTGTTCGTCGCCAGCGGCATCCACGGGGCCGAGACCATCGGGCCTGATGGGCTGAACGCCAAGGCGGTGGAGGACCTGCTGGCCGCCGACGACCTGACAGCCACCTACGCGATCGCCGACCTGGTCTGGTAGCGGCGCACCTTACTTCGCCCGCTTGAGCGTGCTGGGAAGGCTGTCAGGCAGGGGCGTCCTGTCACCGCCGAGCACCTTCAACGCCTCATCATCCCCGACCCGGCGGAAGTGGCGGCGCGCAGGTTCCGGTTTTTCGGGGTTGAGTTCGTAGACCGTGGCGTCGGGGTCGACGGCGTCACCGCGCAGCGTGCCCCAGATGCCGGTGGTGATGATGGGCGCGCCACGCTCCAGATAGGTCTCCACCAGCTTGTATGTGCCGCCGCCCGAATAGGGCGCGTCGCGGGTCAGGGTCAGCTCGGTGCGGAGCCCGGGACAGTCGGTGCAGGGCAGGTCGCCGGCGAAGGTGATCGACAGGGCGTCCGGCGACGGCGCCGCGGCGGCCACGGGCGCAGGCGGCGCCTCGGGAGCCTTCGCCGCCTGGGGAGAACAGGCAGTCATCAACAGCGCCAAGGCCAGGGCGAGGTATTTCATCGCGATCTCTCCGACAGCCCAAGCAAGCTTGGCCGTCACAGGCGATCGCGTCCAGGGCTTCGCTTGTGGGCGCAAGGCCGCTAAGGAAGGCCAACGGCAGGGGACGCGCGCGTGCAGGGACTGTTCTTCGAAGAGCTGAGTGTCGGCCAGTCGGCCGAGACCACCAAGGTCGTCACCGCCAATGACGTGGAGGCCTTCGCCGCCGTCTCGGGCGACACCAACCCCGTCCATCTGGACGAGGACTACGCCAAGACCACCACCTTCCAGACCCGCATCGCCCACGGCATGCTGTCGGGCGCCTATATCTCGGCGGTGATCGGCACGAAGCTGCCGGGGCCGGGCGCCATCTACCTCGCGCAGTCCATGCGCTTCCGGCGGCCGGTGAGGCTGGGCGATCTCGTGGTGACGCGGGTGACGGTCCAGGCCCTGGACGACAAGCGCGGTCACGCGACGCTCGCCACCGTCTGTCAGGTGGACGGCAAGACGGTGGTGGACGGCGAGGCGGTGATCATGGTCCCGCGGAAGGGCGCCTGACCTCCATGCGCATCGTCCACGACTGGAAGGGCCTGGCCGATACCGACCGCGGCGCGGCTGTGGCCCTGGGCAATTTTGACGGCGTCCACCGTGGCCACCAGCAGGTGATCGCGCTCGCCGCCAAGGCCGCGGGCCAGCTAAAGGCGCCCCTTGGGGTGATCAGCTTCGATCCGCACCCGCGCCGCATCTTCCAGCCCGATTCGCCGTCCTTCCGGCTGATGCAGCCCGATCAGCAGGCCCGCGCCCTGGCGGGACTGGGGGTGGATATCTCCTATGTCCTGCCCTTCACCCAGGAATTCGCCGAGATGACCGACCGCGAGTTCGTGGTCGAGGTGCTGCACAAGGGCCTGGGGGTGCGCGATGTCGCCGTCGGTTTCGACATCTCCTTCGGCAAGGGCCGCACCGGCAGCCCGGAGACCATGGCCCGTTACGGCGAGGAGCTGGGCTTCGGCGTCTCCGTGGCCCAGGCGGTCGGCGAAGGGAACGCCAAGTTCTCCTCCACCGCCGTTCGCGAAGTCCTGCGGGACGGCCATCCTGAGATCGCCGCCTCGATCCTGGGCCGCCCCTTCGCCATCGAGGGCGTGGTGGAGCGCGGCCGCCAGCTGGGCCGCACCCTGGGCTATCCCACCGCCAATGTGGACCTGAGGGACTACGTCCTGCCGCGCTTCGGCGTCTACGCCACCCGCACGCGCCTGCCCGATGGCCGCGAGATCGCCGGGGTAGCCAATATCGGAGTCAGCCCGATGATCGATGGGATGACCGCGCCCCGGCTGGAGGTCTGGATGTTCGACTTCGACGAGGACATCTACGACCAGGTGATCGAGACTGACCTGATCGCCTTCCTGCGCGACGAGGCCCGGTTCGCCAGCATGGACGCCATGACCGCCCAGATCGTGGCCGACGCCGCCCAGGCGCGCGCGCTGCTGCTGCCGGAGATCTGACAGCCTCCCTCCAGGCGCGACACCCCTGGACTCTCGGTTAACAGATGGTTTTTCCTGTCGGTTGGGACAGCGAGGGGCCGATGCCGACCCAGATCAAGGGATTGAAATACGCCGCCTTCGCCGCGGCGCGCCGCCCCCGCCGCAAGCGGCCGCCGTCCTACGCCTTCGCCCCGGACGCCACCTTCGCCTATTCCGAGCGGCCGCCGCAGCCGCCGACTCCACCGGCGAGTCCCGGCGGCGATGCGGGCCTGCTGGACGCCTATTCCCACGCCGTGGTGAGCGCGGTGGAGCGGGTAGGGCCGGCTGTGGTCAGCGTCCACCCCTGGCGCGGACCGCAGGGGCCTGAGGGCGTGGGCTCGGGCGTCGTCATCGCGCCGGACGGCCTGATCCTCACCAACAGCCATGTGGTGCGAGGCGCGGCCGCCGCCGAGATCATCGGCCTCGACGGCCGGGTGTTCCGCGCCCGGCTGATCGGCGACGACCCCGACACCGACCTCGCTCTGCTGCGGATCGAGGGCGGGGTCACCCTGCCCTACGCCCGCCTGGGCGACTCCAAGGCCATGCGCCGAGGCCAGCTGGTGATCGCCATCGGCGCGCCCCTGGGGTTCGAGGCCACGGTCACGGCCGGGGTCGTTTCGGCTCTCGGCCGCTCCCTGCGAGGTGAGCGGGGCCGGCTGATCGAGGACCTGATCCAGACCGACGCCTCGCTCAATCCCGGCTCCTCCGGCGGCCCCCTGGTCAATTCCGCCGGCGAGGTGGTGGGGATCGCCACCGCGGTGATCGCCGGGGCCCAGGGCCTGTGCTTCGCGATGGCCGCCAACACCGCGGCCCTGGTGGTGGGCGAGTTGATCAAGCACGGGAGGGTGCGGCGAGGCTCCATCGGGGTGATCGCCCAGCAGGTGCCCATCCCCCGCGACCTGGCCCGCGCCGTGGGCCTGGACCAGCCCTTCGGGGTTTGGATCGCCACCTGTGAAGTGAACGGGCCCGCCGCCCGGGCCGGCCTGCTGCCTGGGGACCTGATCGTGGCGGCGGAGGGGGCGCCCCTGACCGGACTGGACGACCTGATGCGGGCGCTGGGGACTGACACGATCGGCCGGGCCATGGATTTCGAGGTGATCCGCCAGGGCCGGCGCCTGACGCTCGCCGTCACCCCGCGCGAGCGCCGGCGCTGAACCAAAGGGCTCGCCCGACGCGCGCCCCTCTGCTATCTCGGCGCGCTATGACCTTGGTTCGGACATTGTCGCGAATTACCCGCCCGGCGTGACGCCGCCGGACGAAGCTCCAGCGCGCGCCGGGATCACCCGCACACTCGTTCCGAACACCGCTGGAAAGCCCCATGGCCGACGACGCTGACAAGCCCGCGCGCGACTATCGCGAAACCGTCTTCCTTCCCGACACCCCGTTCCCGATGCGGGCGGGCCTGCCGGTCAAGGAGCCCGAGATCCTGGCCCGCTGGGCCAAGCTCGACCTCTACAACACAGTGCGTGCGGAACGGCAGGCGGCAGGCGCCCCGCTGTTCGTGCTGCACGACGGCCCGCCCTACGCCAACGGCGCCATCCACATCGGCCACGCCCTGCAGAAGACCCTGAAGGACTTCGTGGTCCGCTCGCGGTTCGCCATGGGTTACGACGTCGACTATGTGCCCGGCTGGGACTGCCACGGCCTGCCCATCGAGTGGAAGATCGAGGAAGAACTGCGGAGCCAGGGCCGCCGCAAGGACGAGGTCTCCAAGGCCGAGTTCCGCGAGCGCTGCCGCACCTATGCGGCCAAGTGGATCGACGTGCAGCGGGACGGCTTCAAGCGCCTGGGCGTCGTCGGCGACTGGGAGAACCGCTACGCCACGATGGACTATTCGTCGGAGGCCGCGATCGTCGCGGAGTTCCACAAGTTCGTCACCTCCGGCCAGCTCTATCGCGGCTCCAAGCCGGTGATGTGGAGCCCGGTGGAGCGCACCGCGCTGGCTGACGCCGAGGTCGAATACGCCGACGTCAACTCGCCGACCATCTGGGTGAAATTCCCGGTGGTGGAGGGCAGCGAGGCCGCCCGCGGGGCCAGCATCGTCATCTGGACGACCACGCCGTGGACCATCCCGGCCAACCGGGCGATCAGCTACAACAACGACATCGCCTATGGCGTCTACCTGGTCGAGGCTATGGAAGAGGGCCTGGAGTTCGAGCCTTGGGCCAAGGCCGGCGACCGGCTGATCGTGGCCGACAAGCTGGCCGACGACGTCTTCAAAGCCGCCAAGATCACCGCCACCCGCCGAATCGAGACCTTCGACCCGCAGGGCGTCACCGCCGAGCATCCGCTAGCGGGACTGGACAGCTATTACCAGTTCGCCGTGCCGCTGCTGGACGGCGACCATGTGACCGACGACGCCGGCACCGGCTTTGTCCACACCGCGCCGGGCCATGGGGCCGACGACTACCTGGTCTGGCTGGCCCACGGCCATCGCGAGATCCCGGAAACCGTCGATCCGGACGGCGCCTATTATGAGCACGTGGCCCTGTTCGCCGGCCTCAAGGTGCTGGAGACGGAGGGCAAGAAGGTCGGCAAGTTCGGCCCGGCCAACGGCGCGGTGCAGGAAAAGCTGATCGAGGCCGGACGCCTGCTGGCGCGCGGCCGGGTGGAGCACTCCTATCCCCACTCCTGGCGTTCCAAGGCGCCGGTGATCTTCCGCAACACGCCCCAGTGGTTCATCCGCATGGACACCGCCATCGAGGACAAGCTCCACGACGGCAAGACCCTGCGCGAGACGGCGCTGAACGCCATCGAGGCGACCACCTTCCACCCGGCCGGCGGCAAGAACCGCATCCGCGCCATGGTGGAGAGCCGCCCCGACTGGCTGATCAGCCGCCAACGGGCCTGGGGCGCGCCTCTGGCCATGTTCGTGGACAAGGAGACCAGCCAGCCCCTGGTGGACCCCGAGCTCAACAAGCGCATCGTCGACCTGATCGCCGCCGAGGGCGCCGACGCCTGGTTCACCCGGCCGGTGAGCGACTTCCTGGGGAACCACGACCCCGAGCGCTACGAGAAGGTCGAGGACATCCTCGACGTCTGGTTCGACTCCGGCTCGACCCACGCCTTCACGCTGGAGAACCGCGAGCACACCCGCTGGCCCGCCGACCTCTATCTCGAGGGCTCCGACCAGCACCGCGGCTGGTTCCAGTCCTCGCTGCTGGAGAGCTCCGGCACGCGGGGCCGCGCGCCCTACGACGCCATCCTCACCCATGGGTTCACCATGGACGAGAACGGCGAGAAGATGAGCAAGTCCAAGGGCAACACGGTGGACCCCGAGGTGGTGATCCGCGAGTCCGGCGCCGAGATCATCCGGCTGTGGGCCTCGATGATCGACTATTCCGACGACAGCCGGATCGGCAAGACGATCCTGGCCACCACCACCGACGCCTATCGCAAGCTGCGCAACACCGTCCGCTATCTGCTGGGCGCGCTCGCCGGCTTCGACGAGAGCGAACGGGTGGCGCTGGAGGACATGCCGCCCCTGGAGCGGTTCATCCTGCACCGCCTGCACGAACTGGATGGCCAGGTCCGCGCCGCCTATGACGCCTATCTGTTCCAGGACGTCAGCCGGCCGATCACCGAGTTCTGCCAGGTGGAGCTGTCGCAGCTGTTCTTCGACATCCGCCGCGACGCCCTCTACTGCGACCAGCCCGGCTCCCTACGCCGCCGGGCCGCGCGCACGGTGATGGACGCGGTGTTCGAGCGCCTGACGGTGTGGCTTTCGCCCCTGATCCCCTTCACCATGGAAGAGGCCTGGACCACCCGGTTCCCCGACGCCCCGTCCAACTGCCTGCGGGTGTTCCCGGAGACGCCCGCCGCCTGGGCCAATCCGGCCGAGGCGGTACGCTGGGCGAAGATCCAGTCGGTCACCTCCGTGGTCACCGGCGCGCTGGAGGTGGAGCGCCGCGAGAAGCGCATGGGGGCCGCCCTGGAAGCCGCCCCGGTGGTGCACATCGCCGACGCGGGGCTGCTCGCCGCCTTCGAGAGCCTGGACGCCGCCGAACTGTTCCGCACCAGCCAGGCGACCCTTGTCCCTGGCGAAGGCCCGGCCAGCGCCTTCCGTCTGGCCGAGACGCCCGGCGTGGCGGTTGAGCCGATCAAGGCCGACGGTCGGAAGTGCGCCCGCTCCTGGCGTATCCTGCCGGAGGTGGGCTCCGACCCGCGCTATCCGGAACTGTCGCTGCGGGACGCCGAAGCTGTCGCCGCCTGGGACGCTGAAAGGGCCTGAGCATGAAAGCCATCACCAAATACGGCTGGTCGGCCTACATACTGGCGATGACGGTCATCGTCCTGGATCAGGTCTCCAAGCACCTGATCCTTGGCCTGCTGGGAACCCAGGCGGGCTCCAGCGTACCGGTGGGCGGGCCCTTCAGCCTGACCCTGGTCTGGAACCAGGGGGTGAGCTTTGGCCTGTTCAGCGCCGAGCATGACGTGGTGCGCTGGGCGCTCACCGCCTTTTCGCTGATCGTCGCCATCTTCCTCGCCAACTGGGCGCGCACGGCCCTGCGCTGGTCGATGGCCCTCGGCCTGGGCCTGGTCATGGGGGGCGCGATCGGCAACGCCATCGACCGGGTGCGCTTCGGGGCCGTGGTGGATTTTCTGGACTTCCAGCGGTTGGGTTTCTTCCCCTGGGTGTTCAATGTGGCCGACGCGGCCATCACCATCGGGGTGGTCTTCCTTTTGCTTGATTCCACCCGCAAAGAGGCGGCCGCCTAAACGCGTTGGCGGCGATTGCCGTTTGCGCTATCTGACATGTCCATCTTCGGCCGGGGGCGGCCTATCGGAGCCTGTAGTTCATGAGCTTGAACCGAGTGATCGTCGCGACCGCCCTGATCGGGATGGTGGGTCTCACCGGCTGCGCCTCGTCCCGCAAGGCGCTGGGCATGACCAAGGTGACCCCCGACGAGTTCCGCGTGGTGTCCAAGGCCCCCCTGGTGGTGCCGCCCGACTATTCCCTGCGTCCGCCGGCCCCGGGTGAACCCCGCCCGCAGGAACTGCAGCCCGAGAGCGCCGCGCGCAACGCCCTGCTGGGTCGCCGCGACGCCGAGGCCCGCACCGAAGGTGAAAAGCTGCTGGTGGCCAAGGCCGGCGCTGACAAGGCCGATCCGCTGATCCGCTACGTCGTCGACGACGAGGGCGGCGACCTTGCCCACAAGGAAAAGAGCTTCGCCGACCGGGTGATGTTCTGGAAGGATGGCAAGGCCAGCGCCGCGGCGACCGCGGCGGCGGGCGACAACGTCCCGGCTCCCATCGACCCGGCCTCGGAAGCCGCCAAGATCCGCGAAGTCACCGGTGACAAGCCCGTGGTCATCGCGCGCGAGAAGAGCACCCGGATCAAGCTGCCGGGTCTCTAGGTCCCGGACGGATCACCTGGAGCGTCAGGAAGGCGCCCACCAGGAAAAGCAGGAAGATGACCGCATAGGTCGTTCCGGCCTCGCCCAGCTGCGGGCTGCGCGGCGAGAACATGCGTACCAGGCCGGCGGTCAGGGCCGCCCAGCCCAGCAGCGTCACCACCAGCGTCCACCTCAGCCGCCAGACATTGTGGATGCGGGTGATCGCCAGGCCCGCCACGAACAGCAACACCCCGTTCAGATAGACCAGGGTTGGGTCGGCCGGGCTCCAGATGTCCAGGTTCAAGGCCTCGGAGGTGGTGACCGCCATCAGGGTCGGCCCCGCCAGCCCGGCGATGTGTCTCGGATCGGCCATGTCGTCGCCCTTGGACCTAGGATTGAGGCCCATGTGACTGGCGCACGGGACGCGTCACCTTGACGCCGATCAAGCGGCCCTAGTCTTCGCCCGGCGTCTTCACCTCGAACCCTTGGGACTGGAGCTGATCCAGCACGCCGCCCTGGGCCAGCAGGGGACGTAGAGGCACGACGGCCACGGCGTGGCCTGGGGTCTTGAGCGCTCTGGCGATGGCGGCGGCCTGGTCGGCCTTGAAGCGGCGGTCCAGCGCCAGGGCTCCGGGCGCCGAGGCCAGGCATTTCTCGAAGCCGCGCTCGGCGGTAAGCGCGCCGCGCACGTCACCCTGGGCCCAGGCCTCGGCGGCGCGGCGGGCGGCGGCGGGACCGGCCTCTGCCTCATCCAGGGCGTCTTCGAGACAGGCCTGCTGGGCGGCTGCGGGCGTGCGCACGACCTGACCCAGCAGACCGCCCGCGTCGTAGCTCTTCTCCTCGACCCTGATCTTTCGCCCCTTGGCCAGGCGCCGCACGGTCTTGGCGGGATCGGCGGCGGTGAGCTGGCTGGCCTGGCGATAGTCGTCCACCAGGATCAGGCCCGCCGCGAGGCCGTTCTTCGTCGCATAGCGTTCGGGCGGCTTGCCGCTGCCGGTGCGGACCGCGACGAAGCGGGCCTTCAGCGCCGCCGGCAGGGTCGCCTCATAGGGCGTCTTGGATCGCAGGCGGAGCAGATTGATCGCCGCGCCGGGCGCGCTGAACAGACCGACGCTGACCTGGTTGAAGGGCAGGATCACCCGGTTCGCGCCCTGCAGGCGGCGGGTGAGCACGCTCTGGTCCCAGGCGAGCGATTTGGGCATGATCGAAGGGGCGCCCAGGACATAGACCACGGTGTCGGCGTCGGAGACCCGCCACCAGGCCGGCCCCGGCAACAGGGCGGTGACCACCAGCTCCTCCACCAGCACCGCGTCGGGATCGACGGGCGAAGCCTGGGCCACGGCGGAGGTCGCCAGCAGGAGCGCGGCCAGGGCCAGGGACGTCGCGAACCTCATCTGCCTCACCCCCGGTGGAATCGTCCTATATATCCAGTCCGAGGACCTGGGCTCTAAAATGACCATCCGCAGACTGCCGCCCGAGACCGTGAACCGCATCGCCGCCGGCGAGGTGGTGGAGCGGCCTGCCAGCGCGGTCAAGGAGCTGGTGGAGAACGCGCTGGACGCCGGGGCGCGCAGCGTCGAGGTCCAGGCCGACGGCGGCGGCCTGACCCGCATCCTGGTGGCCGACGACGGCGATGGCCTGGCGGCCGACCAGCTGCCGCTCGCCATCGAGCGCCACGCCACCTCCAAGCTCAGCCCTGACGACGCCGGGGACTATGACCTGCTGCACATCCACACCCTGGGCTTCCGGGGCGAGGCCCTGCCCTCGATTGGCTCGGTGGCGCGGCTGTCCATCTCGTCCCGCGCCCGCGGAGTCACCGAAGCGCATTCGATCCTGGTGGAGGGCGGCGCCATGGGGGCGGTGTCCCCCTCCGGCTTCCCCGGCCCGCATGGGGCGCGGGTGGAGGTGCGCGACCTGTTCTACGCCACCCCAGCCCGGCTGAAGTTCATGAAGTCCGAGCGTTCGGAGGCCATGGCCATCGCCGAGGAGATCAAGCGCCAGGCCATGGCCCATGAGGCCGTCTCCTTCGCCCTGGACCTCGACGGCCGCCGCACCCTGCGCCTGCCGGCCGAGAGCAAGGGGCCGGACGGCCGCCTGGCGCGCCTGGCCTCGATCATGGGCCGGGAGTTCCAGGACAATGCGCTGGCCATCGACCAGGAGCGGGACAATATCCGCCTCTCGGGGTTCGCCGGCCTGCCCACCTACAATCGCGGCAACTCGGCCCATCAGTACCTGTTCGTCAACGGCCGTCCGGTGCGAGACCGGCTGCTGCAGGGCGCCCTACGCGGGGCCTATGCCGACTTCCTGGCCCGCGACCGCCATCCCCTGGTGGCGCTCTATCTGGAGCTCGACCCCAGCCAGGTGGATGTGAACGTCCACCCCGCCAAGGCCGAGGTGCGGTTCCGCGACCCGGCCATGGTGCGCGGCCTGATCGTCTCGGGCCTGCGCCACGTCCTGGCCGGCGCCGGACACCGCGCCTCGACCTCGGTGGCCAGCGAGGCGTTGAGCGGCTTTAGGCCCGGCTACGCGCCGCAACCCTCGGCGGAGGGCTTCTCGGCCTGGCGCATGGGCGGCTGGGTGCAGGCGGCGGCCCAGGCGATCCCGGGTCTCACCGAGATCTCGGCGCGGTCGGAGGTTGAATACGAGCCCGGCAGCTATTCACCGGGCCCCGGCCTGCACGAGGCGCCTGCCGCCTCAGTGGTGTTTGATCCGGTGGACTTCCCCCTGGGAGCCGCCCGCGCCCAGGTGCACGAGACCTATATCGTCGCCCAGACCCGCGATGGGGTGGTGATCGTCGACCAGCACGCCGCCCATGAGCGGCTGGTCTATGAGCGGATGAAGGTGGAGATGGCCGGCGGCGGGGTTTCCCGCCAGGCCCTGCTCCTGCCCGAGGTGGTGGAGCTCGATCCCGCCGAGGCCGAGCGCGTGGTGGCCAAGGCCGACGAACTGATGGCGCTAGGCCTTGCGGTGGAGGCCTTCGGCCCCGGGGCGGTCCTGGTGCGTGAGACCCCGGCCCTGTTGGGGGAGACCGATGTCGCCGGCCTGGTGCGCGACATCGCTGATGACCTGTCGGAGAACGGTCAGGCCCTGGCGCTGAAGGAGCGGCTGGAGGAGGTCTGCTCCACCATGGCCTGCCACGGCTCGGTGCGGGCCGGACGGCGGCTCTCGGCGCCGGAGATGAACGCCCTGCTCCGCCAGATGGAGGCCACCCCCCACTCGGGCCAGTGCAACCACGGCCGGCCCACCTATGTGGAGCTGAAGCTGGCCGATATCGAGCGGCTGTTCGGGCGGCGGTAGCAAACCCACCGCTCACCCCGGCGAAGGCCGGGGCCCAGATACCTCCACTGCCGCTGAGAGCGCCCTTTCATTTGGTTCATTTGGTTCGTGTGGTTCGTGGAAAATCGGGTGGGCCTCTGCGGCGTCGCGGCCGGAAAACTTAGAACCACGAACCTCACGAACCACACAAACGGGATCCTGATCGGAAGCCCGACCTCCGACCTGAGTCCCGACCTTCGCCGGGATGAGCGGTGTTACTCCGCCGCCAGCTTCTCGATGCGCTTGGCCGCGTTGTCGAGGGCCAGGGTGGCGCGGACCTCGATGCGGGCCTGGTCGGACTGCATACGGGCCAGTTCGGCCTGCACCGTGCCGAGCCGCGCCTTGGCGTCGGCCAGTTCGTCGGCCAGCAGCAGGGCGCCCATCAGGAACAGGCGGGTGTCGCCGAGCTGGCCCATGTCCTGGGAGACCTGGCGAACTTGGCGGTCGAAGATGCGCGCCAGCTCGATCAGGTGCTGTTCCTGGCCGTCCTCGCAGCCGACGGTGTAGGGGCGGCCGTTCACCTCGATGATCATCTGGGCCATGGCCTAGACCTCTTCGCTTTCGTGGACGGGCTGTTCGGCCGGCGCGTCATGGTCGGCCAGGGCCGCCTGGATCTCGGCGATGGCGCGGCCAAGCGCCGCGGAGGCCTCGGCCCCGGCCTCCTCCAGGGCGCGCTCGCGGGCGCGGGCCTTGTCCAGTTCGTCGGCGAGCTTGGCGCGGTCCTGGTCGAACAGGCCGCCCGGCTCCTCGCCGGCCTGCGGCGCGCGCGCGGCCAGGCGCTGTTCCAGCTGGGCGACCGCGCGATCCAGCCGCTTGGCGGCCTGGTCGAGGGCGCTGTCGCCCGCAGACTCCCGGTTCATTCGACGCTCCGAAGGTGTGACTGTTAATCTATAGACCGGGGTAGGCTCGCGCCGGAACCCGTCACGTTCCTTGACCCGATGTTGTGTGCGTGCGACCCCGCCCGCAATTCCCGTTCAGACTCACCGGAAGCCCCATGCCCGCACCGCTCCAGACCATGGCCGACGCGATCCGCGTCCTTTCCATGGACGCCGTCGAACAGGCCTCAAACGGGCACCCGGGCATGCCGATGGGCATGGCCGACGTGGCCACGGTGCTCTGGACCAAGTTCCTGAAATACGACGCCACCAAGCCCGACTGGGCCGACCGCGACCGCTTCGTTCTGTCGGGCGGGCACGGATCGATGCTGCTCTACAGCCTGCTGCACCTGTCGGGGTTCAAGGCGGTCAGCATGGATGAGCTGCGCACCCTGCGCCAATGGGGCTCCAAGACCCCGGGTCACCCCGAAGTGGGCCACACGCCCGGCGTCGAGACCACCACGGGCCCGCTGGGCCAGGGCCTGGCCACCGCCGTCGGCATGGCCATCGCCGAGCGCCGCATGGCCGCCCGCTTCGGCGCCGACCTGGTGGACCACCGCACCTGGGTCGAGTGCGGCGACGGCGACCTGATGGAGGGCGTCAGCCATGAAGCCATCGGCATCGCCGGCCGGCTGAAGCTGTCGAAGCTGACCGTGCTCTGGGACAACAACTCCATCACCATCGACGGCGACGTCTCGCTGTCGGACACCACCGACCAGATCGCCCGATTCAAGGCCGCCGGCTGGGCGGTGAAGGCCATCGACGGCCATGACATGGGCCAGATCCGCCGGGCCATGGCCTGGGCGATCAAGCAGGACAGGCCGAGCCTGATCGCCTGCGCCACCAAGATCGGCAAGGGCGCGGGCACGCTGGAAGGCAGCCACTCGACCCACGGCAATGCTCTGGGCAAGGACGAGGTGGCCGCCACCCGCGAGAAGCTTGGCTGGCCGCACGAGCCCTTCATGGTGCCTGAGGACGTCTACAAGCCATGGCGCGCCGCCGGCCGCCGTGGTGGCAAGCAGCGCCGCAAGTGGGAGCAAACCCTGGCGGCGTCCAACTATCGGGACGAGTTCACGCGCGCGGTGAAGGGCGACCTACCCGCCGACGCCTTCGAGAAGATCGACGCCCTGATCGCCGAGGCGGTCGAGACCAAGCCGGGCGCGGCCACCCGCCAGCACTCCGGCGCCGCGCTCACCGCCCTCTTCCCCAACATCCCGGAGATGGTGGGCGGCTCGGCCGACCTCACCGGCTCCAACAACACCCTGGTGAAGGGCACGCCGACCTTCGACGCGCCGGCCTATGAGGGCCGCTACATCAATTTCGGCATCCGCGAGTTCGGTATGGCGGCGGCCATGAACGGCATGGCTCTGCACGGTGGGGTCATCCCCTATGCCGGCACCTTCATGGTGTTCTCCGACTACAGCCGGCCCGCCATCCGGCTGGGTGCGATCATGGGCGCCCGGGTGATCCACGTCATGACCCACGACTCCATCGGGGTCGGCGAGGATGGCCCGACCCACCAGCCGATCGAGCACCTGGCCTCCCTGCGCGCCATGCCGGGCCTGAACGTCTTCCGGCCCGCCGATCTGGTGGAGACCGCCGAGTGCTGGAAGCTGGCGGTCGCCCGCAAGGACGGCCCGTCCCTGATGGCCCTGTCGCGGCAGAAGACGCCGGCGGCGCGGACTGTCGCCTCTTCCGAGAACCTGTCGGCCAAGGGCGCCTATGAGTTGGCGGCCGCCGATGGCCCGGCCCAGGTGACGATCTTCTCCTCGGGCACCGAGGTCGGCGTCGCCATGGCGGCCCGTGAGCTGCTCCAGGCCGAGGGGATCGCCACCCGCGTGGTCTCCACCCCCTGCTGGGAGCTGTTCGGCGCCCAGCCGGCCGCCTATCGCGAGAGCGTCCTGGCCAGAAACACCGTCCGCGTCGCCGTCGAGGCCGCCGCCAGCTTCGGCTGGGAGCGGTTCATCGGCGAGGACGGGGTCTTCGTGGGCATGCAGGGCTTTGGCGCCAGCGCCCCGGCCGACCGCCTCTACAAGGAGTTCGGCATCACCGCGCAGGCCGTGGCGGCTGCGGCGAAGAGCAAGCTCTAGGGATCACCACCATGCGCCTCGGCACGCCGCTCTCGCCCTCCGCCGTCAAGGTGATGCTGCTCGGCTGCGGGGAGCTGGGCAAGGAAGTGGCGATCGAGCTGCAGCGGCTAGGCTGCGAGGTGATCGGGGTCGACCGCTACGCCGACGCGCCGGCCATGCAGGTGGCGCACCGGTCCCACGTCATCGCCATGACCGACGCGGCCGCCCTGCGCGCCCTGGTGGAGCTGGAACGCCCGCACCTGATCGTGCCGGAGATCGAGGCCATCGCCACCGACGAGCTGGTGCGTATCGAGGCCGAGGGCCTGGCCACCGTCATCCCCACGGCGCGGGCCGCCCAGCTGACCATGAACCGCGAGGGCATCCGCCGCCTGGCGGCTGAAGAGCTTGGCCTGCCCACCAGCGCCTACGCCTTCGCTTCCACCGAGGCCGAACTGGCGGCGGCGGCCGAGGGTGTCACCGGCTTCCCCTGCTTCGTGAAGCCGGTGATGAGCTCGTCAGGCAAGGGTCAGTCCTATGTCGAGCGCCCTGACCAGATCGCGGCGGCCTGGAAGTACGCCCTGGAGGGCGGCCGGGTGGAGCAGCCCCGGGTCATCGTCGAGGGCCGGGTGGACTTCGACTTCGAGATCACCCAGCTCACCGTCCGCTACCGGGGGCCCGAGGGGACCATCGAGACCGCCTTCTGCGACCCCATCGGCCACCGGCAGGTGAAGGGCGACTATGTGGAGAGCTGGCAGCCCCAGTCCATGAGCCCCGCCGCCCTCGCCCGCGCCCGCGAGATCGCCGAGGTTGTCACCGGATCGCTGGGCGGGCTTGGGCTGTTCGGGGTCGAGCTGTTCGTGAAGGGCGACGAGGTGTGGTTCTCCGAGGTCAGCCCCCGGCCCCATGACACCGGCCTGGTGACCCTGGCCACCCAGGTGCAGAGCGAGTTCGCCCTGCACGCCCGCGCCATCCTTGGCCTGCCCATCGACGTGACCCTACGCGAGCCGGGGGCCAGCGCGGTGATCTATGGCGGAGTGGAGGCCAAGGGCGTCGCCTTCGAAGGCGTGGCCCACGCCCTGGAGGTTCCCGGCGCGGATCTGCGCCTGTTCGGCAAGCCCGAGGCCTTCGAGCGCCGCCGCATGGGTGTCGCCCTGGCCCGCGCCAGCGACACCGATCTGGCGCGGACCAACGCCAAGCTGGCCGCCGACCGGGTCTCGGTGGTGCTAGGGTGAGCCTCGGCTCTAAATCATATTATTGGGGCGTATTTCCAAGCTTTCGGCCGACGATTCGACGATGACGTTGGGGAATCGGCGGCTCGGTACACTTTGCGACGAGACTTGATCGGTCCAGGGGTTGACTTAGCGCCCCCCAGCCCGAAAAACCGGCCCCAAATCCAAGTAGAAGCTCATCTCTAGAGGAGATCTCCATGACCGTCCGCGTCGCCATCAATGGGTTCGGCCGCATCGGCAGGAACATCCTGCGCTCGATCGTCGAACATGGCCGCACGGACATCGAAGTCGTGGCGATCAATGACCTGGGGCCGGTGGAGACCAACGCCCACCTGCTGCGCTACGACAGCGTGCATGGCCGCTTCCCCGGCACGGTGACCGTGGACGGCGACACGATCGATCTGGGCCGCGGCAAGATCAAGGTCACCGCCATCCGCAACCCGGCCGAGCTGCCGCACAAGGACCTGGGCATCGACATCGCGTTCGAGTGCACGGGCATCTTCACCACCAAGGAAAAGGCCGCGGCCCACCTGGCCGCCGGCGCCAAGCGCGTCCTGGTCTCGGCGCCCTGCACCGACGCCGACAAGACCATCGTCTATGGCGTCAACCACGACACCCTGACGGCTGAGGACCTGATCGTCTCCAACGCCTCGTGCACCACCAACTGCCTGGCGCCCGTCGCCCATGTGCTGCAGGAACTCTGCGGCATCGAACGTGGCTACATGACCACGATCCACTCCTACACCGGCGACCAGCCGACCCTGGATACGATGCACTCCGACCTGTACCGCGGGCGCGCCGCGGCCATGTCGATGATCCCCACCTCCACCGGCGCCGCCAAGGCGCTCGGCCTGGTGATCCCGGCCCTGAAGGGCAAGCTGGACGGCTCCTCGATCCGCGTGCCCACCCCCAATGTCTCGGTGGTGGACCTGACCTTCGTGCCCACCCGGTCGACCACGGTCGAGGCCATGAACACCGCCTTTGAAGCCGCCGCGGGCGGCGCCCTGAAGGGCGTGCTGGCGGTGACCAAGGACCCGCTGGTCTCCATCGACTTCAACCACGCGCCGGCCTCGTCCACCGTGGCCCTGCCCCAGACCCAGATCGTCGACGGCGGCCTGTGCCGGGTGCTGAGCTGGTACGACAACGAGTGGGGCTTCTCGACCCGCATGAGCGACACCGCCATCGCCATGGCGAAACTGATCTAGGGATCAGACCGTGGCATTCGCGACCCTCGACGACGCCGACCTGAAGGGCCGACGCGCCCTGGTCCGTGTGGACTTCAACGTGCCGATGCACGACGGCGAGGTGTCCGACGACACCCGCCTTCGCGCCGCGGTCCCCACCATCGAGAAGCTGCGGGCCGGCGGAGCCAAGGTGATCCTGCTGGCCCACTTTGACCGGCCCAAGGGCAAGGTGGTTCCGGCCATGAGCCTGGAGCCCATCGCGCCCGCCCTGGCCAAGGTGCTGGGGGCGCCCGTGGCCTTCGGGCCCGACTGCGTGGGTCCGGCGGCGGCCTCCGCCATCGCGGCCACGAAGGACGGGGGCGTCCTGCTGCTGGAAAACGTCCGCTTCCATCCGGGCGAGGAAAAGAACGATCCGGCGTTCGCCCAGGCCCTGGCCGCCAACGGCGACCTCTATGTGAACGACGCCTTCTCGGCCGCCCACCGCGCGCACGCCTCCACGGAGGGCCTGGCCCGCCTGCTGCCGGCCTATGCGGGCGAGCAGATGCGCCTGGAGCTGACCGCCCTGGACAAGGCCCTGGGCCACCCGGAGCGGCCGGTAATGGGCATCGTCGGCGGCTCCAAGGTCTCCAGCAAGCTCGACCTGCTGCGCAACCTGGTGACCCGGCTGGACAAGCTGGCGATCGGCGGCGGCATGGCCAACACCTTTCTCTACGCCCAGGGCCACGACGTGGGCCTGTCCTATTGCGAGAAGGACCTGGCCGAGACCGCGCGCGACATCATCCGCCTGGCTGGCCAGAACAACTGCAAGCTCTTCCTGCCCGTGGACATCGTCGTCGCCGAGACCCTGGCGCCTGGCGCCGCGGCTCGCGTGCGCGGCCTGGGCGAGGTCGATGAGCACGAGCGGATCCTCGACGCCGGTCCCGAGACCGTGGAGCGCCTCTGCCGCGCCATGGACAATTCCAAGACCCTGATCTGGAACGGTCCCCTGGGGGTCTTCGAAATCCCCCCCTTCGACCGGGGCACAGTGGCTGCGGCCCGGCATGCGGGCATGCTGGCCAAGAGCGGCAAGCTTGTGGCGGTGGCCGGCGGGGGTGATACAGTCGCGGCTCTGCATGTCGCCGACTGCGCGGACGACTTTACTTTCGTCTCGACGGCGGGCGGCGCGTTTCTTGAATGGATGGAAGGCAAGGAGCTGCCCGGCGTGGCGGCTCTGGCCCAATAAGACTAACGATTTTGATGGAGCGCGGGGACACATGGCCCGGGTCACACTGAGACAACTGTTGGATCACGCCGCTGAGCAAGGCTACGGCGTGCCGGCCTTCAACATCAACAATATGGAACAGGCCCTGGCGATCATGGAGGCCGCGGAGGCCACCGACTCGCCGGTGATCATGCAGGCCTCGCGCGGCGCCCGGTCCTACGCCAACGACATCGTGCTCAAGCACCTGATCGACGCCATGGCCGAGATGTACCCGCACATCCCGATCTGCATGCACCAGGACCACGGCAACAACGAAGCCACCTGCGCCACCGCGATCCAGTACGGCTTCACCTCGGTGATGATGGACGGCTCGCTGATGGCCGACGGCAAGTCGCCCGCCGACTACGACTACAACGTCAAGGTCACCCGCAACGTCGTGGACATGGCCCACTGGGTGGGCGCCTCGGTGGAGGGCGAGCTCGGGGTGCTGGGCAGCCTGGAAACCGGCATGGGCGAAAAGGAAGACGGCCACGGTTTCGAGGGCAAGCTGGGCCATGACCAGCTGCTGACCGACCCCGACCAGGCCGTGGCCTTCGTGAAGGCCACCGAGGTCGACGCGCTGGCCATCGCCATGGGCACCAGCCACGGCGCCTACAAGTTCACCCGCAAGCCGGACGGCGACGTCCTGGCCATGGGCGTGATCGAGGAAATCCACCGCCGCCTGCCCAACACCCACCTGGTGATGCACGGCTCGTCCTCGGTGCCGCAGGACCTGCAGGACCTGATCAACCAGTACGGTGGCGAGATGCCCCAGACCTGGGGCGTGCCGGTGGAAGAGATCCAGCGCGGCATCAAGCACGGCGTGCGCAAGATCAACATCGACACCGACAACCGCATGGCCATCACCGCGGCGATCCGCCAGGTGTTCGTCGAGAAGCCCGGCGAGTTCGACCCGCGCAGCTACCTGAAGCCCGCCAAGGAAGCCATGCGCAAGGTCTGCGTCCAGCGCTTCGAGGAGTTCGGCGCGGCCGGCCACGCCTCCAGCATCAAGGCGATCCCGCTCTCGGCCATGGCCAAGCGCTACGCCTCGGGCGAGCTGGCCCCGAAGATCGGCGTCACCCGCCAGGCCGCCGAATAGGAAGCCGGGCGGACCTCTACCCGCGCGCCTTAGCGGCCAGGCCCGGGAAGTCGCTGAACACCCCGTCGACTCCGGCGGCGTAGAGAGCGGCGAACACCGCGGCCACGACCCCATGGGCGGCCATGTCGGTCCCGCGGCGCAGCGTCTCGGGCAGGAAGCGGTTCTCGGCCCGCACGGTCCAGGGGTGCACCGCCAGGCCCAGAGCGTGGGCGTCGGCCACCAGGGTGGTGGCGGGGGCCAGGGCGCCGTCCACCGTCGGGATCACCAGGGACCAGTCGGGACCGACGCCGTCGGCATAGCTGGCGATGTCCTTCAGACCCGCCGCCGTCACCAGGTCCCCGGCGTCGCCGCCCACCAGCCGCACGCGGCGGGCGGACGACAGCCTGGCGAAGGTCTTGAGGGGCGCGGTCTCGAAACATTGGACGAAGACCGGGGCGGTCCTGGAGTTCAGCCCATTGGCCTTCAGCGCCTCGGCCAGGCGCGGCTCGATCTGCAGGCCGACACTGGCCAGATAGGTCGGATGCTTCATCTCGGGATAGACGCCGATCACCCGTCCCGCCCGCTGGCTCTCGGCCTTGGCCAGGTCGATCACCTCCTGGAAGGTGGGGATGGCCTCGCGGCCGTCGAAGGCGGCGCTGGCGGGCCGCAGGGCGGGCAAGCGCTCGCGCGTCCGCAGGGTCTTCAGTTCGGAAAGCGTGAAGTCCTCGGCGAACCAGCCCTCGATGGTCTCGCCATCCACCACCTTGCTGGTCCTGCGGCCGGCGAACTCGGGCCGTGACGCCACGTCCGTCGTGCCGGCGATCTCGTTCTCGTGGCGCACCACCAGCACGCCGTCCTTGGTGAGCACCAGGTCCGGCTCGATGAAGTCGCAGCCCTGGTCCACAGCCAGGCGGTAGGCCGCGGGTGTGTGCTCAGGCCGTTCGCCGCTGGCGCCGCGATGGGCGATGACGATGGGCCGCCTGGGCGTGGCCGCCATCAGGGGCGTGGCGGCGAGCGAGGCGGTCGCGACGGCGAAGGTCCGGCGGGTCAGGGTCATGGCTCCGATCTAGCCGGCGCCTGTGACGGTTGCGTCAAGCCGCCGCGGCGAGCCGCTGCCGGATCAGCGGATGCAGTTCGAGGTTGGCGGCGCAGATGCTGCCAGCGGTCAGTATGTCATCGCCGCCCTCGACGGTCGTCACCTTGCCGCCGGCTTCGCTCACCAGCAGCAGGCCCGCCGCCAGGTCCCAGGGCTTGAGGTCCCGCTCCCAGTAGCCGTCGAAGCGGCCCGCGGCCACAAAGGCCAGGTCCAGGGCCGCGGCCCCGAAGCGGCGGACCCCAGCGACGCGCTGGCTGATCTGGTGCAGTTCCTTGAGGAAGGTGGCGTGCTGGCCGTGACCCAGGAAGGGGATGCCGGTGGCCAGAACGCTCTCGGCCAGGTGCTGGCGGGCGGCGACGCGCAGGCGCTTGTCATTGACGAAGCAGCCCTTGCCCTTCTCGGCCCAGAACAGCTCGTTGGTGACCGGGTTGTAGGTCACGGCCGCGACGATCGCCCCCTCGCGCTGCAGGGCGATGTTGATGGCGAAATGGGGGATGGCGTGGAGGAAGTTGGTGGTGCCGTCCAGGGGGTCGACGATCCAGGTGTGGGTCTTGTCGGTGCCCTCGATCAGGCCGCGTTCCTCGCCGAGGAAGCTGTAGCCGGGACGGGCCTTGGACAGCATCTCGAAGATGGTCTGCTCAGCCTTGAGGTCGGCGGCGGAGACGAAGTCGGCGGCGCCTTTCTTGGAGACCTGAAGCTCCAGCAGTTCGCCGAAGTCGCGGTTGAGGCCACGGGCCGCCTTGCGGGCGGCGTCGGACATGACCTTGAGGAGAGCGGTTTGGGTGGACATCAGTCGGCCCTGCGCAGGTATTCGCCGGTCTCGGTGGAGACCAGGACGCGTTCGCCGGCCTCCATATAGGGCGGGATCAGGATGCGCATGCCGTTGTTCGCCTTGGCCGGCTTGTAGGAGGACGACGCGGTCTGGTTCTTCACCACGGCGTCGGCCTCGACGATGACGAGCACCACCTGCTCGGGCAGGGCGATGCTGATGGGGCGTTCCTCGAACAGCTGCAGCTTGACCACCATGCCGTCCTGCAGGAAGCGGATCTGGTCGTCGCCGACAAAGTCCTTGGCCAGCTCGATCTGCTCGTAATTCTCCTGGTCCATGAAGACCAGCATGTCGCCCTGTTCGTAGAGGAAGGAATACTCCTTTTGGTCGAGGTGGACCTGCTCGACCGTGTCGGAGGTCCGGAAGCGTTCGTTCAGCTTGCGGCCGTCCTCGATGTTCTTCAGCTCGCACTGGGCGAAGGCGCCGCCCTTGCCGGGCTTCACGTGCACGACCTTCACGGCCACCCACAATCCCCCGTCATGCTGCAGGATATTCCCCGGCTTGATCGAGACGGCGTTGATTTTGGACATGGGGTTCTTTGCGAAATTTGAGGCGCGGAACCTAGTGGGACCGGGGCTTCAAGGCAAGGTGAGGCCTCAGGCGCGCTCCGCCAGACCCAGGGCGATCTCTGCATTTATCGCCCTTACGGCGGCGGCGGGACCTTCAGGGTGAGCCCAGACCCCCGCGGAGACCGCCAGGAAGTCGGCGCCCGCGGCGGCCAGGCCGCGGGCGTTCTCCGCCGTGATCCCGCCGATGGCGACGCAGGGGGTCTCCATCACCTCCTGCCAGATGGACAGGATCTCCGGCTCGGCGCGGGTGGACGCGTCCTTGGTGGTGGTGGGGAAGAAGGCGCCGAAGGCCACATAGTCGGCCCCGGCCTCGGCGGCCTCCATGGCCAGGTGGCGGCTGTCGTGGCAGGTCACTCCGATCATGGCGTCCGGGCCCATGACCTTGCGCGCCTGGGCGAGCGGCATGTCGTCCTGGCCCACATGGACGCCGTCGCACTTCAGTCGGGCGGCCAGGACCGGATCGTCATTGAGGATCACGGCGGCGCCTCGCGACTGGATGATGGGGGCGAGCACGTCGACCGCGGCGGCCACTTCGGCTTCCGGCTGGTCCTTCAGCCGGATCTGCACCGCGGCGACATCGCCAGCGTCCATCGCGGCGGCCAGAGACCGGCCGAAGGTAGCCAGGTCATCGATGCGGGGCGGGGTGATCAGATAGAGGCGGCAGGACGGGGTCATGGGTTTTGCATACCCCTCCCTCCCCTTCATGGGGAGGGGCAAGCTAGTGGCTCGGCAGGACCGCCTTCATCGCATAGGCCACCACCGCCACCACCGTGGTGCTGGCCGCCGCGATGCCCGCGAACCAGGCCAGCCGTTTCCAGAGCGGCGGAAGCGGCGCCCCGGGCTCTGGCGGGGGTTCAATGATACCCGGCATCGGCGGTGACCTTGCCCCGGAAGACCCAGTAGACCCAAACCGAATAGGCCAGGATCGCCGGCAGCACCAAGGCCGTGACCCAGAGCATGAAGGCCAGGGCGTTCTCCGCATTGGCCGCCTGGCGGAAGGTCATCCCGTAGGGGACGATGTTGGGGAAGAAGCCGGCCGCCAGCCCGGCGTAGCCTGACAGGAAGACCAGCAGGGCGCCGGCGAAGGGCCAGCCGTGCGAGCGCCGCCTCAGACCCACCGCCACGACGACCAGCCCCACAAGGCCCAGCAGCGGGATCGGGGCCAGCGGCAGGAAGGCGGCGGGATCGAAAGTCTCCCCGGTGAAGCCCCAGCGCACGGCGATCCGCGGATGGACCAGCAGGGTGGCGAGGCTGACGGCGGCCAGCAGGACCGCCACCAGGGGGCCGGCGATCCAGGCCCAGCGGCGAGCCTTGCCGTGCAGCTCGGTCTCGGTGCGCCAGACCAGCCAGGTGGCGCCCAACAGAGCGTAGCCGGCCACGATCCCGGCCACCACCAGCACCGTATAGGGGGTCAGCCAGTCCCAGGGGCCCCCGGCGAAGGCCTCGTCCCGCAAGGTCACGCCCTGAATGAAGCCGCCCAGGACAAACCCTTGAGCCACCGCCGCGGTGATGGACCCTCCGGCGAAGGCCGCCGTCCAGAAGGCACGCCCCCGCACCCGTCCTCGCGCCCGGAATTCGAAGGCCACGCCGCGCATCACCAGCCCCAGCAGCATCAGCATGATCGGGCCGTAGAGGGCCGGCATGATCACCGCATAGGCCTTGGGGAAGGCCGCGAACAGGCCGCCGCCCCCCAGGACCAGCCAGGTCTCGTTGCCGTCCCAGACCGGGGCGATCGAGTCGATCATAACATCGCGCTCCGCCTCGGTGGCGAAGGGAAACAGGATGCCGACCCCCAAATCAAAGCCGTCCAGCATCACGTAGAACAGCACCGCCGTGGCGATAATGCCGGCCCAGATCAGCGGCAGGTCGAGGCTCATCCCGGGTCCTCCGGCATGGCGGCGAGCGGCGTGCCCGGCGCCCGGTCTTCGTCCACCAGTTCATGCGATCCGGCCACCGGCCCCTCGGCGATCAGGCGCAGAATGTAGAGAACCCCGACGCTGAAGATGATGGCGTAGACGATCAGGAAGCCCAGCAGGGAGAGCGAGACCTGCCCCGCCAGCAGCGGCGAGGCGGCGTCCTCGGTTCGCAGCACCCCATAGATCACCCAGGGCTGCCGGCCGACCTCGGCCACCACCCAGCCCGCGATCACCGCCACGAAGCCCGCCGGCCCCATGGCGACGGCGGCCATCAGATAGGGCCGGGATCGCTCCGGCGCGGACTTCCAGCAAAGCCAGGCGCCCCAGAGGCCCAGGATGATCATCGCGATCCCCAGCCCCACCATCACCCGGAACGCCCAGAAGACCACGGCCACCGGCGGCCGGTCCCGCGGCTCGAAGGACTTCAGGCCGCGGATCTCCGCATCGGCGCTGCCCCCGGTGATCAGGCTGCCCAGCTTGGGGATCGAGATTTCCCAGCGGTTGCCCGCGAGCTCCCGATCGGGCCAGGCGGCGATGTGGAAGGGCTGCTCGGTCCGGGTGTCCCAGAACGCCTCGATGGCCGCCAGCTTGGCCGGCTGCAACTGCTCCACGCTCTTGCCGGAGATATCCCCCACCAGCAGCTGCAGCGGCGCGACGATGGCGAACATGCCGATGGCCATCCGCAGGCTCATCCTCGATTCCGCCTCGTCGCCGGCCTTCAACAGCCGCCAGGCCGAGGCCGCGCCGATGACCAGGGCCGTGGTGAGATAGGCCGCCAGGGTCATGTGGGCGAAGCGCGCCGGGAAGCTGGGGGAGAAGACCACCTTGAACCAATCGGTGGCGATCAGGTCGCCATTGGGCAGGATGGAAAAGCCGGCGGGATGCTGCATCCAGCTGTTGGCCGAGATGATCCAGAAGGCCGAAATCAGCGTGCCGACGGCCACCAGCACCGTTGCCGTGAAGTGCAGGCCAGGCCCGACCTTCTTCCAGCCAAACAGCATAATCCCCAGGAAGCTCGCCTCCAAGAAGAAGGCGGTCAGCACCTCGAAGGCGAACAGCGGCCCGATCACCGGGGCCGAGACCCTGGAAAACACGCTCCAGTTGGCGCCCAGCTCGTAGCTCAGCACGACGCCGGTGACGACGCCCATGCCGAAGGAGATGGCGAAGATCTTCAGCCAGAAGAGATAGAGGGTTTTGAACACCTCGTTGCGGGTGCCCAGCCACAGTCCCTCGAGCACCGCCAGGTAACTGGCCAGTCCAATGGTGAAGCTTGGGAAGATGATGTGGAAGGCGATTGTGAAGGCGAACTGCAGCCGCGACAGCAATAGGGCGTCGACGTCCATGACGTTCAGGACCTTTTCAGCCTCCGATCACCGTCAGATGACCGGGACGGCACTCTCATCCCACCGAACGTGTGACGCCAAGCTCTCGCATGAGCGACAAAGGGTCGCGGGCCGTCCTGCAACCCACGCGCGCCGCATCATTTGCAAATGAGTTGCAACGGCGTTCGCATTTGCTACATAGGACTCATTGGTCGGAGGGAAGTCCCCCTTGTACGTCTGTAACTGCAATGGCATCCGCGAGCGCGACGTGCGCGCCGCGATCGAAGGCGGCGCCCAGCGTCCAGCCGAAATCTTCCGCGCATGCGGGTCCAGGCCCCAGTGCGCCCGCTGCGTCTGCGACATGAAGAAGATGGTCGAGGAGCAGGGCGAGGCCCTGCGCTACGCGGCGGAATAGCCCTCTTCAGCCCTGCGACTGCGAGGCTGAATCAAGTACAAACATAGGCTTTGACAGCATCCGCTCTGGGCGTGAGGTTGCGCGCCTGAACGGCGAAGGACGGAGGCTCACATGCAGGGCGACAAGGCGATCATCCAACTGCTCAACGCGGTCCTGACCAATGAGCTGACGGCGGTGAACCAGTACTTCCTGCATGCGCGGATGTACCAGAACTGGGGCCTCGCGAAGCTGGGGGCCATCACCTACGAAGAATCGATCGGCGAGATGAAGCACGCCGACAAGCTGATCAAGCGCATCCTCTTCCTCGACGGCCTGCCCAATCTGCAGGACCTGCACAAGCTGAGGATCGGTGAGACCGTGCCGGAATGCATGACCTCCGATCTCGCCGTCGAGGTCAGCGGCCGGGCCGACCAGATCCGCGGCATCAAGCTGTGCGAGGAGTCCGCCGACTACGTCACCCGCCAGATCCTGCGCGAAATCCTCACAGACACCGAGGAGCACATCGACTTCCTCGAGACCCAGCTCAGCCTGGTGCGCCAGCTTGGCGAGCAGAACTACCTGCAGAGCGCCATGGGCGAACTCTCGGGCGGCGAGGGCCACTAAGCGGCGCCGCCGGCCGGCCTGCAGGATCGACTCACGGACAATTGGAGCTAGGCTCGCCCCATAAGGCACCGGGGGGACGGCATGGCTCAGGAAAAGACGCGCGGCGGCAACGGCATGGTGATCGCCGGGGCTTCGGTGGGCACCGTCTTCGAGTGGTATGACTTCTACCTCTACGGCTCGCTGGCGGGCTTCATCACCCTGCATTTCTTCTCGGGCGTGAACGAGACCACCGGCTACATCTTCGCCCTGCTGGCCTTCGCCGCCGGGTTCGCGGTCCGACCCTTCGGCGCCCTGGTGTTTGGTCGCCTGGGCGACCTCTGGGGCCGCAAGAACACCTTCCTGGTCACCATGCTGCTGATGGGGCTCTCGACCTTCGCGGTGGGCCTGCTGCCCGGCTATGACCAGATCGGGGTGGCGGCGCCGGTGCTGCTCATCATCATGCGCCTGATCCAGGGCCTGGCGCTCGGCGGCGAGTATGGCGGCGCGGCCACCTATGTCGCCGAGCATGCGCCGCCCGGAAAGCGCGGCCTCTACACGAGCTGGATCCAGACCACCGCGACCCTTGGCCTCTTCCTCAGCCTGGTGGTCATCCTGCTGGTGCGCACGCTGCTGGGAGAGGAGGTCTTCAGGGCCTGGGCCTGGCGCATTCCCTTCCTGGTCTCGGCCCTGCTGCTGGGGGTCTCCCTGTGGATCCGTCTGAAGCTCAATGAGAGTCCGGTCTTCCAGAAGATGATCGACGAAGGGACCACGTCGAAGAAGCCGCTCACCGAGTCCTTCGGCCAGTGGAGCAACCTGAAGCTGGTCCTCCTGGCCCTGGCCGGCCTCACCGCTGGCCAGGCGGTGGTCTGGTACACCGGCCAGTTCTACGCCCTGTTCTTCCTGGAGAAGACGCTCAAGCTGGATGGCGCCCTGGCCAACACCCTGGTGGCCTTCGCCCTGATCCTGGGGGTGCCCTTCTTCGTGGTGTTCGGCTGGCTGTCGGACAAGATCGGCCGCAAGCCGATCATCATGCTGGGCTGCCTGCTGGCGGCGCTGACCTATTTCCCGATCTTCAAGGCGCTGACCGCCGCGGCCAATCCGGCCCTGGCCGCCGCAACCGCCAGCAGCCCTGTGACGGTGATCGCTGACCCCGCCGGTTGCGCCTTCCAGTTCGACCCCGTCGGCAAGACCGCCTTCACCTCCTCCTGCGACGTGGCCAAGTCGGCCCTGGCGACGGCGGGCGTCTCCTACGCCAACCAGGCCGCGCCAGCCGGGACCCTGGCCGTGGTGAAGGTCGGCGACGTCGAAGTTTCGAGCCTGGACGGCGCCAGCCTGTCCAAGACGGAGTTCACCGCCGCCAAGACCGCTTGGAGCAAGACCCTCGCGGCCGAGCTGTCCCGCGCCGGCTATCCCGCCAAGGCGGACTCGGCCTTGGTGAACAAGCCCGCCGTGGTGGGCCTGCTGTTCCTGCTGATGTTCTATGTGACGATGGTCTATGGGCCGATCGCCGCGGCCCTTGTGGAGATGTTCCCGGCGCGCATCCGCTACACTTCCATGTCCCTGCCCTATCACATCGGCAACGGCTGGTTCGGCGGCTTCCTACCCACCACGGCCTTCGCCATGGTCGCGGCCACGGGCAACATCTACTACGGCCTCTGGTATCCCATCGTCATCGCCGCGGTGACGGTGGTGGTGGGCGTCTTCTTCGTGAAGGAGATGCGCGGAGCCAATATCGACGCCTGAGGATATGCGGGGCGCCGAACCTAGGCCGCCGCGTCTCCGAACTGCAGGGACGCCAGGCGCGCATACAGGCCGCTCTTGGTGATCAGCTCGTGGTGGCTGCCCTGTTCGACCACGCGGCCCTTGTCCATGACGATGATCCGGTCGGCCTTCAGCACAGTGGCCAAACGGTGAGCGATCACCAGGGTGGTGTGCCCCACCATGGCCTCCTCCAGGGCCTTCTGGACCAGGCGCTCGTTCTCGGCGTCCAGGGCGCTGGTGGCTTCGTCCAGCAACAGGATCGGGGTCTCACGGATCAGGGCCCGCGCGATGGCCAGGCGCTGGCGCTGACCGCCAGACAGGCTGCGGGCGCGCTCCCCGAGCGGGGTGTCGAATCCCTGAGGCAGGGCGTCGAGGAAATCGTCGGCCTGGGCCGCGCGGGCGGCGGCGCGCACGGCTTCGAGGTCGGCGTTGGCCCTGCCAAAGCGGATGTTATCCAGGGCTGAGCCGGAGAACAGGGGCGAGTCCTGGGCCACCAGGGCCATGCGGGCGCGGACCTCAGCCGGATCGGCCTCGCGAACGTCGACGCCGTCCACCTTCACCGTGCCGAATTGGGGATCATAGAAGCGCAGCAGCAGGCGGAAGACGGTGCTCTTGCCTGCGCCGGAGGGACCCACCAGGGCCACCCGCTCGCCTGGCGCCACCCGCAGGTCGAAGCCCTGCAAGGCCGGCAGGTCGGCGCGTCCGGGATAGGCGAAGGTGATGTTGGAGAACTCGATCTCACCGCGGGCCGGAGCCGGCAGATGCTTGGGGACGGCGGGCGCAGCGATCCCCGGCTTGGCGGCCAGCAGGTCGGAGACCCGCTCCATGGCGCCGGCGGCCTTCTGGACGTCACCCCAGGTCTCGCCCAAGGCCCCGACCGAACCCGCCGCCATGACGGAAAGGAAGGCGAACTGGAACAGCGCGCCCCAGCTCATGTCGCCCCGCAGGCCCGCATGGACGCCGATCCAGAAGATGCCGACAACGCCTCCGAACACCAGGGTGATCACCGCGGCGATCATTCCGGCCCGCGCCGTCATGCGCCGCAGGGAGGTGGCGAAGGAGGCCTCTACGGCGGCGCCGAACACCTTGGCGCCGGCCGCCTCACGCCCGAAGGCCTGGACGGTCTCCAGCGCGTCCAGGGTTTCGCCGGCATGGCCCACGGCCTGGGCGAACTGGTCCTGGGTCGAGGCGGTCAGCTTGCGCACCCGACGACCGAACAGGAACAGAGGCGCGATGATCAGCGGGATCAGCAGCACCACCATGCCGGTCAGGTGCGGGCTGACGATGAGCATCAGGATCAGGGCGCCGATCAGCATCAGCAGGTTTCGCAGGGCCACCGAGATGGAGGTGCTGATCAGGCTCTCGACGATCTGGATGTCGGTGGTCAGTCGCGACAGCACCTCGCCGGTGCGCATGTGCAGGAAGAAGGCGGGGTCGAGGGTCAGGATGTGGGCGTAGGCCGCCTTGCGCAGGTCGGCGACGATCCGCTCCCCCAGCTTGGTGACGAAGAAATAGCGCAGGGCCGAGGAGACGGCCAAGGCGACGGCCACCACCCCCATCAGCCAGAACCACTGGTCCACCGAGGCCCCGGTGGTGCGGGCCTCGGTCAGGTGGTCCACCAGCAGCCGCACGGCGCCAGACAGGGCCAGGGTGGAGAGCGCGGCGGTGACCAGGAAGAGCCCGGCCAGGCCGACATCGCCCATATGGGCCCGCAGGAAGGGGTTGAGCGCGGCCAGCGGCTTGATATTGCGGCTCTTGGGGCGCCGTTCGGCGGCTTCGGAGATATCCTGGGCGAGAGACGCACCCGCGGTCGGTCGGCCCTCGACGGCCGGCCCAGACCCAAAATCACTCATGAAAACCCGCGCCCTTGCTCTTGCCCCGCCTTTTCCTGTATAGGCGCGGCTCCGTTCGATCCGCCTAGCTGGCGGAGCGATTATTCTATGGCCGCTCCTTTACGTCGGATGCCCGCGCGATGAAACAAGACACCCACCCCGACTACCACTTCATCAATGTGGTGATGGTCGACGGCACCACCTACCAGACGCGCTCCACCTACGGGAAAGAGGGCGCGACCCTGAATCTGGATATCGATCCGAAGACGCACCCGGCCTGGACCGGCGGCAACCAGCAGCTGCTGGACCGTGGCGGCCGCGTCTCGCGCTTCAACGCCAAGTTCGGCGCCTTCACCCGCAAGTAAGCGCTGCGGCCCCCGTGGCCGCACGCGACTTTCGAGCACAAGAAAAACGCCGCGTGGATCACGCGGCGTTTTTTGCTGTCTGGATGTCGAGGCTTTGCCTCCGGGGGGTCAACCCCCGAAGGCGGTCCGCAGGCGGTCGAACTGGGACTGCACCGGGTTCGGGGTCTCGACGTCGGTGTCTTCGATATACATGCGGCGGTCCAGATGGCGGACGCGCTCATAGAGGCGCTCGGAGCGATCCAGCAGCAGCAGCAGGCCGCTGGGCAGGTCTTCGGCGGTGTCGTGGCCCGGACGGCAGACGTCCTCGGCTCCAAGCCGATAGCGCTCGTCGCAGGCGCCTTCCGGCGGCATGTCGCCCTCGCGCACGGCGCGCTGCACCAGCAGCCAGGAGGCCACCTGCATCAGCCGCGTAGTGAGGCGCATGCTCTCGCCGGCATAGGCGAGCGCCGCGTTGCGCGACAGCAGCTTGGATTCCTGGCGCCCGGAGCCGTCCAGATAGCCGGCGGTCTCCTCCACGAGGTCCATGCCCTCCTGGAAGGTCCGGTCAAAAAGCTCGGACCGCGCGAAGTCCTGGATCACGTCCGCGCGCCAGGCCCCCGCCGGCTGGTTTCCATCGCTCATGACCACAAAGTCCCCGACTGAAAATTCGTCCGCGCCCAGATGCGCTGTCTGGTCCTAGCTGGTGCAACCGCCGTGCCAAACCCGCTCCGTCTGCGACAGATACGCCCCCTTATGCCTAACCAGGCCCTAACCGCCCCCTAATCCGGGGGAGAACCGAATAGAGCGTCCGCCGCCTGCCGGGTCGCCTTCTTCTTCTCGATCTGCGCCTGGCAGCGGGCGATCTCCGCCTGCAGCATCTCAATACGCTCCTCGAGCTCGGCGACGCCGTAGAGCTCCAGGTCCTCGCGGACCGCTTCCGTCAGCCGTTGGCCACGGCCGATCCGAACCTCTGCGGGCTCCTCCATGGAAGACCTCCCTTTGCCGGTTCCGTTTCTGCGCCTATCTGAACCCCCAACGACACCCATACGCAAGACCAGGGAGGCCACAGATGAGCCAGACGGACATGACCGCCATCGCCGTCGAGGGTGGCAAGGGCTCCGCCGCCGACATGAAGGCCGTGCAGCTGCCGCGTCCGGAGGCCGGCCCTGGGCAGATCCTGATCAAGGTGGCCCATGCCGGCGTCAACCGCCCTGACCTGATCCAGCGCATGGGCTTCTACCCCCCGCCCCCCGGTTCCCCCGACACCATGGGCCTTGAGGTCTCCGGCGAGGTGGTCACCGGCGCGGGCCGCTGGAAGGCGGGTGATCAGGTCACCGCCCTGCTGGGCGGCGGCGGCTATGCGGAATACGCCGTGGTGGACGCCCGCCATGCCCTGCCGATCCCCAAGGGGCTGTCCCTGCTGGAGGCCGCGGCCCTGCCGGAAACGGTCTTCACCGTCTTCGCCAACGTCTTCGAGCATGGGAGCCTGAAGGCCGGCGAGACCTTCCTGGTGCACGGCGCCACCTCGGGCATCGGCACCACGGCGATCCAGATGGCCAAGGCGGCCGGCGCCAAGGTGATCGCCACGGCGCGCGGCGCGGGCAAGGCCGCCGAGGCCAAGGCGCTCGGCGCCGACGTGGTGGTGGACACCACGGCCGAGGACTTCGCCGAGGTCGCCAAGCGTGAGGGCGGCGTCGACGTGATCCTCGACATGGTCGGCGGCGACTATTTCGCCAAGGGCCTGGACGCCCTGAAGACCGGCGGCCGGATCGTGTTCATCGCCAGCCTGGGCGGCGGCGAGGTGGCCCTGCCGATCGGCAAGTTGATGATGAAAAGGGCCACGGTGACCGGCTCGACCCTGCGGCCCCGCAGCCTGGACGAGAAGGCGCGATTGGCGGCGGCGGTGGAGGCCACAGTCTGGCCCTGGATCGAAGCCGGGAAGCTGCGTCCCCGGATCGACGCCAGCTTCCCCCTGGCGGAGGCGGGAAAGGCCCACGCGCACCTCGAGGGCGGGGCGCACGTGGGCAAGGTGATGTTGACGGCCTAAGCTGCGCGGCGGGCGTAGAGGAACTCGATCACCGAGGCCCGGGCGCCGACATAGGTCGGGTTCCCGGCGACCGCGAGCCGGTCCCGCGGCCGGGCCAGGTCCACGCTGAGGATCTGGCCGACCCCGGCGCGGGGGCCGTTGGTCATCATCACGATGCGGTCCGAGAGCAGCACCGCCTCGTCGACATCGTGGGTGATCATCAGGACGGTGTTCTTCAGCGCCGTCTGAATCTCCATGACACTGTCCTGCAGATGGGCGCGGGTCAGGGCGTCCAGGGCGCCGAAGGGTTCGTCCAGCAGCAGCACCTTGGGCTGCATGGCCAGGGCCCGGGCGATGCCGACCCGCTGCTTCATGCCGCCGGAGATTTCCGAGGGGCGCTTGTCGCGGGCGGCGGTCATCTTGACCAGGTCCAGGTTGTGCAGGGTCCAGTCGCGGCGCTCGGCGGCGGACTTCTTGCCGGCGAACACCTTGTCCACCGCCAGGCGGACATTTTCCTGCACCGACAGCCAGGGCAGCAGGGAGTGGTTCTGAAACACCACCGCCCGCTCCGGCCCCGGCGCCTCCACAGCCTCGCGGTCGAGGATCACCGCGCCCGTGGTCACCGGGATCAGGCCCGCCACCACATTGAGCAGCGTGGATTTCCCGCAGCCGGAGTGGCCGATGATGGAGACGAACTCCCCCTGGTCGACCTGCAGGTTGATGTCGCGCAGCACCTCCGAACGGCTCGCGCCCTTCTGGAAGGTGACGCCGACGGCTTCGATGGAGAGATAGGCCTTGGCCATGGTCAGGCTCCTTAGCTCAGCGCGTCGCCGCGCGAGACGATGCGGCCGGCGAAGGCCACGATGCGGTCCAGGAAGAAGCCGGTGAGACCGACCCAGGCCAGGGCCACGACGATGTCGGAGATCCGCGACGCATTGTACTGGTCCCAGATGAAGAAGCCGACGCCGACGCCGCCCAGCAGCATCTCCGAGGCGACGATGGCCAGCCAGCTCATGCCCACGCCGATGCGCAGGCCGGTGAAGATGTAAGGGGTGGTGGCCGGCAGCAGGATCTTGAAGAAGTACTCCACCGGAGACAATCGCAGCACCCGGGCGACGTTGACGTAATCGTCGGGAATGTTCCGCACGCCGACGGCCGTGTTGATGATGATCGGCCAGATCGAGGTCACGAAGATCACGAACAGGGCCGAGGGGTTGGCCTCGTGGAAGGCGGCCAGCGAGATCGGCAGCCAGGCCAGGGGCGGCACTGTCCGCAACACCTGGAAGATTGGATCCAGACCCCGGTGCGCCCAGCGGTTGGCGCCGATCAGCACCCCCAGCAGCACCCCGCAGACGGCCGAGATGGAGAAGCCCAGGGCCACCCGCTGCAGGCTGGTGGCGATATGCCAGAAGAGGCCCTTGTCCACCCCGCCGCGGTCATAGAACGGGTCGACAATCAGCTCGCGGGATTCCAGCCAGATGCGCGAGGGCGAGGGCAGGCCGTCATAGGAGTCGCCGCACGCCAGCTGCCAGACGGTCATGATGATCAGCAGGGTGAAGGCCGGCGGCAGGACGGCCGCCGCCGTCGCCGAGGCCCGCCGCGTCAGCCCGGCGAAGGGCTGGGGTGGCGGGTCGGGAAGGTCCACGGCGACCGGTTGGCTGGCGGTGAATTCAGGCTTGGGGAAACTCATCGGCGCGCGCCCTAGACCAGTTTCTTGATGGGCTGGCTGGCGAGGTAGGCGGCCGGGTTGGCGGGGTCGAAGACCTTGCCGTCGAAGAAGCGCTCCACGCCGCGGCTGTCGCCGGCCGGGGCCGGTTGGCCGATTGCGGCAGCCGCCGCTCGCCAGATGTCGGAGCGGTTGACCTTGTTCACCAGGGCCTTGGTGTTGGTGGCCCTGGGCAGGACGCCCCAGCGCACGTTCTCGGTGGCGAACCACAGATCGTGGGACTTGAAGGGGAAGCTGGCGTTGTCGGCCCAGAACTTCATGGTGTGGGGCGACTTGGCGACCTTGCGTCCGTCGCCATAGTCGATGGTCCCTTGCAGGCGCGGCAGGATGTCGCCCATGGGCACGTTGATATACTGCCGCCCCGAGACGATGGAGCACATGGCCGGGCGGTTGCTCATCTTGTCGCACCAGAGCTGGGCCTCCAGCACCGCGGCGGTGAGCGCCTTGGCGGCGCGCGGATAGCGGTCCACCCAGTCGGCGCGCATGCCGAGCGCCTTCTCGGGGTGGTTCATCCAGATCTCGCTGGTGGTGGTGGCGGTGTAGCCGATCCTCTGGTTCACGGTCTGGGCGTTCCAGGGTTCACCGACGCAGAAGGCGTCCTGGGTGCCGGCCTTCAGGTTGGCCACCATCTGCGGGGGCGGGATGACGATGGTGGAGACGTCGGTCTCGGGATTGATGCCGGCCGCCGCCAGCCAGTAACGGATCCACAGGTCGTGGGTCCCGCCCCGGAAGGTCATGGCGATCTTGGCCGGGTTCTTGGCCGCCTTGAGCTGGGCGAACTTGGCCTTGGCGCCGCTGGCGTCGAGGCCGACCTTCACAGCCTTGAGGTCGTTGCCCACGGAGATGGCCTGACCGTTGGTGTTCAACCGGGCCAGGATGTACATCGGCAGCGGCTTGCCCCCGGTCTGGACCCCCAGGGTGAACTGCAGGGGCATGGGCGACAGGATGTGCGCCCCGTCGATGCCGCCGCCGCCCGATCCCAGCACCAGGTTGTCGCGAGTGGCGGCCCAGGAGGCCTGTTTCACCACCTCCACATCCGGCAGGCCGTGCTTGGCGAACAGGCCGCGCTCCTTGGCGATGATCAGGGGCGAGGCGTCGGTCAGCGCGATGAAGCCCATCCGCGCCTTGGCCACCTCGGGGCCCGCGCCCGCGGCGAAGGCGCCGGAGGGCAAGGCGGCCTTAGCGGCCGCCAGGGTGGCGGCCGTGGCGAAGATGGCGTTGCGGCGGGTCAGGCCAGCGTCGGTCTTGTCGGTCATGATCAGGGTCCGCCTAGAGCTTGTATTCGAGGGTGAGCCAGGCCTTGGAGCGCGAGGCCGGGGGCGCGAGGGTTCCGACGGGCACGGTGGCCTCGCGCCGGAAGTCGGCATATTTCAGCGCGATCGACAGCTTGGCGGTGATGGCCGCTGTGAGCTGCACATCCCACTCCGACCCCAGGTCCGCCCCGGTCCGCTGACCGTCGAAGTCGTGGTAGCGGACCAGCAGGTCGGTGTTGAACAGCCAGGTCCGCCGGAAGCGCGGCTTGACGTTGAAGCTGATGTTCTTGTCGTCGATCCCGTCGGCGAAGCTCTTGTTGCCGCCGGGCGAGACGAAGGCGTCCGACCAGCCCTGGAAGGCGTGCACGGTGGCCAGCGGCGTGGTGAAGCCCCGCACCCCGTCGCCCTCGAGGGACTCATAGGCCAGCTTGAGGGTGTAGATGTCGAAGGTCCCGGCGACATCGGCGGCCACATAGTCGAGGTCGAAGGCCGCGGTATTGCCGCGATACTCGCTCTGCACGGCATAGGTGGCGTTGTAGGCCACCTGGTAGAGCCCGAGCCAAGCCTTGCCCGAGGCCTTCCCCCCCTTGGTGACGGACGAATTGATCGCCGAGTTTCCGAAATCCAGCGCGTAGACGAAGCCCTGCAGGCGCAGGGCCTCGGACGGCGACCAGGTGACGTTCAACAGGTGGCTGTCGCTATCCCAGTCGCGCAGCTCGCCGAGGATGCGGTTGATGTGGGTGACGTAGGCGTAGGTCCCCTTCACCCGCCCCAGGGCGAAGTCGGCCCGCACGCTGTCGAAGGTCTGCTCGTCCTGCCGCCAGCCGACATTGCCGACGAAGCGCTGGTCGTCCAGCAGGATGCGCTGACGGCCGGCCGTGATCTGCAGGGCCCCGTTCGGGGTCCAGGTGAGGTGGGCGCGGTTCAGCTCAGTGACGTCGGGATCGTTGATGATCGGATAGCGGGCCTTGTCCGCGCCGTTGAGCGGCGGGGTCGCGGCGCCCGGCACATTGACCGCGAAGTGTTCGGGGCCGATCTGCCGGACGTCCTCGAACTCGATCAGGCCCTTGAAGCCCTTGAAGTCGGCGGTCTCCCAGCCGAGGCGGGTGCGGACCGTGAAGGCCTGGCCGTCCTCACGCAGCATCGCGGTCCGGGTCTGATCGACCCCCTCGTAGCGGGCGCGGACCTCCAGCAGCAGTCGGCCGGCGGCGATCTGGTCGCTCAGGGTCGGTTCGGGCGCGGGCGGCGGCGCGGGCTCCAGGGGGACCTCGGCCTCAGGCTCGAGGGCCGCAGCCGGATCGACTTCCTGAGCCTGGGCCAGCCCCGCCCAGAGAAGGGCTGCGACACCTGATCCCAGGGCGAGCCGTGTCTTGGTTCTTTTCATGCCTGCATCCCCCGCGGCCAAAAAAAAACGCCCGGCGAAGCCGCGGCGCGGCCTCTCCGGACGTCGTTGTCCCTTCCATCCGACGATCGTCGCCGGCGGCCCTGTCGGGCCTGCGCGGAACCTCGTTGCCCCGCGTGTCGCCCCTAGGGAGAGGCCGGCCGCGCGGCGCGGCAATGGGAAACCGGCGCTATCTGAGACGATAGACGCCAAGCGACGCCATATTGCACAGCAGCAAAGCAGCCACAGGCGCCCCGCTGCTCGGAATTCGCGCGTTTTAACACTTGGTCGCGACGGAAAACCCCGTCCTGACGGGACTTCAGGGCCGCGTCATGCCGCCTGACGTGAGGAGAGCGACCCTCCCGCACCGACCACGGGGGATCGCGAAGAGGGTGGTTCGCCGCATTTTTCGCTGCACTCGCGAAGGATCAGCCCTGCTGGGCGTCCTCGGCTTCCGCCGTCTCGAAGGCCGCGCGGCGCGCCTCCATCTGGGCCATCCGCTCGGCGCGCATGGCCGGGTCCCAGGCGTTGCGGGGCCCCACATGCATGCCACCGTCCACCAGCATGGAGACTCCGGTGACGAAGGCGCTCTCCTGGCTGGCGAAGAACAGGCAGGCGTTGGCGATGTCTTCCGGCAGGCCCGGCTTGGCGATGGGCTGAGCGTCGGGGGCGGTCTGGGCCATGCCCTGCTTGATCATGGTGGCCATGCCGACCGGCATCATGGCGCTGGGGGTGAAGATGTTGGTGAGGATCAGGCCCGGGCAGATGGCGTTCACCCGCACCCCGTCACGGGCCAGCTCGGCGGCCGCCACCTTGGTGAGGTGGATGACGCCCGCCTTGGCCACGGAATAGGCGATCGGTCCGGCGCCGGCCTGGGTTCCCGCGATCGAGGCGGTATTGACGATCGCACCACCGCCGCGGGCCTTCATGTGCGGCAGGGCGTAGCGCATGCCCAGCGCCACCGAGCGCAGCAGCAGGTTCTGGCTGAGGTCCCAGGCCTCGCCGGTCATATCCTCCAGCCGGGCGGGGGAGCCCCCGGCCCCGGCGTTGTTGAACAGGATGTCCAGCCCGCCGAAGGTTTCGGCGCAGGCGGCCATCAGGCCTTCGATCTGGCTTTCCTGCATGACGTCGCAATGCCGATAGGCGACCTGGCCCTCAAACCGGGCCTCCAGAGCCGCGCCGGCGGTGTCGTCGATGTCGCCCACCATGACCCTGGCGCCCTCGCGCACGAAGAGCTCCACCGTGCCGAGGCCGATGCCGGAGCAGCCGCCGGTGATGACGGCGATCTTGTTCTTCAGGCGGTCCATATGCGTTTCCTCACCGGCCCCACAGGGTGATCCTCGCGGCGGAGAATGGGCCTCGCCCAACCTCGGCGCAAACCTGCTCTTCCAAACCGGCTCATCTAGAAACCATAGGGCCGCCAACACCATCAAGATTCAGGTGGTCACCCCGGGAAGAGGGAGCAGTGCCTCGGGGCGGCGCCGGTGACCGTTTCGGCTTTCCCCTTGGGGAGGCGCGACCTGAATTGGGGCGGGCGCAGCCCAGAACATCACCAACGTCCGGTACCAACGCCCTGGTCCCGCCAGGGACGCACGGGCTGGAGTTGGAGGACCGCTGGCAGGACGCGCCGGCGTTTCTCTCGCGGCGCCGCCGCCATTCTCGATATTCGAACGGCGGCCGGAGGGAACAGGTCGCGAACGCCGCCAGGAGGGCGCGCGCCTGCTCCAAACCCCTGGCTGGCAAGGACTTGCATTGTGTCAGAACTGTAAGATCAAAGCCGTTGACGCCATGGCGGGCCTCCCGCACGGTTGACCTCAAAGACATAATCAGAATGCCGCGCATCTACGACGCGGCGGGAGGAAGACGGTGGATCGCGGCCCCGCCGCGCCGATGATGCGCGGATCTTCGACGACGTCTTCGGCCCCTCCCCTCCCCCTCGCCCCTCTCCGGAGCCCTATATGAGCGCAACCTTCGCCGTGGGGGCGCGCCCCCCGGTCGGATTGAGCACAAAGTTGCTGTACGGCCTTGGCTCTGTGGCCAACGCCATCAAGGCGCGGGGTCTCTCAACCTTCCTGTTGATCTTCTACAATCAGGTGGTGGGCCTACCGCCACAGATGGTCTCCACGGCGATCTTCATCGCCCTGATCTTCGACGCCTTCTGCGACCCTCTGGTGGGCCAGATATCCGACAATTTCCGGTCGCCCTGGGGCCGCCGCCACCCCTTCATGTATGCGGCCGCCCTACCGGTGAGTGTGGCCTTCTTCCTGATCTGGAACCCGCCCTCAGGCTGGAGTCAGGGCGAGCTGTTCGCCTACATGCTGGTCTGCTTGCTGGTGATCCGGCTGTTCGACACCTTCTTCGAACTGCCGTCCTCAGCTCTCGCACCGGAACTGTCGGAGGACTACAACGGGCGCACGACCCTGATCGCCCTGCGCGGCATGTTCGGGGTCTTCGGCGGCCTGGGCATGACCCTGCTGGTCTACCAGGTGTTCATGAAGGAGAACCCGGATGGCACCGGCGGCATCACTGAACGCGCCGGCTATTTCGGCTATTCGCTGTTCGCCTCCATCGTCATCTTCTGCGTCATTCTGATCTCCACCACGGGCACCTTCAGACAGATCCCCTATCTGCGGCAGCCGCCGGTCCGCAAGATTGGGGCTGGGCAGATGGCTCGGGAGATCGCCAGCACCCTCAACAATCGCTCCTTCCTGGTGGCGACGGCGGCCGGGATGTTCATCGCCATCGCCTTTGGGCTGAAGAACGCCCTGGATATCTATTTCGCCCTCTACTTCTTCCTTCTTACCCAGACCCAGCTTTCGATCCTGACCGCGGTCGGGGTGATCGCCAGTCTCATGGGCGTGGCGCTCGCGCCGCGCGCCGGCGCCTGGCTGGGCAAGAAGCACGCCGCCATCCTGATGTTCATCGGCGCCCTGACCACAAGCGTGATGCCGCTGACCCTGTCCCTGATGCACCTGGCGCCCGCGCCAGGATCTGAGAACATGTTCCGCTTTCTGACGGTCGAGATGTTCTTCAGCACCACCATGGCGACAATCACCGGGGTGCTGTTGTCCTCGATGATCGCCGACGTGGTGGAGGATTCGGAGGTCAAGACGGGTCGCCGCTCAGAGGGCCTGCTGTTCTCCGCCGACAACCTGTTCAAGAAGATCGTCTCGGGCATGGGGGTGCTGATCTCGGGCAGCCTGCTGGCCTACGTCAACTTCCCGACAAACGCCAAGCGCGGGGAAGTCGATCCGGCGATCCTCCGGGAGCTTGCCATGATCTACCTGCCGACGGCGGTCCTGATGTTCGCCGTCGCGATCCTTTGCCTGTTCGCCTTCAAGATCGACAAGGCCGCCCATGAGTCCAATCTGGAGAAACTGAAGGACGCCGCTGTCCTTGCCGCCCAGTCCGGAGCCGAGGGTCGGATAGCCCCAGGAAGCTGAATCCAGAGCCGGACATCCAAGCCGGGCAAATCACCTTGCGGCAGGACCCGCGCCCTCAGCCCAAGAGTCGCCCTTGTCTCAAGACCAACCGCAGGCGCCGAGCGCGCCGAGGCTCAACCTCTCGACCAAGCTCTCCTACGGGGTCGGCTCCATCGCCGTCGGGGTCTCCGTGCTGGGCCTGTCGGCCACCCTGCTGCAGCCCTATCTGAACCGGGTCATCGGCCTGCCCGCCCTCTGGGTCGGGACGGCGATCATGCTGACCCTGATGCTGGACGCGGTCATCGACCCGGCCATCGGCCAGTGGTCGGACAAGCTGCGCACCCGCTGGGGCCGTCGGCACCCGTTGATGTATGCCTCGGCGCCCCTGATCGCGGTGGCCTGCATCGCCTTCTGGAACTCGCCGTCCGACTGGCCTGTGACCACCACGGGCATCTTCGTGATCGGGATGCTGGTGTTGCTGCGGCTCTGCGTCAGCCTCTATGAGATCCCGTCCTCGGCCTTGGCGCCCGAACTCACCAGCGACTACCACCAGCGCACCAGCCTGTTCAGCTACCGGTTCTTCTTCGGGGTCGTAGGCGGCCTGGGGATGAACGTGGTGCTTTACCAGGTCTTCCTGTCGCCGGCGGCGGGGGGCATCCTGAACAAGGCCGGGTACGCCAATTTCGGCATCCTGGCGGCCGGCGTGATGGCGGTCTCCATCCTGGTCTCGGCCATGGGGACGCACCGGCACATCAAGGACCTGTACCAGCCCCCGGTCCGCAAGGTTCCGCTCCGCCAGGTGGCCAAGGAAATCGTCGGCACCATCGGCAACCGCTCGCTGATCGTGGTGATGATCTCCGGGCTCTGCTCGGGGGTCTCCACCGGCCTGTCGGGGGCGCTCAGCCAGTATTTCTACATCGAGCTCTGGGGCGTCAGCGCCGCCTCGATCTCCTACATCTCCATGGCCGGCGTCCTGGCCTCGGTGTCCGGCGTCATCGTGGCCGGTCCCACCTCGAAGAGGCTGGGCAAGAAACGGGCGATGCTGATCCTCTTCACCTGCTCAGTCCTGACCTCGGCCATACCTCTGTCGCTGAAACTCCTGAACCTCGCGCCCACCGACAGCGCCATGGTCCTGACCCTGTTGCTGGTGGACTATTTCATCGCCACGACCCTGGCGATCGCCGGCTTCATCATCATCTCCTCGATGATCGCCGACGTGGTGGAGGACGCCGCGGTGAAGACCGGGGTGCGGTCGGAGGGCCTGCTGCTGGCCGCCAACGGCTTGCTGCCCAAGTTCACCGGCGGCATCGGCGTGTTCCTGTCAGGCGTCCTGCTGACCCTGGTGGCCTTCCCCACCCATGCGGCGGCGGGCACGGTGGACCCGGAGATCATGCGCCGACTGGCGCTGATCTTCCTGCCCATCAACACCGGCATGAGCCTGCTCTCGATCCTCGTCCTGCTGCCCTACAAGATCGATGAGGATCTGCACGCCAGCAATGTCGCCACCCTGGAGGAGGCCGCCGCCGTGGCCGAGCGGGTCCGCGTCGCCGAGGCTCGCCCCGTGGTCGACGGCGCCGGCGGCGCCTGACGCAAGACGGCGGGGAGGCGGCGAGCTAAGGTCTCAAGAACAATACAAGTTCGGGGGGACGACGTGAGCCAGGCCGCATCAGACGCTCAAACCGGTCGCCGGTTGAGTATGCCCACCAAGCTGTTCTACGGCTTCGGATCCGTGGCCTTCGGGGTCAAGGACAACGGCTTCTCGTACTTTCTGCTGATCTTCTACAATCAGGTCATGGGCCTGCCGGCTGAGACGGTGGGCCTGGCGATCATGATCGCCCTCATCGTCGACGCCTTCCTCGATCCGATCGTCGGCCAGGCCTCGGACAACTACCGCTCCAAGTGGGGCCGCCGGCACCCGTTCATGTACGCCGCCGCCCTGCCGGTGGCGGTCTCCTACCTGCTGCTGTGGAACCCGCCCAAGGCGCTCGATCACCAGGGGCTGTTCTTCTACCTGATCGGCACGGCCATCCTGATCCGCAGCTTCATCACCTGCTACGAGATCCCTTCCTCGGCCCTCGCCGCCGAGCTGACCACGGGCTACGACGAGCGCACCAAGCTGCTCAGCTACCGCTTCCTGTTCGGCTGGATCGGCGGGCTGGCGATGTATTTCGCGGCCCTGAAGATCTTCCTGACCCCCGACGCCACCCACAAGGTCGGCCAGCTCAATGTCGAGGGATACGCCCACTACGGCCTGGCCGCGGCCCTGCTGATGCTGTTGGCCATCCTGGTGTCGGCGCTGGGCACCCACAGCCAGATCCCGTTTCTGCGCGACGCGCCGCACCGCAAGCTCAGCCTGCCGACCCTGGCCCGCGAGATGGTGGGCACGCTTTCCCATCGTTCGTTCCTGCGCATTCTGACCGCCAACCTGTTCGGGGCCATGGCGAGCGGGCTGACCCTGTCCATCAGCCTCTATTTCACGACCTTCTTCTGGGAGTTCAGCTCGGCGCAGATCGCGCTCTTCACCTTCGCCAGCCTGACGGCCGCTGTGTTCGCCTTCGCCACCGCCCCGATGTTCTCGCAGAGGTTCGGCAAGAAGCGCTCGGCCATGACCCTGCTGCTGATCGGTGTCGCGGTGGGGGTGAGCCCCATCATCCTGCGCCTGATGGGCCTGTTCCCCGAGAACGGCAGCGCCCTGCTCTTCCCGCTGATCTTCCTGCAGAACGTGATCTCCACCGGGGCCACCATCACCTCCAACATCCTCACCTCCTCAATGATCGCCGACGTGGTGGAGGACTCAGAACTGCAGACCGGCCGCCGGTCGGAGGGACTATTCTTCGCGGCTTCGGCCTTCGTGGCCAAGGCCGTCACCGGGATCGGCATCTTCACCTCGGCCATGCTGCTGAAGGCCGCGGCTTTCCCGCAGGGCGCCAGGCCGGGCGAGGTGGACCCCGCCGTCATCGCCCGCCTGGGGATGATCTATGTGCCGGTGCTGGTGGTGCTCTACGGCCTGTGCGTGATCTTCATGGCCGGTTACCGCATCACCCGCGAGAGCCATGCGGAGTCGCTGCGCAAGCTGGCGGCGGCGGCGGACCTGGTGAATGAGGGCGAACCGGCTGGCGGGACCGACAAGCTCAGCTAGGGGCCTTTGCTGGTCGCGTGACGGGCGCCGGAACCGGCGGCCCCTTCCGGCTGTCACGCTCAGCTACCGGGCGAAGATTCCCATCAGCATGGGCCTCGCGAAGACCGAGGGGGCGGCCTTCTGGGTCACGCCCGGCACCCAGAAGCCGAGCTCGGCGCCGGCGTTCAGGGTGGCGTTCAGCATCTGGGCGGCGATGAAGGGATCCACCGGCCGGATCGAGCCCTCGGCGATGCCGTCGGAGATCATCGAGGCGAAGCGGTCGGAGACCCGGTTGGAGTGGGCCACCTGCTCATCGCGCATGGCCTCGGGCAGGGCCGAGAGCGCCGAGGTGCGCAGCAGCGGTCCGTATTCGGAGAGCTGGTACTCGGCCAGCGCCGCCGCCGCGCTGGAGAGCTTGCTCCACTGATCGCCGGGCAGGCTCATGGCCAGGCGCTGCACCCGGCGCATCACCTCGAAGGTGCGGTCGAAACAGGCCACCACCAGGTCGTCCTTGGCCTCGTGGTGATGGTAGAAACTGCCCTTGGTGACGTTCAGCTCCGCGGAGATCTTGTCCACCGAGGCGCCCTTGTAGCCCCGGCTGTTGATCAGCCGGGTCGCGGCCAGCAGGAAGATCTCGCGGCCCAGCTCTGCGCCGTCGGAAGCCGCCAGCTCGGCGAGGGGCGCCGGGGCCGGGGCCCATTCCGCGCCCTCCACGGCCAGGCCGCCGGTGAGGATGTCGAACATCCGGTCGCAGATACGGTCGTAGTCCTCGGGGTCGTACTTCGGCAGCCAGGCGCCGGCCCAGAACAGCTGCTCCAGCAACATGTGGGTCCGCGCCGTCCGGCGGCCCCGGCCCAGCCAGGCCAGGTCTGGGGTGTCGAACAGGCTCCGCACCTTGCGGAACAGCTTCATGAAGGCGTCGAACACCTCGGTGCGGCGCGGATTGTTGAGGGCCCGGATATCCGACAGCTCCGGCAGCGGCGGGGCGGCGCCGATGGCGCCCTGGCGCACCCGCTCCAGATAGAGCTCCAGCAGCCTCCGCAGGCGCTCGGTGGGGGTCTTCTCCGCCAGGGCGGTGTCGGCGGCCTGGGTCAGCCAGTCGATGCCGCGCATCAGGCAGGCGGCGGCGAGGTCGTCCTTGCGCTTGAAGTAGTAGGTGACGCTGGTGGTGGACAGGCCGACGGCGGCGGCGGCCACGCCCAGGGTCAGGCCCTTCACCCCTTGGGTGTTGAGGATGACCGTGGAGGCGTCGAGGATGGCGTCGCGCTTCTTCTCGAAGCGGTCCGTCGACCGGGCGACGTTGCGTTCCGCCATCTCCCCTCCACCCCCGCGCGGCAAATCCTGGCCGGTCCGCGACCATCCCTCTGTATCGGACGGGCGATCGCTGCGCCAAGCGGCAAGTTTCCCTGCACGTCACCCGGCGAAACGCAGGCGTGGAAGGGCGGCGGGACCTTACTTCTGAACCCACTCGCCAGCTGGCGTCTGGTAGTAGTCTCCCGGGCGCAGCTTGAGCTGGACAACGCCCTGGTAGGCGGCGGCGCCGGCGGCTTCAGGCGTGACACCGTTCTTGGCGGCGGCGCCGCGATAGAGCTGGGCGCGGCCGGCGTTGATCTCGCCCACCGCGGCCTCGACGGCGGGTTCGCCACCGCCGCCCTTCACGAAGCCCAGATAGCCGTCGTTCTGCTCGCCCACGATCCCGGCGGCCTTGGCGGCGTCCACCGTGGCCTTGGCGGTGGCGGCGAGGGCCGGTCCGGCCACGAGGGTCCCGACCACGGCGGCGACGGGGATGAGATAGGTTTGGAAGGTCATGGTCATGGCCCCTTAGAACAGGTCCGGATTCTGCTTGATCAGCGCCTTGACGTCGTCGTCCAGCCGCAGGCGGACGTCGGCGTCGAGCTTGGCGTAGATGGTGATCGGCTTCACATCCACATGGACGGTGGCGCAGGCGCCGAAGCCGACGGCGGCGACCGCGAGAGCGGCGAGGGATCGGGCGGGGATCATTGGGCGCACCTCATGGGATGGGTTTCGCAGGGCTGGGCTGAACGGCGTCTGAACCGCGAAGCTTCTGATACTCGGCGAAGTCGCCCAGCAGTTGATCAAGGTTGAGGGAGGAGTCCAGGGTCAGGTCGACCTTGGTCCCCGACGGCAGGGGCAGCTTCCGGGTGAGGAAGCTGCGGGTGATGATCTCCTGCGGGGTCAGCCTGATCTCCTGGTGGGTCGGCGGGGCGTTCTCGCCCTTGATGTGGAACAGGATGCCGAGCCGCCCCTGGGGCAGGCTGTTGATGGAGGCGTCCAGGCTCTGGAAGGCCAGGTTCTCCATGGCCTGATAGGCGAAGTCGGTGAAGGTGTCGGTGGTGGGCGGCGGGGTCTTTTCCCCCAGCGGCCCGGCGACCACCGCGCCCTCGGCCGCGACCCCGGTAAGCGCCTCGCGGCGGATGGACAGGCGGCCGGGACTGATGGCGCGCAGCTGCCCGCCCGCGACGCGGACCCCCTCGGGGGTGACCGTGAAGGGGATGGTCCCGCTGGCCCTGGCGGTGAGATCCACCCGATCGGCGAAGGGCGAGGCCTCCACGAAGTCCGACAATTGGACGTTGGTGAAATCCACGACGCCCTTCCACGACTGGCCGCCGGCGAAGGGCAGGCTGAAGGGCTGCAGACGCACCGTGCCGCCGCCCACGGCCAGGTCGAGACCGGCCACATTCACGGCCTCGCCGGCGATGCCGAAAGTGACCTCGGCGTCGGTGAGCCCGGACAGGGCTTCGATCCGCTGCGCCTTCAGGGTCTGGCCCGGCGCGGCGGTGAGCGGCGCGAGACTGGTGAAGGTGATCTGGCCCGCCAGGCCGCTGACCTGGCCCGCCGGACTGCGGAAATCGAGGCCCGGGATGTCGAGCACCCCGCCGCTGGTGGCGCCGGCCTTGGTCCAGGCGACCTGGCCCTGGAAGCGGACCTGACCCATGGCCGGCGAGGCCACCAGGGCGGCGCGGGGCGAGAGGGCGGCGGGCTGCAGTCCATCCTCGGCGAAGGTGAGGGTTCCGGTGTCGAAGGTCAGGGCGCCGCCACCGACCGCCCCGTCGTGGCGCAGGACGCCCCGGCCGAGCGGGCGCCCGGCTGGGTCGGTGACACCGATGTCAGCGGTCCAGACCTCGCCGTTGACGCGGGCCTGGGCGGTGGCGCGGACCGGGTTGAAGCGGCGATCTGAACTGGTGTCGGCCACCGTCCCCGCGCTGAGCGCCAGGGCGCCGGTGAGGCGGCCGTTGACGGCGCCCAGGTCGAGGCCGCCCGCGCCCTGGCTGACCGCCGCCTGAAGGAAGGGAACCGTCGCCGACAGGGCCTGGGCCCCGGCGCGGATCCGCCAGTCGCCCTTGGTCAGGGTGAACAGGCGCGCGCCGGTCGGGCAGAGTTGGGCCGCGATCGCCTCCACGTCGTTGGCGCCCAGGTCCAGGCGGCCGGAGACCGCGGCGCAACGGTCGGCGGCGAAGGCGATGGCGCCATGGGCGACCCGCAGCTCGCCCTCAGCCTGGATCATACCGTCACGAACCGGCCCGATGCCGGTCTTCGCCTTGATCCGGGTCTGGGCGGTCAGGCCGCCGGGCGTGAGGCGATAGCGATCCACGGCCAGGTCAGCCTGGGGCAGACCGCCGCCGACCACGGCCAGGTGCAGGGCGCCGCCGCCGCCCGCATAGATGGGACCAGAGCCCTGCGCCCGGATCGTGGCGAGGCCGCCCGCCGTGGGGCGCACGGTCAGGGGCGAGGTGAGGGCCAGCCTCAGGCCGCCATCGCCGGCCGTGACGGAGAGACCACGGGTCTCGGCGTCGAAGCTGCGGGCGGCGCGCTTCAGCGCGGCGATCTCGGGCGCGTCATTGGCGCTCGCCCCGCCCAGACCCGACCAGTCGCCGTGCGTCGCCACCGTGCCGGCCAGGGCCAGGTCGCCCCCCTGGGCGGCCAGCGCCGCCGAGCCCCGCAGGGCGCCCGATAGCCGGGTCAGGGTGAGCTTGTCGTGGGTCAGGCCCTCGGCGTTGACCCGGGTGGCCAGGCTGGCGGCCACCCGGTCGCCGCCATGCCGGGTCCAGTTGAGGCCTCCGACATTGGCGGTCATCCGCAGGCCGCGCACCTGGGCGCCGGCGAGGTCGGCGCGGGCCGCCCCCAGGACGGCGGTCCCGTCCCCGGTGACCGCCAGGGTGTCGATCCAGCCAGTGGACTGGCCGTTGAAAGTCGCCTCCAGACTGGCGTCCCGCAGCCGGGTCTCGCCATAGGTCAGGGACCGGGCGTTGATCGTCAGGCTCTGGGTCAGGGCGCCGTCGCCGCGCTTGCGCTTGAGGTCGGGATAGGCGGTGCGGGCGGTCAGGCGGACCCTGGCCTCCTGGGCGGTGATCTGGCCGAGCTTCAGGTCGCGGACCGTGGTCTCCAGGACCGAGGCCACCTGGTCGCCCACGGTCACCAGGTGCAGTTCGCCGGGGCCCAGCCGCACCGAGCGGTCGGGGCCCTCCAGCTCGGCGGGGGCGAAGGCGGCGTCCAGGCGCAGCAGGCGGCCGTGGTCCAGCCGGGCGCTGGCCCGGGCCAGAAGGGGGCCATGGTCGGTGTCCAGACGCAGGCAGGCGTCCTCCACCACGATCCTCGGCTGGCGGGCGTCGGGGCGCGGCGGGCGTTTGCGCAGGGTGTCGATGAGGGGGTCCAGGGCCCCCAGGGTCAGCCGCCCGTCCTTCCAGCGGCCCTTGATGACCGGGCGGACCAGGCGAACCGAGGTCACCGTGGCGCCGAAGGGCTTGCCCGCCCACCAGCCGGTGAGACCGTAGCGGACCTCGGCCACCTGGGCCGTCAGGTCGGGGTTGGCAGCGGGGCCGATACGCAGGGTGCCGGTAAAGCCGCCGGGGCCGAAGGTGGAGAAGCTGACCTGGCTTTCCACCCCGTGCGAGCGCAGCCAGCCGGTGAGCGCCTCGCGGGCGATGGCGCGGCGGCCGGCATAGGCGGCGGCCACGACCAGCAGCACCGCGATGGTGGCGAGGATCAGGACGGTGCGCCAGGTGCGCCGGGAGGGGGATTCAGGCTCGGACAAGGGGCGCCGTTGCTGCCGCGGGAGGTTCACCTTCTAGCGCAAAAGCGGCGCGAGCGGAGCCGTTCCACGCACATGTTGGCCGCCGTGGAGGGACCAAACCGGCATTTGACGACGCACTCCCGGCAGGTTGGCGGCCCGCCGGGAGTGATTTCACTTTAACATATTGATCTATATAAACTATTGTCGCCTAGAGGCCGCCGAGGCTGGCCAGGGCGACGCCGCCGTCAACGGCGATCGTTTCGCCCACCACGTAGTCGCCAGCGCGGCTCGCCAGGTAGATGGCGGCGGCGGCCATGTCCTCGTCGCGGCCAATGCGGCGCGAGGGGATGCGCTTGGCGATCTGGTCGCCCTGATCGCGGGCCACGCGGTTCATCTCCGAGGCGAAGGCGCCGGGCGCGATGCCGGTGACGTTGATCGAGTCCTCGATCAGGGTCGCGGCCATCCGGCGCGTCAGGTAGATCAGGCCCGACTTGGAGGCGTGGTAGGAATAGGTTTCCTGCGGATTGAGGCGGATGCCGTCGATCGAGCAGATGTTGATCACCTTGGCCGGCTGCTCGTGGCTGGCGGCGGCCTTGAGCGCGCCGTGCAGCGCCTGGGTCAGGAAGAAGGGCGACTTCAGGTTCAGGTTCATCACCTTGTCCCAGCCGCTCTCCGGGAACTCGTCGAAGGGCGCGCCCCAGGCGGCGCCGGCGTTGTTCACCAGGATGTCCAGCTTGGGTTCATGCTCGGCGAAGCGCTTGGCCAGCGCCTGGCAGCCCTCCACCGTGGAGACGTCCTGCGGCAGGGAGATGCAGTTCTCGCCCAGCTCGGCGGCGGTCTCGTCGCAGGCGCCGGGCTTGCGCGAGGAGATGTAGACCTTGGCGCCCTGCTCGATGAAGCCGGCGGCGATCATCTTGCCGATCCCGCGCGAGCCGCCGGTGACGAGGGCCACGCGGCCCTTCAATGAGAACAGATCCAGAGCCATCAGGCGCTTCCCTTTTTGATCGTTGAAGCTTGGTCTTAGACCCGGGTTTCCGTCACGAAAACCCTACGCACATTTGACTCGCGCGCCGCGCGACGGGCCTGTAACAAACGTTTGAATCTCTCCAGCCGCCCAGCCTAGAGGCGGCCCTGAAACGCCAGACCGAGGATGCGCCCATGACCGCCATCAACGCCGTGACCGACCTCACGCTGGACGGCGAAGTCGCCGTCATCACCCTCAATTCCCCGCCGGTGAACGCGCTGTCGGCCGCGGTGCGCCAGGGCCTGTTCGAGGGCTTCAAGGCCGCCATCGCCGATCCGGCCGCCAAGGCCATCGTGCTGATCTGCGAAGGCCGCACCTTCATCGCCGGCGCCGACATCACCGAGTTCGGCTCGGCCATGGCCGACCCGCAGCTGGCCGACGTGCAGGACATGATGGAGAGCTCCACCAAGCCGGTGGTGGCCGCCATCCACGGCACCGTCCTGGGCGGCGGGCTCGAGGTCGCCCTCTGCGCCCACTACCGCGTCGCCGTCCCGTCGGCGAAGTTCGGCCTGCCCGAGGTGAACCTCGGCCTGCTGCCGGGCGCCGGCGGCACCCAGCGCCTGCCCCGCGTGGTCGGTCCCGAACGCGCCCTGGAAATGATGACCAGCGGCCGCCATGTGCCGGCCAAGGAAGCCCTCTCCGGCGGCCTGACCGACGAACTGGTGGAGGAAGGCAAGCTGAAGGAGGGCGCCATCGCCTTCGCCCGCAAGGTCGCCGCCGAGAACCGTCCCCTCACCAAGATCCGCGACCAGAACGCCAAGGTCGAGGCCGCCCGCGGCAAGCCCGAGATCTTCGCCGATTTCCGCAAGGCCAATGCGCGCAAGTTCCGCGGCTTCCTGGCCCCGGAATACAACATCAAGTGCATCGAGGCGGCGGTGAACCTGCCCTTCGACGAGGGCATGAAGGTCGAGCGCAAGCTGTTCAACGAGCTGATGGCCGGCAGCCAGTCGGCCGCCCAGCGCTACACCTTCTTCGCCGAGCGCCAGGCCCAGAAGATCCCCGGCATCGCCGACGACACCCCGCTGATCCCCATCAAGAAGGTGGGGGTGATCGGCGCCGGCACCATGGGCGGCGGCATCGCGATGAACTTCGCCAACGCCGGCATCCCGGTGGTGATCGTCGAGCAGAAGCAGGAGCCCCTGGACAAGGGCCTGGCCATCATCCGCAAGAACTATGAGCGCACCGCCTCGCGCGGCGGCATCACGGCCGCCCAGGTCGAGGAGCGCTGCGCCCTGATCACCGGCTCGCTGTCGATGGAGGAGAGCTTCGCCGACCTCGACCTGGTGATCGAGGCGGTCTTCGAGCGGATGGACATCAAGAAGGACATCTTCGCCAAGCTGGACGCCATCTGCAAACCCGGCGCGATCCTAGCCACCAACACCTCGGGCCTGAACATCGACGAGATCGCCTCGGTGACCAAGCGTCCCGAGAGCGTCATCGGCCTGCACTTCTTCTCGCCGGCCAATGTCATGAAGCTGCTGGAGATCGTCCGCGCCGACCATACGTCCGACAGCGTCATCGCCACCTCGATGAAGCTGGCCAAGCAGATCGGCAAGACCGCCGTCCTGGTGGGGGTCTGCCCCGGGTTCGTCGGCAACCGCATCCTGGGCCAGCGCCAGCGCGAAGCCCAGAAGCTGGTGATGGAAGGGGCCATGCCCTGGGACATCGACCGCGTGCTCTACGACTTCGGCTTCCCCATGGGTCCCTTCGCCATGAGTGACCTGGCGGGCCTGGACATCGGCTGGGTGAAGGAGAAGTCCAACGGCGAGAGCATCCGCGACGTGCTCTGCGAAGCCGACCGCCGCGGCCAGAAGACCGGCGCCGGCTATTACGACTATGACGAGAACCGCAACGCCAAGCCCAGCCCCTTTACCGAGAAGGTGATCAACGACTTCATCGTTAAGTCGGGCGCCAATCCCCGCAAGATCAGCGACGAGGAGATCCTGGAACGCTGCATCTTCCCGATGATCAATGAGGGCGTGAAAATCCTCGAGGAGAAGAAGGCCATCCGGTCTTCGGACATCGATGTGGTCTGGCAGAACGGCTACGGCTGGCCGGTCTATCGCGGCGGCCCGATGTGGTACGGCGACCAGGTCGGCCCTGACAAGGTGCTGGCCAAGATGCAGGAGTTCCAGGCCAAGATGGGCGACGCCTTCAAGCCTTCCCCGCTGCTGGAAAAGCTGGTGGCCGACGGCAAGAAATTCTCCGACCTGTAAATGCGGGCGGTCTGGCCAGCGGCGTCCCTTCTCCCCTTGCGGGAGAAGGTGGCCCTGCGGAGCAGGGTCGGATGAGGGGTCGCACCGCCTCATCCGCCTCGGTCGCGGCGACCAGACCTGAGACCGCCGCGCGACCCCTCATCCGTCGGGCTGCTCGCCCGACACCTTCTCCCGCAAGGGGAGAAGGAGACCTTGAGCCAGCCCTTTCAAACCCTTCTCCCAAACCAAGGACCTCTCTTCATGCGTGAAGCTGTCATCGTCTCCACCGCCCGCACGCCGATCGGCAAGGCCTATCGCGGCGCGTTCAACAACACCTCCGGCGCCGAACTGGGCGGCCACGTGATCGCCGAGGCGGTCAAGCGCGCCGGCATCGATCCGGCCACCGTCGACGACGTGGTGATGGGCGCGGCCCTGCAGCAGGGCTCCACCGGCAACAACATCGCCAGGCAAGCTGCGCTCCGCGCGGGCCTGCCCAACACCGTCTCGGGCATGACCCTGGATCGCCAGTGCTCCTCGGGCCTGATGGGCATCGCCACGGCCGCCAAGTACATCATCAACGACGGCGCCAATGTCGCGGTCGGCGGCGGGCTGGAGAGCATCAGCCTGGTTCAGAACGATAAGATGAACCGCTACCGCACCAGCGATAAGTGGCTGAACGAGCACGTTCCGGAAATCCACACCTCGATGATCGAGACCGCCGAGATCGTGGCCGAGCGCTACAACGTCTCGCGCGAAGCGCAGGATGAGTACGCCTACCAGTCCCAGCAGCGCACCGCCCAGGCCCAGGCCGACGGCCGGTTCGACGCCGAGATCGCGCCGCTGACCTCGATCATGATGGTGCAGAACAAGGAGACCGGCGAGTTCTCCGAAAAGGAAGTCCGCCTGACCCAGGACGAAGGCAACCGCCCGCAGACCACGCTGGCCGACCTGCAGAAGCTGGCCCCGGTGTTCAAGGGCGGCCAGATCATCAAGGAAGGCAAGTACGTCACCGCCGGCAACGCCAGCCAGCTGTCGGACGGCGCCGCCGCCGTGGTGCTGATGGAGCGGAAGGAAGCCGAGCGTCTGGGCCTGACCCCGCTGGGCGCCTATCGCGGCATGGCCGTCGCCGGCTGCGGCCCGGAAGAAATGGGCATCGGCCCGGTCTTCGCGATCCCCAAGCTGCTGGAACGTAACGGCCTGACCATCGACGACATCGACATGTGGGAGCTGAACGAGGCGTTCGGCAGCCAGGTCGTCTATTGCCGTGACAAGCTCGGCATCGACCCCGCCAAGTACAACATCAGCGGCGGCGCCATCTCCATCGGCCACCCCTACGGCATGACCGGCGCGCGCGCGACCGGCCACATCCTGCACGAGGGCAAGCGCCGCGGTTACAAGTATGGCGTGGTGACCATGTGCGTCGGCGGCGGCATGGGCGCGGCGGGGCTGTTCGAGATCTTCTAAGACCTCGACCCGCTTTGAACTGACGAAGGGCCGTCCGCGAGGGCGGCCCTTTTTCGTGGGCGCTTCCTCCGCGCGGTGCGCGGGCGAGGTTGAAGAAGATCGACCACGAACCTCACGAACGACACGAACAAGAGTGTCATCCCGGACAGCGCGCAGCGCTCGTCCGGGACCCAGACGCGCCGGGCGTGCAGGATAGACCGGTTCGTATGGGTCCCGGTCTTCCGCTACGCGGAAACCGGGATGACATGGGAGGGATGAGCCGCCGTCTTGTTCGTGTCGTTCGTGAGGTTCGTGGTTCATTCCTGGGGCGGCTCGTCCCTCCCAAAGATCGACGGATGTCCTAGAGTCCGTCCAACAATCAGGAGCGATCCATGCAAGCCATCCCCCTGTCCACCATCGAAACCTTGCTGGACGGCCAGATCGATATCCGCAGGCGTCCGGGGTCGATCCAGCCGATGCGGCTGCCGGTGGCGGAACTGCCCTTCTATGACGCCTTCACCCAGTGGGTGGCGTCCTGCGCGACCGGGTGCCGGCTAAGGTTCCGCACCGACAGCACGACAGTAAAACTGACCGCCACCCAGCACCTCCTGGCTCTGCCCAACGATGGCGAGCGGCGGGGCGCCTACGACCTCTATGTCGAGGGTGAGTTCTTCGCGCGGACCTGGGGCGTGGGCGGGGCGGAGATGGACCCGCAGGGCGGGCTGACCGGGGACGCGGCCCTGACGCTGGCCTTCGAGGGCATGCCGGCGGGAGACAAGACCGTGGAGCTGTGGCTGCCCCAGGCGGCGACGGTGGCCATCACCGGCCTGGAGCTGGAGGCTGGCGCGAGCCTGAAGGCGGTCCCGGACGGGCGGCCGCGCGTGCTGTTTCACGGCAGCTCCATCAGCCACGGCATGGAGGCCGAGGGCGCCACCGCCAACTGGCCCGCCGTGGCCAGCCGACTGGCGAACCTCGATCATCTCAACCTGGGCTGGGCTGGGTCCTGCCTGCTCAGCGGCCTGGCGGCGCGGATCATCCGTGACCAGCGGGCCGACGCCATCGTCCTGAAGCTGGGGATCAACGTCCACACCGACGGCCAGCTGAAGGAGCGCAACTTCCTCGACGCGGCGCATTCGATGATCTCCATCATCCGCGAGAAACACTCGACGACGCCGATGCTGATCGTCTCGCCGATCTGGTCGCCGCCGCGGGAGACAGCCGGTGACGGGCCGAGCCTGCAGCGGATGCGCCAGTTGCTGCAGATGGTGGTCGACGCGCGGATCAAGACCGGGGATGGGGCTATCGGCTATCTCGACGGCCTGGAGCTGTTCGGCCCCGCCGACGCGGCCCTGCTGCCCGACGACCTGCACCCGAACACCGAGGGCTACCGGCTGATGGGCGAGCGCTTCCACCGGCTGGTGCTGAGCGGAGAGAATGGGCTGGTGAGGGCCTAGCGCTCCCAACTCCGCTCATCCCGGCCTTGGCCGGGAAGAGCGGGTTATCACGCCCCGAACAGCTCCCGCAGGTAGGGGTTCAGCATCCTGCCCTCTGGGTCCAGACGGCGGCGGACCGCCTGGAAGGCCTCCCAGTCCGGATAGAGTTTCGAAAGCTGCGGCGCCGTGAGGCTGTGGAGCTTGCCCCAGTGGGGGCGGCCGCCGTGCGCCAGGAAGATCGGCTGAATCAGGTCGAACAGGAACCGGTAGTCGTCCTTGTAGTAGCAGTGGACGGCCACCGAGCCGCGCGGCCCGCCATTGAAGGGCGAGAGCCAGGCGTCGTCGGCGGCGATGCGGCGCAGCTCGATGGGGAAGAAGACGTCCTTGCGGTGCGTCTCGATGGCCGCCATTACCGCCTTCAGCGCCGCCATCTGGCTCTCCGGCGGCAGATGGAACTCCATCTCGTTGAAGCGCACCGGGCGCTCGGTGGAGAGCAGCTTCCAGCCCTCGCCCACGGCTTCCTCCGGCTTGGTGGACCCCAGCAGGGCCTTGGCCGCGGCCTTGCGCAGGGGGGTGGAGAAGCCCAGCAGGTTGCGCAGCTGCTTGAGGGCCTCGAGGAAGGCGTCGTCGCTGGAGGGGGCCGGCGGGGTGGCCGGCAGGTCGGTCTCGTCGTGGGTGATGTTGGCCGCCAGGTCGGTGAAGGGGACGGCGTAGAACTCGTAGTTCCGGTGCCGGGCCCAGCGGTCCTCACACCTTGCGATGGTGTCGGCGAGCGGCTCGATCCAGACGTGGCGGTGCAGGCGCCGATTGGCCGAGGTTTTCAGCCGCACCTGGGTGATGACGCCAAGGCCGCCCATCGAGACCCGCGCGGCATTGAAGACCTCGGCGTTGCGGGTCGCATCGCAGTCCAGGATCTCGCCCGAGACCGTGGCCAACCGCAGGGCGGTGATGTCGCCGTGCAGGGCCTTGAGGGTGGTTCCCGTCCCGTGGGTGCCGGTGCCGATGGCGCCGCCCAGGGACTGCTTGTTGATGTCAGGCAGGTTGGGCATGGCCCGGCCCTTGGCGGCCAAAGCCGGGCCCAGGGCGCCGAGCCGAATGCCGGTCCAGACCACCGCCTCTTCGCCCTCCCAGCGCTCGATGCCCGCCATCTGGTCCAGGGTCATCAGCGTCCCGGAGGTGGGGACCAGGGCGGTGAAGGAGTGGCCGGCGCCCACCGGGCGGATGGGGGCGGAGGCGGTCTTGAGCGCCTGCGCCAGCTCTGCCTCGGTTTTCGGTGCGCTGCGCAGGCTGGGATAGGCGCTCTGGGTTCCCGACCAGTTGCGCCAGAGCATCTTGCCTTGCGGATCGACGCTGGGCGGGGCGACGGGTTCGGGCTTCTCACGGACGGCCAGGGCGACGCCGCCGCCGCCCACCACCACAATGCCGGCGGCGCCGGCCAGCAGGGCCTTGCGACGACTGATCATGACGGCTCTTCCTCACGGTCGGCGATGAAGCGGATGAGGGCCTTGAAGTCCTGCGGCGTGCAGGCGGCGCACTGGCCGCCGGCCGGCATGGCCCGGTAGCCCTGGACCACGTGATCCAGCAGCACGGCCTCCCCCTGATGCCAGCGCGGGACCCAGGCGCGGGCGTCGTGGGTCAGGGGCGCCCCGGCGGCCGGGTTCACATGGCAGGCCTTGCAGGAGCTCTCATAGAGCTGGGCCAGGCGGGGGTCGGCGGGGGCCAGGCTGGCATAGTCAGCGGGCGGCCCGGCGGGCTTGGCGCAGGCGGCGAGGCTCAGCAGCGCGGCGAGCGGCAACAGGTGTCTCAAGCGTCCTCCCCCGGGGCGCAGCGGCCCTCTTGTCGAGGGTGAGCCTAGAGCATGTCAGGCGCAAGTGGACACCGGTTCGCCGCCCGGACATGCTCTAGATTCAAGAAGATAGACCCTTTTTATCCGATCAGGTTGTTTCAACCTGATCCGGAAAGGGTCTAGCCGGGGTTCAGGGAAGATTGGAACCGCGAACCTCACGAACGACACGTCGGCCGTGTCGTTCGTGAGCTGAACATTTCGGCGGTCAGCCGAGCCGACCGATAGCCTCGACCACCTGGGCGGTCTTCTCGAGGATGACCATGTGGCCGGCCTCGGGGATGGAGACCAGCTCGGCGCCCGCGATGCCCTTCTTGAAGCCGTGGGCGTAGAAGGGCGGGATCATGCGGTCGGAGTCGCCCCAGACCACGACGGTCCTGGCCTTGATCCGGTACATGCGCTGCGACAGGCCGCGCTCCGGGATCGGGAACAGGATGCGGCCGGCCATGCCCAGCTGGCGAGCGTTGGTCACCAGATAGGTCTGCAGGAAGTTGGGGTCCTCGACATTGCGCCCCGCCGTGAGGATCGCCGCGCCGGCCGCCGCATCGTGGAACAGGTACTGCGGCATCTCGTAGGGCATCAGGGAGAACATGTCGGCCACCGGATGGTCGTCGTTCCAGAGACCCGCCGGACAGATGAGCGCCAGGCGGCTGACGTCATTGGGCTGGGTGGCCGCCATCTCCGCGGCGATCATGCCGCCCATGGAGTGGCCCACCAGGATCGGGTCCTTCAGGCCGAGCGCCTCGACCACGTCCCAGCTGTGCTGGGTGAAATCCAGCATGTCGCGGATCTCGCCGCATTCCTCGCTGTCGCCGTAGCCGGGGATCAGCGGGGCGTAGACATGGTGCTTCTCAGCCAGCGCCTTCAGGAACGGGTCGTCGGCCGTGATCCCGCCCGCGCCGTGCAGGAAGACAAGGTCAGGCCCGGAGCCGCCTTCGAGATAGCGGACCGGCACGTGCTGGGTGGAGACGGTTTTCAGTTCCATGATCACCTCTCCCTTCACGCGTAGGTCTTGGCGAGTTCGGCGCTGGTGGGCGCCTCCTTGCGCAAGCTGCCGGAGGTGACGCGCTGGGCCAGCGGGCTGGTCCAGAAGCGGTTGTCGTGGTCCCAGTCGGGGAACATGTTCCGCAGCTTGGGCATCACCTTCTCGGCGAACAGCTTGGTGGAGTACATGCACTTGTCGGCGGGCATGTTCCCCACGTGCATCAGGCAGAAGATGTTGCCGACGTTCAGCCCCTTGATCAGCTCCTCCATCCGTTGACGGACGGTTTCCGGCGAACCGGCGATCACGTGGCCCTGCTCGGTCAGTTCCTTCCAGGTCAGCTGGGTGTAGCCGCCGCGCGGCGGGGCGTACTGACTGAGCGCGCCGGTCTGGATGGTCTTGATGGTCCGGTAGCCCGGCGCGTCGGCGAAGCCCGGATAGACGTGGAGGCAGCGATTGTAGAAGTAGCTGACATGCTCGGCATAGAGCCGCTCGGCCTCTTCGTCGGTATCCGCCACCAGGATGGTCTGGGCGAAACCGGCCCGGTAGGGGCTCTTGTCCACGCCGCGCTCGTCCACCCGGCGCCAGTAGCCGTCCATCAGGGCCTGGGCCCGCAGATAGCCTGAGAAGCTGAGGTAGGAGTAGGAATAGGTGTTGTCGATGCAGAAGTCGTAGGTCTCCACCGAGCCGCCGCCGGGGATGTGGACCGGCGGGTGGGGGGCGTCCTGGATCGGGCGCGGCCAGATGTTGACGTGCCGCAGCTTGTTGTAGCGGCCGTTCCAGGCGAAGGGCTCGCGGGTGGTCCAGGCCTTGATGATCAGGTCATGGGCCTCCTGGTACTTCTCGCGCGTCAGCGACGGGATCTGGCCGTAGCAGTAGTTGGTGTCCATCGAGGTCCCCACCGGGAACCCCGCCACCAGCCGCCCACCCGAGATGCAGTCCAGCATGGCGAACTCCTCGGCCACGCGGATCGGCGGATTGTAGAGGGCGATGGAGTTGCCCAGGACGACGATGGCCGCGTCCTTGGTGCGGCGCGCCAGACCGGCGGCGATGATGTTGGGGCTGGGCATGATGCCGTAGCCGTTCTGGTGGTGCTCGTTCACCCCGACGCCGTCGAACCCGAGGGTGTCGGCGTATTCCAGCAGGTCCATATAGGTGTTGTAGACCTCGTGGCTCTTGGCCGGATCGAACAGCTTCTGGTCGATATCGACCCAGACCGACCGGTTCTTCTCCCGGAAATCGTCCGGCAGATAGGGCCACGGCATCAGGTTGAACCAGGTGAACTTCATCAGGGTCTCCTCCCGCCGCCTCTGTCGGGCGGTCATGTGAACGACGATAACCCCATGACGCCCGGCGCCTAGTCCTCTCTGAGACCGAAAAATCGCCCACCCCCTTCCCATGGCCCCGCGCAAACCTATATTGCAACTCATTCGCAATAGCGCTTGATCCGGATGCTGGCCAAGAAGACCCTGACCTACAGCCTGACCCACCTGGTGGTGGCGGTGACCGTCGCCTTCGCCCTGACGCGCGACTGGCGCGCGGCCTTGGCCATCGGCCTGGTTGAGCCCATCTTCCAGACCGCCGCCTTCGTGATCCACGAACGGCTGTGGGCGCGGGCCATCGCCCGCGACCCCGCCCCGCTCGCTGGCTGACCCTGAACGAGGAACACCCCGATGCCCAAGACCTCCGGCCCCGATCCCAAGGCCCGCAAGGCCGCCGCCGAAGCCCTGTCCAAGCTGCTGGCCGACAGCTATGCGGTTTATCTGAAGACCCACGGCTATCACTGGAACGTGCGGGGCGCGAATTTCCAGGCCCTGCACAGCCTGTTCATGGCCCAGTACACCGAGATGTGGACCGCCATCGACGAGGTCGCCGAGCGCATCCGCGCCCTGGGCGAGCTGGCGCCTCAGGGCTATGGCGCCTTCGGCAATCTCAGCGCCATCAAGGACGGTGACCCCAGCCTGGCGGCCAACGCCATGCTCACCGACCTGATCGCCAGCCACGAGACCCTAATCGCCACGGCCTACGGCGCCCTGGAGGCCGCCCAGGCGGCGGGCGACGAGGTGTCGGCCGGCCTGCTCACTGACCGGCTGACGGCCCACGAGAAGCACGCCTGGATGCTGCGCGCCTCCCTGGAAGACTAGGCCGGGCAGGGGCGGCCGGTGGCCGCCTCGTGCTCCACCACTGGGCGAATGACCTGGGTCCAGAGGACGTAGCCGGCGGGCGTCATGTGCAGGCCGTCGGCGACGAAGATGTCCTTCGGCGCGCCGGCCTCCAGCATGGCGGGGACCACGTCGACATAGTCGAGGTCAGGGCGCTGGTCGGCGAGCGCCTTGATGGCGGCGTTGGCCTGGCTCTGGCTGGCGAACTGGTCCCAGCGCGCCTTCGAGGGCTTCAGCCCGATGAAGTAGACCTTGGTGGCGCCCAGGGTCTTGTCCTTGCGGTCCAGGAAGGCCTGGAAGTCGTCCACCACCTGTTCGGGGGTGCGGCCGGCGTTGAGGTCGTTCTCCCCGGCGTAGAAGAAGATGGCGCGGGGCCGGTAGGGGGTGACGACCTGGTCGAAATAGAGGGTGACGTCGGCGATTTGCGAGCCCCCAAAGCCGCGGTTGGTGACCGGATGGGGGGCCATGTCCTGGTCCAGGCTCTTCCAGAAGCGGACGCTGGAGGAGCCCGTGAACAGGAAGCCGCAGGGCTTGGGCGGGGTCGCCTTGTCCAGTTCGGCGAAGCGGGCGATCTCGGGCGAGAACCGCGTTTCCGGCGCGGGGGCGGCGGCGGTGAGCGACAGCAAGGCGAGCGCCATGAGCGCGCGGCGTGTGAACGACCTGGACATCGGCGAACTCCCTAATTTCGGGAGAGACTACTGAGCGGGCTGGGCCAGCGCCAGCAGGCGCTCGGTACGCCTGGCCCAGCAGCAGGTGTGCTTCTCACGCCAGACAAGGACGGTTCCGCCAAGCCGGCGCGCGGCGGCCTCGCCCAGGGCCGGCGGCACGACCTGATCGAAACGGCCGAGCACGTGGACCTGCACGACCCCGGGGGCGATGACGGCGGCGGCGGGATCAAGGGAGCCGCTCAGCGGGCTCGCCCCGTGCCAGTCGGCCCAGGCCGCGAGGTCCAGCGGGGCGGCCAGGGTGACGAGGACGGCGACATCGGTGCGCCGGGCGGCCACCAGGGCGGCCATGGTCCCACCGCCGGACCAGCCCACCAGCCGCAGGCGCGTGGCGCCGGAGCGGCGCTTCAGGTCATCGATGGCGAGGCTGGAGGCGGCGATCGCGCTCTGCGAATAGCGCCCGGTCGTCCAGTCGGACGGCGTGCAGGCCGGGTCCTTCACATACTGACAGGGACGTCCCAGCCAGGCCACCGGCCCCTGCGGCCAGGCCTGGGCGATGCGAAACCCCAGGGGGTCCCTGGGCGTCGGGTCGACGGACGGCTGGCCCTTGCGGTCATGGGCGTTTCCGTCGCCCTCGATCACCACGGTGAGCAGGTCGCCCGTGGGTGAAGCATCCTTCGAGGCGGCGGCGAGGATGCGGGTCCCCGCAACCACCTCGAAGGACGTCCAACCCCTGCCGGCGGGGCTGGCGCCGGCAGGGGCCGTCAGCAGGGAGACCAGCGCCAGGCCGAGGGCCGGAACAGACGCCAGTCTCCACCGCATCAGGCTCTCTCCTCAGAGTCCTTTAGAAGGCCCGGCGCAGGGTGAAGCCGAAGCTGGTCTCCCCCTCGTTCTTCTTGCCGACCAGGGTCTGGATGTTGAAGGCCAGGGCCAGGTCGTCGGAGAGCGGGGCCGCGAAGCCCGCGCCGATGTAGCCGTATTCCTTGTCCACGCCGGCCGGACCATCGGTCTGGCTGTTGAAGCTGGCGCTGACATAGGGAAGCCAGTTGGAGCCGGTGTAGATCAGCGCCGTGCCGGCCTGGGCGATGGTCAGGTCGGTGGAGTTTCCGGCGATCGGGCGGCCGGCGTTGTCGAGATAGGCGTCGGTGTCGGAGGTCGAGGCGATGACCCCCAGGCTGGGGGTCAGGACCCAGTCGGCGCCGAGGTCGACCGTCGTGCCGATGCTGACCGAACCGAACAGCTGGTTGCGGTCGGTCTCACCGAAGGTGCGCAGGGCGCCGGCCGTGCGGCCGTATTCGACCTCGTCGTTGGAGTAGCCCACCGTGCCGGTGATCTGGAAGGCGGGGCCTGCCGACCAGGAGGCGTAGCCGCCGACCGTCCAACCCTTGGTCTGGTAGTCGACGGCCGTGCCGTCCAGCTGCATGGAGCCGTAGCCCACATAGGCGCCGAGCACGGTGCTGTCGAAGATCACGTCGCCCCCGATGGCGGCCGAACCGCCCCAACCGTCCTGGGCCGAGCCCGGGCGACTGTCGTCGACATAGGACCCCGAGGCGTTAACCCACAGGCCGGTCTGCGGCTCGAAGGCGCCGGCGTTCAGGCCCTTGTAGACGCGCCCGTTGCGGGTCTGAGGACCGAGGCTGGAAGTCAGGCCGGCCAGGGACAGGCCCTGCAGGCGCTGGGCGACGAAGTTCTGCATGCTGGTGGCGTTCACCCGCGTGCCCACCAGCGCCAGGAACAGCTGGTCGGCCTCGGCCTGGGTGATCAGAGCCTTTTCCGGCAGGGTCACGGTGATGATCGTGCCGTTGGGAGTCACGACGGTGGTTGTCCCCGGAGTCGTCGACGTGATGGGGGTCGTCGGCGTGGTGGGGGTGGTCGGAGTCGTCGTGGGCGTGGGAGTCGGCGTCGGCGCGGGCGGGGTGGGGGTGGTCGGCGTCGTCGGGGTGGTGGTCGGGGCCTGACCGAAGGCGACCGCGCAGGCGCCCGACCCGGTGACCGCCTGGGTCACGGTGTTGACCACGCAGTTGAAGGACTCGGTGGTCCCGCCGGTGGCGATGGTGCCGGTGTAGGAGATGCTGGTCGCGCTGGGCACCACCCTGGTGAACTTCACCGTGGCCGGGTTGGCCGCATAGGGGCCGCCCGAGATGCTGATGGTGATGTTGTTCAGGCCCGCGATCGTGGTGACGATGGTGGTGCCGTCAGGCAGGGTGATGGTGCTGCCGGCCTGGGCGGAGGCCGAGCCGGCCCCGAAGCCGAGGGCTAGCAGGAAGGCCGCGAAGGCGGCCGCGAGAAAGCGCATGTGGAGTATCCCCAAACTGGTGTGACTTACCGTCACGTCCCCTCGACCACGGGTAGCAGGGGGCCGCATGATCCATCCGGACTATGCGGCTCGGTTTGTCTTGGGACTGTCTTCTCGGGGTCTCAGGACCAGGTCAGGTCCGCGCCAGCCAGGCCAGGGCCTCGGCCCAATGCTTGTGGGCCAGGAACCGGCCGATGCCTGGGAAGACCCGCACCGTCTCCACATGGTCTCTGAGCCAGGCCTGGACCTCCTCCACCCCGTTCATGGGATCCTGGTCGCCGTGCCAGAGCGTGACGGGGGAGGCGAGGTCGGAGAGGTCGGGCCCTCCGGGCCTGGCCGCACAGCGGATGGAGTCGGCGGCGCCCCGGGCGCTGACCGCCACCGACTCGCGCGTGTAGTCGATGATGAAGTCCAGCAGCTCGGGGTGAGCCTTCAGGTAGGCGGCGTCCCCAGGGGCTGAGGCCGCGGCGCGGGCGTAGCGCTCGAACTGCGCCCGACTGAGGCTGAGGCGCATCATCTCGAAGATCATGTCCGACAGCCAAGGGTTGCGGTAGATGCGCCGCCAGAACAGGGTCAGCGTATGGCCGCGGTCGCGCTCCCGCTCCGCCTGCAGTCCGGGCGGACGCCCCGAGGCCAGCAGGATGCGGGAGACCGAATCCCCCAGCTGCACCGCCGCCTCCATGGCGTAGGCCGCCCCGTCGGTATTGGTGGTGATTTGCAGGCCGTCGATCCCCAGATGCCGGATGAGGGCCACGGAGTCGGCCGCGACATTGGCGAAGCTGAAATCGGGATGCGGGTCCGAGCGTCCTGATCCCGCCCGTTCGGTGGCGATGAGCCGCAGGCCCATGTCGCGGGCCAGGGCGTTGGTCCCACGCGGCAGCAGGCTGGAGGACAGGTCTTGAGTGATCACCAGCACCGGACGTCCGGCTGGGTCGCCATAGTCGCGCCAGCCCAGGCGGCGGCCGTCGGTGAGCTTGAAGAGCTGGACCGGCGGCGCGGTGTCGGCCGCCGCCCGCTCGGTGGCGATGATGGCCCCGCCGACCCGGCGGGCCCCGGCCCCCGGATCCTCGAAGGCCTGGGCCAGGGCGCCCAGCTGGGTCAGGGCGCGCACCAGTTCGCTCTGCCGGTTCAGGCCCATCTTCTCGAACACCGCGCGCAGCTGGTTGCGAACGGTGTTGAGGCTGACCGCCATGTCGTCAGCGGCCTCCTTGAGACTGAGGCCGTCCTTCAGCCGGGCGGCCAGGCGCGTCTCGGCCGGGGTCAGGCCGAAGCTCTCGCGGACGCTGGCCCAGAGGCGATCGGTGGTCTCCAGCGCCGGAAAGACGATGGCGATGTCGCCCTCCCCGCGTGGCGAGGGTTGGGGCAGTGTGGCGGCCAAACTCAGGGGCAGGGCCGCGGCCGGAGTGACATAGGCGAAGTGCGGCCCCTCATCCTCCTCGTCGAGAAACTTGACGATCACCTGGCGGCCTCGGGTTTCGCGCAGGCGCTTGCGGGCCTGGGTCAGGGCCTCGTGGTTGGAGGGATTGAGGAAGGAGAGGCCGCGGGCCTCGATCCGCCCCAGCCGGTGCTGGAACAGGCTCTCGCCGGCAGGGTTGCAGGCCACGGCCCCGCCGGCGCCGGAGACCACGATGACGCCGACATCGGCCCGCTCCCCGCCGCCCGCCGCGGCGCGGGCCAGGCTGGTCATGCCCTCCGTGACCGGGGGCGCTGCGCCGTCCTGGGCTGGTACGTCCAGGGCCTCGATCACCTCTTCCCAGCGCTCGGGGTCAGCGGCGACGGCGTACATCGTCTCGATCACGAGGGAGATGTTGGCCTTGGACTGGGCGGCGGACATTCGGACCTTTGGGGGGATGGGACCGGGAAGATCAGCTTACACGGCGCGGGTCGATGTCGAGCGCCTTTCCTCCCGGCCGCGCAGGCGAGGAAAAGTAAGGTGATCGAGGCCACCTTCGCGCCTGTCGCCGCGATGAGGTCGGAGGGCGCCAGCTGCGCCTGCAGGCCGCGCTGGCCGCCGTTGACGAAAACCCGGTCGTGGCCGAGCGCGGCTTCGTCCACGACCGTGGGAACGGCGCGCTTCTGGCCGAAGGGGCTGACCCCGCCGACCCGGTAGCCGGTGAGCCGCTCGGCGTCGGCGGGTTTCATCATGGCGGCGGTCTTGCCGCCGAACACCGCGGCCAGTTTCTTCATCGAAACCTCCTGGTCGGAGGCCAGCACCGCGCAGACCGGCTTGCCGTCCACCTGGGCCATCAGGGTCTTCAGCACCCGGGCCGGATCGGCGCCCAGGCTCTCGGCGGCCTGCAGCCCCACGCGGCCCGCGTCCGGATCGTAGTCATAGGTGTGCAGGGTGAAGGCGACGCCGGCCTTGCCGAGCGCCAGGGTCGCGGGAGTGGTCTTGGCCATGGCGCGCAAGCTAGCTGGACGGGGCGGGCTTGAGAATGCGAGACGAGGAGCATGCGCATCCTCCTGCCCGCCCTGTTGCTGCTCGCCACGCCGGTCGCCGCGCGACCCTGGGCGGCCGCCCCCGGCGACTTCGAGAACGCGGTGGCTCAGGTGAAGCGGCTGGACGCCGAGCTGTTGAGCCGCGACAGCGCCACGGCCACGCTGCAGCTCTGGTGCGACACCCATGGCTCCGGCGGGGGCGCCAGGATCGTCGCGCGGCGGCCCGCCGTGGATCCCAAGCCCGCGGGCGAGGCGGAGCGCCGCGACCTGGGGGTGGGGCCGGATGAACCTGTCGCCTATCGCCGGGTGGACCTGGCCTGCGGCGACAAGGTGCTGTCGCGGGCCGACAACTGGTACCTGCCGGGCAGGCTGACGCCTGAGATGAACACCGTGCTGAACACGACCCAGACCCCCTTTGGCGTGGTGGTGAGACCCCTGGGCTTCCGCCGGCGCACCCTGTCCTCGGCCCTGTTGATTCAGTCGAACCCCGCGTCCGGCGCGAAGCCGGCCATTCCGCCCGAAGTCCTGCAGCATCGCGCGGTGCTCTCCACGCCAGACGGCGCGCCCTTCAGCCTGGTGGTGGAGACCTATAGCGACCAGGTCCTGGTCGCCCGGCCCTGAGCCTTCCAAGGCCACGCTTGTTGGCCTAGGGTGGTGGTCCACAACGCGGAGTGGCGACCATGAAGACGGTGGTTTTGAGTGTTCTCGCGGCAGCGATCCTGGCGGGTGGGGCGCCGGCCCTGGCCCAGGTCTCGATCCCCAACACCGAGAAGCTGAACGTCCAACCCAAGCGGGTTAAGGGCCTGCTGCTGGGCTTCGGCTATGAAATGGGGGAATACTCCGGCCAGGTGAAGGCCGTGAGCAAGCAGACCCGGGCGCTGGGCATGTTCTCCAGCGACTACGCCAAGACCAGCTTCACCGTCGCCTCGCCGCGCCTGACGACTCCGATGACCGTGAGCTGCGAGGGCGGGCAGAACCGGTTCGGCTTCAGCTGGATCGACTTCAAGCGCAACGACCTGGCCTATGTCTGCAACTTCGCGGGCGGGCCGCCGGACGCCTCCTTCGCCCTGGTGTTGAGCGACGGCAAGTTCATGGAGAAGCTGCACCAGCCGCAGCGGGCCGCGGAGATCCGCTATGGCGGCGTCACCCTGCGCGCCAAGACCAAGAAGCTGGCCGGCTCCATGCCGCTGGCCTCCACCAGCTCGCTTTCCTACGTGATCCTGAAGGGTGACCAGGAGGTGGGCGCGGTGTCCCGCACCACGCTCAAGGGGACGGTCTATCTGCCGGTCCAGGGCTCGCCCGATCGCGACGCGGCGGCCGCCATGGCGCTGGCCCTGTTCTTCTTCAACGATCCCGGCACGCAGTCGCGCTGACCAAGGTGGAGCGGGATGCGGGCAGGTTCCCACTCTTCCTCATCCCGCTAGCGCTCAATCATCTCGCGGATCTTGGCGGCGAGCTGGTCGAGGGCGAAGGGCTTGGTGATCATCTCCATCTCGGGGTCGAGGAAGCCCGAGCGGACGGCGGCGTTCTCGGCGTAGCCCGTGACGAACAGCACCTTCAGGCCGGGACGATGCTGGCGGCCGATCTCGGCCACCTGGCGTCCGTTCAGGCCGGGCAGGCCGACATCGGAGACCATCAGGTCGATCCGCTGGTCGGACTCCAGGATAGGCAGGGCAGCCGGCCCATCGTGGGCCTCGATGGCGGCGTAGCCGAGCTCCGACAGCACCTCCACCACCAGCAGGCGCACGGCGGGGTCATCCTCCACCACCAGCACGGTCTCGCCGGTGAAGCGCGGGAGGTAGAGTCGCACCGTCGAGCCCTGGCCCACCTCGCTGTAGATGCGGGCGTGGCCGCCAGACTGCCGGGCGAAGCCGTAGATCATCGACAGGCCCAGCCCGGTGCCCTGGCCGATGGGCTTGGTGGTGAAGAAGGGATCGAAGGCCTTGGCGATCACCTCGGGCGTCATGCCGACACCGGTGTCGGTGACCGACAGCACCGTATAGTCGCCGGGCTTCAGGTCCTCGTGGCGCGAGGTGTAGCTGAGGTCGAGGTGGGTGTTGGCGGTCTCGATGGTGAGCTTGCCGCCGCCGGGCATGGCGTCGCGGGCGTTGATGGCCAGGTTGAGAACCGCGTTCTCCAGCTGCCCTGAATCCCCGAAGGCCGGCCAGGCGTCGGGGGCCAGCGCGATGGCCAGCTCCACCTGTTCGCCCAGGGTCCGCCGCAGCAGGTCGCCCATGGAGTCCACCAGGCCGTTGACGTCGACGGCCTTGGGATCCAGCGACTGGCGCCGCGCGAAGGCAAGCAGGCGGTGGGTGAGGGCCGCGGCGCGGCCGGCCGAGGTGGTGGCGGCCTCCATGAACCGGCCGAGGTCGGACAGGCGGCCGTCGTCGATACGCCTCTGGATCAGGTCCAGGGAGCCGATGATGCCGGTGAGCAGATTGTTGAAGTCATGGGCGATGCCACCGGTGAGCTGGCCGACGGCCTCCATCTTCTGGGCCTGGCGCAGCGCCTCCTCGGTCTCGCGCAGGCGGGCCTGGGCCTCCTTGTCGGCGGTGATGTCGCGGGCCAGGCAATAGATCAGCCCCTCGTCGGCGACCGCGGTCCAGGACAGCCAGCGATAGCCGCCGTCCCTGTGCAGGAAGCGGTTCTCAAAGCGCTGGGTCGGCTGGCCGTCGGCGATGTTGGCCCGCTCGACCCGGGTCCGCTCGCGGTCCTCGGGATGCTGCAGCCACTCGGTGGTGCGGCCGGCGAGGTCGACCTCCGACCATCCAAGGATCGTGATCCAGGCGGGGTTGGCGCTGAGCACCAGGCCCGCACTGTCGGTGACCAGCAGCAGGTCGCGGCTGACGTTCCAGATGCGGTCGCGCTCGCGGGTGCGGGTCTCGACCTCCTCCTCCAGGGCCTGCTGGTGGCTGGCCTGGACCTCGCGGGCCTCGACGATCTCCTCCACCTCGGCGGCGGCCCCGACCCAGCGGGTGATGGCGCCGGCTTCGTCGCGCACCGGCAGCCCGCGCACCAGGAACCAGCGGTAGGTCGCGTCATGGCGGCGCAGGCGGAACTCGATATTGTAGGGATCGCCGGTGGCGACGCAGGTGGTCCAGACACCGGCCACCCGCTGCAGATCATCGGGATGGATGGCGTTCAGCCAGCCATCGGCCACGGTCTGCTCGAGGCTGAGACCCGAATAGGCCAGCCACTGCTGGGTCGCATAGTTGAGGGCGCCGGTGGGAAGGGCGCTCCAGGCGAACCCCGGCATGGTCTCGGTCAGGGTGCGGAACTGCTCCTCGCTCTCGCGCAGGGCGGCCTCGGCGAGCTTCATGTCGGTTATGTCGAAGCTGACGCCGATATAGCGGGGCGGACGGTCGGCCTCGGCCGGCAGCACCTCCCCACGCCGGCCCAGCCAACGGACCTCGCCGGTGTCAGGACGGGTGATGCGATACTCGGAATATTCCAGGGGATTGCCGCCGCCCACCAGGCGCGCGGGGCCGGTGACCCCCCGGTCGCTGGCGTCCACGAGGCTGACCAGCAGGTCCTGGGTGACCTCGACCTCGGGGCCAAAACCCCAGATCCGGCGGTATTCATCGGAGACGTCGAGGCGGCCGGTCTCGGGATACCACTCGAAGGCGCCCACCCGGCCGGCCCGCTGGGCGATCTGCAGGCGCTCGTCGGCGCGCACCCGCTCGGTGATGTCGAAGACAATGGCCAGGACGCCCGCCGGCTCACCGCTCTCATCCAGCACCGGGCTGTAGTCGAGGTCGAGGAAGACCTCCTCCGGCGCCCCGTGGCGGTGGAGGATCAGGCTGGTCTTGCGATAGGCGAGCGTGCCCCCGGCCAGGCCGACCTTCATGACATTGGCGTTGAAGTCGGCGACCTCGGGCCAGCCCTCCAGCACCCTGGAGCCCAGCAGGGCCGGATGGCGGCCACCGGCGAAGACCGAATAGCCGTCGTTGTAGATCATCACCCCTTCAGGGCCCCACAGCATGACGATGGGCACCGGGGACTGCAGCAGGATGTCGGTGGCGGTCTTCAGGCTCTGCGGCCAGGTCGCAATAGGGCCCAGGCTGGTGGCGCCCCAGTCGAAGGCGCGGATCAGGGCGCCGGTCTCGCCGCCGCCCCTTGGCCACTCCGTCCCGGGAAGATCGCGCGAACTCACGCGCGGCGCCTGCTCAGCCACAATGGAAGTCCCCCTGAAGGCTCCTGAACGCCCAAGCTCGGCCTTGGCTGCGTCAGGCGGTTGGGAATTTCGCCATATTGGGCTTGGGAATCGCCCAGGTGAAGGCCCCTGACGCCTTGCACTTCTCGCGGGCGAAATCCGACCAGGCGGCGACGAAACCCTCGGGTCGCTTGTCAGAGGGCGTGGGGCTCACCCGGACGAAGGTGACCGGGCGCGCCTGGGTGATGGCGGCGATCTGCCGCCAGAGGTCCTGCTCGGGCACCGGGTCGCCCTTGGCGTCGGTCCAGCCGCCGGTCCGCCAGGCCCCGATCTGTCCCGCGCCGACCATCAGGACGGCGCTGTCGGAGTGCAGGGTGAGCGGCGTCGGCGCGGGGATGTCGGCGAGGTCCGACAGGGCGCGGAGCACGGCGGTCAGCTCCATGCGCGGCGTCGTCGCCTGGCGCTCGCCGCCGGCCACGCCCCGGGCCTCGCCGTTCCAGAGGCGGACATAGGCCCAGCCGCCGAAGCCCCGGCTGTCGGTGCAGACGCCGTCGGTCCAGATAAGCAAAGGGTTCATGAGGAGCCTCTTCGGCGAGACGGCGGGCCCTCGCAAGCCCTAAGCCTTGCGGCGCCCGCGCAAAGGGCTCATCTCCCTGCCATGTTGAAAGAAGAAATCGGCGATCGCGCCAGTGAGATCATCTGGCGCGGCCGCCAGTGGATCGTCACCAATTTCGGCCTCGAGACCCTGGGAGACCCCTTCCCCTACGAGGTGGCCGCCACCCGCCTGACCGAAGGCTGGCAGGGCGCCGACGAGAGCCTGCTGGCCTGGCCCATGGAGCTGGCGGCCAAGACCTGGGTCGACTACCGCGACTTCGTCACCGCCTATCTGGTGGCGCTGGGAGTGCACCAGGAGGCCTATTCCCCGGTCGACGTGGCCACCATCAAGGCCTCGCTCAACGAGGGCCGCGCCATGTGGGAAGCCACCAAGGCCGAGATGCTCGGCGAGTTCGACGACGACTGAAATTCATCCGCTCACCCTGGCGAAGGCCGGGGCCCAGATCCAGCGCCTGACTTCAGGATCCCATCCGAGGCCATGACCTACGTCCTGGGTCCCGGCCTCCGCCGGAATGAGCGGGTTTAAGCCGAGAGCGCCTCGGGCCCCTCGCCCTCGCCGGCCACCAGGCGGGCGATCTCGGCCAGGAGTTGCAGGGGCGAGAAGGGCTTGGGCACGAAGCCGTTCATGCCGGCTTCGTGGTAGCGCTGCTGGTGGTGGGTCATGACGTCGGCGGTCAGGGCGATCACCGGGGTCTGGGCCGCCGAGCCGCCGAGCGCCCGGATGCGGCGGGTGGCCTCCAGGCCGTCAATGCCCGGCATGTTCACGTCCATCAGGATCAGGTCATAGTCGTCGGCGATCACGGCCTCGACGGCCGCCTCGCCGCAGTCGGCCTCGCGGGCCTCGGCGCCCAGGGCCTCCAGGGATTTCACCCCCACCAGGCGGTTGACGCGATTGTCGTCAACGACCAGCACCCGCAGGCCTTCCAGCGGCGCGTCGCCGAAGGCGTTCACGGCGGTGGAGGGCGGCGCCTCGGCGACCGGGGCCGCGACCTCGAACCAGAAGGTGGAGCCCTCGCCCTCGACGCTGTCGAAGTCCATGTCGCCGCCCATCATGCGGGCCAGGTTGCGGGAGATGGCCAGGCCCAGACCGGTGCCGCCGAACCGGCGCGTGGTGCCGACATCGGCCTGCTGGAAGCGGTCGAACAGCGAGGCGCGGGCCGAGGCGGGAATACCGATGCCGGTGTCCTGGACCTCACAGCGCAGGCGGCGCGGGTCTCCGTCCACATAGGTCAGGCGCACCGTGACCCCGCCCTCCCCGGTGAACTTCACGGCGTTGCCGATGACGTTGAACAGGCACTGGCGCAGGCGGACCGGATCGATGGCGGCGTAACCCAGCCCTTCGGCGGCGACGTGCAGGTACACGCCCTTGTCCTCAGCCTGGGGCCGGATCAGGGCCGCGACGCTGTCGGCCAGGGCGGCCAGGTCGACGGGGACCGGCGCCAGGTCGAGCTTGCCGGCCTCCATCTTGCTGAAGTCCAGCACGTCGTTGATCAGCTGGGCCAGCATCTGGCTGCAGGCCACCGCTTCCTGCAGCATGCCGGCGCCTTCCGGCGTCAACGGCTCGCGTTCCAGCAGGTGCAGGATGCCCACCACCCCGTTCATCGGGGTGCGGATCTCATGGCTGACCGAGGCCAGGAAGTCGGACTTGGCGGCGGTGGCGGCCTCGGCCACCTGGGTCGCCTCGGCCAGGGCGAGTTCCTGGCGCTTCTGGTCGTCGATATCGATCATCAGGCCAACGCAGCGGATCGGGTCGCCACCGGTGTCATGCTCGACCTCCAGGTAGAACCGGACCCAGATCGGGCCAGCGCTGCGCATCAGGCGCACGTCCACCGGGGCGATCTGGTCCTGGCGCTCGGCGCGGGCGTTGAGGTCGCGGGCCCTGGCCCGATCGTCGGGGTGGAACATACCGAAGGGATTAGCCTTCGCTCCACTCAACAGATCCTGACCCACCAGGGCGCGCAGTTCCGGGGAAAGCCAGAAGGACCGTTTGGCGTAGTCGAATTCGAAGACCCCGGCATTGGCGGCGTTCAGGGCCAGTTTGAGCCGCTGGGTGCTGGCCGTGGCCTCGTCGCGGGCTTGCGCCTGGGGGGAGATGTTCTGGCTGATGCCGTACATCTCGTAGCGGCCGCTCGGGGTCTGCTTGCCGGCGCGATAGAGCACCCGCAGATGCTTCCAGCCGCCGTCGGGGGTGCGATAGCGCATCTCCGTCTCGGCCTGGCCGCCCAAGCGGGTCACGCGTTCGCGAATCTCACTGTCCTTGGCCTGGTCGTCCCTGTGCTGGATCTGCTGAAGGACTTCCGTGGGCACGCCCTCCACGAATTCCTCCCACCCAAACGCGAGTTCGCTGGAGAAGAAGTAGAGGTCCCGGTCAGGGTCATAGAGCCAGGTCCCCACCTCGGCGTCGGACATCAGCGGGTCGCGCACGACGGACCCGGCCCTGGCGGCGTCCAGCATCCTGTGCTCGGCGGTGACGTCTATCAGCAACACCAGGCCACCCGCGCTAGGGTCGGCGCGCACCCAGCGGGGCTCGCCATAGGGCTCAAGCCGGTAGGCGTTGGCGGTGGGGCGGGTTTCGGGGGCCGCGGCGTCCAGCAGGGCGCCCAGGTGACGGCCGATCAAGTCGTCCGCCGGCGCGCCCAGCAGTCGAGCGAAGTCGCGATTGGCGGCGGCGATCTGTCCGCCGGCATCCAGCAGCGCGGCGGCCACAGGGAGGCCATCCAGCATCGCATGGAGCGCTGAGGGGGCGGCAAGGTCAGAATCTGACATTGGGCCAGCCTGTCAAATCAGAGTTAACGACCCGTTCGCGCGTCGCTCCCGCCCCGCTGCGTTTCGCCGCTGGCTTTACTCTTTCGCCATCCGACGCGCGTAGCAGGCGTCCCGGGCGCCCGCGACGCCGCCACCGAGACGTTAAAGTCGACGCTAGCCGAGATTATCGCCCGGCCCCAATCCCAAGCCGCCTAAAAATTCGCCGGCTCACTTGAATATCTGGAGGGGGCCGGCCTGCCGATATTGTCTATTTGCGCGGCGACATCTGGCGAGAGACTCATTTTGTCGGACGCATGACAAGATATGTGAGATAATTTACTTACCGTCGGGAAATACGTTTGGCTCTGGCGGCAGAGAGACTCGGGCCCACGCCCATGCTCCCGCCGCGCGCGAAGGAGCTATTGTTTGCCTGATCGCCCCGACTCCAGTCTCAGCCTCGCCCTGGCGGTGGTCGCGTCGTCCGACTCGCCCCTGCTGCTGTTGGACGGCGACCTGCGGGTGATCGCGGTCAGCACCTCCTTCCTGCGGGCCTTCGGAATCGACCGGGATCGTGCGGTGGGCCAGCCGGTCACCGCCCTGGGCGACGGCGAGTGGGCCGTGCCGCAACTCATCTCCCTGCTGACCGCCACCCTGTCGGGCGCGGTGATCGAGTCCTACGAGATGGATCTGCGGGGCCCCGGCGGCGCCCGCGCCCTGGTGCTGCACGCCCAGAACCTGGACTATGGGGACGCCGACAATCCCCGCCTGCTGCTGAGCGTGAGCGATGTCACAGAGGCCAGGCTCACCGCCCAGCACGACGCCGAGAGCCTGAAGCACAAGGACAACCAGCTGCGCGAGAAGGCGATCCTGCTGCGCGAGGTGCAGCATCAGGTCGCCAACAGCCTGCAGATCATCGCCAGCGTGCTGCTGCAGAGCGCCCGAAAAGTGCAGTCGGACGAGACACGCACCCATCTGAAGGACGCCCATAACCGGGTCATGTCCATCGCCATGGTCCAGCAGCAACTCGCCACCGCCAGCCTCGAGGCCGTGGTCCTGCGACCCTACCTCATCCAGCTCTGCCAGAGCCTGGCGGCCTCAATGATCCGCGACCCGCACCAGCTCTCGGTGTCGGTGACCTGCGACGACAGCGTCATCGACGCCAATGTCTCGGTCAGCCTGGGCCTGATCGTCACTGAGCTGGTGATCAACGCTCTGAAGCACGGCTTCCCGGGCCACCGGCACGGCAGGATCCTGGTGAACTACGAGTCGGAGGGCGAGGCCTGGACGCTGTCGGTGCGCGACAAGGGCGTAGGCATGCCCAAGAACGCCGAGGCCTCCAAGCCCGGCCTGGGCACCAGCATCGTCGAGGCCCTGGCCAACCAGCTCTGCGCCGGGGTACGGATCACCGACGCCCATCCCGGCACGGTGATCGCGATCATCTGCTCCGGCCTTACCCCCCTCGACGCCGCGCCGCGGCCCGAGCCGACGACACAAGCGCTCTGAGCGCCCAAAGGACACACCATGAAGGTCTATCCCAGCACCCGCCCCGCCGACCAGGGCGCCCCCGCCGGCCTCAACGATCCCCGCTCAACGGGCCGTGCCTCCGAGACCAAGCCGCAGGCCAAGACCCCCATGCAGCCCCACGGCCAGCGCCGCTGACCGGCGCCCACGCGGTGGGCGCCGCGCCACGGCCGGCGGACTGACAACGAAGGTTTACATTCAGCGGCCCGCGAACCTGTTATCCCGCATCCGGTAAGGCGCGGGGGCGGGCCAGGACCATGAAGACGATCGCGGTGCTGTCCCATAAGGGTGGGTCAGGAAAGACGACGGTGCGGTGAACCTGACCATCGCCTGGCGAGTGTTGGGCGGGCGCACCACCTGGCCGACGCCGATCCGGCCCGCTGCGCCTCCGACAGCCTGCGAAAACGATCCGACCACAGCTCGCTGGTGGTGGAGACCTCCGCGGCCAAGCGCGATGCGCTCGCCTATGTCAGGGGCAAGGGCGGCTGCGACGTGCTGATCATCGACACCCCCGGCGACCCCGACAACGGCATGATCGAGCCCGTGAAGGTGGCCGACCTCTGCATCGCCGTCTCGCGCCCGACCTATCTGGACGTGGCCGCCACCCTGCGGACCGTCGAGCTGGTGCGGCGGCTGGGACGCCAGGGGGTGGTGCTGTTCAACCAGCGCCCGCCCCGCCGCAACGGGGTGGAGTCCGCCGTGGTCAGCGGCGCCATGGACATCCTGAGGCGCGGCGGGCTGGAGGTCTGTCCGCTGGCGTTGCAGACCCAGGCCGCCTACCAGCGGCCCATCGCCCAGGGGCAGGGGGTGGGCGAGTACGAGCCCGGCGGGAAGGCCGACGCCGAGATCGCGGGCCTGCAGGCCTATGTTCAGGCCAGGACCGAGAGCGAGGACCGCGAGCGGGCGGCCAACGACTAGGACCGGGCGATCTCCTGCCGGCTCGGGACGATTTCTCGTCCGCCGCCCCGCGCGTCAGGCTAGGGTCGAGATTCCGGAGGACGATGACCATGGCTGACCAAGACCCGCCCGCCGAAACCCCGATCCAGCGCGCCCTGCGCCTGAAGAAGGAGGCCCTCGACGCCAAGCCGAAGGATCCCCGCGGGGGCCGCTTCCAGCGCGAGCGCGCGGCCGCCGCCAGGTCGTCGTCGAAGTCCAAGCCCTGGATGGCGCGCTAGAAGTTAGAGCCTCTGACGTCCCTAGGCGTCGTCCCCGGCTTCCACCACGCCGCGCAGGTGGGCGAGGAATTCATCGCGTTCGGGCTGGGTGAAGGCCTGGCCCAGTTCCTGGGTGGCCTCGGCCAGGCTGTACTTGCCGTCGCTGAAACGCAGCAGGACGCTCTCGATATAGCGGTCGAGGAGGACGCGGTCGGGGCCGGTGAGATTATGGGTCATGCCGCCACCCTGCGCCCGCGCTCGCCCACGCGCCATGCGCTGGATCAATTGGCCGGGGTCAGCGCCTCGTAGGCGAAGAGGGTGGAGCGGTCGTCGTCGGGCATGAACCAGGCCCTGACACCGGTGGCCGTGGCCTCCACATAGGTCGGGTTCTGGGTCATGGGCCGCCCGGACGGCGACCAGAGCAGAACCGGCGCCTGCCAGACAGGGCGGTGATCCTTGACGATCTCCAGCCCACCGAGGGTCAGGCCGCCCCCCTTGGGCGAGCGATAGTCGGCCAGGCCAGAGCACAGCATCGCCCCGCCGCCCAGGCCATGGCAGTCCTGGTAGTCGATGTAGCTGGAAGGGTTGCGCGCCACCTTGGGCGTCCCGGCCCTGCCGCCGGGGGTCAGCTTCCAGGTATAGAACCGCCGCCCGCCCCAGGAGACGCCCTGCAGCAGGCGGGTCCTGCGGTCATAGCTCACCGCCCCGATATGGTCGGCGACCCGCAGCACCTCCGTGGCCTTCAGGGTCTGCGGATCGACGCGGTAGACGATGGCGGCGCTGTCGGGGCGGTACTGCGCCACGCTGACCCACAGGCTCTCGCCATCGAAATCGATGCCGCCCGGATGATAGGCGTCCCCCTCCCCCAGCACGACCTGGCCCAGCAGGCCGCCGTCGGCCGACATGCGGAACAGGTGGCCGACGCCGGCGCCGGGGCTGCGCCCCCCGGTCGCGCCGGCCAGGCGGGCGGGATACTGCTTCACCTCGACGGAGGAGACGAAGAACTCGCCGCCGATCTTCACCATCCCCTGGGGATGGAAGGTGGGGAACTGGACAGGGACGGCGGCGGTCTGGGTCCAGGCCGTGGCCCGGTTCAGCTGGATCAGGCGATCGGCCAGGGTCGGCGCGGGGGCGGCCCCCAGCAGGCCGATAATGGCGGGAAGCAGCAGGCCGAGCCGCCGCAGGGCGCCCGGCCTCATCCGCCGCGCCTGCGCAGCCGCCAGCCGAGGACCCCGGCGCCCAGCAGGATCACGCCCCAGCCGACGGCCAGGATGATCAGGGTCTGCTTGACCTCCATCAGCACCGTCAGGGCGTCGACATGGCCCGTGCGCCAGAACACCCATTCACCGGCCAGCCGGGTCGCCAGCAGATCATCGCCGGTCTCCAGCACAACCACCCCGTCGCCGCTGGCCGGATCAAAGCGCGCGGCGGTGTTGATAGCCGGGAAGTTGTTGCCGTCATGACCGACGATGAAGTCGCCGGCGTTGTTGGGCGCGTAGAGCACCAGGCCCAGGCCCCAGATGTCGGCCCCGTACTGTGCGGCGTGGGGGCGGCGCATCTCGGCAAGCGTCGCGGGCCGGAGCACGCCCCGGCCTGCCGGAGCGCCATCCGGGCCCGGTCGCTGGGCGGCGATGAGGCGGGTCAGGTCGGCGGTGGAGGTGTAGAGCGAGGCCGCGCCGGTGGCCGTGAACCGGTAGTGGATCGCCTTGGTCCCGCCCGGGCCATAGATCTCGGCGACATTGGCGGGCCAGGGCTCGGGCAGCAGGAAGGTGGACCGGGTCATGCCGAGAGGGTCCAGCACCGCGCGCCGCATATAGGCGGCGAAGGGCTCGCCGGTGACGTCCTCGATCAGCAGCTGCAACAGGGTGTAGCCGCCGCCGGAATATTTCCACCCGGCGCCCGGCTGGAGCCCCACCTTGACCGCGCCCTCGGCGTGCGGCGAGGCGTCGGCGGCCCGCGTGAGGGACTCCACAAGGGGCTGGACCGGCTGGCCGGGGGCGAAGCCTCCATAGCCCAGGCCATCGGTGAGGCCCGCCGTGTGGCTGAGCAGGCGGCGCACCGTCACCTGGCGATTGTCGAATTCGCTCGCGGGCAGCTTCCAGCGCTTGAGATAGGTGTCCACCGGGGCGTCCAGATCGATGTGGCCGGCGTCCACCAGGGTCATGACCCCGAGCGCGGTGATCCATTTGCTGAGCGAGGCCACCTGGAAGAGGGTGTCGCGGTCCACGGGCGCGCCCTTGGAGGCGAAACGCTCGTGCACGGGCCGGCCCTGCTCGATCAGCGTGAAGGCCAGGTTGCCGGTGGACTCCGCGGCGATCATCCGGTCGGCCGCCGCGGCGAAGGCGGCGGTGTCACCCTGCGGCGCCAGGGGCCGCCGCCACCATCCCTCCAGGGTCCCCGCCCCGACGAGCGCCGTCCAGACCGCCAGCACCCCAAGAGTGGCGACTCCAAGCAGGATCCAACGGCGCATCGGCGTGACCTCCTCCAAGCTTGACCCTTGTTATCCGAGTTGGGCCGCTGCGTCAGGAGGGTTGGGCTTGGGCGCTAAGCCGCGACACGGTCCTTGCCGCCCAGCCCTTCGATAATCGGGCAGTCAGGGCGCTTGTCGCCGTGGCAGCTGCGCACCAGGACCCGCAGCGTGTCGCGGAGTTCGGTCAGCTCGGCGAGCTTGCGGTCGATCTCTGTCAGCTTGGCCTTGGCGATCGCCTTCACGCTCGCGCTCTCGCGATCCTTGTCGCTGTAGAGCGACAGGAGCTGGCGGCATTCCTCGACCGAAAAGCCGAGGCTGCGTGAGCGCTGGAGGAAGCGCAGGCGATGCACGTCAGACATCGAATAGTCCCGATAGCCATTGCCCGCACGGTCGGCCTGCAGCAGGCCGATGTCCTCGTAATAGCGGATCGTCTTGGCCGACAGGCCCGATTTTTCCGCTGCGTTTCCAATGTTCATGAGGCGATTTCCATCTGACTTCGGTCAGCATAAAGGTTCTAGCTAGGGGAAGGTCAAGGGCGAGCCGAGGGGATTAGCCGCCGGCGGCCACGACGGGCGCGGCGGCGGCGCGCACCGGCGCCTTGAAGCGCTTCAGCCGCATGGCGTTGCCCAGCACAAAGACACTCGAGAGGGCCATGGCGCCGGCCGCCAGCATCGGTGACAGCAGCGTGCCGCTGATGGGATAGAGGACGCCCGCAGCCACCGGAATCAGGCTGGCGTTGTAGGCGAAGGCCCAGAACAGGTTTTGGCGGATGTTGGCGATGGTCGCCTTCGACAGGGCGATCGCGTTGCTCACCCCCAGCAAGTCGCCGGACATCAGCACCACGTCAGCACTCTCGATGGCCACGTCCGTGCCGGTGCCGATGGCGACGCCGACATCGGCCTCCGCCAGGGCCGGAGCATCGTTGATGCCGTCGCCGACGAAGGTCACGGCGCGGCCGCCGGCGCGCAGGCGCTTGATGGCCTCGACCTTGCCGTCCGGCAGCACCTCGGCGACCACCTCGTCGATGCCGAGTTGGGCGGCGATGGCCTCCGCCGTGCGGCGGTTGTCGCCGGTGATCATCGCCACCTTGAGGCCCATATCATGCAGGGCGCGGATGGCCTGAGCCGTGGTCGGCTTGATCGGGTCAGAGACGGCGATCACGGCGGCCAGCTGGCCGTCTATGGCGGCATAGAGCGGGGTCTTGGCCATCTCGCCCATGCGGACAGCGGTCTCTGCGAACGGCCGCACGTCGATACCCAGCTGAGCCATGTGGCGGTCTGCGCCGACAGCGATGCGATGGCCGCGGACCATGGCGTTGACGCCATAGCCGGGCACGGCATCGAAGGCGCTGACCTCGTGGAGGGCGAGCCCTTCGGCCTGGGCCGCGGCGACGATGGCCCCCGCCACAGGGTGTTCGGACTGTCCCTCGACGGCGGCGACCAGCGATAGGACTTCAGCGCGCTCAAAGCCTTCAACGACTTCCAGATCGGTCATCACCGGCTTGCCGGCCGTGAGCGTGCCGGTCTTGTCCAGCGCAACCACCTGGACAGACTTCAGCGACTGCAGCGCTCCGCCGTTACGGAACAGAACCCCCAGTTCGGCGGCCCGGCCGGTGCCGACCATGATCGAAGTCGGCGTGGCGAGCCCCATGGCGCACGGGCAGGCGATGATCAGCACCGCCACCGCATTGACCAGTGCGAAGGCGACGCCCGGCTGCGGCCCGAAGACCAGCCAGACGACGAAGGTCAGAACAGCCGCGACCATGACCGCCGGCACAAACCAGGCGGTGACCCTGTCGACCAGGGCCTGGATCGGCAGCTTGGAGCCCTGCGCGGTCTCAACCATGCGGATGATCTGGGCGAGCAGCGTGTCCGCCCCGACCTTGGTGGCGCGATAGGTGAAGCTGCCGGTCTTGTTGATCGTGCCCCCGATCACCTCGGCCCCCGCCGCCTTCATGACCGGGATCG
>NZ_JAUYAF010000074.1 GCF_030693625.1 Phenylobacterium sp.
CGGAGACGTAGTCCTCAAGATATTCCGGGAGCAGCGTGCCCTGACGCCGGTCATCCCCCTCGACAAACCGTTTCATCCCGGCCCCCGAAGCTGATGGACAGAAATCTAAGCTGCTTCGGTGTTTTCACACAGCCTCCACCCTTCTCAGACGTCACCGAGGTCTGCTTCCCGGCAATGATCTGCTCTCACGCATCGAGTGAGCGACCCAGCCCCTCTGGCCGCGCCAGCGGGCGGACGAGGTATAAGGAAGTACGACGACGCCGGTTTCGCAAAGACACTGGAGGGCGGGACCGAACAGGAAATACCCGCCCCCCTATCGTCTCACTTATACCCCGAGAAAAGGTCCACTCCCCCCGCGTAAGACGCCATTTGCATCAGGTCGTCCCGGGAGCGGGCGCCGACGACCAAGATCGCAGACTTTTTCAGGGGCAAATTGGGAACGTTTTGGTGCGGTTTCGCGTCCCAAACTGCGCCTCCATGAATGCCTTACACTATAAGGGACAGGCGCTTTCTTCCGAGGCTCAACACATAGGACCCCCATTCGCACTGAGCGGCAAAGTCTACGACTTTGGTTCGAAGCTCCACCTGGTCGAAGCAGGATCGAAGGTCACCACCGGTTCGAGAGCAATGTTGCGGGTCACGCTCACCCAGGTGCGATCTCCATGTCGCGAGGTCTGTCGGGCGGGTCGGCTGTTACCTACAGGCCAGGCCCCGTGGATTTTCCGATACTCGGTGAGAAGGCGATCCTCCAGGCAGTATCCTGGGTCGTGGGAGATGAGCAGGATCGCCAGCTCGTCCTGAGGGACGGGTGGGGCCAGACCGGCGAAGGTCACACCAAAACCATGGGCGAATGGCACCCCAGAAATGCCCCTCAGCAGGTCTAGTAGGCGAGGCTGCAGGGTGGTTGCTGAACCTATGTAAAGGACCGCTCCGGAGCGCTCCAGGAGGCCTCCTAGCGTGCAGCTATGGAGGAGGTGAGCGACCGGTCTGGTGTCGATCACAAGGTACGCACCGGAGCGGTGGCCACTGCACCTAAAGAGGGCTTTGGTGACCTTCAGAAGCATCCCGGCGTCTTTCCAATGAAGCAGGATGTGTTCGCGCTGCATCGGTTTCTCGGGGCAGTGTTGGGTGATTTCCATGTTTAGGCTCCACAAAAGAGGGCCAGCTCTAAGGCTGGCCCAGTTATGTAGAGGCAGTCATTCGTTGATGACCATATGACTATACGACACGTGGACTCTATCGTCTCTTGGGAATAGTCGGTTGTTGTAGGCATTGTTATATACAAGCAGCTCGTACTATTTATTGTGTTGGGTATGTAAGTTTGTTTTCAGGCATAACCTAAACTGGCGGTCCGGAGTGCACGCCCGAACCGCCATTGTTCCGCTCCTGATCGGTGAGCGAGTCCTGGTCGAACGACCTCACCCCCGCGTTCTGCAGGGTGCGACATGCTGCTGGGCTTAAGCCGCGCTGTAGCGGCACAGGGGCCGCCCTGTCGGGGGCTCCCCTGTTCTTCAGGGCTATGGAAAATCCACCACCACAGACCCCTCGTCCACCTGCCCTCGCATGCGAGGCGGTTCGGCTCATTCGAGGGGATTACCTTCCGGGCCTTTGCGATCCCATCAGGTTACAGAGTTCAAGTGTTCTAGAGTTTTGGGGTTTTAGCGTTCTAGGTTTCTAGGATTGGAGCTGAGGTACGGATGTGTTCTGCGACCTAGGTTGACGGGAGGAAGTCACCGGTGACCCAGTGAACTGGGTTGGAGTCCCAAACCTTCTTCGCTGAGTAAGCGATCCAGCGGTCAGGGGACTCAAGCGGCGCCAAGTGGAATGTCGGCTTCGCCTTGAGTGTCGTGATGATGGGGCGCGTCGTGCGGCCATAGGGGGCTGCGCCAGGCGTCATATCCTTCCCCACACTGTTGACTAGGATGGCGCGGAGTCTCGACTCCTCGTGATCGTGCAGTGCGATCACCCCGTGCCAATGGGGAAACAGAATGCCAGCAGCATCCGTGGCTTCGTAGAAACCTGCCATCCAGGGTGCGTCGCATAGGGGAAGCTTCAGCATTCTCCGCTTCGGGATGCCGCGGAGCATGTGGGCGATCTCGCGTACGACGCGGCGCATTTGAGGAAGGAACTCGGTTTCCGGGTCGAACTTCTTTGGATGAACTCCAAGAGAGATGGTCAACTCGTGGCTGGCACCAGCGTCCAAGTACATCTGGGCGTACGCCTCAATGAGTTCGGTGGTCATGGAAGAGCGGGTGTGGGCCAATTTTGCGCGGGCGGCAGCGACTCTAGCGGACAGCATCAGGAGATGCCCCGCGAAGAAGGGAGTCCAATTTTCATAGGGGAAGTGTCGTCGATAGTGCGAGAGACAGGCCGGTCACCCGGTAAGGGACCAATTAGGTCCTGAAGGCTGTCTCAATTACCTACATCCTAGCCGATCTGCCGGGACTTGTCATCAGCAAACCTGAGGTGAGAGCAGCAGTTGGTCGCGCATCGGGCTTGGCTCACCATCTACTGGATGGCGGCGCGGTTCATCTGGCGTTCGCGGGGTGTTCTCACGTTGTCCAAAACCCGCAATAATCTTGCGGACCGGAATTTCCCGTCTCTACCGGCTTTGTTCTGATGCGGGACGGCCCAGACTGCTCTTCACTCGGTAGACGCTGGCCCTCCCGATCCCTAGCTGCTTAGCAATCGCCGATGCTCCCAACCCTTGAGCCTCCAGCTCCGCAATTCGGGCGGCATCAATGGACTGAGGTCGACCGCGATAGACGCCAGCGGTTTTCGCTTTCTCAATTCCATCTCTCTGTCGCTCTTTCCGGATGTCGGTCTCGAACTCGGCGAAGCTGGCGAGGATGTTCAGCATCAGCCGACCCTCAGACGAGGTAGTGTCGATGTGCTGCTGAAGGCACCGGAACCCCACGCCCTTGGCTGTCAGGAAATCCACCGTCTTCCGCAGATCGACCAGGGAGCGCGCCAGCCGGTCCAGGCGAGTGACCACGAAGACGTCTCCCTCGCGGACGTAGCCCAGGGCGAGTTCCAGTTGGTCCCGGCCCTCCGTCGTGGTGCCGGTGCGCTTCTCCGAGAAGACCTTCTCACAGCCCGCAGCCCTTAGCTGGTCCTGCTGCACCTCTAACGATTGCCCCGCGCTGCTGACGCGTGCGTAGCCCACCACCGACATGTCCCGATTGCCTCGTTTGGTTCTAGACCCTCAGAGTCTAGTGTCCCGAAAAGAGGAAGCCAACCCTATTGAGACGGCGACGTGGGGCCGGTGAGACGCCTCGCCGGGGTATACCCATGTGACAGTAGGGCATGCTCATACACACTTCGCGTCGAGCGAGAGGCAGTTATCAGGCAGGCTTTGCATATGGCAGACTCGCACTAAATCCGCCACGATAGCGAAGTCCCTAGGGAGTACCTCAGTGGTAACGCCGCGCCAGATTGCAGACCGCCTGAGCGACATCCGAACGTCGGGTGGAAACGAGGCAGACACCCGGTTCAAGGTAATCGACGACATCCTGACCTCAATATTAGGATGGGATAAGACGGACTTCACGCTTGAGGAACGGGTATCTGAGGATGGTGCCGACTTCTTTCTCGATTATCTGATCACAACAGCCCAAACCTCGCTGCTAATCGAGGCTAAGCGAGCCCAGATTGACTTTTCCAAACTTCCGCAGGCTCGGCGGGCTCCGCTGAAAGGCTCTTGGGTCAAAGGCGATATTAAGAAGGCCATCCATCAGGCCCGAGACTATGGTCGAAAATTAGGTGTGGGCTTCTGTGCAGTAACAAATGGTGACGCGTGGATAATATTTCCAATAAATCGGAGAGACTTAGTCACGTTTGAGGACACCCATGCCGTCATTTTTTCTGACGCGGAAGAGGCGTTAGATACAGATTTTGAAGACTTCTTCTCTCTACTTGCAAGAGACGAAGTGATCGACGGGTCTCTGGAGCAGGGACTTTTGGGGGGTGACAGTAATCAGACCGAAAATCGCCGTCTCAATAGAATTTACGATCATTCATTTTCAAAAATTGCCCGAACGACCATGTTCTCCAGCATTGAAGATGAGATTGTTACTTCGTTTTCCGAAGAGTTAGTTGCTGAAAATTCTGAACTCCTCGAAAAAGCGTATGTAGAAACTGCAGATCGAATGCGGTTCGATGATCGCGTGAAGATGGCGGTGCTCCGGCGTGAGCAGGTGGTAAACACACGGCCGATGCGCCCGGTCGGGCGTACAGGTGTCAGAGCGGCGTCTGAGCATGTGCTTACCACGAGGGTAAGAAGCCAGCCGGTAGCGCTTTTGACTCTCGGCCTAGTGGGCGCTGGGAAAACTACCTTCTTGCGCTATGTTGAGAAGGTGAGTGGGAAGGAATTCTTTCAACAGCAAATAACTAAACCTAAGTCGCATTGGCTATACATAGACTTTAGATCATATTCTCGCGCAGTTGCGCCGAGAAGCTTCATATATGACAGCATATTTGAATATATTGGTCAAAATCCGACGCTTGGCGACTTCGATGCGTCAATAAAAGGCGCGTATGAAGCCGAGATTAGCGCTCTCACCCGAGGCCCCTTAGCTATAATGAAGGGTAATCAAGCGGCAATAGACGAAAAGATCGCTGCGATAATCATGAAGGAGTATGAGGAAAAAGCGCCGTATTGTAAGCGCATCCTTACTCACTCTTCCAAGAAAACTCCCATATTCCTGGTGATAGATAACGTCGATCAGATTGAAAGCTCAGAAACGCAAGAGAGTATCTTCTTGGAGGCCGTCGCGATTGCGCGGGAGAGTGGTTTAAATCTCGTTTTAGCTATGCGGGATGCAACGTATGTAAAAAACAAGTCATCAGCGGTATTTGATGCCTTCACATTCGATGCGATTTATATCGATCCTCCGCATATCCAGTCAGTTTTGTCCAAGAGGTTTGCTATTGCAGAACATCTTTTGCGGGGGAAGAAGTTCGAGCTGACAACCGAAGGCGGAGCGAAGGTCGAGGTTACCGATGCGTCTCGAGTAGTGGAGATGCTAAGCGCAAGCGTGCTGGGAACAGAGGTTGGTCAGTTAATAGAGGTCGCGGCAACCGGAGACGTCCGGTTGGCATTGCAGATGACGAAGCAGTTTTTGCAGTTTGGCTACTCGACCTCATACAAGTCGTATCTCGTATTTCAAAGGCGCGGGCGCTACGTTTTCCCCGTACATGAAGCAATTCGCGCGATTATGTTCGGGAACCAGTCAATTTATCGAGACGAGTTCTCGCCGCTGATTAACCCGTTCGATGCGAAAACCGGACGATCTGAAAGTCAGTTTCTTCGCATCTACATAATGAATGCGTTGGTCTCTGCTGCGTCAACCAAAACGTTCCAGGGTCTTGAAGCCGGTGAGATAGTGTCGTCGCTTGAGAAAATGGGATTTAGTCAGAGAATAACAAATAAGGTTATCCACGATCTAATTCGAGCGCGTGTCTGCTTCTCACGATCACATCAAGACTACACACTAGACAGTGTCTTGGTTCCGACTCGACTCTGTGGATATATAGCGCGTGACCTCGTGAGCCGGATGGTCTTTCTGGAGACGGTCATATTCGACACATTCATTTATGATGACCCGGTATGGGCGCAGGTTAAGACCGCAATGAAGACGGTCTATTCAGAGCATAGGCCCGTAGAAAAGTTCAGAAAGAGGAAGGAGATCGCTAAAATCTTCTTCGACTGGTGCGAGCAAGAGGTGAACAAATTGTGCAATGAGGCGGGGCGTAGAAACCTCGGCCCATTCTGGACTAACAATCCAATCTCTAGACTGAAAGTTGATTTCGATAATGAACTCGACCGTGCGTTCCGCTCTGCGGTCCGGAACTACGGATCTCAAAAGGACAAAGAGTTGATGGGGATGCCACTGTTCCAGGACCCCCAACCGAGGAACTAGGTTGATGTTAGATTAGCGCGTTATCTACTTCTCTACCGCAAATTCGTAGGCGCGCCTAAGTCAACGTATTTCGCACAGCGAGGTGATCCAACGATACCGCACTATACGAGATGCACTCGATGTCGCTTTTTAAGCTTATGAGCTGGGCAGCTCGTTGAGCCTCGTCTCGCGGAATATTGTCAGTATAAATTCGAGCCGTACTTATCACCTTACGACCCGTGAGTCGTTGACGGACCTCGTCTGAGGCAATCTTGGAGGTCGACTCCTGCTCGAATGTATTTCGGAAGCACTTGATTGATCCGCCGTCCGCACGGGCCTGAGCGTGCTCCAGTATCGTGCGATTGAATTGGCGCATAATCAGGCTGGCTGACAGCGACCGGGCAACTGCGGCACCTGTGGCCCCGTCTCGATAGGAGGTTTGTTCAGCCATTGGAAAAAGGCGTTCGTCCTTCGCCTCAATTCTTTTCCGTACGAAATCTAGGAACCCGAATTCGACTAGGCGGGAGTGAACCGGCACCATACGGCGCGAGTGGCGGTTCTTGAGGCGTGGCCTGACGTGGTTTGGCTGAATGAGGAAGTGGGGCACGTCGTGATCGATCACAACCTCGCTGGTCAACAGTCCCACCACTTCAGACGACCGCGCTCCCGTGAAGAGGAGCACAAGGGGTATCCAGAAGCGATCATCTCTGATGAGAACTGGTCCGAACTTGAAGAGACCTCCCTCAACCTGTTCGCCCGCACATCCCGAAAAGAGCGGCAGTGCAAATAGCCGATTTAGCTCAGCCGTCGTGAAAGACCGACCGGTGCCGTCGTCTCCCTCTTCGACTCGCGCTTTGACGCCGCGGGTATCTACGCTCTCTACGTGGCGCCGCCGTTCGGCAAACTGGAGGATCGAAGTCACATTATTTACGTGCTTATTCGCGGTCTTGCTGCTCATCGGCCCAAGCTTGATCTCACCTGCGCGAACCATCGACAGGATGGACGAAGCGGGGAGTTTCTTCACCGGCCCAGACAAGGGGCGGCTATCCGGAAACTCGGAAAGCAGGTCGAGAAACTCGTAGAGATGACCCTTTGCGATGGTGCAGATTGGTCTGCTGCCCACAAGCTCCGTAAAGAGCCGCACCGAGTGTCGTTTTCCTGGGATGTTCCTCTCACCCTTCGGAGGTCCGCTCTGTCGCGTTTCGATAGGCGCGTACACGGTGTTAAAATATTCCGCGAGTGGCAGTCGTCCTTGGTCGGAAAGCGCGTTGGCCAATTCCAGCGACTTACTAAGTGCTTTGGACAACGTGTGAGATAGCGGTTCTGGCGCTGGAAAGCCTTTGGCTAAGGCTTCTTTGGCGAGAACGCCGTCAACCAGCACGCGGGCGCACTCTTCCAGGACCTCGGAATATTCGGGTGACGAGCGATCAGGACGTCGGCCTTGTCGCTCGAAGAATTCATCAGCCGCCCAGCCCGCAGCAGCGCGACGTTCCTCCGCATCTTCAGAGGTCAGCGCAGCTCCCTGTGCGTTGCGGTTCACGCTTTCCCAGGACTGGAGCGTCGTCCGTCCAGGTGGGCTGCTAAACCGCTCTCTACGGCGGCGGTCGCCGTCGTATTGTTGTTCATGCTTGAAGGAAGCGAGATCGTAGTCATGCAGCCACCGCAAAAAATCCCCCAGCGTGTCTGAGGAGCCAACCTCGCGGACGCGGCGGATGTCATCACGCAGCTTGGTTTTAAGGGCGTCTGCCTTTGCGTTGGCTAAGTTGATGTCCGCGGTGGCGAGAGAGCGGATGATTGCGGTGCGGGGACGATTGTCCTTGTCGCGGAAAGCGTGCTGCACATCAGCAGGAATGGGAAACCTCAGTTCGAAGAGGCCGCTTCCCCGTCTCTGGACATATTGGCCAAGGCGCTCATTACCCGCTGACCGTTTCCTGCCCATCTATGCACTCCACTGACGCTTCAATTCAACCGGATTTACAACGCCAAACGAAGCATGCAAGTGAAGAAGGTGCTGTTAGATAATAACTTTTAGTTGGATCAAGAACTTAGGACGCCCCCTTTAGGCGTGGCGATTGAGTCGTTCCGGGCGCGCCAAATTCTTCCCCTTCTGCCACTGTGTATGACGCGACAGCCTTCGTGGGCGGGCCATCCTAGGCGGTGGCAAATTCGCTCTGACCGCTGGTTCACGCCTCAGCAACGGCGGCCTCGTAGGCTGACTGTAGCCTGGCGAAGACCGACTCACTGGGCGCCGGCGCGCCCAGGTGGAGGTGGCCCAGCTCCTCCATGAACTCCGACCAAAGCTTGGGGCCTCCGTCCTCGAGGATCTGCGCGCGGACGGAAAGCTCCTTTGACGCCGGCGTGTGGCGCAGGCCCCAGCCGCCCATGTGGGCCAGCAAGGGCACCAGGGCGATGGAGGCCTCGGTCAGGCTGTAGATGACCTTCTGCTTGTGGCTGGGATCGTCGCGGCGGGACACCAGGCCGGCCTTCTCCAGGCGCGCCAGCCGGTCGGCCAGGATGTTGGAGGCGATTCCCTCTTCAGAGCGGGTCAGAAGCTCGCGGAAGTGACGGCGGTCGCCGAACATCAGGTCGCGGATGACGATCAGGCTCCAGCGATCCCCCAGGGTCTCGAGGGTCAGGTTGATCGGGCAGCCAGAGCGTGAGGCGTTCATGCGTCCTCCCAAACCAATTGCAATATAAAATCAGTCGATCTGGGCTGCAACCGATTGCGTAACGCAATCCGATCTCCGGCGAGGCTTGGCCTCACGGCGCTATGACGGCGCTGCCCGCGGTTGCGCGGGCTCGCAGGTATCGGCCGCAGGTTCCGACGCCGGGGCGAGAGCCTGCATGAGGGCTGCGTAGAGGCGCTCGAAATTGATCGGCTTGGCGACGTAGTCGTCCATGCCCGCGGCGCGATAGTCGGCGACCTGATGGGTCATGACGTTGGCGGTCAGGGCGACAATGGGAATTCGCGCGCACCCGGTCTCCCGCTCGCGGCGGCGGATCTGGCGCACCGCCTCCACGCCGCCAATGCCCGGCATCTGGATGTCCATCAGGACGACGTCGAAGCTGTCGCCCTCACAGGCCGCCACGGCCTCCTCGCCGCTGGCCACCTGGATCAACTCCGCCCCCAGGGGCTCTAGCAGCGCCTGAAGCACCAACCGATTGGTGGGGTTGTCCTCGGCCGCGAGGATGCGCACCGCCGCCTCAAGTTCCTGCGGCTGCTCCGCCAACACGGTGGCGCTGAAGGCGGGGGCGCCAACCAAGGTGAGCGGCAGGCGGAGCGAGACGCTGGTCCCCTGGCCGGGTTGGCTCTCCAGGGACAGGTCGCCGCCCATGAGGTCCAAGAGGTCCCGGCTGATCGCCAGGCCAAGGCCCGTGCCCCCGAACCGGCGCGTGACCGAGGCGTCGGCCTGCGAGAACTTGGTGAACAGCTCAGCCTGCTGTTCCGTGGGAATTCCGATGCCCGAGTCGGTCACACTGATGGCGACGCCATCGGCCACCCTGGCCACCTGCACCACCACGCCCCCGCGCTCGGTGAATTTCACCGCGTTGGACACCAGGTTTCCCATCACCTGCCGCAGCCGCAGCGCATCGCCCTGCCACACCCCCTCGGCGGCCGGATCGAAGAACAGCCGGAACTCCAGATTCTTCTGCACGGCCAGCAATTCGAAGGGCTTGCAGGCCGCCTCGACCGCTTCCCGCAGGTCGAACTCCACCTCCTCGAGGATCATCTTTCCCGCCTCGATCTTCGAGAAGTCGAGCACGTCGTTGAGCGTCGCCATCAGGGTTTCACCTGACCGGCGGATGATCTCCAGGTGGGCGCGGTTTTCCGGCGACAGCTCGTCGCGGCCCATGACCTGGGTCATGCCAAGGATGCCGTTCAGCGGTGTGCGGATCTCGTGGCTGACATTGGCCAGGAACGCGCTCTTGGCGGTGTTCGCCGCGTCCGCCAGGGTCCGGGCGCGCAGCATTTCCTGCTCGGCCAGCTTGCGCTCGGTGATGTTCTGCAGAGCGCCGACCAGGCGGAGCGGCCGCCCGGACTCATCGCGTTCCAGGCGGCAGGTGGAGAAGGCCCAGACGTCCTTGCCGTCGGCGCGGGCGACCCGGTACTCGGCCCGGTAAGGGACGCCGGTGTGCTGGGCGTCGGCCCAGGTCTGAGTCGCCCGGTCCCGGTCCCGGGGATCAACGCTGCTGAACGGATCTCTCCACATCTGCTCATAGGTGAGCCCACGCTCGAAAAAGGTCGCCTCGGGGCCGTCCGAAAGGACGCTGCGTTCCTGAAAATCGACCTCATAGACCAGGATTTCCGTCATCTCGACCGCCATCCGCAGGCGTCGTTCGGCGCGCGCCAGGTCCCGCCGCGCTTCATGCGCCTCGGTGATGTCCTGCGCCGCGCCGCGGATGGCGGTGCACACGCCCTCGACGAACACCGGCTCGCCAAACACACGGACCCACGCCCTCACGCCATCGAACTTGGTCACTTCGCTGGTGAAGGTGATGCGCTCGCCGGTGGCCGCGGCATGGGCGAGGAGGTCCCGGACTCGGGGCTGTTCCGCCTCCGGATAGATGCCCAACGCCTCATCGAGCTGGATGGGTCTTGGTGTTCCACCCAGAATGTCCCAGATCTCCTGCGACCAGTCGACAAGCTGGCTTTCGAGGGAAATCTCCCAGCCGCCGATCTTTGCGACCCGCCCCACCGCGCGCAGAGCCGCTGTGGTCTTGGTCAAGGCGGCGCGCTTCTCCTCGGCTTCCGCGCGCGCGCTCTGGAGGTCCGAGACATCTCGCGAGGTGACGAGGAGAACCTCCAGTTCGCCCCGTTCATCGACCAGCGGCGTGACCACCACGTCCCAATGTTTGCGCTGGCCTCGAGCGGTGTCGCACGGCGCGCAGAATCGGTCGGAGCGCTGGGCGGCGCCGTTCGCCACCGCCGCCCGCACCTGGGCCCGCGAAGGCTCCGGCCACATCTCGGCCCACACTTCGCCGACAATATCGTCGGGAGACTCAAGCTCCATCAGCCGGCAGCCGCCAGCGTTCACGTAGTTGATCCTGCCATCGAGGCCGATCAGTTTGACGCAGTCCTGGCTGGCCTCCAGCGCCGCCCACAACATCGGCTGCCGCTGTAGAAGGTTACGCATACAATAGGTCCCTGTACTCCCGCGGGCCGCGCACTATTGGGGTGGCGACGTCGATCCTTCACTCCATGCGTCCCAGCTTTCGGAACCGTAAAGCCAGGCGACATCTGCGAGCTGAAAGCGCAGCATGTGGCGTTCGGTCGCTGGCGAGGGCCGGGCCTCAGCAGCAAGGGACGTCATGCGCATTCGCTGGACAAAACTGGCCGCCGTCGGGGGGCTCGCCCTGATGGGCGCCTGCACGCAGCCCGCGGCCAAGTCCCCGGCCGCGCCGCCGACCGCGGTGGTCTCGGCCCTGCGTTCGGCCCCGGAGTTCGCGGCCTGCGCCTGGCAGGAGGTAAAGGGCGCCAAGCTGGCCATCCAGGCCTTCGCCTGCGGGCCGGAGCAGGGCGGTCAACATATCGAGGCCGATGACAGCCTGCCGGGCTTCCAGCTGGTCTATGACGGCCCGCCGACCGAGCGGCGTCCCGTGGTGCGCACCTTCGCCAAGCCGGCGGACGCGCCCCTGGAAGCGATCCTGCCCGCGATCCGCGCCGCCTCGCCCGGCCCCCACACGGCGACCTGCGCCTTCGCTCCGGCCCAGGGCTATGACGACAAGGACAAGGGCCGCTTCGTGCTCGAGCCCACCGGCGCGGCCAAGGCCTCCTGGGAGGCCAGCCTGGCGGTGGAGCCTGGCGATCCGCCCTGCGGGCCCATGGGGGTCTCAGCGGCCGGGAACCGCTATTTCAAGGTCATGCCCAGCCACCCCGACCTCGTGGTCTATGCCGACGTGGGCAGCGAGATTCAGATCTTCGACCCCGAGACCTTAAGGGTCATCGCGCCCTGACCCTGCCTATTGCGGCAGGCGGGTGACCATCGGGACGTCCGGATCGGTCGGCGGCGGAACCGCCGCGGCCGGGGCCGGCGGCGCGGGCGCCAGGACGATCGGCGGCGCGGCCAGGGGCGGCGGGGTGATCGGGGTTGGCGTCTCAGCCTCCACCACGGGTCGGCGCGGCGCGGCCGTTGCCCTACGAGCCGGCGGCGTCGGGGGTGCGGCGACCACCTGAGGCGGGGCCACGGGCTCCGCCAAGGCTGCGGGGGCGGGCCTAACCGGTGTGGGCTGAGCCGGGGCGGGGGTCTCCGGGGCGACGACAGCGGCCGGTTCCGGCGCGGGCGGATCCCGGGGGAACAGCAGCATGCCGACCACCACGATCGCGGCGATCACCAGTCCGATCCCGGCGACCGGCGGGAAGTGCAGGCCGCCGGCCCGGGCCTTGGGCGCGGCGCTGGCGCGAGCCAGCACGGAGCCGGTCGCCAGGGGCCGATCGTGGCGTTCCGCCGCCATCTCGGGCGCGGGCGCGGGCGCGGGCGCGGGCTCCGGAGCGATCGCGGGCGCTGGCGGCGGCGCGACGGTCGCGGGCCGCGGCTGAGACACCAGGCCCCCGGTCAGGATGGTGCGGGGTGCCAGGGAGGGCGTCGGGACGCGGATCTGGTTGGTCGGCCGGGGCGCGCGCTTGACCGGCGTGCTGATGCCGAAGGTGGTTGGCGGCTGCCGGCCCCAGGCGCCGCGGGGCGTGCCGAACGGGTTGTCGTCCTGGCCGGGCGGCATGTGATCTCCAAAAGTGGTCCCCGATGTCGGGACGTCGTGCCTCGGGACTTGGACCGATCTATGACGGGCGGGGCGCGAACAGCCGGCGGAACCGGTCCACCACCACCGGCGAGAAGGCGGCCATCACGCCGCCGGCGTCGGCGACCCAGTTGCGAATCGCGGCCTCCGGGACGCCATGGCGGGCATAGTGGATCACCGACAGGATCAGGGCGAAGGCCAGATAGCCCATGGCGATCCTGCGGATCGGCGTGCGGGGCATGGCGGCCAGGCCGGCGCAGGCCGCGACATAGAAGGCCGCGAAGTGCTCCAGATAGTGGGACCCCAGCAGTTTGGGGGTCAGCCAGCCGGGCGCGATCGAGGCCAGGAAGATGGCCAGCAGGGTCAGGCCGAACCCCAGGCGCGCCAGCACCGCCAGCACGCCGGTGTCGGGATAGGTCGCGGGCTCGCTCACTCGGCGGCCGCCTTCACCCCGGCGGGCGCGCGCGAGCGGTGATAGGGCCGATCCCCCAGCACGGTGGCGCGGTTCATGATCCGGCGGTGGGGCAGGTAGTCGTTGACGGCGTAGTGCTGGGTGACCCGGTTGTCCCAGAAGGCGATGGCGTTGTCCTTCCAGCGCCAGCGGACCAGGAACTCTGGCTTCTGGATGTGCTCGAACAGCATGTTCAGGATGGCGTCGCTCTCCTTGCGGCGCAGGCCCTTGATGCGGTCGGTGAAGCCGTAGTTGATGAACAGGCCGTCCTCGCCGGTCTCGGGATGGGTCCGCACCACCGGGTGCAGGACGGGCGGGTTCTCGGCCAGCGCCTTGGCGTGCTTCTCGGCGCCGGCGCCCGCCGCCACGATCCCCTGCTGCGGGAAGCCGCGGGCGAAGTCGTGCACCGCGTCGAGGCCCGACAGGAACTCGCGAAAAGTGGGCGACAAGGCCTCATAGGCCGCCTTCATGTTGGACCAGATGGTGTCGCCGCCGCTGGGGGGCAGGTGCTTGGCGTAGAGGATCGAGGCCATGGGCGGGGTCTGGATGAAGGTGACGTCGGTGTGCCAGCTGTCGTTGTCGGTGGGGTTGTCCTTGTGGTTGTCCAGGATGAACAGCTCAGGCGCCTCGGGCACGCCGGGATAGAGGGGGTGGGTATGCAGCGCGCCAAATCTCGCTGCGAAGTCGCGATGTTGAACCGGCGTGATGTGCTGGTCCTCGAAGAAGATCACCTGGTGGGCCAGGAGGGCGGCGCGGACCTCGGCGAGCTGTTCCTCGTCCAGCCGCTGCGACAGGTCGATCCCGCCCACGACGGCGCCGATGGTGGGGGTGAGCGGTGTCACCTGAAACTTGGCCATGCTGGTCTCCCTGAGGGCCTTATCTAAGCGCGCCTTGGCCCGGCTTGCCAGGGTGGCGAGTGGGGAATCATGGCAGCTTGCCGCCATGTCCAGTCCCCCCGGCCTTCCCGATTTCGACCTGCCAATGATCTTCGCCGACAAGGTGGCGGGCCTGGGCTTCCAGTCTGGTGTGTTCCGGGTGGCCCTGGCGGCCAATGTCTCCAACAATCTCGGCGTCACCGAGGTGGTGAAGTCCGGCTTCCTGATCCTCAGCCCCGAAGGCATGCTGGAGTTGCGCAGCCAGGTCGACCAGCTGCTGGGCGAGCTGGAGCGGCGCGGGCTGATGAACCTCAAGCCCGACAAGCTGGACGGCTAGCCCCTTCGCTGAACGCGATATGCGGCCTGCGACAATCGCGCGCGTCTGCTTAAGCTTGATCTTAAGGAGCCTCGCCGAACCTGGCCCATGACGCCCGCCTCGAGAGCGGGTTCGCGTGGGACCACCAATGACCGTGACGACCATGGAGGGGCGACGCCTCGCGTTCCTGGGCCTTGCCGTTGGGGCGGCCCTGCTCAGCCAGCCGGCCTTCGCCCAGGACAGCGCCTGGGCCCTCGCGGCCACCTATACCGCCGATGTCGCGGGTCCGGTCTCGGGCGGCGCGTCTCAGGCCGGCCGGTTCCTGGACAACCTGATGATCGAGGGCGACCTCGACCTCGACAAGGCCATTGGATGGGCCGGCGCCACCGCCCACCTCTCGCTGCTGAACAATTCCGGCGGCGCCCCCAACGACCTGGCGGGGACCCTGCAGGGGATCAGCAACATCGAGGTCACCCGTCCACGGGGCAAGGTCTACGAGGCCTGGCTGCAGCAGGACTTCGGCCGGGCCTCTGTGCGGGCAGGCCTCTATGATCTCAACAGCGAATTCTACACCACCGACGCGGCGGGCCTGCTGATCGCGCCCCCCTTCGGCATCGGCTCGGAACTGGCCGCCACCGGCCCCAACGGCCCGTCGATCTTCCCCTCCACGGCGCTGGGCCTGCGGGTCCGCATCGCGCCCTCCGACACCAGCTACATCCAGGCCGCGGCGATCAACGCCAAGGCCGGCGTCCTCGGGGACCCTGGCGGCGTCAACACCGACTTCGACGACGGCGTCCTGCTGGCGGCCGAGGCGGGCTGGACCGGGCGCGGCAAGGTGGCCGTGGGGCTCTGGCGCTACAGCAGGAACCAGAACGACCTCGTCGATCTCGACGCCGCGGGCCTTCCTGCGCAGCGCACGGCGGCCGGCACCTACCTGCTGGTGGACCACCCCCTCCGGGGGGCGCAGGGCGAGGTCCGCGCGGTGGCGGGCTTTCTCCGCGTCGGCGTCTCGGACGGCGACACCACCCCCTTCAAGGGCGGGGCCCAGGCGGGCCTGCTGATGAGACAGGTCTTCGGCGGACGGCCGGATTCGGCCCTGTCCCTCGGGGTCGCCTATGGCGGCCTCTCCGACAAGTTCCAGCAGATCCTGGCGGGCGGCGGGCTCTCCGCGGCGTCGTCGGAGTCAACCCTGGAGCTGACCTACGCCGACAAGGTCGCCCCGCGGCTCAGCCTGCAGCCCAGCCTGCAGTACGTCGTCCACCCCGGCGGCGACCGCGACGCCGAGGCCGCCGTCGTTCTCGCCCTGCGGGTGTCCATCGATTTGTAACCAACTGCGATTAACCAGAATTCTAAATTCCGGCGTGCGTCCGGCCGAGGGCTGATTTCATGAGTTTTATTTCCAATCTGCGGATTTCCGCCAAGATCCTGGTGATCGTGGCCATGCTGCTCAGCCTCACGGCCGGCATGACCGCCTTCGCGGTGATCAAGGCCAATCAGATGGCGCAGGCCACCCAGTTCCTGGTGAATGATCCGGTGAGGGGCACGCGCTTGGCCGCCAGGGTCGATGGTGCCTTCGCCCGCATGCACCAGATCGCCTACGAGACGGTGGTGGAGACCGACGACGCCCAGCTGCCGGAGCTGCAGAAGGAATTCGACGCTCAGATCGCCGAGGTGCGCGCCGCGCTGAAGGACATGAAGCCCCTCATCGAGGGTGAGCACGTCGCGCCCTACAACACGATCACCGAGAACCTCGAGACCTATATCGCTCTCAACAAGGAACTGAGCGAGCAACGCCTCATCCACCTGCTGTTCGACTGCGAGAGCACCCTGCAGGACAAGATGACCCCGGTGTACGACAAGGTCGACGCCGCCATCGCCCTGCTCATCCGGCAGCAGATGAAAGACATCGACCAGGCCGCCGTGGACGCGGCGAAGGACAAGCAGGCCGTCTTCTGGTGGCTGGTGGGCGCGGGCGGCACGGGCGCCCTGCTGCTGGGCGCTCTGGCCATCTATATTTCGCGCAAGGAGATCGCGGGTCCCATCGCCGGCATGACCCAGGCGATGGACCAGCTCGCCTCCGGCGACCTGACCACCCACGTGTCGGGCAAGGAGCGCCGCGACGAGATCGGCGCCATGGCCCGCGCCGTCCAGGTGTTCAAGGAGAACGGCCTGGCCCTGACCACCGCCGAGGCCGAGAAGGTCCGCCTTGAGGCCCAGAGCGCCCAGGAACGCCAGCGCGCCGAGGCCGAGCGCGCCGCGCTCGCCGCCGAACAGGCGCACGTGGTGGAGTCGGTGGCCGAAGGCCTGTCGCGTCTGTCCGACGGCGACCTGATGCACCGCCTGCCCGACGACTTCCCTATCGCCTATGTGAAGCTGAAGGACGACTTCAACCGCGCTATGAGCGGGCTGGAGGAAGCCATGCTGGTTATCGCCGCCAATGCGTCCAGCATGCGGAACGGCGCCGGCGAAATCAGCAACGCCGCCGACGACCTGTCGCGCCGCACAGAACAACAGGCCGCCAGCCTGGAAGAGACCGCCGCCGCCCTGGACGAGATCACCGTCACGGTGAAGAAGTCCGCCGCTGGCGCCGAGCAGGCCAACGATGTGGTCAACGCCGCCCGCGGCGACGCCGAACGCTCGGGCGTGGTGGTCAACGAGGCGGTCGGCGCCATGGGCGAGATCGCGTCCTCCTCCAAGCAGATCAGCCAGATCATCGGGGTGATCGATGAGATCGCTTTCCAGACCAACCTGCTGGCCCTGAACGCGGGCGTTGAAGCCGCCCGCGCTGGCGACGCCGGCCGCGGCTTCGCCGTCGTGGCCTCCGAAGTGCGGGCGCTCGCCCAGCGCTCGGCGGAAGCGGCCAAGGAGATCAAGACCCTGATCGCCGCCTCCACCCGTCAGGTGGAAAGCGGCGTGCGCCTGGTGGGCGAGACCGGCACGGCGCTGGCCGGCATCGTCAACAAGGTCAGCGAAATCTCGGGCCTGGTGTCGGAGATCGCGGCCTCGTCCCAGGAACAGGCCACCGGCCTCAACCAGGTCAACGCCGCCGTCAACCAGATGGACCAGGTGACCCAGCAGAACGCGGCCATGGTGGAGCAGTCCACCGCGGCCAGCCACAGCCTGGCGCAGGAAGCTCAGGAGCTGAACCGCCTGGTGGCCCGCTTCAAGACGAGCGCCGTGGCTCAACCCCCCCAGGGCGCCCGCCGTCAGGCGCCGGCCGCTTCCCACGCCCCGCGCCCGCAGATGCGCGCCACCTCCCAGGTGGCCCAGCGTCCGGCCGACGACAGCTGGGAAGAATTCTAGACCCCAATTCGACCCGCAGCGTCCTCCACCGCGGTTCGTCAGTAAGGCCCTCCCCCTCCCCAGGGGGAGGGTTTTTCTTGGGCGCTTCCGTCAGTCCTTGCTGACCAGCTTGGTGACTTCGGCCACCTGTTCCGGGGTCAGCTTCCAGTCGCCGGCCTTGGCGTTGGCGACGATCTGGTCGGCCCGCGTGGCGCCGGCGATCACCGAGCTGACCACCGGGTGACCCAGGATCCAGGCGAAGGCCAGTTCCAGGATCGTGTGGCCGTTATCCCGGGCCCAGGCGTCAAGCTTCTCGATCTGGTCGAAGTTCTTGTCGCTCAGGGCCGCGGCGCCGCGCGGACCCCAGGCGGCCAGGCGGGTGCCCTCGGGCGGCGCCTCGCCACGGCTGTACTTGCCCGACAGCAGGCCTGAGGCCAGCGGGAAGAACGGCAGGAAGCCCAGGCCGAACTTCTCGCAGGCCGGCAGCACCTCGCGCTCCACGTTGCGCTCCAGCAGGCTGTAGTTGTTCTGGGCCGAGACGAATCTTTCCAGCCCACTCGTTTGTGATCTCCAATGTGCGTCGGCGATCTGCCAGCCGGCGAAGTTGGAATTGCCCAGGTAGAGAACCTTGCCGTCGCGAACCAGGTCGTCCAGCGCCCGCAGGGTCTCGTCGATGGGGGTGTCGGGATCGGGGCGGTGCATCTGGTAGAGGTCGATGCGGTCGGTGCCCAGGCGCTTGAGGCTGGCCTCAACGGCGCTGACCACATAGCGGCGCGAGCCGCCGGCGTTCTCGCCCATGGCGAACTTGGTTGCCACCACCGCCTTGTCGCGTTTGCCCTTCAGGGCCGCGCCCAGGAATTCCTCGGACTTCGTGCCGCCATAGACGTCGGCGGTGTCGAAGAAGGTGATGCCGTTATCCAGCGCCGCGTCGACGACGGTCTGGGTCTCCTGCGCGCTGATCCGCATCCCGAAATTGTTGCAGCCCAGACCGATGGCGCTGACCTTCAGGCCGCTGGTTCCCAATCGCCGCTGTTCCATGTCGCCGCTCCCAATGTCTTTGGTTTCAATGGGGCGGAGCATAGGACGCGAATGCGCGGCGGCGCTAGCTCACGCGCAGCTGACGACGTCGAGCTGTTCGGCGTCGGCTTCGTCGAGCACGGTCTGGATGGCGATCAGCAGGCGCTCCAGCTCCAGCGGCTTGGGCACCAGGACGTCCATGCCGGCGGCCGTGTACTCGGCCGCATGGTGGGCCATGGCGTTGGCGGTCAGGGCGATGATCGGCGTGCGGCGATGGTTCTCGTTGCGCTCCGACTCGCGGATCAGGCGGGTGGCGGTGGGGCCGTCCATCACCGGCATCTGCACGTCCATCAGGATCGCGTCCCAGTCACCGGTGGCCGCCGCCGCCACGGCCAGCTCGCCATTGTCGACGCAGGTCACCTCGACGCCGACCTGGGCCAGCAGGGTGCGCAGCACCAGCTGGTTCATCGGATTGTCCTCGGCCGCCAGGATGCGAAGCGCCGAGCCGTCGCGCAGGGGCGGGGCCTCGAAGGCGTCATCGCGCACCGCCTGGCCGTCGGCGTCGCCGATGCGGGTCAGCGGCAGGCGCACCGTGAAGACCGATCCCTGGCCCAGGACGCTGGCGGCCTCGATCTCGCCGCCCATCAGGGTGGCGAGCTCCCGGCAGATGGCCAGGCCAAGGCCCGAACCGCCGAACCGCCGGGTGGTGGAGGCGTCCTCCTGGACGAACTTCTGGAACAGGGCGCCCAGCCGGTCGGCGGCGATGCCGGGGCCGGTGTCGGTGACCTTGAACACCAGGTGCGGCGCCGCGACCGAGACATCCACGCGGACCTCGCCCCGGTCGGTGAACTTCACGGCGTTGGAGACCAGATTGTAGACGATCTGGCGCACCCGCGTCGGGTCGCCGGCCCAGACGCCGCGCGCCTCCGGCGCCACGGAGACCGCGAAGCTGACGTCCTTCTCGGTGGCCAGGGTGGTGAAGGTGGCATGCGCGCCTTCCACCAACTGTTCGACGTCCACCATGGAGGCCTCCAGCTCCAGCCGGCCGGCCTCGATGCGCGAAAGGTCCAGCAGGTCGTTCAGCAGGGCCAGCAGCGTCTCGCCGGCCTGGCGGATCACCGTCAGTCGCTCGCGCTGGATTTTCGGAAGGTCGTCGCGGGCCATGGCCTGGGCCATCCCCAGCACCCCGTTCAGCGGCGTGCGGATCTCGTGGCTCATGGTGGCCAGGAAGGCGGACTTGGCCTCGTTGGCGGCGTTGGCGTCGTCGCGCGCCCGCTCGAGGGTGACGTTCAGGTCGCGCAGCCGGTCCTCAGACTCCTTCAGGTCCTGGATGGACTGGGTGATCACCACGCAGCGAACGGGACCCTCGCCGGCGAAGCGCGCCGCGGTCATCCGGAACCACTCGCCGCTGCCGGCCTGGTAGGCGCGGATGAAGGACTTGGTCTTGCCGGTGAGGATGGCGCGCAGGCCCTTCACCAAGGCCTTGCCGTGGTTGCCGGGCAGCTTTGACACCACGTCGAAGAGGTTGCGGCCCAGGTGATAGGTGTCGCTCTTGGCGAGCTCCGCGCCCCGGGCCCGGAAGGCCTGGTTGGCCGCGACGATGGCGCCGGTCTCGTCGATGACGGTGAGCATGGCCGCCACGCCGTCGATCACGCCACGGCCGAAGCGCTCGGACTCCAGCAGTTCGGCATGGGACCGCCGCTGGGCGGTGATGTCCTGCATGGCGCCATGGAGGGCCACGCACTTGCCGTCGGCCATCTCCGGCTCGCCGACGATGCGGAACCAGAGGTCCTCGCCGCCGGGGGTGATCATGGGGCTCTCGAACTCGACGCGCTCGCCGGTCTGCATGGCCTGGCGGGTATAGGCCCGGACCCGGTCGCGCTCGCGTTCCGGGTAGATCTCCAGGATCCTGGCGAAGCTCTCAACCCGCTCCGAGCGCCCGAGCATTTCCTGCACCTCACGGCCCCAGCGCACCGTTCCGTTGCGCAGGTCGACCTCCCAGCCGCCGAGGCGGGCGAGGTGGCCAGCCGAGCGCAGGGAGGTCGAGGTGGCCTTCAACCGCGCCTCGAACCGCTTGGCTGAGGTGACCTCGGTCTGGACCGAGACAAAGCCGTCATGGGCGCCCGCGGCGTCGTAGGTCGGGCGTACGTCCAGGTCGATCCAGAACTGGCGCTGGTCCTTGGCCTGCAGCTGGACCTGGAGGCGGAAACCCTCGCCCCCGGCGATGTAGCCGCGCAGGCGGGCCAGGGTCTCAGGATTGGTGTGGGGGGATTCCAGCAGGGCGCAGGGCGTCAGGCCCCGGCATTCGTTGAGAGAATAGCCGGTGATGGTGGTGAAGCCCTCGTTGATCCACTCGATGCGGCCCGCGGTGTCCAGCAGGACCGTGCCGCTGGAGGTCGCCCGCGCGATACGCGCCAGCCGGCTGTCGAGGTCGCTGCGCGGCTCCAAGCCTCTGCCCCCCTTCAAGTCTTCCAAGGATTAACTCTGTTACGCCGAGAATGAACAAAGGGGAAAGCCGCCGCGAAAATTCGCCGCAGGGCAGCGGCCTGATCAAGCCGGTGGCAGTGGGACCCGGCTCTCTAGGGTGAGGCTCACGAGGTCGCTTTCGTCCTTCAGCCCGACACCGGTCAGGCCAAGGCGCCGCGCCTCGGCGATGTGCCAGGCCAGCTTGAAGGCCGCCTCCTCATAGGAAAGGCCCTCAGGGCGGATGTTGGAGATGCAGTTGCGCTCCGCGTCGGTGCGGCCCACGTGGGGCGCGTGGGTCAGGTAGATCCCCAGGCTGTCGGGGCTCGACAGGCCGGGCCGTTCGCCCACCAGCAGGGCCACCATGCCGGCGCCCAGGCGTTCGCCGATCTCGTCGCCCAGGGCCACCCGGGCCTGGGTCGCAATGACCACGGGCCCGAGACTCCATCCCGCGCGATCGACATAGGGGGCCAGGGCGGCCACCAGGGGAACGGCGTGGGCGTTGGCGGCGGCGCTGGAAAGCCCGTCAGCCACCACCAGCACCAGTTCGGATCCACGCGCTCCGCTGCGCTCGAGCGTCTCCCGACCGGCGCCCGACAGCCTCCGCCCAAGGTCTGGCCGACGCAGATAGGTCGCCCGGTCCGGCGCGGCGCTGGCCACCTGGACCGTGGCGTGGCCAAGCGCCTCCAGGCCGCGGGCGACGGCGTCGGCGTCGAAAGGGGCGTGCACCGCGTCCCGGGCCTGGGCGTGCGCCAGGGCCAGGGCCAGCACCTCGCGGGTCGGCAGGGCGGGGCCTGCGCGGCCCAGCGCGATCCGTGCGGCGGTCAGGCCGGTGAGTTGGGTCCAGGGATCGCGGGCAGGGGGCTCGCCCATCAGACCCCCATCAGCAGGCGGTGGGTGGGCGTGCGCGGTAGCAGTCGCCCGTCGCCGCCGGTGATCTTCATGCCCTCCAGCCAGGCCTCGAACTCCGGCGCCCGCCCAAGGCCCAGCAGCTCACGGATATAGAGCGCGTCGTGGAAGGAGGTGGACTGGTAGTTCAGCATCACGTCGTCGCCCCCCGGCACCCCCATCACGAAGGTGACGCCCGCGGTGGCCAGCAGGGTCAGCAGGGTGTCGATGTCGTCCTGATCGGCCTGCGCGTGGTTGGTGTAGCAGACGTCGCAGCCCAGGGGCGCGCCCATCAGCTTGCCGCAGAAGTGGTCCTCCAGCCCCGCCCGGATGATCTGCTTGCCGTCGTAGAGGTACTCCGGCCCGATGAAGCCGACGACCGTATTGACCAGCAGCGGATCGAAGGCGCGGGCGACGGCGTAGGCCCGCGCCTCCAGGGTCTGCTGGTCCACGCCGTGGTGGGCGCCCGCCGACAGGGCCGAACCCTGGCCGGTCTCGAAGTACATGACGTTGTCGCCCACCGTGCCGCGCTTCAGGGACAGGGCCGCCTCGCGCCCCTCCTTCAGCAGGGCGAGGTTCACGCCGAAGCTGGCGTTGGCGGCCTGCGTGCCGGCCACTGACTGGAAGACCAGATCCACCGGCGCGCCGCGCTCTATCAGCTCAAGGCTGGTGGTGACGTGGGCCAGGACGCAGGCCTGGGTGGGGATCTCGAACCGCCCGATCAGGCCGTCCAGCAGCCGCAGCAACTCCCCGGTGGCGGCCAGGCTGTCGGAGGCCGGATTGATCCCGATCACCGCGTCGCCGCAGCCGTACATCAGGCCGTCCAGCACGCTGGCGGTGATCCCGGCCGGGTCGTCGGTGGGATGGTTGGGCTGCAGGCGCACGGCCAGGGTCCCGGCCAGGCCGATGGTGTTGCGGAACCTCGTCGTCACCCGGCAATTCGAGGCGACCAGGATCAGGTCCTGATTGCGCATCAGCTTGCTGACCGCCGCCGCCATCTCCGGGGTGATGGCCGGCGCCAGGCGGGCGAGCACCGCCGGCGTGGTGGTCTCGGACAGCAGGAAATCGCGGAACGCCCCGACCGTCAGGCCGCCGATGGGGCCGAAGGCCTGCGCGTCATGGCTGTCGCAGATCAGCCGCGTGACCTCGTCGGTCTCGTAGGGGATGAGCGGCTGGTCCAGCAGGGTCTTCAGCGGAACCTCGGCGAGGGCCAGCTTGGCCGCCACGTTCTCCTGGGCGCAGGACGCCGCCAGTCCCGCCAGGGCGTCCCCCGACCGCAGCGGCGAGGCCTTGGCCAGCAGGTCCTTCAGGTCCGGAAAGGTCCAGGTGGTCGTGCCGACGACCTGACGATAACCCATGGCGCGCCCCGTGCAGGCGGGGATCATGGCGCCTTCGCGCCAAGCTCCCAACCCCGCTCATCCCGGCGAAGGCCGGGACCCAGGTGAAGCCCACATCAATGTCAGGACGCGCTCAAAGGAGCAGCGACATACCGCCACGCTTTAGATGAATCTGGGTCCCGGCCTTCGCCGGGATGAGCGGGGTCTAGAGAGCCCGCGCCAGCCTCAGGGCCTCGGCGTTCTCGGCCCGGGCGCGGCGGTCGTTGATCGCCACGTCGGCGTCCAGGGAGTCATCGTAGGACACCTCGTCCTCGAAGGGCGAGATGATCGCGTCGGGCAGCAGGTCCATTTCGTTCGGCATCGGACGCTTCTCCAAGGTTAGCGCTCGCCTGTCGCGGGAAGAGCAGGATGCCGTTCATCTCTCGTTAAGAAAAGCGACACTTCGCCGATCGGCCTGACTCTCACGCACTGTTGACCTGCCGGTGCGCGACCCCGGTCCGCGGGCTTTTCAGTGATCGATGATCAGAAAGCGTATTGGCCTGAGCGTGGAACGGTATTTAGATGAAACCCACGCCGCGTCGGGGTCGGCGGACGCAGTCCTGAAAGCAGGAGGGCGTTTCGCAACCGCGAGAGTAGAGCGTCGCGGGAAGGAATTTGTTTTGCAGCGCACCATTACCGAGGGGCCTGACTACTTTCATAAGGTTGTCGATTGCCAGTGGGCCTGTCCGGCCCACACTCCAGTCCCTGAATACATTCGCTTGATCGCCGACGGCCGCTACTCCGACGCCTACATGGTCAACTGGCGTTCCAACGTGTTCCCAGGCGTCCTGGGCCGCACCTGCGACCGCCCCTGCGAGCCCGCCTGCCGCCGCGGCCGGGTCGAGGATGAGCCCGTCGCCATCTGCCGGCTCAAGCGGGTCGCCGCCGACAACAAGTCCGACATCTCCGCCTTCCTGCCCACCGTCGCGCCGCGTAACGGCAAGCGGGTGGCCCTGGTGGGCGCCGGACCCGCCGCCCTGACCGTGGCCCGCGACCTCGCCCCGCTCGGCTATCACGTCGTGGTCTTCGACGGCGACGCCAAGGCCGGGGGCATGATTCGCCGCCAGATCCCCCGCTTCCGCCTGCCGGAGGAGGTGATCGACGAGGAGGTGGGCTACATCACCGGCCTGGGTCTCGACATGCGGCTGGGCCAACGGGTCGACAGCCTCAAGGACCTGCTGGAGGAGGAGTATCACGCGGTCTTCGTCGGCACCGGCGCGCCGCGCGGCCGGGACCTGGACCTGCCTGGCCGCCAGGAGGCCGCCGCCAATATCCACATCGGCATCGACTGGCTCTCCAGCGTCGCCTTCGAGCATGTGGACAGGATCGGCAAGCGGGTCATCGTCCTGGGGGGCGGCAACACCGCCATGGACTGCTGCCGCACCTCGCGCCGGCTGGGCGGCGAGGACGTCAAGGTCATCGTCCGCTCCGGCTTCGACGAGATGAAGGCCTCCCCCTGGGAGAAGGAAGACGCCATCCACGAGGACATCCCGATCCTCAACTTCCTGGTCCCCAAGGAATTCACCCATGAGAACGGCCGCCTCACCGGCGTGCTGTTCGAGAAGGTGGTGGCCCAGTTCGACGAGCGTGGCCGCCGCAAGCTGGTCCCGTCGGGCGAGCCGGACCAGCACTTCGAATGCGACGACGTCCTGGTGGCGGTGGGCCAGGAGAACGCCTTCCCCTGGATCGAGCGCGACCTTGGCCTGGAGTTCGACGAATGGGGCATGCCCCGGGTCGACGAGGTCACCTTCCAGTCCACCCTGCCTCGGGTGTTCTTCGGCGGCGACTCGGCCTTCGGACCCAAGAACATCATCTGGGCCGTGGCCCAGGGCCACGACGCGGCCATCTCCATCGACCGGTTCTGCCAGGACCAGGACGTCCGCGACCGGCCGGCGCCTGGAACCTCGATGGTCAGCCAGAAAATGGGCATCCACGAGTGGAGCTACGACAACGACGTCTCCAACGACCTGCGCCACCGCGTGCCCCTGCGGGCCAAGGACGAGGCCCTGCGCAATGTGAAGCTGGAGGTGGAGCTGGGCTTTGACCTGCAGCTCGGTCTCGCCGAGGCCCAGCGCTGCCTGAACTGCGACGTCCAGACCGTGTTCGCCGAGCCGATCTGCATCGAGTGCGACGCCTGCGTCGACATCTGCCCGGTGGACGCCATCACCTTCACCGCCAATGGCGAGGAGGGCGACCTGCGGATGCGGCTCAGCGCCCCGGCCTTGAACCTGACCCAGGACCTCTACGTCTCCGGCGAGCTGAAGACCGGGCGGGTGATGGTCAAGGACGAGGATGTCTGCCTGCACTGCGGTCTCTGCGCCGAGCGCTGTCCCACCGGCGCCTGGGACATGCAGCAGTTCACACTCGAGATGACCCATGCGGGGGAAAAACCATGCGCCCGCTAGAGGCCGTCAACGACTTCGTCGTCAAGTTCGCCAACGTCAACGGCTCGGGCTCGGCCAGCGCCAACGCGATGTTCGCCAAGTCCTTCCTGCGGATGGGCGTGCCGGTGGCGGCCCGCAACATCTTCCCCTCCAACATCCAGGGCCTGCCCACCTGGTATGAGGTCCGCGTCACCGAGGCCGGCCACCAGGGCCGCCGCGGCGGGGTCGACATGATGGTGGCGATGAACCCCCAGACCTGGGACCGGGACCTGGCCGAGATCGAGCCCGGCGGCTACCTGTTCTACGACTCGACCAAGCCCCTGCCGCCGTCGAAATTCCGCCAGGACATCACGGTTGTCGGCGTCCCCCTGACCGCGATGTGCAACGAGGCCTATTCGGTCCCGCGCGAACGCCAGCTGTTCAAGAACACCATCTATGTGGGCGCCCTGGCGGCCCTGCTGGACATCGAGATCGGGGTCATCGAGCAACTGCTGGCCGAGCAGTTCGCCGGCAAGGAGCGGCTGATCGCCGCCAATGTCGCGGCCCTGCACATGGGCGCCGACTATGTGAAGGCCAACCTCGCGCCGCTCGGCCTTCGGGCGCGGCGCGCCGACAAGGTGGGCGACCGCATCTATGTCGAGGGCAACATGGCCGCCGGCCTGGGCGCCGTCTACGGCGGGGCCACGGTCTGCGCCTGGTATCCCATCACGCCCTCGACCTCGCTCGCCGAGGCCTTCACCGAGTTCTGCGGCGACTACCGGACCGATCCTGCGACCGGGAAGGCCCGCTACGCCATCGTCCAGGCCGAGGACGAGATCGCCTCCATCGGCATGGTGGTGGGCGCCGGCTGGAATGGCGCGCGCGCCTTCACCGCCACCTCGGGCCCGGGCATCTCCCTGATGCAGGAGTTCGTCGGCCTGTCCTACTTCGCCGAAATCCCGGCGGTGATCTTCGACGTGCAGCGCGGCGGCCCGTCCACCGGCATGCCCACCCGCACCCAGCAGTCGGACATCCTCTCGGCCGCCTATGCCAGCCACGGGGACACCAAGCATGTCCTGCTGCTGCCGCAGGATCCGGGGGAATGCTTCGAGATGGGGGCTCTGGCCTTCGATCTCTCCGACCGCCTGCAGACCACCATCTTCGTCATGCTCGACCTCGACATCGGCATGAACGAGTGGCTGACCGTCCCCTTCGCCTGGGACGACAGCCGCACCCTGGATCGCGGCAAGGTCATGACCCATGACGAGCTGGAGGCCGGCCGCGACTTCGGCCGCTATCTCGACGTCGATGGCGACGGCATCCCGTTCCGCACCTATCCGGGGACCCATCCCACCAAGGGCGGCTATTTCACCCGCGGCACCTCGCGCAATCCCTATGCCCGCTACAGCGAGGAGGGCGGCGTCTATGTCGACAACGTCCAGCGCCTGCTGCGCAAGTTCGAGACCGCCAAGGGCCTGGTGCCGGCGCCGGTCCGCCGCGACGCCTCGCGTCCGACCCGCACCGGCGTGATCTATTACGGCTCCACCGGCGCGGCCATGGACGAGGCGTTGCAGGTGATGGAAGCCCAGGGCCGCTTCGTGAACGCCCTGCGCGTGCGCGGCTTCCCCTTCGCCGATGAGGTCTTCGAGTTCATCGCCGCCCAAGACGAGGTCTTCGTGGTGGAGCAGAACCGCGACGGCCAGCTGCGCACCTTGATCATGAACGAGGGCGGGGTCGATCCGGCCAAGCTCACCGCGGTGCTGCACTATGACGGCACCCCCATCACCGCCCGTTTCATCGCCGGAGAAATCGCCGGCCAGCTTAGCCCCGCCGCGCCGACGCCGGAACGCCGCCAGGTTCCGGAGGCCGCCGAATGACCTACATCACCAAGCCCCAGTTGCATCACCCGCGCCTGGTGGAGAACGCCCTCGGCAAGACGCGCCGCGACTACGAGGGTTCGGTCTCGACGCTGTGCGCCGGCAGCGGCCACGACTCGATCTCGGCGGCCATCATCCAGGCGGCCTACGAACTCGACCTGCCGCCGCACCGCGTGGCCAAGCTGTCGGGGATCGGCTGCTCGTCCAAGACCCCGGACTATTTCCTGGGCGCCTCGCACGGCTTCAACACCGTGCACGGCCGCATGCCCTCGGTGCTGACCGGCGCCAACCTGGCCAATCGCGACCTGATCTATCTGGGGGTCTCCGGGGACGGCGACAGCGCCTCCATCGGCTTTGGCCAGTTCGCCCACGCCATCCGGCGCGGGGTGAACATGACCTATATCGTCGAGAACAACGGGGTCTATGGCCTCACCAAGGGCCAGTTCTCCGCCACCTCCGACAAGGGTTCAAAGTCCAAGAAGGGCGTGGTCAACCACGACAGCGCCATCGACCTGGTGAGCGTCGCCCTGCAGCTGGGCGCCACCTTCGTCGCCCGCTCCTTCTCCGGCGACAAGGCCCAGCTGGTGCCTCTGATCAAGGCGGCGCTGAGCCACCAGGGCTCGGCCTTCATCGACTGCATCAGCCCCTGTATTCAGTTCAACAATCATGCGGGCTCCACGAAAAGCTTCGACTATGTCCGCGATCACAACGAGGCGGTGAACACGCTCGATTTCGTGGTGTCGCGCGAGGCGATCCATGTCGACTACGAGCCCGGGACCAACACCCTGGTGACCCAGCACGACGGCTCCGTCCTTAACCTGCACAAGCTGGCCGAACACTACGACCCCACCGACCGCATCTCGGCCATGGCCTATCTGGCCGGCCGCCAGGCGCAGGGCGAGGTGGTCACCGGCCTGCTCTATGTTGATCCCAGGGCGCAGGACCTGCACGAGGGCCTGGAGACCGTGGAGACCCCCCTCAACCAGCTCACCGACGCCCAGCTGATCCCGGGCTCGAAGGTTCTGGAGCGGCTGAACGCGAGCCTGCGCTAGGCCCGGGCGTCAGCAGCACTGCGTCGCCGTAGGGGCCGGCCAGGGCGCCGGTCCGGGCCCAGTCAAGGCTGGTCTGGAAATAGCCCTCGGCATAGCGGACCTTGCGCCGCTCACCCTTGGCGTCCGTCTCGAAGGTGAACATGCCATGCTCGGTTTTCGGGAACTCCAGCACGGTGATCGGACGGCCCTGGGCCTGTAGCGCCAGCAGCCGGCGCCGTGTCTCGGCCACCGGGGCTGCGGTGTCCTCGCCGGCCAGCACCCAGAGCGTCGGGGCCTCCAGCCGCCGAAGGGTCGGCAGGGGGTCATAGGTCCAGGGGGTCTGCTGGTTGAAGGTCGGGCCGACGATACGCAGGATCCAGCTTGGATATTTCGCAAGGTCGCCGGTGAACTCGCCCTTCAGGTCCTTGAACCAGGGCTGCTTTCCGTATCGGGCCTTGGCCGCCTCAAGCCGCTCGAAGCCCGACGTGAAGTTCGAGCCCATCACACCCTCCGTCGCGGTGATGACCTCCAGAGCCCCGGCGCGGGCGCCGGGGCCGTGGGACGCGATGTCCTGCAAGGCCTCGTCGCGGTTCTCTGCGAAGGCGGTGTCGGCCAGGCCATAGCCGACGATCACAAAATCCACCGGGGTCAGGTTCGCCGCAATGGGGGCGACCCAGCCGCCCTGGCTGCCCCCCTCGAACCCGACGCGGCCAGCGCGGGCCCCCGCCAGGCGCCGCGCGGCCATGGCGGCGGCGGCGGCGTCCCGGCCCAATACCTGGAAGTCCTGGGTGTAGGCGCCCGTGGAGCGTCCCGTGCCGCGCTTGTCATAGACGAAGACGCCGACGCCCTGGGCCGGGAACAAGCGCTGGATGGGGTTATAGAGGCTGGCGGCGGTCTTTTCCGACCCGTGGACCTGGACGATGATCGGGACCGGCTGATCGCCGGGCGGCAGGACCAGCCGGCCAAACAGGGTCTGGTCGCCGCTCATGAAGCTGGTCTCGCGAACCTCCAGCGCCACCCGCCGTCCTGCGACTGATCCTTGGGGCGTGACAAGAGTGACGTCATCGCAACGATCGCCCCAGCGCACGGTGGTGGTGTCGGGACGGTCGGTCCAGCCCACGGTGGCCGCCCAGGCCCGGTCGGCGTGCAGCCGGCCGACCTGTCCGTCCTGCAGCCGCCAGCGCAGGTCGGAGCCTTCGGCCGGTCCGATGTCCAGCAGCCGGCCGTCGGCCATCCGGTAGACGCCGATGTGGCAGTTTTGGTCGGCGGTCATCTTTGGCAGCCGGGGCGCGCCGCAGCCCGCCAGCAGGCCCACCGCGACGCCGGCGACCGCCAGATGTCGAAGGGCCATCACGTACGGTCCCAGATCGACTTGAAGCTCCCACCCCCCGTCAGCCGCTGCGCCGGGCTCTGCTTGTCGATGTGACCGATCAGGCCGCGATAGACCCCGTAGCCCACCAGCTCCTGCAGCCGCGGCGCGAACCCCCGCACCCTCTCCGGCGGAATGCCCAGCTGCTGGTTCTCCTGCTGGCGCACGAAGCCCGCGCAGTAGTTCATGGCGATCCCGGTGCGCCGCGTGTCGGTCTGGTTGGCGCCGCCGCCGTGCCACAGGGCCCCGTCCCAGATCAGCACCGAGCCCCTGGGCATCTCGGCGGCGATGGTGTCGTAGGACCCGCCATAGTCCGGGTTCGGTCTCAGATGGCTGCCCGGAACCAGCCGCGTCGCACCGTTGGCCTCCGTGAAGTCGGTGAGCGCCCACATGGAGTTGCAGACCAGCGGCGCGTGCGGCTTGGCCAGCGGGATCACCTGGTCGTCGGCGTGGATCGGCTGGGCGCGCTCGCCCGGGTCGATGGCGATGGAGGAGAGCGAGGAAATCAGGCAGCCCTCGTCCAGCACGCCTTCGACGATGGGCAGGACGGCGGGGTGGACCGGGACCTCGGCGAACACCGGATCATGGACCAGCAGGTTGTAGATCCGCACCGTGCGGTGGCCCTCGAAACCGTTCATCGCCGGCTTGGCGTCCAGCTCGCGTTCCAGCCGCAGCAGGGTGTCGTTCAGCGCCTCCACCAGGTCGGCCGGAATGGCGTTCTCGACGATGGTGTAGCCGTCGCGCTGCACGCGCTCGATATGGCCCGCAACCATGGTTTGCTCCCCCGGCGTTTTGCGCGATCTTAGGCGCCGATCCTCGGAGACGCCATGACCGTCCGCCTGCGCGACCTGACCCCCGACGACAGCGACCGCCTGCTGGCCTGGCGCAACCTGCCCGAGGTGGCGCGCTGGATGTATTCCGACCACGAGATCAGCCGCCCCGAGCACGACCGCTGGTTCGCCGGGATCGCCGGCGACCCCACCCGCCGCTACTGGATCATCGAACTGGACGGCGAGCCGGTGGGCCTGGCCAACCTGGCCGACATCTCCACCGCCCACCGCAAGGCCGCCTGGGCCTACTACCTCGCCAGCCCGGCGGTGCGCGGCAAGGGCGTCGGCGCCTTCGTCGAGGTCTTCGTCCTCGACCACGTCTTCGGCGACCTCAAGCTCAACAAGCTCTGCTGCGAGGTGCTGCTGGAGAACGAGGCGGTCTGGAAGATGCACGAGTCCTTCGGTTTCCAGCGCGAGGCCCTCTACCGCAGCCACGTCTGGAAGGGCGGGACGGCCCACGACGTGGTGGGCCTGGGCCTGCTGGCTGCCGACTGGGCCAAGGCCCGCCCGGCCAGCGTCGCGCGCCTGCGGGCGCGGGGGTTTGTGATCTGAGCCTGCCGCTCGAACAGTGGCTTCCTAGGTCAGAGAATTTGTTCCCTATTTGTTCTTGACAGAGCAACCCCACCGTGAGACGTTCGCCGGTGCGAAATCACTGCGCCTCGCCACCCGCCTAGGCGGACAATGGCTGCAGCAAGAATGCGCTTTGAATCCTGTCCCTGCGCGTCGTTAGAGGCAGAGCCTCCGCCCGTTGAGGGAGGGGACGCGTGTGACCTCCATTCCCATTCACGGAGAAAAAGATGGCCCTAGCGCCACGCGGCCAATCGCGCACCGTGCCGGATCCTGCCGGCGATTTGTACGACCAAGAGATGGCCAAGCTAAGAGCGAAGCGGGAGGCGGAAGATGGTGGCTTTCGTTCGCCTCTTGATGTGGCCCAAGCCGCATTTAACGATTTCCAGGACGGCCCGGATATTCCCCGCCCAAACCTGGCTCAGTCGTTCATTCCGGTGGTCGGGCCTGCCTGGGAGGCGGTCGCCGACCTTCAGGACGGGAACTACGGCGGCGCGGCTTTCAACGGCTTGATGGCGGTCGGAGACGTTCTGCCGGTCGGCGCCGCTGTTAAGGGTCTGAGAGCCGCTAGCAAGGGGATACCCTCACCTCGTGCGGGCCGAAGACGCTCGAGGACAACATGCAGCTCGGAATGGAACTCGTCGATGCGAACGGACGCGGCTGGATTGTCCGCTCTGTCACCCGGGTTGGCAGAGCGGAGTCGTTGCTGAAGAGCCTGCTGTCGATCCTCCTATTCGCCAAGCTGCAATCGCGCATCGAGCATGAGTTGGACGCGCTGGAACCGCTGTCGCTCGACGAGGTCAAGGCGCGCGCCTGCGCCATGCTGGAGGCCTTTCCCGAAGACTACGGACAGTACGACTACTCCGACAACGTGCTCGCCCCTTTGCTGGCCGAGGTCCGCCGCGCCAAGGATATCGCCAGCCTTCCCGAACTGCTGGGGCTGGACAGCTTCAAGGCCTACTGACGCGCGATCAGACCGCCTTAGAACTGTTCCACTCCAGCGCCGCGATCTCCGCCATGCCGAAATCCGGGTTGGCGGCGTGCAGCGTCCCGTAGACATGGCGCACGAAGTCCAGGTCTTCCGGATGGTCCACCGTCCAGCGCAGGTGGGCCAGGGAGGGGGTCTGGGACAGGAACTCGATCCGGAACCGCTTCGGATTGCGGTACAGGAACGGTGTCACGTGCTCGCGGTCATAGGGGTCGGTCGCCTCGAAGAGCGCGGTGCGTAACGTCGCCGCCGTCATCACCTCGATGTCGAGGCCGTGGGGATAGGTGCGCACCTCCGGGGTGTTGCTGGCATAGTCGGCGCGGGTCGCCGCATGGTGCGCGATCACCGCGTCCAGCACCCGCCAGTCCGTGAGCGGACAATCAGCGGTCATCCGCACCACCGTGGCCGCCTCGGGGAAGGCGTCGAGCGCCCGCCCGAACCGCCCCAGCACGTCGTCGAGGTCGCCGCGCACCACGGTGAGGTCCAGCCGCGCGGCGTAGTCGGCCACCGCGTCGTCGCTGGCCTGGTCGCTGGTGGCCAGCACCAGTTCGTCCATCCGCCTCGAGCGCCGCAGCCGCTCCACCTGGCGGCCCAGCATCGGCATGCCCGCCACATCGGCCAGCACCTTGCCGGGCAGCCGGCTCGAGCTCATCCGCGCCTGGATTATGCCTAGGATCATTTGAGCACCTTAACGGGGCCGCCCGCGTCGCGGTAGGCTGCGACCCATGAACCTCTACGACCGCCTCATCACCGCCTCCGACCGTCCCTGCTTCCTGCTCCCGGACGGCGCGCAGATCACCTACGGCGAGCTGGACGCGGGCGCCGGCCGCCTGGCCGCCCTGCTGATCTCGAGGGGCGTCGTCCCCGGCGACCGCGTGGCGGTGCAGACCGACAAGACGCCTGAGGCGGTCATGCTCTACCTGGCGACGCTGAAGGCCGGCGCCGTCTTCCTGCCGCTCAACACCGCCTACACCGCCAGCGAGGTGGAGTACTTCCTCACCGACGCCGAGCCGGCCCTGTTTGTTCAGGACGCCGTGGCGCTCGCCGCCGAGGCCGCCGGCCACGCGCCGCTCGAAACCACCGTCCGGCGCACCGACGACGACCTGGCGGCCATCATCTACACCAGCGGCACCACGGGGCGGTCCAAGGGCGCCATGCTGACCCACGGGGCGCTCTACGCCAACGCCACGGCGCTGACGCAGGCCTGGGGCTTCACCGGCGACGACGTCCTGCTGCACGCCCTGCCGATCTTCCACGTGCACGGCCTGTTCGTGGCCCTGCACTGCGCCTTCCTGGCGCGCGCCCCCATGGTCTGGCTGGCCAAGTACGAGGACGCCCCGGTGCTGGCGGGCCTGGCGCGCTCCACGGTGATGATGGGGGTGCCCACCTTCTACACCCGCCTGCTGGCCAATCCCGGCTTCACCCAGGCCGCCGCCGCCCACATGCGCCTGTTCATCTCCGGCTCCGCCCCGCTGCTGGAATCGACCTTCGCCGAGTTCGAACAGCGCACCGGCACGCGCATCCTGGAGCGCTACGGCATGAGCGAGGCGGTGATCATCACCACCAACCCCCTGGTGGGCGACCGCGTCGCCGGCAGCGTCGGCTATCCCCTGCCGGGCGTGGCCCTGCGCATCGCCGGCCCCGACCCCACCGGCGTTATCGAGATCAAGGGCCCCAGCGTCTTCTGCGGCTACTGGCGCATGCCCGAGAAGACCGCGCAGGACTTCACCGCCGACGGCTGGTTCAAGACCGGCGACGTGGGCCGCCAGGACGCGGACGGCCGCGTCTGGATCTCCGGCCGCGCCAAGGACCTGATCATCAGCGGCGGCTACAACGTCTACCCCAAGGAGATCGAGCTGATCCTCGACGAGCTCCCCGGCGTCACCGAGAGCGCCGTCATCGGCCTGCCCCACCCCGACTTTGGCGAGGCCGTCGCCGCGGTGGTCATCGGCTCCGGCGACGAGGCCGCCATGATCGCCAAGCTGCGCGAACGGCTGGCCGCCTTCAAGGCGCCCAAACGCATCTTCTTCGTCGAGGATCTGCCCCGCAACGCCATGGGCAAGGTGCAGAAGAACCTGCTGCGCGAGGCCTATGTGGGGACGTTCAGCTAGGGGCGCAGCGGCGAGGCGGCCGCCGGCCGGCATTCTTTCCAGCTGCGGCCCGAAAAGCAGCGCCCGGCCTGCATCTCGCGGTAACTGTGGAGGGCGACGTAGGCCATCACGAACGCCATCGCCACGTACGCGAAGGTCTCCGGCTTCACCGCCTCGTCGCCCCTACCGCTTCGGCGACGAAAACACCTTCACCACCACGTCCTCGAAGCTCTCCAGGCTGTCGACGTCGAAGCCGGGGTCGAAGGCCGGCGCGTCCCAGCGGTCCACCAGCTTCTCGGCCATGGAAAACCAGCTCTCCTCGCGGAAGCTCTCGCGCAGGTTCCCCGGCTTGCCCAGGAACTCGTAATAATAGGCGCCCTGGAAATCCTGGTGCCAGTAGATGGCCTTGTAGATGTCGTCGTTCACATAGGGCTTCAGCATCTCAGCCGCGATCGGCCCGTGGTTGGGGATCGACAGCACCTTGCCGATGTCGTGGCACAGGGCGGCCACGACCTCCTCGTCGCTGGCCCCGTCGCGGCGCGCCAGGGTCCCGGCCATCAGGCTGTGGGTCAGCTGGTTGGCGGCGAACCCCAGCTCCATCGGCTCCAGCCGGCGCAGGGTGTCCATGATCTGCATGGGCGCGGTGGTCTGCTGGTGAACCCGGTGCTCCCCGCCGATCACCTTCCAGTGCTCCTGGGTCCCCTGGCGCATGTCCGTGAACATCTGGCTCTCCCTTGATCTCGTTGGCGCTAGCCTAACCCCTCTCGTCATCCCGGCCAAGCGCAGCGGCCTGCGATCAGACAGGCGCCGGCGCGGGCGCGGCCGCGATTGCGCGGGCCAGGGCCAGGCCCGACAGCCAGGCGCACTCCACCCGCGGCCCGACCAGCCAGTCGCCGCAAACCCCCAGGCCGGTTTCCGGCGACCACAGGGCCTCGCTCCCGGCCGCCCCGGAGCGGGCGTAGCGCCAGCGGTGGGCGGCGAGAGACAGGGGCGCGGGCCAGTCGACCCCCGCCAGGTCGGCGAAGGCGCCCGCCAGCCGATCGGCCACCGCCTCGGCCGGCAGCTCCAGATGGGCCGCCGACCAGTCGCGGCTGGCCTGGATCACCCAGGCCTCCGGGCCGCCGCGCCCCGGCTTGGCGCTGTTGCGCGCCGCCCAGCCGATCGTCCCCGGGCTGCGGAAAATGTCGGCCGCCACCGGCAGCGGTTCGGAAAAGGCCGCCATCACCGTCCAGCAGGGCTGGGCCGGGGTCGCCCGGGCCAGGCTCGCGCCCGCCGCGTCGTGGGCGTCCAGCAGCACCGCCGCCTGCTCGGCGGGCGTGGCCAGGATCACCACATCGGCCTCCAGCGGCGGCGCCCCGTCGGCGATCAGGGTCCAGCCCGCCTCGCCCTGGACCATCGCCTCCACCCGGCGGCCCCACACCACGTCCAGGGGCTGCGCCAGGGCGCGGATCGGCGCGTTCATCGCCGGGGTCCCGACCCACGCCCCCTCGCCGGCCGCCGGCCAGGGCGCGCAGACCCCGGCCAGGGCCCAGGCCCGCACCTGGGCCTGAAATCCCGGGTCCCGGGCGGTGAAATACTGCGCGCCATGGTCGAAAGTCACCTGGCCCAGGGGCGTCTCCACCCGCCGCGCCGACATCCGCCCGCCCGGTCCGCGGCCCTTGTCGAGCACCGTGACCGCATGGCCGGCGCGGGCCAGGACCGTGGCGCAGGCCAGGCCCGCCAGGCCCGCCCCGATCACCGCGACGCGCCGCGTCACGTGCGCGCCCGGTCGCGGCGTCGGTCGCCGTGGTCGGGTCGGCGGGGGCCACCCAGCAGGGCCTGCAGCCAGGGCCGGATCTTCAGGAAGCCGAGATAGAGACGCTCCAGCCGCGCCAGCACCCGCGGCGACCGCGCCATCTCCCCCAGGGGCCGCAGCGGCGGCACGGCGCGCCACATGGCGGCGAAGGCCTCGGCGCCCGACAGCAGCGGCCCGCCCGGCGCCTGGGCGTGGAACCGCAGCTTCATGGCCGCGCGGTCGATAGGGCAGGGCTCGCCGATCGACAGGTCGACGAAGGCGACCTTGCCGCCCCCGTCCAGGGCGCGCAGCACCGCGATCTCGTTGCGGCACAACGGACAGTCGCCGTCGTACCAAACCGTCACCTCAACCGCCATCGCCTTGCGCCTCCAACGCCTCCGTCGGTACGGCGCCGCTCGGCTGAGGGATGCAGTCAGGAGTACGGTGACAGGTGCATTCATTGGGCTAACGCCCTGAGGGGCAGAGAGCCGCCGCCGATTTCAATTTAATGCACTGTCACCGAATTTTCGTCACCCAATCTTCCCGGGAGAGCTTCAGTCGAGATCCACCGGAACATATCCCTTCGGAGACCAGGCCAAGGTCCCGCTTGGGCCCTTGCCCGCCGTCGCCAACCTGGCGGTGATCAGGCAAATGACCCCCGTCGGTGCGAAGGTGATCGCCGCCTCGCCCCCCAGCTCGGCAGAGAGGCTGCGTTCAATGAGGCGCGAGCCGAAGCTGCGGCTTAGAGGCGGAACAACTAGGGGTCCGCCGATCTCTTCCCACCGCAGCCGGATAACGTCGGCGTCCTGAGTCCATTGGATGGTTAGCCGGCCCGCCTGCAGCGACAAGGCGCCGTACTTGGCGGCATTGGTCGCCAGCTCCTGCAGGGCCATGGCGATCGCCAGGGCCATCCGCGGCGCCAAGCGAATGCTGGGGCCGCCCGTGACGATCCGGGCGGGGTCCGCGCCGAGGTAGGGGGAGACCGCCAAGGCCACGATTTCGCTGAGTTCCGCCCCTTCCCAGCTCTCGCGCGTCAAAACATCGTGGGCTCTCGAGAGCGCCAGCAACCGCTCCTCCAAAGCGGCGCGGCCCTGCTCCACGGAGGGTGCGGAGCGCAGCGTCTGGGTGGCGATGGACTGGACCGTGGCCAGGGTGTTCTTGACCCGGTGGTTGAGTTCGTTGACCAGCAGGTTCTGCCTCTCGTCCGCCGCGCGCTGCTCGGTCCGGTCGCGAAGAATTTTGAGGAAGCCGATCAGCCGGCCGTCATCCTTGCGGAGCGGCATCATCAGGGTGTGGGCCCAGAAGGGCGCGCCATCCTTGCGCAGATGCCAACGCTCCACCTCCGACCGCCCGCTCGCCAGGCAATGGGCCCGTTCGTGATCGTCGGCGCCCGCAGCCCTGTCCTCTGGGGTCCAGATGGCCGGGAAGCGCCGACCGATGAGCTCTGTCGCGTCCCATCCCAGGATCTGCCGGGCGCCGGCGTTCCAGATCGTCACCCGTTCATCCAGGTCGGTGGCCATGATGGCGTAGTCGCTGGCGCCCTCCAGGATCAGCCGGTAGCGCTCGTCGCTCTCCCGGTGAGCGGCCTCCACGGCCAGGGCCGACTTGGCCTCGGCGATTTCCCGGGCCTGGCTGTAGGTGGAGGTGAGGTCGGTGAGCACCCCGCACAGGAACGCGCCGTCGCCGGAGTCGGTCCTGGTGAGGGACAGCTGCGCCACGAAGGTCTCCGCCCGGTCGGCGCGGGTCAGAACCAGCTCGGCCTTGCCGCCGTTTTTCAGCAGGCGCCGGAAATCGGCCGAGGAGTCGGGCGTCACGAAGGTGGCGAACTGGGCGCCGGTCAGGCGGCTGGCGGGCGCACCCATCATGTCGGCCAGGGCCCGGTTGCCATAGAGCACGTCGCCCTCCTGGCTGATCATCAGCGCCCCGTCGGTCATCTGCTCGATGAGCTGGCGGTAGGAGCGATCGGCGGACTCTAGCGTATAGACTTGGCGATTGTCGGGACCGCCCACGACGACGGCGTCCACCTCCCCATTGCGGATCGCCTCCAGGGTCTCCAGGGCCTCGGCCAGCTGGTCCCGGAGCTCGGAAATCTCGCGCGCCTGCGACAGCGTCGGGCGTTCGGAGGTCAGGCTATTTTCCACCATCGGCGCGTCCGTCTCGTGCCCTCAGGTCCAGGCCGCGCAGCACGCGCTCGGTATCGGAGAGGTCGCCGATGATCCGCCGCACCGGCTCAGGAAACACCTTAATCAACGTCGGCGCCGCGAGAATCTGGTGCTCCGCCGCCGCCTCCGGATGCTCGTAGACGTCGATCACCTCCAGATCGTAGCTGTCGGGAAGCTCGCTCTCGAGCACCCGGCGCAGGTTGTCGATCGCCCGGGTCGAGCGCGGCGTCGAGCCGGTGACGTAGAGCCTCAGGACGTGCTTGGAACTTGCCTCTGGTTCGGCGGCGGGGGGAGGCTCGGGCAAGGTGGTCACAGCGATGACCCCCGGCGGGTCGCGGCGGCGAAGCGGCTCGCGGTAAGCGCCTCCTCCTTGCGCTCATCGACGGTCTCCAGGGCGAGCAGTTCGGCCTCTTCCCGCTCCAGCGCCTCCCGGGTCTCGGCGATCTGCCGCTCGGCGGCGTTGCGCTTCTGGACGAACTCCCGGTGACGGCGGTTGACCTCGTCCAGGCGCTCCAGAGCCGCGGCCTCTTCCTGCGCCTCCTGCACGATGCGGGCGCTGCCGGTCATCACGCCGTGCGGCCCGATATAGGGCTCGATCAGGGTCACCCCGCCGCTCCCCAGCAGATATTCGCGGATCTGGTTGGAGTGGCTCATGCCCCGGGCCTTGAGCACGAACAGACCGCGGTTGCGTTCGCCGTTGGCCTGCAGATCGTGCAGGCCGATCCAGACGTCCATCAGGGATGACAGACTCTGGTCGTTGCGGTCATGATGGTCGGCGCTGATCAGGTTGTTGAAGACTCCGGTGATCCCCTTGACCTTCAGGTAGTCCACCAGCCGCAACAGGGTGGCGTGGATTTCACTCTCCGAGCCCCGGAAGGCGGAGATCGGGTCCACCACCACGACGGCGGGGTTGAACGCCTCGATCTGGCGGATCATCAGCACCAGGTGCATCTCCAGCCCGAACAGGCTGGGCCGGGCCGACTCAAACCGCAGCAGGCCGCTGGCCACATGCGCCCCCAGGTCCAGGCCGACCGACTGCATGTTGCGCACGATCTGCTCGGGGGACTCCTCGAAGGAGAAGTAGATCGCCTTCTGGCCCGCCACGCAGGCGGCGTTGACGAATTGCGATCCGAAGGTGGTCTTGCCGGTGCCTGACGGACCAGACAGCAGCACGCTGGAGCCGCGATAGAAGCCGCCGATGCCCAACATGGCGTCGATCCCGCCGATCCCGCTGGACACCACCTCGTCGGAGATCGAGTGCGACAGCCCCGCCGAGGTCACCGGCAGGACACTGATGCCGCCCTGGTCGATCAGGAACGGGTACTCATTGGTGCCGTGGGCCGAGCCCCGGTATTTCATCACCCGCAGACGCCGGGTGGTGATCTGCTCCTCGACCCGGTTGTCCAGGGCGATCACGCAGTCGGAGACGTACTCCTCCAGGCCGTGCCGGGTCAACTGGCCCTCGGCGCCGCGCTCGGCGGTGATCATCGCGGTCACGCCGCGATCCTTCAGCCACTGGAACAGCCGCCGCAACTCGGCCCGCAGGACGGGGCCATCGCCAAGGCCCGAGAACAGGGCCTCCAGCGTGTCCAGCACCACCCGCTTGGCGCCGATCTTGTCGATGGCGTGGCCCAGCCGGATGAACAGGGCTTCCAGGTCGTACTCGCCGCTCTGCTCGATCTCGCTGCGCTCGACCCGCACATAGTCGATGATCAGCCGGTTCTCGGCTATCAGCCCCGGCAGGTCGTAGCCCAGCGAACTGACGTTCTCCACCAGGTCCTGGGCCCGCTCCTCAAAGCTCATCAGGACGCCGGGCTCGCCGTGCTCGGTGGCGCCCTTGACCAGGAAGGTCAGGGCGAACAGCGTCTTGCCGCACCCAGCCGCCCCGGCGATCAGGGTCGGACGCCCCGCCGGCAAACCGCCAAAGGTGATCTCGTCTAAGCCCGCGACCCCGCTCGGCGCCTTGAGGAGCTGGGCGGCCATCGCCTTTGTGTGAATTGTCATCGCCACCCTCCTCGAGCGCGAAGCGCACGTCTGATCAGTACAAGACCCCCGACGCTGCGTCCTGCCGAAATCTCACAGGTTGAAAAACGGTCCGCGCTCAGAGGGCTGGGCCGACCCGCACCTGCTAGGCTCACGGCGCCCCATGCCGCCGGCAGATGGTGCAGGTGCACGCGGTCACCTCGACGGGCGCGGCCTCACAGGTGAGTCAGACGGCGGCGCAGTGGCAGGTGGCGAGGGTGCCTTCGCACCCACCCCCCACATTGACCCCGCCCCCAGCTTCGCCCTAAACCCACCGTTGCGACAGGTTCTCCGAGAGGAGATGAAAAGGGAACTCGGGTGGAAAACCCGGGCTGCCCCCGCAACTGTAAGCGGCGAGCCCGCGCGCCATCAGCCACTGGGTCCTTCGGGGTCTGGGAAGGCGGCGCGCAAAGGGTGCTGACCCGTGAGCCAGGAGACCTGCCTGACGCAGTCGTCCTTCGACCGGCCGGGGTGCGCCGAGCGAACGGGGATTGTCCCGAGAGGCGACGTTTGTTGGGCCGCGGCCCGGCGATCGTGCGCCCTGACGCCCACCCCGGCGTCCTGACGTCCTGTCGCTGAGCGGCGGTTCGTCGTCAGATGAAGGGGCAAGACCCATGAAGACCTATCTCCAATCGACCTCCGCCGCCGCGCTTGCCGTGGCTCTGTTCAGCTCAAGCGCGGCGCTCGCCGACGACACGGCGCGTGTCTCTGTGACCCCCACCCCCGACGCGGCCGGGCCGGAGGCGGCCAACCCGCTAGCTGAGCTGATCGTCACCGCCGCCCGCGGGCCGCAGGACCCGGCCAGGGTGGGGCAGTCGGTCACCGTCCTGACCGCGGCCGACATCGCCGCGCGCCAGCAGTTGCTGGTCTCCGACCTGGTCTCGCGCACCGTGGGCGTGGCCATGTCGCGCAATGGCGGGCCGGGCGGCATCACCACCCTGCGCATCCGCGGGGCGGAGGGCGACCAGACCGTGGCCGTGGTGGACGGGGTGAAGATCAACGACCCGTCGGCGCCCGGCGGCGGCTACAACTTCGCCAATCTGCTGACCGGCGACGTGGCGCGCATCGAGATCCTGCGCGGCGCCCAGTCGACCCTGTGGGGCGGCCAGGCCATCGGCGGGGTGATCAACCTCGTCACCGCCGAGCCGGCGGGGGCCTTCGAGGGCGGGCTGCAGGCCGAGGCGGGCACGCAGGAGACCAGCTATCTGCGCGGCGCGGTGGCGGGGCGCAGCGACCACCTGGTCTGGCGGCTGTCGGCTAGCCGCTATGAGACCGGCGGCGTCTCGGCCTATGCCGGGGGGGCGGAGGACGACGGCTATCGCCAGGCCGCGGTGAGCGGGCGGGCCCGGGTGATCGTTTCGAACGACCTCTCCCTGGACCTGCGGGCGGTCTATACGAAGAACCGCAATGACTTCGACGGCTTCCCGGCCCCGGCCTACGCCTTCGCCGACACCGGCCAGTATGCGCAGATCGAGGAGCTGGTGGCCTATGGCGGCCTGAACCTCGCCCTGCTGGACGGCCGGCTGAAGAACCGCCTGGCCTTCGGCTACACCAACTCCGACAGCCTGAACTATGACCCGGCCCAGGCGGTGACACCGGTTACCTTCGACTCCACCGGCCGCAATCGGCGCTGGGAGTACCAGGGGAGCCTGGAGATTACGCCGGCCTGGATCGCCACCTTCGGGGCGGAGCGGGAGCAGGCCAGCTTCCGCAGCCGCGCGCCCTCGGCCTTTGCGCCGTCGCCGGTGGCGGCCCGGGCGGAGGTGGGGATCGACAGCCTCTATGCTCAGGTTCGTGGGGACCTCAGCGATCACCTGTCGGTCAGTGTCGGCCTGCGGCGCGACAGCCACGACACCTTCGGCGACCACACGCTCGGGCAGGTGGCCGGCGCCTGGTCTATTGGCGAGGCAACCATTCTGCGCGCCAGTTTCGGCCAAGGATTCAAGGCCCCGACCCTCTATCAGCTCTACAGCGCCTACGGGAACCTGGGGCTGGCGGCCGAGCAGGCGGACGGCTGGGACCTGGGCGTCGAGCACGCGGTGGGCGACGGTTGGCTGGTGGTGGCGGCCACCGGCTTCTGGCGCGACACCGAGAACCAGATCGACTTCGTCTCCTGCGCCTTCGGGTCGCTGGCGGCGGTCTGCAACCCGGGCGGGGTGGCGCGGTTCGGCTATTACGACAACACCGCAAAGACGGCTGCGCAAGGGGTTGAGCTCACCGCGGCGGTCGAACGGGGCGCCTTCAGCCTCGACGCCAACTACAGCTGGACCCACACCGAGAACCGCTCGGCGGGCGCCAACCGGGGCAAGCAGCTGGCCCGCCGGCCCGAGCACCAGGCCAACCTGGCGGCGACCTGGCGATGGCGCTCTGGTCTCTCCGCGACGGCCGACATACGCCACGTCGGGGCCAGCTTCGACAACGCGGCCAACAGCTATGTCCTGCAGCCCCACACCCTGCTGGACTTGCGGGCGTCCTACCCGATCAACGACACCTTCGAGGTCTATGGCCGGATCGATAACGTCCTCGACGACAGCTACGAGACGGTGCGGAACTACGGAACCCTGGGCCGCGCCGCGACGGTGGGCGTGCGCGCCAAGTTCTGACGCCATAAGGGTTTGCGGCGGGGGAGGGCCTCCGCCGCGGCTCCTCTGGAGGGTCCCATGGCCGCGCTGATGATCCAGGGCTGCGGGTCCGATGTGGGCAAGTCGGTGCTGGTCGCCGGCCTTTGCCGGCTGTTCGCCAACCGCGGCCTGAGGGTCGCCCCCTTCAAGCCGCAGAACATGTCCAACAACGCCGCGGTCACCGCCGACGGCGGCGAGATCGGCCGCGCCCAGGCCCTCCAGGCCCTGGCCTGCCGGGTCCCGCCCACCGTCGACATGAACCCCGTCCTGCTCAAGCCCCAGAGCGACACCGGGGCCCAGGTGGTGGTCCGGGGCAAGGCGGTCGGGACCTTCGAAGCCGCCGCCTACCAGGCCCGGAAGGGGGCGTGGCTGGAGGTGGTGCTGGACAGCTTCGCCCGCCTGGAGGCCGCCCACGACCTGGTGCTGGTGGAGGGCGCGGGCAGCCCCGCCGAGACCAACCTGCGGGCCGGCGACATCGCCAATATGGGCTTCGCCCGGGCCGCCGGCGTGCCCGTCGTCCTGGTGGGCGACATCGACCGGGGCCATGTGATCGCCGCCCTGGTCGGCGCCCACGCGGTGCTCGATCCTGACGACGCCGCGATGATCAAAGGCTTTCTGATCAACAAGTTCCGCGGCGACCCCGCCCTGTTCGACGCAGGCCGCGCGGAGATCGTGGCCCGCACCGGCTGGCGCGACTACGGCATGGCGCCCTGGCTGGCGGCCGCCCGCCGCCTGCCCGCCGAGGACGCCCTGGTCTTCGATCCGAGCACGGGCGCGAAGACGAAGATCGCCGTGCCCCTGCTGTCGCGGATCGCCAATTTCGACGACCTCGACCCCCTGCGCGCCGAGCCGCAGGTGGACCTGGTGTTCGTGCCCCCCGGGACCGCCCTGCCGGGCGACGCCGACCTGGTGATTCTGCCGGGGACCAAGTCCACCCTGGCTGACCTCGCCTTCCTGCGCGCCCAGGGCTGGGACATCGACCTCGCCGCCCACGTCCGGCGCGGCGGCCGGGTGCTGGGCATCTGCGGCGGCTTCCAGATGCTGGGCCGCGCCGTGGCTGATCCCCTCGGGCTGGAGGGCCCCGCGGGCAGCGCCCCGGGCCTTGGCCTGCTGGACATCGAGACCGTGCTGGCGGGCGACAAGGTGCTGGCGCCCACGGCCGGCCGCCTCACCGGCGGCGCGCGGTTCGAGGGCTACGAGATCCACCTGGGCCGCACCTCCGGACCCGGCCTCGCCCGGCCGTTCCTGGTGGGGGATGACGGCGCGCCCGGCGGCGCGGTCTCCGCCGACGGGGCCATCGCCGGCGCCTATGTCCACGGCCTGTTCAATACGGGCGAGGCGCGCGCCGCCCTGCTGGCGCAACTGGGCGCGGCGTCCCAGGGCGGCGACCACGGCGCGGCGGTGGACGCGGCCCTGGACGAGCTGGCCCTGGCCCTGGGGCAGGCCTTCGACATCGAGGCCCTGGCCGCCATCGCAGGTCTGCGCCCCTGAGCGTGCATTGAGCGTCTGGCCTGTCCCCCGGGCGGGCGGCTATGGTCGGCCGATGAACAACCTCGAAACCGTGGCCGCCTGGATCAAGGCGCGGGTGACGCGCGATCCGCCCCTGGCGACCGAGCCTGAACTCGGCACGGTGCTGCGGGTCCTGGCGATCTGGCGCTCGCGGCTGATCGCCGACGCCCTGCTTCGGCGGGAAGGCGCCAAGATCCTCAGCGGCCCCTTCGCGGGCATGGACTATGTGGGCGAAGCCACCGAAGGCGCCCTCGCCCCCCGCCTGCTGGGCTCCTACGAGTCGGAACTGCACCCGGCCATCGCCCGGTTCGCCGGCGAGGGGTTCGACTGCATCGTCGATGTGGGCTGCGCGGAGGGCTACTACGCCGTGGGCCTGGCCCGCTTGATGCCCGGGGTCACCGTCTACGCCTATGACATCGTGGAGAAGGCCCGGCGCGCCTGCGCCGACCTGGCGGCCAAGAACGGCGTCGCCGAGCGGGTGGTGGTCCGCGAGACCTTCACCCCGGAGGGCTTCGAGGAGTTCGCCGACCGCAGAACCCTGGTGATGATGGACGTGGAAGGCGCCGAGGACGACCTGCTGCGCCCCGACCTCTCGCCCGCCCTGGCGAGGATGAGCCTCATCGTGGAGACCCATGACGTCTACAGGCAGGGCGTCCTGCAGCGGATCCAGGCGCGCTTTTCCGCCACCCACGACATCCAGCGCCTGGACCAGCAGGGCAAGAGCGTGCCCCTGCCGGCCTGGCTGGCCGCCCAGGGGCACCTCGACCACCTGATCGCGGTGTGGGAATGGCGCATCCGCCCGACCCCCTGGCTGGTCATGACTCCGAAGGCGGCCGCGTGATGGCCCAGGGTTTCCGGCTGGACGGCGGGGCTGAGAGCCTGGTGTTCCTCACCACCGAGGCCGGGGCGCCGCGCCTGGTCTATTGGGGCCCTGACCTGGGCCCCGCCGATCCCATCCCGGCGCTGGCCCGGCTCGCCATCCGCGCCATTCCGCACGGCATGCTGGACGGTGGAGAGCGGCTGAGCTGGCTGCCGGAGGCCGGGCAGGGGTTCACCGGTCACCCCGGCCTGCTGGCGCACCGCAATGGCGCGCAGGTGGTCAGCCAGATGACCCTGCGCGACGCCGATCTCACCTCCGGCGCCGCGACCCTGGTCTTGGAGGACGCGGCCGCCGGGATCGAGCTGACCCTGAGCCTCAGCCTGGAGGCCGCCACCGGCGTGCTCACCAGCCGGACCACCTTGCGCAACACCGGCCCCGAGCCCCTGACCCTCGACTGGCTGGCGGCGGGCGCCCTCGACAGTCCCCACAACGACCTGCTGCTGTTCGACGGCCGCTGGACCCGCGAGTTCGCGCCGGTTCGCCAGATCCTCTCCACCGGCCTGATCGCCAAGGAGAACCGCACTGGCCGCACCTCCCACTACGCCCCGCCCTTCGCGGTGGTGGGGGAGCCCCATTTCAGCGAGACCCGCGGCGAGGCCTTCGCCCTGCACCTGGCCTGGAGCGGTGACCACCGCATCTTCGCCGAGCGTCTGAGGGACGGCCGCATCCAGGTCCAGGCCGGCGAACTGCTGCACCCCGGCGAGGTGATCCTGGGGCGGGGCGAGAGCTACCAGAGCCCGGCCCTCTACATGGCGCGCTCGGAGAGCGGGCTGAACGGAATCTCCGACCGGCTGCATCCCTTCGTCCGCGACGTGATCCTCGGTGGCCGCCTGAGGGGCAAGACAAGGCCGGTGCACTACAATGGCTGGGAGGCGATCTATTTCGACCACGACCTGGCCACCCTGAAGGGCCTGGCCGACCTGGCCGCGGAGGCCGGGGCCGAACGCTATGTCCTGGACGACGGCTGGTTCAAGGGCCGCCCCGACGACCGCTCGGGCCTGGGCGACTGGACCGTCGATCCCGCCAAGTATCCCGACGGCCTGACGCCGCTCATCGACCACGTCCGCGGCCTGGGGATGGAGTTTGGTCTGTGGGTCGAGCCGGAAATGGCCAACGCCGACTCCGACCTGCTGCGCGCCCATCCCGACTGGATCCTCGGCGACCCCGGCCGCGACCAGCCCCTGGGGCGGGGGCAGTACGTACTGGACCTCACCCGGCCCGAGGTGGCCGACAACATCTACCGACAGCTCGACGCCCTGCTGAGCCGCAACGCCATCGGTTATCTGAAGTGGGACATGAACCGCGACCTGACCCACGCGCTCAGCGGCGGGCGGGCGGCGGTCCACAATCAGACCCTGGCCGTCTACGCCCTGATGGACCGTCTGCGCGCCCCCCACCCGGTCGTCGAGATCGAGAGCTGCTCATCGGGCGGCGGCCGGGCCGACTATGAGATCCTGCGGCGCACCGACCGCATCTGGACCTCGGACTGCAACGATCCCATCGAGCGCCAGGTCATCCAGCGCGGCTTCTCGATCTTCTTCCCGCCCGAGGTCATGGGATCTCACGTGGGCGCCGCCGCCAGCCACACCACCGCGCGCACCGCCAGCCTGGACCTTCGCGCCATGACCGCCCTGGGCGGCCACATGGGGATCGAGGCCGACCTGCGGGCCTTCAGCCAGGTTGAGCGCGACCAGCTGGCTGCGGCCATCGCCCTGCACAAGACCCTGCGCGACGACCTGCACGCCGGGCGCACCCTGCGCCTGGAGCATCCCGACTGCCTTGCTTTCGCCAATCTGGGAGCGAGGAGTGTCCTGGTCTCCGCCGCCCAGGTGGAGACCTCCAGGGCCGCGGCTCTGGCGCCCCTCCGCGTGATCGGCCTGGAGCCCCAGGCGGAATTCGAGATCGTCATGATCAACCCGCCCGAGCGGCCCTTCGCCGTGATGAAGCGGCGCATTCCTCTCGTGAAGGGTGACACCCTCGTCGCCAGCGGCGACATGCTGGCGCGGACGGGCATACCCCTGCCGGTGCTGCGCGCTGGAGAGATCGCGGTCTTCCGCCTGACGCGGATCGCGCCGTGACCCTCGCCGCCCTCGCCGCCGATTTCCGGGTCCGCTTCGGGGCCGAGCCGCGCCTGTTTCGCGCGCCCGGCCGTATCAACATCATCGGCGAGCACACCGACTACTCCGAAGGCTTCGTCCTGCCCGCCGCCATCGACCGCTGGTGCGTGGTGGCGGCCGCGCCCAACGACCTCGGGCTGTTGCGCGTGGTCTCCCAGACCCTGGGGCGGGAGATGGAGGCCAGGCTCGACCGTCTCGCCCCATGCGGCGACTGGACCGACTATGTGGCCGGCCCCGCCAAGATTCTGCTGGAGGCGGGCCTGCCGATCGCGGGCGCGGACATGATGATCGCCTCGGACGTCCCGGTCGGCGCCGGTGTCAGTTCGTCGGCGGCCCTGCAGGTGGCGGTCACCCGCGCCCTGTTGGCGCTCTCCGCAATCCAGGCCGACGGCGCCCAGGTGGCCACTTGGGCCCGGGCCTCGGAGAACCGGTTCGTGGGCATGCCTTGCGGGATCATGGACAGCTTCGCCAGCGCCAACGGCGTCGAGGGTGGGGCCCTGATGTTGGACTGCCGCTCCCTGCAGGCCACGCCGGTTCCCCTGCCGGACGGGGCGAGCTTCCTGCTGGTGAACTCCATGGTCGATCACCAGCTGGTGGCCGGCGAGTACAAGCAGCGACGCGAGGATTGCGAGGCGGCCGCCCGCACCCTGGGCGTTCCGACCCTGCGGGATGTGGCCGAGGCCGACCTGCCCGCCGCCCTGCAGAGGCTCAGCGGCGCCGCCGCCAAGCGCTGCCGCCACGTGGTGACCGAAAACGCCCGCGTCGGTCGGGCGGTGAGCGCCATGACCGCCGGCGACCTGGCCGCCCTGGGCGCACTGATGAACCAGTCCCACGCGTCCTTGCGCGACGACATGGAGGTCAGCCTGCCTGTGGTCGATCAACTGGCCGCCATCGCCCAGGCCACCCCCGGGGTGCATGGCGCGCGACTGATGGGTGGCGGTTTCGGCGGCTGCGTCATCGCCCTGGTGGACAGCGCCGCGGCCGAGGCCGTTCAGGCCAGCATCGTCGCGGCCTATGGCGCGTTGATCAGCGCGACGCCCGACGCCTTCGCCTGCCGCGCGGTCGCGGGTGCGTCGGAGGTCTTCGCATGAGCCGTCCCGAACGCCGCCTCAACCTGCTCACCGGCGACTGGGTCCTGGTCTCGCCCCAGCGGGTCAGCCGGCCCTGGCAAGGCGCGGCCAGCGAGGCCGCGGTCCCCGAGCGCGTGGTCCACGACCCGGCCTGTTACCTCTGCGCCGGGGTTATGCGGGCCGGCGGCGTTCGCAATCCGGACTACGAGGGGGTCTACGTCTTCGACAACGACTATCCGGCCCTGCTGCCGGGTCAGGTGGAAGGCGGGTCCGACGACCCCCTCCTGGTGCGCGAGCCGGAGGCCGGCCTCTGCCGGGTCATCTGCTACACCCCTGACCACAGCCTCACCCTGGCCGGCATGAGCCCGGGCGAGATCGAACCCGTGGTCGAGACCTGGACCGCCCAGTTCACCGAACTGGCCGCGCGGGCCGACATCGGGGCGGTGACCATTTTCGAGAACCGGGGCGAGATGATGGGGGCCAGCAACCCGCACCCCCATGGCCAGATCTGGGCCCAGCAGCACGTTCCCAATGAGCAGGTCCGCGAGGGAGACCGCCAGCGTGAGTGGTTCGCGGCCCATGGTGAAACCCTGCTGGCGTCCTATCTCAGGCGCGAACTGGCGGCCGCCGAGCGGATCATCTGCGCCAACGAGACCTTTGTCGCCCTGGTCCCTTTCTGGGCGGCCTGGCCCTTCGAGGCCCTGGTGCTGCCGCGCCGGTCGGTCACCGGCATGGATGAACTGACGTCCACTGAGCGCGCCGGTCTTGCCGACATTCTCTCGCGCTTGACCCGGGCCTATGACCGGCTGTTCGAGGTCTCCTTCCCCTACACCATGGGGTTCCACCAGCGGCCCACGGACGGCGGCGCGCACCCACACGTCACCCTGCACGCCCACTTCTATCCGCCGCTGCTGCGGTCGGCCTCGGTGCGCAAGTTCATGGTGGGCTACGAGATGCTGGCCATGCCCCAACGCGACCTGACGCCCGAGGAGGCCGCGGCGCGTCTGCGGGACCTGACATGAACGCCCCCATCACCATGAGGCCCTTCGGGCGGGCGCCGGACGGACGGCCGGTGGAGGCCTACACCCTCACCAATGTGCATGGCATGTCGGTGTGCATCCTCACCTATGGCGGCACGGTTCAGTCGCTTCGCGCCCTGGACCGCGACGGAGAGCTGGACGACGTCGTGCTCGGCTATGACGAGCTGGAGCGCTACTTCGACAGCCCCCGCTACTTCGGCGCCCTGATCGGCCGCTACGCCAATCGCATCGCCAAGGGCTGGTTCTCCATCGACGGGCGCGACTACCAGGTCACCCGCAACGAGGGGGAGAACAGCCTGCATGGGGGTGTCGAAGGCTTCGACAAGCGGCTGTGGACCGCCAAGGCCCAGGAGACCCGGGTCGGGGCGCGGCTGACCCTCAACCTGGTCAGCCCCGACGGCGACCAGGGCTTTCCCGGCGAGCTGGCGGTGCAGGTCGCCTACGAACTGACCCGCGGCAATGAGCTGCGCCTGGACTTCCAGGCCACCACCACCGCCCCGACGGTGATCAACCTCACCAACCACAGCTACTGGAACCTGAGCGGCCTCGACGGACGCCATACGCGGGACCACGAATTCCAGGTCTTCGCCGAGGCCTACACGCCGGTCGACGAGGCCCTGCTCCCCACCGGGGAAATCGCGCCGGTGGCCGGCACGGACTTCGATTTCCGCGAGCCGCGGCTGCTGACCGTGGACCTGGACCACAACTTCGTCCTGCGTCCGAAGGGGCGCGGAGCCCTGGCGCCGGCCGCGAGACTGCATCACCCAGGCGTGGGGCGCACCTTGCAGATCGACACGACCGAACCTGGCCTGCAGGTCTTCACCGGCTTTGGCGGTGTCGCGCTCGAGACCCAGCGTTTCCCGGACGCCCCGAACCACCCGAACTTCGTCCCGACCCTGCTGCGTCCGGGCGTGATCTGGAAGTCGACGACGGTGTTCAAGCTCAGCGCCTAGAGCCTGATCGGTTAAGGTGACAGGCGGCCGCGACGGTCGCGAAGATCTTGGTGGAGAAGGCCTGGCGGCGTCGAGCTGTTTGATTTTCGGCGCGGGAGAACTTGCAGTTCCGCCCGTCGCCGATCACTGCTGAACTTCGCAGCTATTGAGCATATTTTTCTATCCGCAGGCGGCATCCAGACCCATGACCAAATTGTCCCTCGGCAAGAGCTCGCTCGCGGTGTCGCCCATGGCCTGGGGGATGTGGCGCTTCAAGGGCTCCGACGTGAAGGCCGCCCGCGCCCGGGTCGAGGCCGCGCTCGCCGCGGGGCTGACCTTTCTCGACACCGCCGACATCTACGGCCCGGACAATGACGAGCCCTTCGGCGCCGCCGAGGCCCTGTTCGGACAGGTGCTGAAGGACGCGCCGCAGATCCGCGACCAGGTCGTGCTGGCCAGCAAGGGCGGCATCGTCATGGGCACGCCCTACGACTCCAGCGCCGCCTACCTGGAGAGCGCGGTCGAGGCCTCGCTCTCGCGGATGGGGATCGACAAGATCGACCTCTATCAGATCCACCGCCCCGACCACCTGGCCCACCCGGCGCAGGTCGCCCAGGTGCTGACCCGCCTGCGCAGCGCCGGCAAGATCGGCGAGGTCGGCCTCTCCAACCACACCGCCGCCCAGGTTTCCGCCCTGCAGGCGCACCTGGCCTTCCCCATCGCCTGCGTGCAGATCGAGTTCTCTCCCCTGTTGGTGGGCCCGCTCTATGACGGGACCCTGGATCAGGCGCTGGAAACCGGCATGGGCGTCATGGCCTGGTCGCCCCTGGCCCAGGGCCGCCTGGCGGATGGTCCGTCGACGGACGAGCGCGTCCTGGCGGTCCGCGCCGAGCTGGACAGGCTGGCGGCGGCCCACGGCGTCTCCCGCACGGTCGCGGCCTATGCCTGGCTGCTGGCTCACCCTGCGGGACCCATCCCCATCATCGGTTCGCAACAGCCCGAGCGGATCGCCGAGGCCGCCAAGGCCCTCGCGGTCCAGCTGACCCGTCCCGAGTGGTACGCCGTTCTCACCGCCGCCAGAGGAGCTCCCCTGCCGTGACCCAGGCCCCTTGCGAAGTCTCCTGGTTCTCGGCGCTCTGCGATGACGACTACGAATTCCTGGGCGTGCCGGACCCGGCCCTGGCGTCCAGCTGGGAGCATTGCCGCAACATCGCCCTGACGGCGGAGAAGGGCGGCTTCGACAACATCCTGCTGCCCTCCGGCTACGGCCTGGGGATCGACACCCTGGCCTTCGCGGCCGGGATCGCGCCCTTGCTGCAGCGCATGCGCCTGCTGGCCGCCATCCGCTGCGGTGAGATGTGGCCGCCGCAGTTGGCCCGGCAGCTGGCCACTATCGACCAGATGCTGAGCGGCCGCCTGACGGTCAACATCATCTCCAGCGACATGCCCGGCGAGACCCTGCCGAGCGCCCCGCGCTACCAGCGCACCGTCGAGACCATGCACATCCTGCGCACCCTGCTGAACGGCGAGGCGCTCGACTTCGATGGCGAGTTCTACAAGCTGAAGGTGGAGCCGCCGCGCATCCGCACGGTCTCGGGCAAGTCGCCGCAGTTCTATTTCGGCGGCCTGTCGGAGGACGCTCGGGAGGCGGCCGCCAAGGGCTGCGACGTCTATCTGATGTGGCCCGACAAGCAGGAGGCGGTGAAGGAGATCCTCGCCGACATGACCGCGCGCGCCACCAAACACGGCCGTAAGCTGAAGTTCGGCTACCGCGTCCACGTGGTGGTCCGCGAGACCGAAGCGCAGGCCCGCGCCGCCGCCGACCGCCTGCTGTCGCACCTGGACGCGCCGGTCGGCGACGCCATCCGCGCCAAGTCCCTTGACAGCCAGTCGGTGGGCGTGCGCCGCCAAGCCGAACTACGCGAGAACGCCTCGGACGACGGCTACGCCGAGGCCAACCTGTGGACCGGCATCGGCCGGGCTCGCTCGGGCTGCGGCGCGGCCATCGTCGGCGATCCCGACCAGGTGCTGGCCAAGCTGCAGGCCTACCAGGCCATGGGCATCGACGCCTTCATCCTCTCAGGCTACCCCCACGCCGCCGAGGCCGACCTCTTCGCGCGCCACGTCCTGCCACGGCTGAACCACGGGCCCCTGCTGCCGTGACCCCTCAGGGCGACCCACGGGTGGGGGAGCCCGAGCAACACGAGTTCGCCTTCGCGTCCTTCGATTCCCTCGAGGGGGTCCCGGTTCTGGCCCCGGCCCCGGCCGGCACGCCGGCCTATCTGCGGCTCTACCGCGCGGGCCAGCGGATACTGCCCGGCGGCCTGATCGCCGTCGTGGTGGCGCTCGCCGCCTCGTGGCTCTCCGACCACTACGGCGCGCCGGTCATGCTGTTTGCGCTGCTGCTGGGCATGGCGGTGAATTTCGTCGGCCAGGACCCTCGCTGCCGTCCCGGCATCGACTTCATGGGCCGCACGGTCCTGCGCCTGGGCGTCGCCCTGCTGGGCGCGCGGATCACCATCGACCAGATCAACTCCCTGGGCGGCGAGGTGCTGGTGATCGCCACGGGCGGCGTGGTCCTCACCATCCTGGCCGGCTGGGGCCTCTCGCGCGCCTTCAAACTCAAGCCCGACTTCGGCATCCTCACCGGCGGCGCTGTCGCCATCTGCGGCGCCTCGGCGGCGCTGGCCCTGTCGTCGGTCCTGCCGCCCTCGCCGACCCGGGAGCGGGACACCACCCTGACCGTGGTGGGGGTCACGACGCTCTCCACCGTGGCCATGGTGCTCTACCCGCTGATCGCCGCGGCCGTGGGCCTGACCCACACGCAGGCCGGGGTCTTCCTGGGGGCCACCATCCACGACGTGGCCCAGGTGGTGGGGGCCGGCTACGGCGTCTCCAAGGAGACCGGCGACACCGCCACCATCGTCAAGCTGTTCCGCGTCGCCCTGTTGCTGCCGGTCATCGTGGTGGTGGCCCTGGTGTTCCGGTCCAAGATGGCCGCCGGCCCCTCGGGCAAGCGCCCGCCGCTGGTCCCGATGTTCCTGCTGGGCTTCGTGGCCCTGGTGGCGGTCAATTCCTCGGGCGTCGCGACCGCCAGCCTCATGGACCAGACCGGCGAGGCGTCACGCTGGTGCCTGGTCACCGCCATCGCCGCCCTGGGCGCCAAGACCTCCCTCAAGGAGCTGGCCTATGTCGGCTGGAAGCCGGTCCTGCTGATCGTCGCCGAGACTGCCGTGGTGCTGGGCTGGGTCCTGGCGATGCTGCTGCTCGGAGCGTGACAGCCGAAAGTGGACGCCGGTTTCGGCGCCCGTAACGCGACAAGCAAAGACTCTAGCTAGCAAAGTCCCGGGCCAGCTCCGCGCGCGTCGCGGGGCTCAGCAGGGCCAGGTGTCCGTAGCTCTCGTGGGCGCAGCCGATGGCCACGCTCACCGCCGGGTCACGGAACTGGGCCAGGTGTTCCGGCTTCAAGGCGAACCGCAGGAAGTGGACCGACGAGGTCTTGCCGTCCTCCCGGGTCCGCTCGATATCGCCCTCGGGAACGCCGGCCATCCGGTCCTCGCCGACCTGGACAAAGAAGTGGTCCTCCACCCCGCCCAGCCTCGCCAAGGTCGCGGCGCGGCGGACCTCGTCCTCGATCTCGAACATCACCGTGGCCACCAGTTCCGAGCCCTGTGGGATCAGCGGGTTGTAGGCCGCCAGCTCGTCGGCCAGCTGGGCCTCGCCGCCCTTCTCGATCAGCAGCATCTCCTGGACCTGGAACAGCATGGTCTCGAAGCTCTCGAAATAGAACGAGCAGATCGGCCCAAGGTCGATGCGGCGCAGGCGCTTGGTGGGCAGCAGGGCCTTGCGCCGTTCCCCCCGCACCTTGGCGAATTCGGCGTCGGGAAGCAGGTCGGCCTTGACGATCCGGCGCTCACTCAGCGGCATGGCGGTTTCCTAGAGCCCGTAGGCGCGGGCGAAGATTTCGATGGGGTGCGACTGTCGTGGCTGGGCGGCGTCGCCGGTCTCGGCGATCAGCATCTGGCCGATGTGCTTGCAGGCCAGCGGGCAGTCGGAACAGAGCTCGGCGTTGGCCTTCTGCGCCACCTGGCGGGTGGTGGGCTTGCCCACCTTCAGGGCCGCGGGCCGCGTCGCCTTCATGATCCCGAAGGTGCCGCCGTGGCCCGAGCAGCGCTCCACCACGTCGACCTTGGCGCCCGGGATCAGGCGCAGCAGGTCGGCCGACTTCTGGCCCATGTTCTGCGCCCGCGCGTGGCAGGCGTGGTGCACGGTGATCCCGCCCTCGACGGTCGAGAGCCCCGGCGCGAGCCCCTCGGTGCGGGCGATGTCGAGGAGGTATTCGCTGATGTCCCGCGTGGCCGCCGCCAGCCGCCCCACCGCGTGGTCGCCGGGATGCATCAACGGCCATTCGAACTTCATCATCAGGCCGCAGGAGGCGGTCAGGGCCACCACGTCGTAGCCGTCGGCGATCCAGGGGGTGAAGGCCAGGGCGATCCGCTGGGCGCGCCCGGCCACCTCGGTCAGGTCGCCGGCCTCCAGCTGCGGCATGCCGCAGCATTCGGGATAGATCAGCCTCGTTTCCACCCCCTGCAGCGCCAGCACGCGGGCCGCGGCCACCGCCGTATCGGGCTGGTTGTAGTCCACGAAACAGGTGGCGTAGATCACCGCCTTGCGCAGGCCGAAGGCCGGGCCCTGGGGGTTGGCCGGCACGGGCGCCTTCAGCCGGTCGGTGGCCGTCTTGGCGTGATACTTGGGCAGTTCGGCCTCGGCGTCGATCTGCGCGATGGCGTCCAGCAGCCCGCGCAGCGGCGTGTTCTTTCGCGCCGTCGCCCAGTTGGCGAGCCCCGCCAGCGGCTTGGCGAGCCTGCCGTTGCGATCAGTCTGGCCCAGCTGGTCGCGGACGAAGTCCTTCTGCCCCGCGCGGCGTTTGGCCGCCCGGTAGCGCAGGATCAGGTGCGGGATATCGATGTCGAATTCGTGCGGCGGCACATAGGGGCACTTGGTCAGGAAGCACATGTCGCAAAGCGTGCAGGCCTCATCGACCTTGGCGTAGTCGGCCTTGGCCACGCTATCGAGTTCGCCGGTGGGCGCCTCGTCGATCATGTCGAACAGGCGTGGGAAGCTGTCGCACAGATTGAAGCAGCGTCGGCAGGTGTGACAGACGTCGAACTGCCGCTCCATCTCCGCCTCGACGGCGGCCAGGTCGTAATAGGCCTCGTCGCGCCAGGCGATGGGATGGCGGAACGGCGCATCGAGGCTCCCCTCCCGCGCGGTGGTTTTCGGGCTCTCGTCCACCTGGGACCTCCAGACATGGGAGTCATTCTCCCCTTGGGGGTCACGCTCCGTTCTCAACCGTTCACGTCATCCCGGCCGCAGCGTAGCGGAGAGCCGGGACCCAGGGGCGGCGGGCTGGGGCCCTGGGTCCCGGATCGGCCTATCGGCCGTCCGGGATTACGGAAAGATGGGCGAAACCGCGACCCAGTCCCGACGTCTCTAACCCAGGGTCTCGAGCGCCCGCTGGAAACGGCCGGCGTGGGACTTCTCGGCCTTGGCCAGGGTCTCGAACCAGTCGGCGATCTCGTCGAAGCCTTCGTCGCGGGCGGTCCGCGCCATGCCCGGATACATGTCGGTGTACTCGTGGGTCTCGCCGGCGATGGAGGCCTTGAGGTTCAGCTCGGTGCCGCCGATGGGCAGGCCGGTGGCGGGGTCGCCCACGCCTTCCATGAATTCAAGGTGACCGTGGGCGTGGCCGGTCTCCCCCTCGGCGGTGGAGCGGAACACCGCGGCCACGTCGTTATAGCCTTCGATGTCGGCCTTCTGGGCGAAGTAGAGGTAGCGGCGGTTGGCCTGGCTTTCGCCGGCGAAGGCGTCCTTCAGGTTCTGCAGGGTCTTGCTGGTGGCAAGCGTCATCTGGTCATCTCCCTATGAGTCGAAGGGTGTCCGGGCGTCGAGGCCCAGCCTTGCTCAATCGCCACTATGGGCGCTTTCCGACATAGACCTAATCGAATTAATCTATCCACAGCATAGACCCGCTCGATGACCGGCCCGCCCACCCGATCGGGCTTTCATTTGTGATCGTTGATAAGTTATCTTGATCTTGATCAAGGCCGGTCCCTTCGGGGGCCTGAACCTTGGCGATGAGGAAACCGCGCTCCGGCGCCATGGGATCACAGACATGTCCGAAGCCGCCACCCTGTCGCGCCCCGCCCAGAAGACCGAGCATTTCGACGTCCTGATCGTCGGCGCCGGCATCTCCGGGGTCGGCGGCGCCTATCACCTGGCCAAGGAGCGGCCGGGGACCAGCTTCGTGGTGCTGGACAACCAGGACAAGTTCGGCGGCACCTGGACCACCCACACCTATCCCGGCATCCGCTCCGACAGCGACCTCTACACCTTCGGCTATCACTTCAAGCCCTGGGTCGGCGCCCCCATCGCCACGGCCGACGAGATCCTGCGCTACATGGGCGAGGTGATCGAAGAGAACGATCTGGACCGCCACATCCGCTACAAGCACCGCATCCTCAGCGCCGTCTGGTCCAGCCAGGACAATCTCTGGACCCTGGAGGCCGAGCGCACCGACACCGGCGAGCGCCTGCGCTTCACCACCAACTTCCTGTGGATGTGCCAGGGCTATTTCCGCCACGCCAAGGGCTATACGCCCGAGTGGGAGGGGATGACCGACTACAAGGGCAAGATCGTCCATCCCCAGACCTGGCCGGCCGACCTCGACTACAAGGGCAAGAAGGTCCTGGTGATCGGCTCGGGCGCCACGGCCGCGACCCTCGTCCCGGCCATCGCCGGGGACTGCGAGCACGTCACCCTGCTGCAGCGCTCGCCGACCTATTTCATTCCGGGCCGCAACGCCAATGAGCTGGCCGACACCCTGCGCGAGCTGAAGATCGACGAGAAGTGGATCCACGAGATCGTCCGTCGCAAGATCGTCCATGACGGCGACGCCTTCGCCCGCCGGGCGGTGGAGGACACCGAGGCGGTCACCGCCGAGCTGCTGGGCGGCGTGCGCGCCTTCCTGGGCGAGGACTTCGACGTGGCCAAGCACTTCACCCCCCGCTACCGCCCCTGGCGTCAGCGCATCGCCTTCATCCCGGACGGCGACCTGTTCCGCGGCATCGCCTCGGGCAAGGCCTCCATCGTCACCGACGAGATCGACCGTTTCACCGAGAAGGGCATCCTGCTGAAGTCGGGCCAGGAGCTGGAGGCCGACATCATCGTCACCGCCACCGGCTTCGAGCTCTGCGTGCTGGGCGACATCGACTTCACCATCGACGGCAAGAAGCTGAACTTTGGCGACACCGTCACCTATCGCGGCATGATGTTCACCGGCGTGCCCAACATGGTCTGGGTGTTCGGCTACTTCCGAGCCTCCTGGACCCTGCGGGCCGACATGGTGGCCGAGTTCGTCCTGCGCCTGCTGAATCACATGGACAAGAAGGGCGCCAAGAAGGTCGAGGTCGCCCTGCGTCCGGAAGACAAGGACATGCCGCTGCTGCCCTGGATCGACCCGGAGAACTTCAATCCCGGCTACCTGATGCGGGGCATGCACCTGCTGCCCAAGAGCGGCGACAAGCCCGAATGGCGCCACAGCCAGGACTACCTCACCGAGAAGGACCAGTTCCCGGCCATCGACCTCGACGACAAGGCCTTCGTCTACAAGTGAGGACTCCTCTCCCCGTTCAGGGGGAGAGGGTAGGGTGAGGGGGCGCGCAGCAGGGCTGCGCGTCTCGGCCTTGGAGCAACAACGGAACGTCAGAAAGAGCCCTCACCCTACCCTCTCCCGCAGGCGGGAGAGGAGGTGCTGGCTTCGTCGCCCGCGCCTCTACGAGATGGTTCTCACCCTGGAGGCATAGACTTCGAGCCGGTCCCGGATCAGGCTCCAGATATAAGCGAGAGCATGATTCACGCCTGAGCCGGGACCGCTGCGCGGTTCCGTCTCAAGCGATCATGCTCTAGTCGCGCCACTCGCTCAGGGTCTCGCCGGTGTCGCCGTCCAGGAAGGCGACCCGGTCATAGGCCACGGCGTAGAGGCAGATGGGCCGATGGTTGGGCGACTCGCTCCAGCAATGGTGGGCCTGACCGTCCTTGAAGCCCACCAGCCGGCCTTCGAGGCGGAGGCGATAGGTGTGGGAGAGCACCGAGGTGTCGGCCTTGTCCACCTTGCGGACGAACTCGTAGGGTCGGTCACCCCGCCGTGACACCCGCGAGCCGGACGTCTCGAACACCTGGGCCAGGGCCAGGGTCTGGGCGGCCGGCGGGGACGGCGTCGCCTGAACCTCGAAGGTCCGCTTCGGCGGGCAGGTCTCGGACGCGGCCCACGGGCGCGGTATCCAGAATCCCTCGACGGCCTCGATCTCGGCCGTCTCATCCAGGTCCTTCACCAGCGGTAGGGGCGTCAGGTTCACGGGCCGCGCCACCAGGCGCAGCACCCCCTTGTCGATGTCGTACTCGGCGAAGGCCTGGCTGCTGTCCGCGCCGGTCCTGGGGCCGTTGCAGCCGAAGGCGATGTCCAGGCGGAAGGTCCGTCCGATCAGCGGCGAGCGGTTGGCGGCGGGTTCGGCGCCCGTGGCGAAGGCGGTCGTGGCGAGGTCGGCGGCGTCCACCAGGTCGGCCCGGGTCAGGGCGGGCGGCGGCGCGGCGGCGATGGGGGCCGCCGGCGGTGGCGGCGCCGGCGCGGGAGCGGCGGGCTCGGGGGCGTCTGGCCGGCTCAAGACCGCGAACAGCACAACCGCGCCGCCGACGGCGGCGATGCTGAGCGGCGCGATCAGCGAGAGTTTGCGACGAGGCGTCGCCGGTCTATCATCAGACATCGACGAACCTTAGCAGATGGCGGCGGCATTTTGACAGTTCCTCAGAGATTTCTGGGCGCGGGGCTCAGGAACGAGGAGCAAGCTTCACTGTTACAGCCTGCGTCTGCGCCGCGATGACCGCCCACCAACTGATCGCGCTTGCGGTCCTGGTCTCGGTGGTTGCGGCCCTGATCTGGGGGAAGCTCCGCTCTGACGTGGTGGCCCTGGCCGGCGCCGCCGTGCTGCTGGGCACACGGACGATCCGTCCGGTCGAGGTGCAGGGCGCCTTCGCCAGCCCTGCGATCATCGCCCTGGCCAGCCTCTTCGTCATCGCCTACGCCATGGAGCTGTCAGGCCTGCTCGGCTTGGCCATCCGCTATGCGACCCGCCTGTGCGCCCGGCTGGGTGCGCTCGGCATCTGGCTGGTCATCGTGGTCTGCGGCGCCGCCTCGGCCTTCCTCAACAACACCCCCATCGTCGTGCTGTCGGCGCCGGTGGTGCGCGATGTGGCCCAGTCCCTCGACCTGTCGCCCAAGCGATTCCTCATTCCGTTGTCCTACGTCACCATCCTCGGCGGGGCCTGCACTCTGATCGGCACCTCGACCAACCTGTTGGTCAACGACATGGCCCGCAACGCCGGCCAGCCGGGATTCGGCATGTTCGAGGTGACCCCTGTCGCCCTGATCGTCGCCCTGGTGGGCGGGGTCTACCTGTTCCTGTTCGGCGGCCGCCTGCTCAGCGGCGCCAGCAGTCCCGAGCCGGCCGAGGCGCTTCCCGCCAAGGCGGCGCAGGCCACGGGGGACGACCCGGACCTGGCGCCCGCCTCACCGGTCTTCCGGCCCTTCGAGGCCATCGCCTCCCTCGTCGTCTTCGTGGCCGTGGTGGTGGTGGCGGCCTTCGGGATCGCGCCCATCGCGGCATCGGCCTTCTCCGGCGCCGTGCTCCTCGTCCTCATGCGGGTGATCAGCATCGACGACGCCTACAAGGGGCTCCGGCCGGAAATCCTGTTGCTCATCGCCGGCATGGTGGTGGTGGGTCTGTCCCTGGAGGTGACAGGCCTCGCCTCCCTGGCTACCGACGCCCTCGTGGGATGGGTCGAGGTCCTGGGTCCGGGCCTGGCGCTGGTCCTTCTCTACGGTGCGACCCTGTTGCTCACCGAGATTCTCTCCAACGCCGCCGTCGCCGTGCTGTTGACCCCGGTGGCCGTGGCCCTGGCTGAAAGCCTCGGCGTCAGCCCCAGGCCCTTCCTGATCGGCATCATGATGGCGGCCAGCGCGGCCTTCGCCACGCCCTTCGGCTACCAGACCAATGTGCTGGTCTATCAACTGGGCCGCTATTCCTACATGGACTTCGTGAAGATCGGCGTGCCGCTCAACCTCCTGACCTGGGCGGTCGGGGCCGCGGCCATCCCGGTGTTCTTCCCGTTCTAACCGCCGGGAGCACCGGACTTCGCGAGCATCACGTGATTGTCAAGCTGTAGAGGGCGCCCAATTTCCCTGCCAGAGGCTATATCCTCAGGACAGTCGGGAGAGATAGTTGGGACAATGATGCATGACATGACCTCGGAAACCGTTCTTGTTGTTTGCAGTGACGCAAAGCTCGCGGATCATCTTCTCGATAGCCTGTTTCAAAATGGCGTGAATGCTGTCGGCCCGGTCGACAGTGCTCGAATGGCCATTGCTGTCGCCACCAATGCCCAGCCCACCCTGGCGGTCATCGCCAATCCGCCCACCGGCCGGCGCGGCGCTGTCGAGCTCGCCCAGGCGCTGGAGCGTGACTGGGGCATCCGATCCTGGATTCTGGACGACGCCGTGTCGGAGCGGGACCGGACATCCGGCGACCTCGCCTGGTCGGCCAACCCCCGGCAGATCGAGGGCCTGCGCCGGGTCCTCGGACGATCCGACGAGATCGACGCCGTCTGTCTCTGACCCGGTCTACCCCGAGTTCCGCAAGCCCGCCGCCACCCCATTGATCGCCAGGTGGATGCCCTCCCGCACCTCTGGCGTGTCGTCGCCTGAGCGCCGCCGGCGGATCAGTTCGATCTGCAGGTGGTTGAGCGGATCGATATAGGGCAGGCGTGAACGGATGATCGCCGCCAGGTCCGGGTTCTTCTCGAGCAAGGACGACTGGCCGGTGATGGTCAGCAGGGCCGTGGTGGTGCGCTCCATCTCCGCCCGGATCTGGCCGAAGATGGCCTCGGCCAGGGCGCGGTCCTCCACCAGTCCGGCATAGCGCTGGGCGATGGCGATGTCGGCCTTGGCCAGCACCATCTCCATATTGGCCAGGGTCGTGGAGAAGAACGGCCAGGTCTGGTGCAGGTCCTGGAGCTGCTCGGGCGCCAGGCCCGCGGCCTCCACCGCCGAGCCGAAGCCGTACCAGCCGGGCAGCATGACGCGCGCCTGCGACCAGGAGAACACCCAGGGAATGGCGCGCAGGCCCTCGACGGTCCGGGTGGCCTGGCGCGAGGTCGGCCGGCTGCCGATGTTCAGGTCGGCGATCTCCGCGATCGGGGTGGCGGCGAAGAAGTAGTCGGCGAACCCCCTGGTCTCGTAGACCAGGGCCCGATAGGCGCGGAAGCTGGCGTCGGAGAGCTTGTCCATGATCTCCGCGTGGGCCGCGCGCGCGCTCACGTCGCGCTGGCGCAGGGAGGCCAGCACCACCCCGGCGGTCAGGGTCTCCAGGCTTTGCCGGGCCAGCTGCGGATCGGCGTACTTGTTGGCCACCACCTCCCCCTGCTCGGTGATGCGGATATGGCCGTTCACGGTGCCGACGGGCTGGGCCAGCAGGGCGTCGAAGCTCGAGCCGCCGCCCCGGCCCACCGTGCCGCCCCGCCCGTGGAACAGCTGCAGGGACAGGCCCGCGGCCTTCGTCGCCTCCACCAGGGCTGTCGAGGTCTGGTGCAGGGTCCAGGTGGAGGTGAGATAGCTGCCGTCCTTGTTGCTGTCGGAATAGCCAATCATCACCTCCTGCCGGCCGGTGGCGGCCAGCAGCCGCCGGACCAGGGGCAGGGCGAGATAGCGGGTCATGGTCTCAGGCGCGTCGCGCAGGTCGGCGATGGTCTCGAACAGAGGTTCGGCGAAGATCCGCGTGCTGCTCGGATCGTCAGGCTTGAAGAGCCCTACCTCCTTGAGCAGCAGGTAGACCTCCAGCAGGTCGGAGACCGAGGTGGTGTTGGAGACGATATAGGCCTTGATGGCCTCGGGGCCGTACAGCCGCACGGCCTCGGCGGCGGCCTGCAGGACCGCGTGCTCCTTGGCCGTCTCCTCGCTGTAGGTGGCGTAAGGTGAGTGCAGCAGCCGCCCGTGGGAAAGCTCCTTGACCAGCAGGTCGCAGCGCTCCTCCTCGCAGAGCGCCTCATAGTCGGGGCAGACCCCAGCCACCTTCAGCAGTTCGGCGGCCACCCGGGCGTGGACGGCGGAGTTCTGGCGCATGTCCAGGGTCGACAGGTGGAAACCGAAACAATCGACGGCGCGGATCAGGTCGGGGAGGGCGCCCTCGGCGAACACCTCGCCATGCTGGGCGATCAGGCAGTCCTGCAGCACCTGTAGATCGGCCTTCAAGTCTTCGGGGCTCGTATAGGGCGGGGTGCGGAAGGGGGTCGGGCGGGGCGTGCCGCCGGTCAGGGCGGGATAGGCCGCCGCCAGCCGGGCATAGATGCCGGTGAGCGCCCGGCGATAGGGCTCCTGCGCCCGGCTCAGGGAGGTGTCGGGCGAGCGGTCGGCCAGGGCCTGAAGTTCCGGCGTGATCCGGGCCAGGGTCGCGGAGATGGAGAGCTCTGCGCCCAGGGCGTTGATCCGCGCCAGGTGGCTGTCCAGGGCCGCGCGGGCCTGACGCGCGAAGGCGTGCCGCATGATCTCGGCGGTGACGAAGGGATTGCCGTCGCGGTCGCCGCCGACCCAGGACCCCACCCGCAGGAAGCTGGGCAGATCAACGCCAGGGGTCAGCTCCCGCCAGTGGGCGTAGAGCCTGGGCAGTTCGGTCAGGAAGCTGCGCTCGAAATAGGAGACCGCGTTCTCGATCTCGTCGGTGACCCCCAGCTTCACGCCGCGCAACAGCCGGGTGCGCCAGATGATGGCGATCTGCCGGACCAGCTCGCGCTCATGGGCCGCGCGGGCAGGCAGGTCTGGGGTGTCGTGGACCTCCAGCGCCTGCATGATGGCGCCGGCGCGGTCCAACAGGCTCTTGCGGCGCACCTCGCTGGGGTGGGCGGTGATCACCGGGGCGATCACGGCGTCGGCCAGCAGCGCGGCCACCTGGTCGGCGTCGATCCCGGCGTCGGCCAGGCTGCGCATCGCCCCGGCCAGGGTGTCGGCGCGGCCCTCGGCCTCGCGGCCGCGGCGGCGCTGGATCTGATCCTCGGCGATGTTGGTGATCTGCAGGAAGCAGGCGAAAGAGTGGGCGAAACGCACCGCATCGGGCAGCGACAGGGCGCTCAGCCGGCTTTCAACGGCCTTGTCGCCCACACCCGGGCCATTCCTGTGCAGGGCCACCGAGGCCTGGCGGATCTGCTCGATCTCGTCATAGACCGCCTGCCCATCCTCCGAACGGATGACGTCGCCCAGGATACGTCCCAGGAAACGCACCGTGGCGCGGAGCTGGACCGGCAGGGAATGTGGCATGACGACCTCTCGACGAACGCTTATGACACCGGTGTCATCGGTCCTGCAACCCGCAGTACCACTTCATGCGACGCCCAAACCTCAACGCCCCGGCCGATAGGTCCGCTCCGTGTGGCCGGCGACCTGCTCGGGATAGAAGTAGACCTCCCGCAGGTCACCCGCGGCGTAGCGCTCCGCCTGGTCGTTGAAGTGCCTGGAGGCCGGATCGCCGCTCTCCCCGCCGGCCGAGATCGCCCGGGCGCGCACCTTGGCGCCGAACTCCACGACGGCGACGAAGCTGTTGCCGCTGGTCCCGTAGTACCGCTTGGTCCCGGGCTTGCGGCCGGCCCCGAAGGAGGCCAGCGAACCCCACTGGGCCGAGGCGAAGGGCACGGGGAGGCTGGGCGCCGCGTCGCTGAACGGCTGGACCAGGTCGCCGGTCAGCCGCTGGAAGCGGTTGATCTCGCCCCAGGGGGTGCGCCAGCTCCCGAAATCGGCGGCCAGCCGGTCCGAGGCGGTGGCCAGGGCCGCCAGCTTCTGCTCGGACGTGGTCTGGCTGACCATGTCGTCATAGACCGGACGACGCGCCGCCCGCGCCGCCACCGCCACCTCGCCCCACAGCTGCTCGGCCCAGAACACCGCCAGGGAGGTGGCCTCCGACTCCGCCGACGACCGGCGGTCCCAGCTCCGCAGCAGGCCGATCTGGTCGGCGAGCTTGGCCTTCAGCGGACTGGTGGCCGGGGTCGTGTCATAGGCCGCCAGCAGCGGCGGGATCAGCTGGTCGAAGGCGGTGAGATGCGGGTCGTAGGCCGCCGCGAGAAGAGCCGACAGCGTAAAGTCCTTGCGGTCCTTCAGCACCGCGATGGCGTGGATCCCGCGCGGGTTCTCTCCGGCTGAGTCCATGTAGCGCGGGAAGTCGGCCTGCCTGGGGCTGTAGGCTCCGGCGGCGGAGTAGGGCCAGTTGTTGGTGTTGGTGATCCAGCCGTTGGGCGGGCTCAGCACGTGCGGCGCCTCGGTGACCGCGTGCAGCCCCTTCCAGTCGGTGTCCGGGTTCGCCCCGTCCACCGGCGCGCGATAGTCGAACCGGTCGTCGCGCCTGGGAATGAACTGGGGATGCAGGTAGGCCACCGCGCCCTTGGAGTCGGCGAACAGGGTGTTGTTGGAGGAGTTGGCCTGCAACGCCATGACCTTCATGTAGCTGGCGTAGTCAGTGGCCTTGGTCCGCAGGAACGACTGGCTCAGCGCCGCGATCGGACGGTGCATCAGGGCCACGCTGATCGCCTTGCCGTCGGCCTCGCGGACGATCGGGCCGTGGTGGGTGCGGTAAGTCGTGAAGGTCCTGGCCTTCATCGAGCCGTCGGCGGCGCGGTAGGGCACGGTGATTAGCTTGGAGGCGACCGGGCGGGTCTCGGCGCCGTAGCGATAGGTCAGCCTGTCGGCGCTCAGGGTCTCGGCGAACTCGTCGATCACGTCGACGCCGCTGGAGGTGTGCATCCAGCCGGCATTGGCGTTGAAGCCCTGGTAGATGAAGAATTGCCCCCAGGTCGCCGCGCCATAGACGTTCAGCCCTTCGTCGCTGCTCACCTGCTGCTCGGAGCGAAAGAAGAAGCTGGTGTGGGGATTGATCAACAGAAGGGCGTGACCGGCCGTGGTGTTGGCCGGCGCGATGGCGAAGCCGTTGGAGCCCGAAGGTTCCCTGAACCGGGCCAGGGCAACCTGTTCCTCACCCATCGAGGTCTGGCGGCCGCCGTAGAAGGCTTCAAGCTGGGGCAGCGAGATGCTCTCGATATCGCCGCCGATGCTGCCCTCGGTGAAGGAGAGCGCCATCCAGGGTTCGAAGCGCCTGATCACCCGGGGCGTCACCTTCGGGTGGGTGGCCAGGTAGTAGTTGAGACCGTCGGCCCAGGCGGTCATCAGGGTCTGCAGCCAAGCCGGACTTTGCGCGTACTGGGTCTGGAGCTCGGCGGGATCGATGAACAGCTTCATCCGCAGGTCCTGCCAGATCGCCGTCTCGCCCTCAGCCTCGGCCAGGCGGCCCATGGCGTTGATGTAGTTGGTCTCCACCCGGTTGAAGTCGTCCTCGGCCTGGGCGTAGACCATGCCGAACACGGCGTCAGCGTCGGTCTTGCCGTGGACGTGGGCGATGCCCCAGTCGTCGCGGACGATGGTGACGGCGGCGGCCTGCTTTTCCCACCCCGGCCGGTCATCGGCCGCGGCCGGCGTGGCGAGGGCGATCAGGACGAGGAAGGCGAGGACGCGCGGGAGCATGTGCATGCCGCGACGCTAGGGTCTGGCCATGGCCACGGCAACGCCGCGGTTCCCAGAAACCGGTGTCACCCTGTCGGGCGCTAGGCGATCAGGCGCCGGGCGGCGGATTCAAGCACCGCGCGGGTCTGCTCCACCGAGAGGCCCTGCTCCTCGCGCAGGCGCGACCAGGCCTCGAAGCTCAACAGCAGGTCGAGGGCCTCAAGGGTCGGGGTGTCGACCGCGTCGCCCACGACCCGCTCCAGGATTTCCCGCAGCCGCCGGGAGAGGCGGTTTGCGTCATCCCCGAGGAACCGCGACCGGTGGCGAAAGGCGTCGGAGGCCTTGCGGAACGGACCGATCTTCTCGAACGCCACGCCGCGGCGGCCCACCAGCTCCACGACCCGACCCGGCCAGTCGGCGGCCTGGAAGGGCTGGCCGGCGACCGCCTGGACCTCGGCCTCGATGGCCTCGGACATCTCGCGGTAGAGGCTGTCCATGTCGCTGAAGTGACGGAAGACGGTGCGCAGGCCGACATCGGCCCGGACCGCCACCTGTTCGGCGCTGGGGGCGATCTCCCCCGATTGCACGATCTCGAGCATAGCGGCCACGATGCGGGCGCGATTGTCCTCGCCGCGCCGCCGCCGGCCGTCGGAGGAGCCCGCCGGCTCCGCCACATTCACTTCAGCCCGTTCGGTCACGCGATCTACTCACCCAGCCCACAACCGGTGATTAGGCCCGCTTGCCGTCCCGCGCCAGTCTTCAGGCGAACAGGGCCATGCATCTGGTGGGGGCTAGGATGGAATCGACCTGCGCCCGGGCGCCGGCCTCCAGATCCGCCCGCGACGAACGCAGCCACTGGAGGCACTTGGCCTGGTAGGGGAAGGGCTGCTGGCTCCAGGCCTGGCCGTCCACCACCGCCTCGACCTCCGAAGCGCCCGCCATCACCGCCCGCGCATTGGCCAGCATGACCGGCGGATAAACCCGGCCGATCTCGCTCAGCAGGGCGATCAGGGTTTGCGGCAGGGCTGCGACATCGTTCCAGCCGTCATCAGTCGGCTCGACCCCCGACTGGTCCTCCATCATCCCGACCCACGCAGTGACGCGCGGCGCTGTCTTCAGGGTCAGGGCCATGGGCGTCGGGTCGAACTCGGCGAGCTGGGTCAGCTGGCCGAACACGGCGAAATCCGCGGAAGACGGTCGATGACCCAGCAGGTAGGGCTGACGTGTCAGGTGCGCGTCGAAGGCCTTCAGGAAGCGGACATAGGCCGCCTCGATAACGGGACCCGTCACGGCGTTGGAGCCGACGTAGCGCAGCCGACCGATCTGGCGCTCGGCGAACATCGCGCCGCGAGCCGCCAGCTCCTCGTCGGGTACGCAGAACCCGCGCCAGCAGGGCAGGATGGCGGCGGCCTTGGCGATGTCGGCCTCGTAGGCCCAGCGGTAGTGGAACATGGCCTTGGTCAGCCACTCGTCGGCATAGTCCTCGATCAGCTCGTTGAGGAAGGCCAGGGCCGGATCGGCAGGGATGAGGCTGCGGCCTTCGTGCTCCCGCTCCAGCCGCCGGATGATCGGGGTGGAGTCGGTGACCGCCTGCAACGTTCCGGCCTCATCAGGCAGGTAGAAGGTCGGCAGCAGGGCGACCTTGGGCTGCGGCAGGCCCGCCAGGGCCGGACCGCTGGGGGGCAGGAACCGGTAGGCGATCCGCCGGTAGCGCAGCACCGCCAGCATCTTGCGGGTGTAGGGCGAGCCGGGGGCGCCGGAAAGGGCGATAGGGTCGGTCATGCCGATCTCCTCAGCGGAAGGTCTGGAGCCGCTTGGAATAGGTTATCTCGGTGGAGCCCGCGGGCAAGCTCATCAGATCGCCGTCGTGGCCGACCCGGATCGGACCTTCGAAGATTTCTCGCGACTTGCCCAGGAACGGGCCTTCCAGGGCGCGGCTCGGCAGGGGCGGGATGACGTGGGTGAACAGCAGGGACTTCACGCCCGCCCGCTGGGCGATGCCGGCGGCCTGTTCAGGGGTGGTGTGGTAGCTGAGGATGTCGTGGAAGATGGCTGCCAGGTTGGCGCGCCCGTCGGTCAGGGCCGCCTTGCGCTGCAGGCCCACCAGCTCCGGCGACAGTCCTTCGTGCACCAGCAGATCGGCGCCCTTGGCGGCGGCCTCCAGGCGCGGCGAGGCCGCTGTGTCGCCGCTGATCACCACGCGCCGGCCTTTGTAGATGAACAGGTAGCCCACCGCCGGCTCCACCGGATTGTGGTGCACGGGGAAGGCGATGACCTTCAGGTCCGGCTCGTCGATCACGGTGACGTCCGGCAGGTTGGGTTGCGCCTCGAAGGACCGCGCCGCGCCGCCAAAGCCGCTGGGGGGCGTCACGGCGGGGCCGTGGTGCGCGACCCGGTAGCCGCGGTCGAGCACGTAGGCCGACTGGAACCCCGCCACCACCTGATCGACCCCGGTGGGGCCGTAGACCGGCAGCGGGCTGGTGTTGGGCCCGCTGGCCCAGCGCTGCAGCATCAGCTCGCCCAGGCCGTCGATGTGGTCGGAGTGGAAGTGGGTCAGGAAGACCGCGTTCACGCGGGCCGGGGGCAGGTTCATCAGGGAGAGGTTCTTGGTGCTCCCGGCGCCGGCGTCGACCACGAACAGTTTCTGGCCCGCCAGCACCACGGTGCAGGGCCCGGCGCGGGTGGGGTCGGGCATGGGCGAACCCGAGCCGCAGAGACCCACATGCAGGCCGTCCGGCAGATCGGCGTAGGGGTCGCGGGCCATGACCTCCAGATAGATTCTCTCCATGGTCGCCGTGGCGATCCTGCCCCGCATCAGCCAGGCGCCGGCCAGGCCCACCGCGACCAGCCCGATCAGAACCAGGGCTGCTATCCGACGCTTCGACATCTTCGTCCCTCCCGCCCGGCTTGACCCGGGAATGTATTGGCACTCATATTGTCACTAGTTTTGGTCAAGAGCCAGAGAGAAGTGGCGAGAGGGATTGCATGCAGGTTCTGAGGACTCCGGACGACCGCTTCGCCGGCCTGGCCGACTGGCCCTACGCGCCCCACTACGCGCAGGTGATGGATAGCGACGGGACCGCCCTGCGCCTGGCCTATGTGGACGAGGGCCCGCGTGACGGGGCGGTCGTGCTGCTGATGCACGGCGAGCCGTCCTGGGCCTATCTGTACCGCAAGATCATCGCCGCCCTCGTGGCCAAGGGCCATCGGGTGATCGCGCCCGACCTGATCGGCTTCGGGCGGTCCGACAAGCCGGCCAAGCGCACCGACTACACCTATGCCCGCCACGTGGCCTGGATGAGCCAGTGGTTCTCAGGCGTGGATCTGAAGCACGTCACCCTGTTCTGCCAGGACTGGGGCGGGCTGATCGGCCTGCGGCTGGCGGCCGCCTTCCCAGAGCGGTTCGCAGGCCTGGTGATCGCCAATACCGGCCTGCCCACTGGGGCGGGCATGACCGACGGCTTCAAGGCCTGGCTGGAGTTCAGCCAGACCGTCCCGGAAATGCCCATCGGCATGATCGTCAACATGGGAACCGGCCGGGAGCTGACCCTGGCCGAGATCGCCGCCTATGACGCGCCCTTCCCGGACGAGACCTACAAGGAAGGCGCCCGGCAGTTCCCGACACTGGTGCCGGTAACGCCCGAGCACGGCCAGGTGGCGGAGAACAAGGCTGCCTGGGAGGTGCTGGAGCGGTTCGACAGGCCGGTGATCACCGCCTTCAGCGACGGCGACGCCGTCAGCCGTGGCGGCGACGCCGTCTTCCAGGCCCGCATCCCCGGCGCCGCGGGTCAGTCCCACGTCACCACCAAGGGCGGCCACTTCCTGCAGGAAGACTGCCCAGACGACATCACCGCCATCATCGACACCCTGATCCGCACCCGGAGCTAAGCCCCATGAACGTCGTCAACGCTGTCCTGCCCCCCATGCAGCAGGCCATGGAATTCTTCGGGGCGCCCGAGGAGGGGCCCTTCGTTATGGTCAACCTGTTGAAGTTCAAGCCGAAGGCCGAGTACGCCGACGGCAGCGACGCCCACCTCAGCGGCCGCGAGGCCTATGCGCGATACGGGGCCGAGGTCGCCAAGCTGGTGGAGGCCCTGGGTGGACGCATCCACTACAGCGGAGAGGTCACGGGCCTGATGATCGGGGAGGTGGAGGAGCTGTGGGACATGGTGGCGCTCGCCGAGTATCCCTCCCTGGCGGCCTTCCGCGAGATGGCGATGTCGCCGGAGATGGCGGCCATCGAGCACCACCGCAAGGCGGGTTTGGCCGGTCAGCTCAACATCAAGACCAGGCCGCTGGAATAGGGGAGTGAGCGGCGCTCCTCAGCTTCGACGCGGACGCAGGGCCAGAATCAGGAACACCAGGGCAAGGGCCGCAAACGCTGTGCTGCCATAGTGGGCTGGGGGGTGATGTCCGCTGACCGGCGGCGACAGCACCCAGCCGTGCAGGCTCATCAGGCCGCGCTCAACGATCACCAAGGCCAGGAACAGCGCAGTGAGGGTCTGATAGCGCAAGGCCACCACGAGCAGTCCCATTCCCAGCGCCAGCTGGGTCGCGCCCTCCCATCGGAACAAACCGATCACCATGTCGCGCCTGTCACCCATATCCAGGCCCCCGATCACACCGGCTCCGCCGTCGGGGAGAAAGCTGTGGATCAGGCCGGGGACCAGGGTCAGAAGCGCTGACAGTCCCAGGAACCAGACCGAACTCCGAGCCCCGAGGTACTGAGAATTGGTCGAGGGCGGAAACAGGCTCACGGCTTGGCCTTCATCCGCTCCAGGACGATCTCGGCGATCTGCTCGCCGTGAGTCTCCTGGAGGAAGTGGCCCGCTTCGGGCAGCAGGTCGAAGCTGGCCTGTGGATATTGGCCCGCCCAGGCCCGGCCCCAGGCCTCGGTGAACACAGCGTCGGCGCCGCCCCAGACGAAGTGGATCGGCTTGTTCCAGCCGAGCAGAGCTTCGAACCAGCGCGCCTGGGCCTCCGCGGCGCCGCCCTGCGGATTGTCGAAGGGCAGGCTCAGGGGGAAGCGACGGGGCCCGGCATGACCCGCCCGGCCCAGGCCCTCGAAGGGGGCGTCATAGCCGCGACGCACGGCGTCCTGCTCCGGTGTCAGGACCGGGTGGGTTCCCGTGCTGATGACGCCGAACAGGTCAGCCGGCTTCATGTGGCCAAGCGGCAGCATCATGAACCAGCCCAGGGACAGCTTCTCCGGGACGTTCATGCCGAACAGTCCGTCGGCCTGCCACTGGGCGTTCCACTGCTTCAGGGCGTCGGTGTAGGCGTAGTCGGCGTGGTGCAGCCAGGTGTTCATCACCACCAGGCGCGAGAACCGCTCCGGCTGTTCAGCCGCCTGGGCCAGGCCGATGGGGCCGCCCCAATCCTGGCAGAACAGGGTGACGTCCCTCAGGTCCAGGGTCTCGACCAGCAGCCGGTGGGCGGCCACGTGGCGGGCGATGGAGTACCAGCCGTCGTCGGTCACCTTGTCAGAGCGGCCAAAGCCAATGTGATCGGCCGCCACGCAGCGCCATCCCTCGGCCACCAGCCGATGGATGATCTTCCTGTTCAGGTAGCTCCAGGTCGGCATGCCATGCATCAGCAGGGCCACCGGGCCATCACGGGGCCCCTCGTCCACATAGGCCAGACGTAGGCCCTCGAAGTCGATGTGGCGGGGTGCGAAGGGGTAGTCGGCCAGACCCTGGAAGGCGGACTCCGGCGACCGCAGGAAGGGAACACCCGAGTCCGTCGTGAGGAACTGGGTCATGGCGTTCAGTTATCCCACAGAATGTATTCTTCGCCGGCCTTCTGGGGCTGGCCGCTCGGATGGTCGATGAAGACCGGACCCTGCAGCAGGGAGGGCCAGATCGGCTTGGCGGCCTGGGCGTCCTGGTCACGGAGCAGGGCCTGGAGGGCCGCCACCTTGTCGGGTCTCGCCTTGGACAGGTCGCGCTGCTCAGTGGGGTCGGCGGCGAGGTCGTGGAGCCACACCTTCCCGCGGGCGCCGTTGCTCTGCAGTTTCCAATCGCCGTCGCGAACGGCCTTGTACTGGCCCGACCGCCAGAACAGGGTCTGGTGCGGCCGACCCGCAACCTTGCCCTGCAGGTAGGGGACGAGGTCCACCCCGTCGATCACCCGGTCCTTGGGAACCGCCGCGCCCGCCGCGCCCGCGGCGGTAGCGAAGATGTCGATGTGGCTGACGGGATTGGCGTAGCGCGACCCAGCCTGGATCTTGGCCGGCCAGCGCATGAAGAAGGGCGCATGGATCCCGCCCTCGAAGAAGGTGGACTTGAAGCCGCGGTAGGGCCGGTTGACGTCGGCCAGGCCGACATAGCCCGCGCCGCCGTTGTCGCTGGTGAAGATCACCAGGGTGTTGTCGTCCAGGCCCTCGTCCTTCAGGGCCTGCAGGACGCGTCCAACGTTGCGGTCCAGGTTGCGCACCATGGCGCCATAGACCCGCAGGCGGTGGTCCGCAATCTGGGGCAGGGCGTCGTAGTCGGCCTTGGTGGCCTGGAGTGGCGTGTGGATGGCGTTGGGGGCGTAGTAGAGGAAGAAGGGCCGGTTTCGGTTGGCCTTGATGGCGCTGACCGCCTCATCGGTGAGGTAGTCGGTCATGTAGCCCTTCGGCCTGAACATCGCCGAGTTGTTGTACTGAACCTGATAGGGAAGGTTCGGCCACAGGAAGCGGTCGATGGGATCCCAGGGCTGCTTGGCGTTGACGACGTCGGGCGCCTTTTCGGGCAGGAACATCGAGCCGCCGGCGATGAAGCCCAGGCTCTCGTCGAAGCCCTGGGCTTCCGGCCGTGAGCCTTCCGCTCCGCCCAGGTGCCACTTGCCCAGGTGGATAGTGTGGTAGCCGCGGGGCTTGAGCACCTCGGCGATGGTGACCTCTCGGCTCGGCATGCTGAGGGCGTTCACCGCGGTTGGGGACCGCGCGGTGCTGCCGGGGGGCATGTCCTTGACGCGGTCGCCGAAGAATTTCGGCTCGATGAGGGAGTCCGGTTCGGCCTCGGTGCCCACCAGCTTGGCGAAGGCGACAGGCGCGGGGGTGAACTCGAAGCCGAAGCGGGTGGGATAGCGGCCGGTCATGAGCGCCGCCCGCGACGGCGCGCAGGTGGCGTTGCCCGCATAGCCGTTCACGAAGTCGACCCCGTCCCGGGCGATGGAATCGATATTGGGCGTGGGGACCACCCCGCCGGCCACGCCGCCGCCGTTCAGGGTGATGTCGTTGAATCCCAGATCGTCGGCCAGGATGAAGACCACGTTCGGCGGCCGCTCCCCAGGGGCGGGCGCGGCGGGCCCCTGGGCCCAGGCCACCGGACGGTTCGGCTCCACATGGGGCATTCGGGCCCTGGCGACCATGCTGAGGATCGCCGGCCGGTTCATCGCAGCCACGCCGACGCCCGCGGCGATCACGAGGGCGGTGGCGCCCAGCCAGATCCGCTTCTTCATGAGCTTCGTCCCCTTGGCGGTCCCCCGCCTTATATATTGGCATTAATCGTGCCATTACATTTCGGGCCTGTCCAGCGCGATGGATGCGCCGCGGCCTTTGATCTGGGTCAAGGCGTCGCGGGCGACTGGCGATAGACCTTGAGGGGTCCGAGAGAACTGATTGGTCTGGACGTCCAGCCTACTGACGCTCACCCCCACGAGCCGTGGTCTGGAGGAGCGCTCTGGAGCCTCGGTTTCGGGGCGCTCTCTCTCCCGGCCCCCATGGAGGACCTTCGATGGCGAAGCTTGGGTTGGTCTGGTCACTCTGCGCTTCCCTCCTGCTGCTCGCGGCCTGCGGCGGCGCCAATGTGCCGCTGACATCGGCGGCGGATGTCGCGGCCGAGCGCGGACGGGGCCTGGCTGAGGTGCGGTGCGGCGGCTGTCATGGGCTGGGCCTCGACGGCGAAAGCCCCCGGTCGGCCGCGTTCCGGGACATGAGGCGCGGGATGACCGCCCTCAGCTTCAGGCGCCGGATGGCGGACATCGCCGAGGGGCGTCACTACGACATGCCGAGGATCAAACTCACCGCCAACGAGGCCGATGACATCGCGGCCTATATCGAAAGCCTGGAGACGCCCTGAGGCGATCGCCGCGCCGATAGGCGCCCTGGGCCGCCACTGCCTAAGAGTAGGGCGCCGGGCGATGTCGGACCCTGCGTGACGTATTACGATTTGGCCTGATCGTAATACTGACTGCAGATCGGCGCATGAACGTCGAAAGCCTTCCCCTGGCGCGTTTGAGTCTCAGCATGCCCGCCGAGCTGGTGGCCCAGCTCGACGCCATGGTCACCGAGCGCGGCCTGCCCAGCCGCTCGCAGATGATCGCCGAACTGATCCGTCATGAGCTGGCCGAGCACGGCGAGACGCGGCCGGGCATGGTGCTGGCGGGCGCCATCACCCTGATCTACCGCACCGAGAGCGGCCGGGTCCGCCAGGCCCTGGCCCAGGCCCAGCAGGCCTATCTGGAGGAGGTGATCTCCTCGCAGCACGTCTTCCTGGAGGATGACCAGTCCCTGGAGGTGCTGCTGGTCCAGGGGCCGTCGGAGCGCCTGCGCGACCTCTGCGACGAGCTGCGCAAGATCCGCGGGGTGCAGCAGCTGAAGCTCGTGACCACCACCGCCCTGCTGCCGCCCCTGCATGCCCTGCTCGATCCTGAGGACGCGACATGACCGCCGACACCGCCAACCCCTACGCCGCCCAGGCCCACGCCCGGGCGATGGCCGGGACCCAGGTCGAGGCCATGCCCACTGTGCCCGCCAGCGCGGCGGCGCAGCTGCCGGCCGGGGTGGCGCCGTCCGACATGGTCTGGGCCGAGACGATCGCGCCCGGCGGCTACGGCGCCAAGCGCCTGGACCGCGGGGCGCGCCTGCAGCTCACCGACCTGGCCGGCGACGCCTGCGCCTCCATGCTGGTGTTCAATGCCGAGCGGCCCGTCGAACGGCTGAACGTGGCCGACACCCTGAAGGTGCAGTGGAACGCCTATCTGGGCGCCGGCAAGCTGGTGCTGTCGGACATGGGCAAGGTGATGTTCAGCGTGCTGGAGGACGAGGCCGGGACCCACGACGCCTTCTGCGGGGCCTCCAACCAGGCCACCAACGCCGCCAGATATGGCGCCGGGGACAACTGGGGCCCCCACCCCAATGCGCGGGACCGCTTCAGCCTGGCGCTCGCCAAGTTCGGCCTCGCCCGCCGCGACATCCATCCCTGCATCAACTGGTTCAAGGGGGTGAGGGTGGAGGCCGACGGGGCGATCACCCCGCAGACCGGCCCCTTCGCCGCCGGCCGCAGCCTGACCCTGCGGGCCGAGATGGACCTGATCGTGGTGCTGGCCAACTGCCCCCACGTGCTGGACGCGCGGCCCGACTACAGCGTCACGCCCCTGCGGGTCAGCGCCTGGCGCGGCCCGGTGACGCCGCCCGAAGACCCGATCCGCAACGCCACCCCGGAGGGCCTGCGCGCCTTCCTGAACGTCGAGGCCGAGTACAGCCGATGAGCGATCCCCTGAGCGGCCTGACCGGCGCCATCGCCCGCGACGACATCGTCCCCGCCCGCGCCCCCTGGGACGCGGTGGTGCGCAGGGGCCAGACCCTGCGCATCGTCGACCTGGAGGGCAACCAGGCCGTCGACTTCCTGATGTATGCCCTGGCCGACGACGCCGAGCGCTATTCGGCCCAGGACACCATGGCCGCCCAGGGCAACATCTTCCTGCGGACGGGGTCGGTGCTGCTGTCGAACGAGGGGAACGCCATGGCCACGGTGACGGGGACCTCGGTGGCCTATCATGACACCATCGGCGGGGCCTGTTCCTGCGAGAGCAACACCCTGCGCTACGGCCACCACACCAAGAGCCAGCACGCCTGCGTCGAGAACTTCCTGCAGGCCAACGCCCGGCACGGGCGGGGCAAGCGCGACATGGTCTCCAACATCAACTGGTTCATGAACGTGCCGGTGGAGGCAGACGGGGCGCTGGGCATCGTCGACGGCATCTCGGCGCCCGGCCTCTATGTGGACCTGCGCGCTGAGATGGACCTGGTGGCCATCGTCTCCAACTGTCCGCAGATCAACAATCCCTGCAACGGCTTCAACCCGACGCCCGTGCGCATGATCATCGCGGGGTAGGACCAGTGTTCACCAAGGTCCTGATCGCCAACCGGGGCGCCATCGCCTGCCGGATTATCCGCACCCTGAAGACCATGGGGGTCGGCTCTGTGGCGGTGTTCTCGGACGCCGACGCCGGGTCCCTTCACGTCTCCCAGGCCGACGAGGCGGTGCGCATCGGCCCTGCGGCCGCCGCCCAGTCCTATCTCGACATCGACGCCATCCTGGCCGCCGCCAAGGCCACGGGCGCCCAGGCCATCCATCCGGGCTACGGCTTTCTCAGTGAGAACACCGTCTTCGCCGAGCGTTGCGAGGCGGCCGGGATCGCCTTCATCGGCCCAACGCCCGCCAACATCCTGGCCTTTGGGTTGAAGCATACGGCGCGGGATCTGGCCCAGGCCCAGGGTGTGCCCCTGGCGCCCGGCACCGACCTGCTCACCGACGCCGACGTAGCGCGCGAGGCCGCCGAGCGCGTAGGCTTCCCGGTGATCCTCAAGGCCACCGCCGGGGGCGGCGGCATCGGCATGCGGGTCTGCGAGACCCCGGAGGCGGTGGCCGAGGCCTTCGCCGCCGTGGCGCGGCTGGCCGGCTCCAACTTCTCCGACGCCGGTGTTTTCCTGGAGCGCTATGTCCGCCAGGCCCGCCACATCGAGGTGCAGGTGTTCGGCGACGGGCAGGGCCGTGTCGTGGCGCTGGGCGAGCGGGACTGCTCCCTGCAGCGGCGCAACCAGAAGGTCATCGAGGAGACACCGGCGCCCCACCTGCCGGCGGCGACGCGGGCCGCCCTGATGGCCGCAGCGGTGCGCCTGTGCGAGGCCGCCGACTATCGGTCGGCCGGCACGGTGGAATTCCTCTACGACGCCGAGCGCGACGACTTCTTCTTCCTGGAGGTGAACACCCGCCTTCAGGTGGAGCACGGGGTCACCGAGCAGGTCACCGGGGTCGACCTGGTCGAGTGGATGATCCGCGGGGCGGCGGGCGACTACGGGTTCCTGAACAGCTTCGACGGGAGCGCCAGAGGCGCGTCGATCCAGGCGCGGCTCTATGCCGAGGATCCGGGGCAGGACTATCGGCCCTCGTCGGGCGTGCTCACCAAGGCCAGTTTCCCGGACGGCGTCCGGGTCGACACCTGGATCACCGACGGCTCGGAGGTCAGCGCCCATTACGACCCCCTGCTGGCCAAGCTGATCGTCACCGCCGCCGACCGCCCCACCGCCGTCCGCGCCCTGCAGCAGGCGCTGGACCGCACGGCCCTCTACGGCCTGGAGACCAACCTGGAATGGTTGCGGCAGGTGGCGCGCAGCGAGGCCTTCGTCAGCGGCCAGGTCTCGACGCGGGCGCTTGCGGACATCGCATTCAAGCCCCGCACCATCCGCGTGCTGAGCGGCGGTCCGGCCACCACGGTCCAGGACTATCCCGGCCGCCTCGGCTACTGGGACGTCGGCGTGCCGCCGTCGGGGCCGATGGACGCGCTCGCCTTCCGGCTGGGCAACCGGCTGCTGGGCAACCCGGAGGCCGCGGCCGGCCTGGAGATCACCGCGCTCGGACCGACGCTGGTTTTCAACCACGAGGCGGTCGTCTGTCTCACCGGCGCCGAGCTGGAGGCCAGCCTGGACGGTGAGCCGGTGGCCACCTACGCGCCGATCGCCATCGCGGCGGGCCAGACCCTGAAGATCGCCCGGGTGAAGGGGGCGGGCCTGCGGGCCTACCTCCTGGTGCGCGGCGGGCTGGATATCCCGGCCTATCTGGGGAGCCGCTCCAGCTTCACCCTCGGTGGTTTCGGCGGCCATGCCGGACGCACGCTGGCGGCCGGCGACGTGCTGCATCTGGGCGACGCGCAGGTCGAGGACGTGGCCCAGCCGCTGGCGCCGGACGCGCGGCCCAGCCTCGGCAAGACCTGGGCGATCCGCGTCCTGGCAGGGCCCCATGGCGCGCCGGACTTCTTCACGCCGGGCGACATCGCCATGGTCCGCTCGGCGGCGTGGAAGGTGCACTACAATTCCAACCGCACCGGCGTGCGCCTGATCGGCCCCAAGCCCCACTGGGCGCGGCGTGACGGGGGCGAAGCGGGGCTGCACCCCTCCAACATCCACGACAACGCCTACGCCATCGGGGCCGTCGACTTCACCGGCGACATGCCGATTATCCTGGGGCCGGACGGGCCGTCGCTCGGGGGGTTCGTCTGTCCCTTCGTGGTGATCCAGGCCGACCTCTGGAAGGTGGGACAGCTGGCTCCCGGCGACACCGTCACCTTCGACGTGGTGGACGACACCGCCGCCACCCTGGCGGAGACCGAGCAGGATCGCCTGGTGGCGAGCCTTGCGCCCGCGCAGGCGCCCGCCCGGACGCCCCACCGCGACCTGTTCGACGAGGCGATCACCAACCCGGTCCTGGCGACCATCGAGGCCACCGGCCAGCGGCCGCAGGTGGTCTATCGCCGCCAGGGCGACCGCCACCTGCTGGTGGAATACGGCCCCATCGTGCTGGACCTGGAACTGCGCCTGCGCATCCACGCCCTGATGCTGGAGCTGCAGGCCCAGGCCCTGCCCGGCGTCATCGACATCACGCCCGGCATCCGCTCGCTGCAGGTCCACTATGACAGCCGCGTCCTGCCCCAGGTCCGTCTGCTGCAGGCGCTCGCCGACATGGAGGAGCGGCTGGGCGGCCTGGACGACTTCGAGATCCCCAGCCGGGTGATCCACCTGCCGCTGTCCTGGAAAGACCCGGCGATCTACGAGACCATCGACAAGTACATGGCCTCGGTGCGCGACGACGCCCCCTGGTGCCCCGACAACATCGAGTTCATCCGGCGCATCAACGGGCTGGAGAGCGAGGACGACGTCCACCGCATCGTCTTCGACGCGCGCTATCTGGTGATGGGGCTGGGCGATGTCTATCTCGGCGCGCCGGTGGCCACGCCCGTCGATCCGCGCCACCGGCTGGTGACGACGAAGTACAACCCCGCCCGCACCTGGACCCCGCCCAACGTGGTGGGGATCGGCGGCGCCTATATGTGCATCTACGGGATGGAGGGGCCGGGCGGCTACCAGCTGTTTGGCCGCACCATCCAGGTGTGGAACACCTATCGCCAGACGAACGCCTTCACCGAGGGCAAGCCCTGGCTGCTGCGGTTCTTCGACCAGATCCGGTTCTTCCCAGTGAGCCACGAGGAGCTGACCGAGTGGCGTCGCGACTTCCCCCTGGGCCGCCGCGAGATCCGCATCGACGAGGAGACCTTCAGGCTCTCCGACTACCGCAGGATGCTGGCCGACAACGCGCAGAGCATCGAAGCTTTCCAGGCGACCCGCCAGGCGGCCTTCGAGGCCGAACGCGCCGACTGGGAGGTGAAGGGTGAGTTCGCCCGGGTCGAAGCCTTGTCGAGTGAGGCGATCGACGACGCCCCGGCGGCCGCCTTCGAGGCCCCCGGCGGCTCGGAGTTCGTCGAGGCGCCCCTGGGCGGCAGCGTCTGGAAGATGCTCGTCGAGGTCGGCGACCATGTGGAGAAGGGCGCGATCATCGCGGTGATCGAGGCCATGAAGACCGAGTGCGACGTGGCCAGCCCCAGCGCCGGCGTGGTCCGCCAGGTCTATGCCCAGGAGCGCCAGCCCATCGCGCCCGGCGCGCCCATGATCGCCCTCGAACCGGCCTGAAATCCCATGACCCGTATTTCCGTCACCGACATCGCCCCGGCCGTCGCCAGCGGTAAGCGCAGCGCCGAAGCCGTCATCGCCGAGGCCCTGGACGCCATCGCCGCCTATGACGAGGTCCAGGCCCACGCCTGGATCATGCGGCCGGACCCGCAGGCGGTGCTGGCCCAGGCCCGCGCCGTCGACGCCCGGATCGCGGCCGGGGAAAGGCTGCCGCTGGCCGGCGTGCCCTTCGCGGTGAAGGACAATATCGACGTGGCGGGCCTGCCCACCACGGCGGCCTGTCCGGCCTATGCCTATGAGCCCGATGAAACCGCCACCGTCGTCGCCCGGCTGCTGGCGGCGGGCGCGATCTGCATGGGCAAGACCAACCTGGACCAGTTCGCCACCGGCCTGGTGGGCGCCCGAAGCCCCTACGGCGCGCCGGCCTGCGTCTACAACCTGGCCTATGTCAGCGGCGGCTCGAGCTCGGGGTCGGCGGTGGCCGTGGCGGCGGGCCTGGTGGCCTTCGCGCTCGGGACCGATACGGCCGGCTCGGGCCGGGTGCCGGCGGCCTTCAATGGCCTGATCGGGTTCAAGCCCACCAAGGGCCGCTGGAGCACGAGCGGCGTCGTGCCCGCCTGCCGCTCCCTCGACTGCGTGACTGTGCTGGCCAACGACGTGGCCGACGCGGCGTTGGTGGACTCGGTGGTGGCGGCCTTCGATCCCACCGACACCTATTCGCGACAGGCGCCGCCGGCGCCCGCCCTGCTGGGACCCAGCTTCAGGTTCGGCGTTCCGAAGGCGGATCAACTGATCTTCATGGGCGACGACCAGGCCCAGGCCTTCTACGCGCGGGCCGTCGAGCGGGTCATCGCCACGGGCGGCACGCCGGTTGAGATCGACATCGAGCCCCTGCTGGAGGCCGCCAAGCTGCTCTACAGCGGCCCGTGGGTTGCTGAGCGCACCGCGGCCATCGAGCCCCTGCTGCGGGAGACCCCCGCGGCCGTGAACCCCACGGTCCGCGCCATTCTGCAGGGCGGCTTCGGCGTCACGGGCGTCGACACCTTCCGTGGCCTCTATGCCCTGGCCGACCACGCCCGCGCAGCCGAAGCCATCTGGCCCCAGGTCGACGTCCTGCTGCTGCCCACCACGCCCACCATCTACCGCCTGCGCGAGGTCATGGCCGAGCCCTTCGCCCTCAACGGCGCGCTGGGCCTCTACACCAACTTCGTCAACCTGCTGGACATGAGCGCCATCGCCGTCCCGGCCGGGTTCCGCGACAACGACACCGGCTTCGGCGTCACCCTGGTGGGGCAGGCCTGGGCGGACGATGTCCTGCTCGACCTGGCCCGCCGCTACGAGGAGATCTCCCCCATGCCCGACGCCCCCGCCCTGGACACCGCCGGCAAGCCCCAGACTGTGAAGCTCGCCGTCGTGGGCGCCCACCTGGCCGGCATGCCCCTGCACTGGCAGCTCACCTCCCGCGAGGCCAAGCTGGTCAGCCGCACCAAGACCGCGGCAGCCTACAAGCTGTTCGCCATGACCAACACCACACCCTTCAAGCCGGCCCTCATCCATGTGGGCGAGGGTGGCGGGGCCATCGAGGTGGAGGTCTATGAGCTGGCCGTCGAGGCCTTCGGCAGCTTCGTCGTCGAAGTCCCCGCGCCGCTCGCCATCGGCACGGTCACCCTGGAGAACGGCGCCTCGGTGAAAGGCTTTGTCGCCGAGCCCCGCGCCATCGTCGGCGCCGAGGACATCACGGCTCTGGGCGGCTGGCGGCCGTACATCGCGGGCCTTCCGGCCTAGCCCTCATCCGCGCATCCCCGCGAAAGCGGGGACCCAGGCCTTTTCTCCGTTCTGAAGCCTCGCGCCTGCGCGACCTCAGCGAGCCAAAACACCTGGGTCCCCTGAGTTCTCAAACGAAGTGCAACACCCTGCATTGGCGGAGGTGTTGTCATGGGACGGCTCTACGAGCAGCTCAGTCTTGATGAGCGGTGCGAGATTGCCCGGCTACGTGGCTCGGGGTCGTCGATCCGGCAGATCGC
>NZ_JAUYAF010000009.1 GCF_030693625.1 Phenylobacterium sp.
GATATCGGCGTAGTTCATCGCCTTCGCGCCACCGGCCTTCGCCAGCGTAATCGTGATCGCAGCCGTCAGCGTCGTCTTGCCATGGTCAACGTGACCAATCGTGCCGATGTTGCAGTGCGGCTTATTGCGTTCGAACTTTTCTTTAGCCATTTCAAGCTCCAGCCCTGTCCGGGCTCGTCCTCTAAACTAGGGTTGGGGTTAGGCGTACTTCTTGATCACTTCGTCGGCGACGGCTTGCGGCACCGTTTCGTAGTGGTCGTAGGTCATGGAGAAGTTCGCGCGTCCTTGTGAGAACGAGCGCAGCGTATTGATGTAGCCGAACATGTTGGCCAGCGGCACGAAGGCGGTGACCACCTGGGCGTTGCCGCGGGTTTCCGTGCCCTGGATCTGGCCACGGCGGCTGTTGAGGTCGCCGATCACGTCGCCCATGTACTCATCAGGCGTCACCACCTCGACCTTCATCACCGGCTCGAGCAGCTTGGGCGAACCCTTCTCACGAAGTTCGCGGAAGGCGGCGCGGGCGGCGATTTCGAAAGCCAGGACCGAACTGTCGACGTCGTGGTAGTTGCCGTCATACAGGGTGGCCTTGAAGTCGATCAGCGGGAAGCCGGCCAGCAGGCCGTTTTCCTTCGAGGTCTCGAGACCCTTCTGAACGCCCGGGATGAATTCCTTGGGGATCGAGCCGCCGACGATGGTGTTCTCGAATACGAAGCCCGAACCGGGCTCGCCCGGCTCGAACACGATCTTCACGCGGGCGAACTGGCCCGTACCGCCGGTCTGCTTCTTGTGGGTGTAGTCGATGTCAGCCTTGCGGCCGAGGCTCTCGCGATAGGCCACCTGCGGCGCGCCGATGTTGGCTTCCACCTTGTAGGTGCGCTTCAGGATATCGACCTTGATGTCGAGGTGAAGCTCGCCCATGCCCTTCATGACCGTCTGGCCCGACTCCTGGTCGGTGAAGACGGTGAAGGACGGATCTTCGGCGACCATCTTGGCCAGGGCGACGCCCAGCTTTTCCTGGTCGGCCTTGGACTTCGGCTCGATGGCGATCTCGATGACCGGCGCCGGGAAGTCCATCTTCTCAAGAATGACAGGCGACTTCAGGGGATCGCACAGGGTGTCCCCGGTGCGGGTGTCCTTCAGGCCGGCCAGGGCGACGATGTCGCCGGCGAAGGCTTCCTTGATGTCTTCGCGGTTGTTGGAGTGCATCAGCAACATACGGCCGACGCGCTCTTTCTTGTCGCGCGAGGAGTTCAGCAGGCCCATCCCGGTTTCGAGCTTGCCCGAATAGATGCGGCAGAAGGTCAGCGAACCCACGAAGGGGTCGTCCATGATCTTGAAGGCCAGGACCGACAGGGGCTCTTCATCCGAGGCCTTACGGACCACCGGCTCTTCGGTCTTGAAGTCGATGCCCGGGGTCGGGGGAATATCCACCGGCGACGGCAGGTAGTCGACCACGGCGTCGAGCAGGGGCTGGACGCCCTTGTTCTTGAAGGCTGAGCCGGCGAGGATCGGATAGAAGGCGCCGGTCAGAACCGCCTTGCGCAGGCACTTCTTGATGACTTCGATCGAGGGCTCTTCGCCACCCAGATAGGCTTCCATCGCCTCGTCATCGAGTTCGACGGCGTTTTCGATGAGGTAGTGGCGGGCTTCTTCAGCCTTGGCCTGCATGTCGGCCGGGATTTCCTCGTCGCGATAGGTCGCGCCCAGGCCGTCGTTGTCCCAGACCACGGCCTTCATGCGGACCAGGTCGACGATGCCCCGCAGCGAGGCTTCCGAACCGATTGGCAGTTGGATCGGCACCGCCTTGACGCCCAGCCGCTCACGGATGGTCTTCAGGCACATGTCGAAGTCGGCGCCGATCTTGTCCATCTTGTTGACGAACACGATGCGCGGAACGTTGTAGCGGTCGGCCTGACGCCAGACGGTCTCGGTCTGGGGCTCCACGCCCTGGTTGCCGTCCAGCACCGCGACGGCGCCGTCGAGGACGCGCAGCGAGCGTTCGACTTCAATGGTGAAGTCGACGTGGCCGGGGGTGTCGATGATGTTCAGGCGGTGATCATTCCAGATGGCGGTCGTCGCGGCCGACGTGATCGTAATGCCCCGCTCTTGCTCCTGCTCCATCCAGTCCATGGTGGCGGCGCCATCATGGACTTCACCGATCTTATGGCTCTTGCCGGTATAGTAGAGAATCCGCTCCGTGGTCGTCGTCTTGCCCGCATCGATGTGGGCCATGATGCCGAAATTACGGTAGTCTTGGATTTTGTGCGCGCGGGCCATAGCGGAAGCTCTGCTGGAATAAGCGTTCGGGATAGGCTGAACGAACGGCGCGGGCGGTTTAACTCAAACCGCCCGCGCCGAAAAGGGATGGTTCGTGCTGTCTTACCAGCGGTAGTGCGAGAAGGCCCGGTTGGCTTCGGCCATCTTGTGGGTGTCTTCGCGCTTCTTCACGGCCGAACCCCGGTTCGAGGAGGCGTCCAGCAGTTCGCCGGCCAGCTTCTCGGTCATGGTGTTCTCGCCGCGCTTGCGGGCGGCGGTCACCAGCCAACGGATGGCCAGGGCCTTCCGACGGTCGGGACGCACTTCGACAGGCACCTGATAGGTGGCGCCGCCGACCCGGCGGGAGCGGACTTCGATGCCAGGCGCCACGTTTTCCAACGCGGCGTGGAAGGTTTCCAGGGGACCCTGGTCCTTGCGCTTGGCTTCGAGGATGTCGAAGGCGCCGTAGAGGATATTCTCGGCGACGGCTTTTTTGCCTTCGTACATGACGTAGTTCATGAATTTGGTGACCGTCAGGTCTCCGAACTTCGGGTCCGGCAGAACTTGACGTTTCTCGGCGCGACGGCGGCGGGACATTCTTCTTATTCCTTACTTAGGACGCTTGGCGCCGTAGAGCGAACGACGCTGCTTGCGGTCCTTGACCCCTTGGGTGTCGAGCACGCCGCGCAGGATGTGGTAGCGGACGCCCGGAAGGTCCTTAACCCGGCCGCCGCGGATGAGCACGACGGAGTGCTCCTGCAGATTGTGGCCTTCGCCCGGGATATAGCACACCGCTTCGATGCCGGTGGTCAGACGCACCTTGGCGACCTTACGAAGCGCGGAGTTCGGCTTCTTCGGGGTCGTCGTATAGACGCGGGTGCAAACGCCGCGGCGCTGAGGGCAGCCTTTGAGGGCCGGCACCTTGTTGCGCACCGGCTTATTCTGCCGAGGCTTGCGGATGAGCTGATTGACTGTTGGCATCTATTCTCTGCTCTGGAGGCGTGTGCCGTTGGGCCGTGGCGCCTCAGTTGGGGTCCGTGTTCAAGGTTTCGAAACCGGCTCGTTGAACGCAAAAACTCGCCGGCGCGCAGTGGTTCGCGTTCCGGCGGGCCAGGCTGTCCGTTTCGGGACTTGCCGTTCAACGGGGCGAGGGACGAATCCCCGGCCTCGAAAGGAGCGCGGTTCATACTCGCCATGCCCCCCGCCGTCAACGTTTGCGAGCGCGCGGGCCGTCGCGCCGCCTCGCGCCCGCTTTCGGCCATGAAACCGCCGCGCGCGCCCGCGCCCTATGGCCAAGGTTGCGAGGGCGGTGCACGGCATGTCGGAGACAAGGCGTTGGCGGTTAGGGGCCCTTGTGACCGGGTCGGTGCTGGCCCACGCCGGGGTCCTGGCCATCCTGACCGCCAACCGCCCTCAGCCGCGGCTCTATGAGGGACCCGCCGTCTTCGAGATGACCATGGCCCCACGCATCACCACCACGCCGCAGGAGGTCACCCGCCCCCGCCAGCAGCTCCGGCCCCGCCCGTCCCGCTCACGGCCCGAGGACCTGTCGGTGGCGCCTCTGGTGGTTCCACAGGCCCTGCCCCCCGCCCCGCCCGCGCTGACGCCGCCCAGCCTGACTCCTCAGCTCAGCGCCGCCCTGCGCCGCGGGCTGGGCTGCGCCAACATCGCCAGCACCGGCCTCAGCCAGGCTGAGCGGGATGCCTGCCTGGAGCGTCTGGGCCAGGGCGCGAAGGACGCTCCCCATTTCCGTTCCGGTCTCAGCGCGGGCAAGCAGGCTCTGCAGGACGCCGCCGACGCCCGGCGCAAGACCTATCGTGACTATCGCGAGGGGCCGATCCCGCCGGGCCTCTCGAGGTCCGACGCGGCCAGCGGCCTCACCGGCCTAGGCGGAACCGGCCACAAGACCACCGTTCCGTTCTAGCTATACGCGCAACGGCCCGGGATCGCCCCGGGCCGCGCGTGATGTGGGATGAAACCTAGGCGGCGATCACCTCGTCACCGCGCATCAGGGGGGCCTCCAGGGTGGCCCAGTCGATCTGGCCGTCGTGCTTGAGGTTCTCGAACTGCAGGACGCCGAGCGCTTCGAACTTTGGACGGATCTTGTCGGTCAGTAGGCCGATCCGCTTCAGGTTCGGGATCATGCGTTCGAAAAGGAAGGTTCGGAACGCCCGGCCGCCCTGGGTGGCGTTGTTGATCTCGATGGCCTCGGCCTCGGTGAAACCGAACTCCTGGGCCACGTTGGTGGACACCAGGCGGTCGCGCATGACCAGGCAGGCTTCATAGGCGAACTGAGCCCGCTCCTCGATCTGATCCTCAGGCAGGGCCCGAATCCAGTCCTCCAGATAGTTCACGCCGAATGCCACGTGCCGACCCTCGTCACGCATCACCAAGCCCACGACATCGCGCAACAGCGGGTCATCGGTCGTCTGATGGATCGTCTGGAAGGCCGCGAGCGCCAGGCCCTCGATGAGGATCTGCATGCCAATGAACTTCAAGTCCCAGCGCGGATCGGTCAGCACCTTGTCCAGCAGGAACTTCAGGCTGGGGTTGATGGGGTAGATCATCCGGCAGCGTTCCATCAGGTACTTGTGGAACACCTCCACGTGCCGCGCCTCGTCGAAGGTCTGCGACGCGGCGTAGAGCTTGGCGTCATGGGTGGGCGCGCAACTCACCAACTGGGAGGCCACCATCAGGGCCCCCTGCTCACCATGCAGGAATTGCGACAGGGTCTGGGCGTTGGAGCGGTGGGAGAACTCGCGCTTCTGCTCGGGGGTCAGGGCCTCCCACTTGGGATGGCCAGCAAAGCCCTCGGGGCCCTCCCCGGCCACGACCTCGCGGGGCGGCGGCGGCGGCTGGGTCCAGTCGATATCCAGTTCGGTGTTCCAGTTGAACCGCTTGCCCAGTTCGTAGAGCCGCCGGATCTTGGAATTGGCCGTCTCGTAGTCCCAGTTGTAGGAGCCGGTCAGCGGGGTGTTGAAGATCTCGCGGATCACCTCGACGTCCCGGTCCGACAGGCGGGCGGCGAGGTCCTCGGAATCGAAGGTCTGGACCTCGGTTGGCGGTCCGTCGACGACGGTCACATGCAGCATGACTGACTCCCTTTTCGCCCGGCCTTGCGTCGAGCTCTAGGAGGCAGCCTAAAGATGACGCCGGCGTCATCTTTGATTCATATCAACATGGACCCCAAAGCAAACGGCCCGGGATCGCTCCCGGGCCGCGCTTACGCACACAGACTGGACTGTTTGCGGGTTAGCCCTCGACCTTCTCGGCCTCGGCGTCCACCGCGATGATTTCCGGCAGCGGCTCCATCGCCTCTTCGCGGCTGGCCGAGAGAGCCTCGTCGCGCTTGGTGGCGATGCGCTGCAGGTTGCGCAGGTACGAGCCCGTGCCCGCCGGGATCAGGCGGCCCACGATCACGTTTTCCTTCAGACCTTCGAGCGTGTCGGTCTTGCCCTGCACCGAGGCTTCGGTCAGCACCCGGGTCGTTTCCTGGAACGACGCGGCGGAGATGAAGCTTCGGGTCTGCAGCGACGCCTTGGTGATGCCCAGCAGGACCGGCTGAGTGATTGCAGGACGGCCGCCGCGGGCTTGCGCCTTGGCGTTCTCCTCGTTGACGTCCGTCATATCGAGGTGATCGCCCTTGAGCAGGCCGGTGTCGCCGGGCTCGAGGATCTCGCCCTTTTGCAGCATCTGACGGACGATTGTCTCGATGTGCTTGTCGTTAATCGGCACGCCCTGCAGACGGTAGACTTCCTGGATTTCGTCCACCAGGAACTCGGCCAAGGCCTCAATGCCCAGGATGCGCAGGATGTCGTGCGGATCCGGGTTGCCGTCGATCAGATATTCACCGCGGCGGATCACGTCACCGTCGTGGACGGCGATGTGCTTGCCCTTCGGGATCAGGAACTCGACCGCCTCGCCACCGTCTTCCGGGGTGATCTTGATGCGGCGCTTGTTCTTGTAGTCGCGGCCGAATTCGACGCGGCCGTCCATCTCAGCGATGACCGCGCAGTCCTTCGGACGGCGGGCTTCGAAGAGTTCGGCGACGCGCGGCAGACCCCCGGTGATGTCCCGGGTCTTGGCGCCTTCGGTCGACATACGCGCGATCACTTCACCCGGCTTGATCTCGTCGCCGTCGCCGACGGAGAGAATCGCGCCGACGGGCAGGAGGTAACGGGCCTCGCCGCCGTTGGAGATGCGCATGTAGGCGCCGTCGGCGTCCAGGACCGCCATGGCCGGACGCAGGTCCGAGCCCTTGGTCGAGGTGCGCCAGTCGATGACCACGCGGTTGGAAATGCCGGTGGCTTCGTCGGCTTCTTCGCGAACGGAGAAGTTCTCCACCAGGTCTTCGAAGCGGATCTTGCCGCCGACCTCGGTGATGATCGGAACCGAATAGGGGTCCCATTCGGCCAGACGCTGGCCGCGCTTCACCTTTTCGCCGTCGCGGACCTTCAGACGCGCGCCGTAAGGCGGCTTGTAGGTTTCACGGTCCTTGCCGTCGACCTGCACACTCATCTGCAGGTTCCGCGACAGACAGATCAGCTCGCCGTCGGGGGCGATGACGGTGTTGCCCCCGGCCAGCTTCACGGTGCCGGTGTTGGTGCTCTCGTAGAAGGACTGCTCAGCCACCTGGGCGGTGCCGCCGATGTGGAAGGTCCGCATCGTCAGCTGGGTGCCGGGCTCGCCGATGGACTGGGCGGCGATGACGCCGACCGCTTCACCGATGTTCACCGGGGTGCCGCGGGCCAGGTCGCGGCCGTAGCAGGTCGCGCAGACGCCGTTGCCGGCCTCACAGGTCAGGACCGAGCGCACCTTCACCGACGGAACGCCGGCGGCGTCGATCAGGTCGCAGATGTTCTCGTCCATGTAGGTGTCGGCCGGAACGATGACCTCACCGGTGCCCGGATCCTTGATGTCCTCGGCGGTGGAACGACCCAGGATGCGCAGACCCAGCGAGACCAGGACGTCACCGCCCTCGATCACGGCGCGCAGGGTGATGCCCCGCGTGGTGCCGCAGTCTTCCTCGTTGATGATGCAGTCCTGCGCCACGTCCACCAGACGGCGGGTCAGGTAGCCGGAGTTGGCGGTCTTCAGGGCGGTGTCGGCCAGGCCCTTACGGGCGCCGTGGGTGGAGTTGAAGTACTCCTGGACGGTCAGGCCTTCCTTGAAGTTGGAGATGATCGGCGTCTCGATGATCTCGCCGGACGGCTTGGCCATCAGGCCGCGCATCCCGCCGAGTTGCTTCATCTGGGCCTGCGAACCGCGGGCGCCGGAGTTGGCCATCATGAAGATCGAGTTGATCTCCAGCTCGCGGCCGTTCTCGTCCTTCGGCTGGGTCGAGATCTCGGCCATCATCTCATCGGCGACGCGGTCGGTGGCTTTCGCCCAGGCGTCGACGACCTTGTTGTACTTCTCGCCCTTGGTGATCAGGCCGTCGGCGTACTGCTGCTCGTACTCTTCCACCAGCTTGCGCGTCTGGGAGACGATCGGCTTCTTCCGCTCGGGGATGATGATGTCATCCTTGCCGAAGGAGATGCCGGCCTTGGCCGCTTCCTTGAAGCCCAGACCCATGATCTGGTCGGCGAAGATGACCGTCGCCTTCTGACCGCAGTGGCGGTAGACGATGTCGATCAGATTGCCGATTTCCTTCTTGGTGAGGTTCTTCTCAAGAAGACGGTGGCCGACCGCAGGGTGGTGCGGGAATAGGGCCGAAATCTTCATCCGGCCGGGCGTCGTATCGATCAGCTTGCGCTCCAGCACGCCGTCAGCGTTCATCTCGCTGTGGCGGGCCTTGATCTTGGAGTGCAGCGACACGACGCCGTGGTCGAGCGCGGCTTCGATCTCGCCGAGGTCGGAGAAGATCTTGCCTTCGCCCGGCTCGCCTTCACGGGCAAGGGACAGGTAGTAGAGCCCCAGCACGATGTCCTGCGACGGCACGATGATCGGACGGCCGTTGGCCGGCGACAGGATGTTGTTCGTGCTCATCATCAGCACGCGCGCTTCCAGCTGGGCTTCCAGCGAGAGCGGCACGTGGACGGCCATCTGGTCGCCGTCGAAGTCAGCGTTGAAGGCCGCGCAGACCAGCGGGTGAAGCTGGATGGCCTTGCCCTCGATCAGCTTGGGCTCGAAGGCCTGGATGCCCAGACGGTGCAGGGTGGGGGCGCGGTTCAGCAGAACCGGGTGCTCGCGGATCACCTCGTCCAGGATGTCCCAGACGGCGGGCTGTTCGCGTTCCACCATGCGCTTGGACTGCTTGACGGTGCCCGACAGGCCCTTGGCGTCGAGACGCGCATAGATGAAGGGCTTGAAGAGTTCGAGCGCCATCTTCTTGGGCAGGCCGCACTCGTGCAGCTTCAGCTCCGGGCCCACGACGATGACCGAACGGCCGGAATAGTCGACGCGCTTGCCGAGCAGGTTCTGACGGAACCGACCCTGCTTGCCCTTCAGCATGTCGGCGAGCGACTTGAGCGGACGCTTGTTGGCGCCGGTGATGACCCGGCCACGACGGCCATTGTCGAACAGGGCGTCGACGGCTTCCTGCAGCATCCGCTTTTCGTTGCGGATGATGATGTCGGGCGCGCGCAGCTCGATCAGGCGCTTCAGGCGGTTGTTACGGTTGATGACCCGGCGATAGAGGTCGTTCAGGTCGGAGGTGGCGAAGCGGCCGCCGTCCAGCGGCACCAGCGGACGCAGTTCCGGCGGGATCACGGGGACCACCGACAGGATCATCCATTCCGGCTTGTTGCCGCTTTCGATGAAGCTCTCGATCAGCTTCAGACGCTTGGACGTCTTCTTCAGCTTCATTTCCGAGGTGGTGGTGAGGAGGTCCTCACGCAGCCGGTCGGCTTCCTTGGGGAGGTCGATGGCGCGCAGCAGGCCTTGGACGGCTTCGGCGCCGATCTCAGCGGTGAAGCTGTCGTCGCCGAACTCCTCCTGATAGCGCATGTACTCGTCTTCCGAGAGCAGCTGGTGCTGCTTGAGCGGGGTGAGGCCCGGCTCGGTGACGATGTAGTGCTCGAAGTAGAGGACGCGCTCGATGTCCTTCAGGGCCATGTCCAGCATCATCGAGATGCGGCTGGGCAGGGACTTCAGGAACCAGATGTGGGCGACCGGGCTGGCCAGTTCGATGTGGCCCATCCGCTCGCGCCGAACGCGGGCCAGGGTGACCTCCACGCCGCACTTCTCGCAGATGATGCCCTTGTACTTCATGCGCTTGTACTTGCCGCACAGGCACTCGTAGTCCTTGGTGGGACCGAAGATCCGCGCGCAGAACAGGCCGTCACGTTCCGGCTTGAACGTGCGGTAGTTGATGGTCTCGGGCTTCTTGATCTCGCCGAACGACCACGAGCGGATCTTCTCAGGCGAAGCCAGGGCGATGCGGATACGGTCGAAGGTCGGAACGGCCTGGACCGGGTTGAAGATATTCAGGACTTCCTGGTTCATTTGAATTCCAGTTCGTCAGCAGTTTCAGTGGCGAAGCGGGAGGAGCTGACGGGCCCCTCCCCTCGCATAGACGATGGCGGCGGAAGCGCGCCTTAGCCGTTCTCGAGCTCGACGTTCAGGCCCAGGGAACGCATTTCCTTGACCAGCACGTTGAAGCTTTCCGGGATCCCGGCCTCGAAGGTGTCGTCGCCGCGGACGATGGACTCGTAGACCTTGGTCCGGCCGGCCACGTCGTCGGACTTCACCGTCAGCATTTCCTGCAGGGTGTAGGCCGCGCCGTAGGCTTCCAGAGCCCAGACCTCCATCTCCCCGAACCGCTGGCCGCCGAACTGGGCCTTGCCGCCCAGCGGTTGCTGGGTGACCAAGCTGTAGGGGCCGATGGAACGGGCGTGGATCTTGTCGTCCACCAGGTGGTGCAGCTTCAGCATGTAGATGTAGCCGACCGTGACCGGGCGCTTGAACTGCTCGCCGGTCTGACCATCGTACAGGATGGACTGACCGGAACGGGCCAGGCCCGCCTTTTCGAGAAGGTTCTCGATGTCGTCGATGTGGGCGCCGTCGAAGACCGGGGTCGCGAAGGGCACGCCCTTGGACAGGTTCTTACAGAGCTCGATCAGTTCCTCCTCGGTGTCGGGGAGTTCCTGGTCCTTGCCGTAGATGCTCACCAGGTGGTCGACGAGGGCCTTCTTCTGGCCGCCGTTCTGCCAGGCTTCCAGCAGCTCGGAGATCTGACGGCCGAGGCCGGCGGCGGCCCAACCCAGGTGGGTCTCGAAAATCTGGCCGACGTTCATGCGCGAAGGCACGCCCAGCGGGTTCAGCACGATGTCGACGTTCTGGCCGTTGGCCAGGTGGGGCATGTCCTCGATCGGCAGGATCTTGGAGATAACCCCCTTGTTGCCGTGACGGCCGGCCATCTTGTCGCCGGGCTGAAGCTTGCGCTTCACGGCCACGAAGACCTTGACCATCTTCATCACGCCGGGGGGCAGTTCGTCCCCGCGCTGCAGCTTGTCGACCTTGTCCTCGAAGCGACGGTCCAGACGCTTGCGGGCCTCGTCGAACTGGCGGCGCATGGCCTCCAGCTCGCCCATGGCCTTCTCGTCGTCCAGAGCGATCTGCCACCAGAGGCCCGGCGCGATCTCGCCCAGCTTCTCGGCGGTGACTTCACCGCGGCCCAGGCCCTTGGGACCCGAGACGGCGACCTTGCCGGTGATCAGGTCGCGGAGGCGCGAGGTCATGTTGCGGTTCAGGATCGCGAACTCATCGTCGCGGTCCTTGCCCAGGCGGTCGATCTCGGCGCGTTCGATGGCCATGGCGCGCTCGTCCTTGTCGACGCCGTGACGGTTGAACACGCGGACTTCCACGATGGTCCCGGCGACGCCCGGGGGCAGGCGCAAGGAGGTGTCGCGGACGTCGGAGGCCTTTTCACCGAAGATGGCGCGCAGGAGCTTTTCTTCCGGCGTCATCGGGCTTTCGCCCTTCGGCGTGACCTTGCCCACCAGGATGTCGCCCGGCAGGACCTCGGCGCCGATCGCCACGATGCCCGCCTCGTCGAGGTTGCGCAGGGCTTCCTCGCCGACGTTGGGGATGTCGCGGGTGATCTCTTCCGGGCCCAGCTTGGTGTCGCGGGCCATGACCTCGAACTCCTCGATGTGGATCGAGGTGAAGACGTCATCACGCACGATGCGCTCGGAGATCAGGATGGAGTCTTCGAAGTTGTAGCCGTTCCAGGGCATGAAGGCGACGAGGGTGTTCCGGCCCAGGGCCAGTTCGCCAAGGTCCGTGGACGGGCCGTCGGCGATGACGTCGCCGGTGTTGACCCGGTCGCCCACGCGCACCAGCGGACGCTGGTTGATGCAGGTCGAGGTGTTGGAACGCTGGAACTTCTGCAGACGGTAGATGTCGACGCCGGCCTTGGTCGGGTCGTTCTCTTCGGTGGCGCGGATGACGATCCGGGTGCCGTCCATCTGCTCGATCACGCCGGCGCGGCGCGCGACCAGGACGGCGCCTGAGTCGACAGCCACGATGGCTTCCATGCCGGTGCCGACCAGGGGCGCATCCGACTGGATAAGCGGCACGGCCTGCTTCTGCATGTTCGAGCCCATCAGGGCGCGGTTGGCGTCATCGTTTTCCAGGAACGGGATCAGCGAGGCGGCCACAGAGACGACCTGCTTCGGGGACACGTCCATAAGGTCGACGGTGTCGCGGGGCAGCAGGCCCGGCTCGCCATTGACCCGGCCGGCGACCAGTTCCTCGACGATCACGCCGTCCTTCAGGGTGATGTTGGCCTGGGCGATGACGTGCTTGGCCTCTTCCATCGCCGACATGTAGACGACCTCGTCGGTCGTCTTGCCGTCCTTGATGCGACGGTAGGGGCTCTCGATGAAGCCGTACTTGTTCACCACCGCGTGGGTGGCGAGCGAGTTGATCAGCCCGATGTTCGGGCCTTCCGGCGTCTCAATGGGGCAGATCCGGCCGTAGTGTGTCGGGTGCACGTCGCGGACTTCGAAGCCGGCGCGCTCACGGGTCAGACCACCAGGGCCAAGCGCCGACAGACGGCGCTTGTGGGTGATTTCCGACAGCGGGTTGGTCTGGTCCATGAACTGCGAGAGCTGCGAGGAACCGAAGAACTCGCGCACGGCCGCGGCCGCGGGCTTCGCATTGATCAGGTCGTGGGGCATGACCGTGTCGATATCGACCGAGGACATGCGCTCCTTGATGGCGCGTTCCATGCGCAGCAGGCCGACGCGGTACTGGTTTTCCAGCAGTTCGCCGACCGAACGCACCCGGCGGTTGCCCAGGTTGTCGATGTCGTCGATTTCGCCGCGGCCGTCGCGCAGGCCCACCAGGGTCTTGAGGACCGCCAGCACGTCTTCCTTGCGCAGGATGCGCACGTCGTCGGGGCAGTCCAGTTCCAGGCGGATGTTCATCTTCACGCGGCCGACCGACGAAAGGTCGTAGCGCTCGCCGTCGAAGAACAGCGACTTGAACATGGCCTCGGCGGCTTCCACCGTCGGCGGCTCGCCCGGACGCATCACGCGGTAGATGTCGAACAGGGCGTCCTCGCGGGCCGAGTTCTTGTCCACCCGCAGGGTGTTGCGCATGTAAGCGCCCATGGTCACCTCGTCGATGTCGAGGGTGTCCAGGGTGGTGAAGCCCTGCTCTTCCAGCGCCGTGATCAGCGGTTGGTCGAGCTCGTCGCCGGCTTCGGCGTAGATTTCACCGGTCTCGTGGTTGACCAGGTCGCGCGCCAGATAGCGGCCCACCAGGGCTTCCGGCGGCAGCAGCAGGGTCGTGAGACCCGCATCAGCGAACTTCTTGGCGTTGCGGGCCGAGATCTTCTGGCCGGCGGGGGCGATCTCTTCGCCGGTCTCGCCATCCACCAGAGGATATTCCGGCTTGGTCCCGCGCCAGCGCTCGGGCTTGTAGGGGGTGGCCCAGCCGGCGGCGCCCTTCTTGGACTGCAGGCGCTTTTCGTAGGGCACGGTGTCGTAGAAGGTGGAGAGGATCTCCTCACCATCCATGCCCAGCGCCATCAGGAAGGTGGTGGCCGGCAGCTTGCGGCGGCGGTCGATGCGAACGAACACCACGTCCTTGGCGTCAAACTCGAAGTCGAGCCACGAGCCGCGATAGGGGATCACGCGGGCCGCGAACAGCAGCTTGCCCGACGAGTGCGTCTTGCCCTTGTCGTGGTCGAAGAACACGCCCGGCGAACGGTGCATCTGCGAGACGATGACCCGCTGCGTGCCGTTGACGATGAAGGTGCCCTTCTCGGTCATGAGCGGGATATCGCCCATGTAGACGTCCTGCTCCTTGATGTCCTTCACGGAGCGGGCGCCGGTCTCTTCGTCGGTTTCGAAGACGATCAGGCGAAGCTTGACCTTCAACGGCGCCGCATAGGTCATGTCGCGCTGAACGCACTCTTCGACGTCGTACTTCGGCTCTTCGAACTCGTAGGTGACGTATTCCAGCACCGCGCGTTCGTTGAAGTCCTTGATCGGGAAGACGGACTTGAAGACCGCCTCCACGCCCTCGTCACGACGCTCACCGGCGCGGGTCTCGCGCTGCAGGAACTGTTCGTAGGAGGAGCGCTGAACCTCGATCAGGTTCGGCATCTGCACGGCTTCAGGGATGCGTCCGAAAGAGTGTCGGATCCGCTTTTTACCGGTGAAGGATTGCGCCATTTTATTCCCTTGAGCGACGCGCGGAACGGTTTCCCCGCGTCAGGTCTTTAATCCCGCGTCCACCCTCGAACGTCCTTTCGGACGCCGGACGCTGGAGCCCCTGTATCGCCAGGGGCGTTCCCTCGCATGGCCGGAGGGCGTAGGGCCATGCCTCGGAACATAGGCGCGCGTAAAGGAATCGCGTGAGACACGAATCGTATTTTGCGAAGGAGCCGAAATAGGCCTTCTCGCAAAGGATGTGAAGCCCCTAGACTAAATTAGTTCCGGAGCCCCATGCCGGCCGGCAGAACTGCAAACGCAAACGGGCCCCGAAGATCGCTCTCCGGGGCCCGTCGCAGATACGCGGCGAACCGCGCGTCAGTCTTACTTCACCGAGACGGTCGCGCCGGCTTCGGTCAGCTTCTTGGCGACTTCGTCGGCGACTTGCTTGGAGACGTTCTCGACGACGTTCTGCGGAGCGCCTTCGACCAGGTCCTTGGCTTCCTTCAGGCCGAGGTCCGGACGGACGCCGCGGACTTCCTTGATCACGTTGATCTTCTTGTCGCCACCGGCGGTCAGGACAACGGTGAACTCGGTTTGCTCTTCAGCGGCTTCAACCGGAGCAGCAGCAGCGCCACCGGCGGCGGCCACGGCCACCGGAGCGGCGGCGGAGACGCCCCACTTTTCTTCCAGCAGCTTGGACAGCTCGGAGGCTTCCAGGACGGTCAGGGCGGACAGGTCATCGACCAGTTTTTCAAGCTTCGACATTTGGGCAGATCCTTAGAGAGTGGGTTTTGTCGGGGAAAATGACGATCAGGCGGCGTCTTTGGCGGCGTAGGCCGACATGACGCGGGCAAGCTGAGCGGCCGGGGCCTGCAGAACGCCGGCGACCTTGGTCGCGGGGGCTTGCAGAAGGCCGATGATCTTGCCGCGGAGCTGGTCGAGGGACGGCAGGGTGGCGAGATTGCCCACCGCCGACTTGTCCAGCACCTCTTGACCCATGAAACCGCCAATGATGGTGAACTTGTCGTTCTCCTTGGCGTACTGGGTCGCGACCTTGGCGGCGGAGACAGGGTCCGGCGCATAGGCGATGGCGACAGGGCCGGTGAAGAGGGCGTCGCCCGCCTCGCCAACCGAACCGTCCAGGGCCTTCTGAGCCAGGGTGTTCTTCACCACCCTCAGGTGAGCGCCTTCCTTGCGGAGGCGGCCACGCAGATCGGTCATTTCCGCAACGGTCAGACCCAGATTGTGGGTCACGACCACGGCGCCGGCGTCGGCGAAGACGCCCTTGAGCGTCTCGATCGTCACCTGCTTTTGAGCGCGGTCCATTGCGGTCTCCATACTCAGGTCCAGCCGCCAGACGATTCCGGCGACCGCATAGATGATCGTTGCGAGGGAAACCCACGCGGCCGATCAGCCTGTCCGAGAGAAGCCGCAGCCTGCGCGCCCATTCGAAACGAATGGTCGATGAGGCGTCATCTTCCCGTCTCCCCGCGGCTGAGGAAGGGCTCTTCCTCGCGTTACGGTCACCGGTGACCCCGGCGACCCCGCAGTTCATGGACAGGATCGAGGCCCGAAGGCCTCGAGCCCACCTCCCCTTGCGGAGAGGCGAAACTTTAGAGGGGCGGGCTCTACACGAGCCGCGCCCGAAGGTCAAACCCTGGGGTCAGGCCCGATGGACGCCGGGCCGCCCATTCTCCAGGGCGAAGCTCGCCAGGTCGCGGATCGGCGAAGTGGCCACAAGGGCGTTCTCCACCGTCCGGAAGGTCATCCGCGAGTCCTTGGGGGTCAGGTCCAGTCGGCCATAGCCGCGAACCTTGCCGTCGAATTGCTTGATATGCGGGTTCTTCGCCGCGAAGACGTCGCTCTCCCCGCCGAGGGAGGAAATGGAGCCGCCGACGAAGGTGGATGCGACCGGCGGACCATCCAGGGTCTCGGTGAGATTCGCGGCGGCGAAGGCGTGGATGTCGCCGCCAAGCGCGATGGGGTTGGAAACCTTGGCCTCGCGCCATCGCTCCACGATACGCGCGCGATTGGCGGGGTAGCCGTCCCAGCCGTCGCTGGAATAGAAGCGCGTCGTCTGCTGGGCCGGGTCGCCCAGTTGCAGCTCGGCCATCAAGGTCTGCTGGGCCAGCAGGTTCCACTGGGCCTTGGAGCTGGACAGGACGTCGAGCAGCCAGGCTTCCTGCGGCTTGCCCAGGATCGAGCGTGTGGGGTCGCGGCGTTCCTCGCAGTCGCCGATCAGCTTTCCGCGCTTGGACGGTCCCGCCGGCTGACAGGGCTTGCCGTCGCGATACTGGCGGTCGTCCACCATCTGGATCTGGGCCAGGCTTCCCCAGTCCAGGGCGCGGTACAGCAGCATGTCGGGACCAACGGGCGCCGCGCGGCGACGCAGGGGCATGTGCTCGTAATAGACCTGATAGGCCGCGGCCCGGCGGCGCAGGAAACCGGCGGGGTCAAAACTGTCCTGGTCGCGATCGGCCCCGTAGTCGTTGGCGACCTCGTGATCGTCCCAGGTCACCATCCAGGGGGCGACGGCGTGAGCGGCCTGCAGCAGGGGGTCGGATTTATAGGTGGCGTAGCGGAACCGATATCCGGCCACGTCCTTGGGCTCGGGGTTGGCGTGCAGCCGCACCGCGCCCTTGCTCCCGGGATTGCCCTCGTAGATGTAGTCGCCGAGAAACAGGATCAGGTCCGGCGCCTCCTCCACCATGTGAGCGTAGGCGGAGTAGAACCCCGCCTCATACTTCTGGCAGGACGCGAAGCAGAGGCGCAGGCGATCGACCGCCGCACCCCTGGCCGGGGCCGTGCGGGTACGGCCCACCGGGCTCTGAGCGCCGACGGCCGTGAAACGGTACCAGTACTCCCGCCCGGGCTTCAGACCCCCAACCTCGACATGGACCGAATGGCCGGCGTTGGGCCTGGCCAGCGCCTTTCCGGAGCGCACCACCTTACGCATGGACTGGTCCTCGGCCACTTCCCAGGCCACCGCCACCGGCTCGGGCGGCATTCCGCCGTCGGGTTCGAAGGGCTTGGGCGCAAGCCGGGTCCAGAGCACGACGCCGTCAGCCTCGGGCTCCCCGGAAGCCACACCGAGGCTGAAGGGATTGTCGGCCAGGGACGGCGAGGCCAACACCACCCCGCCGATGGCGGCCGGCGCCAGGGCCAGACCGGCCAGGCTGGCGGCCCCGCGCAGCAGGTGGCGGCGCGCGATGGATGGAATGTAGAGGCTCATGCACAGCCCTCCCCGGTGACTCGGGGGAGAGACTAGGCGGCGATCACGACAGAACGCCAACGCCAACGAAAACGAAAACGGGCGGGTCCCGTGGAGGACCCGCCCGCCGCCATTCAGTCAGCCAGGTCGGCTCAAGCGCCGACGGAGGTGGTGTCGACCTTGAAGCCCGGGCCCATGGTGGACGAGAGGCTGATGCGCTTGATGTAGATGCCCTTGGCGCCCGAGGGCTTGGCCTTGTTCAGGGCGTCAACCAGGGCGCGCACGTTGGCCAGCAGGGCGTCTTCGGTGAAGCTCGCCTTGCCGATGCCGGCGTGGATGATCCCGGTCTTCTCGGTGCGGAACTCGATGGCGCCGCCCTTGGCGTCCTTCACGGCCTGACCGACGTTGGGGGTCACCGTGCCGACGCGCGGGTTCGGCATCAGGCCGCGCGGGCCCAGCACCTTACCCAGACGGCCGACGAGGGCCATCATGTCGGGCGTGGCGATCACGCGGTCGAACTCCATGAAGCCGCCCTGGATGCGTTCCACCAGCTCTTCGGCGCCGACGATGTCGGCGCCGGCCGCGGTGGCTTCAGCGGCCTTGGCGTCCTTGGCGATGACGGCGACGCGGACGTCGCGGCCGGTGCCGGAGGGCAGGTTGACCACGCCGCGGACCTGTTGGTCGGCGTGGCGCGGGTCGACGCCCAGGTTGACGGCGATCTCGATGCTTTCGTCGAACTTGGCGGTGGCGTTGGCCTTCACCAGTTTGACGGCGTCGGTGACGGCATGGTTGGCGAGACGGTCGCCGGTCCAGGCCTGGATGCGCTTGGCTTGCTTAGCCATGTCTTAGGCCTCCACGATCGAAAGACCCATCGAGCGGGCGGAGCCCTCGATGATCTTGGCGGCGGACTCAACGTCATTGGCGTTGAGGTCCTTCATCTTCTTCTCGGCGATGTCGCGCAGCTGGGCGCGGCTGATCGAGCCGGCCGTGTCACGGCCAGGCGCCTTGGAGCCGGACTTCAGGCCGAGCGCTTCCTTGATGAAGTGGGTCGCGGGCGGGGTCTTGGTGATGAAGGTGAAGGACTTGTCCTGATAAACGGTGATCACCGTCGGCAGGGGCGTGCCTTTGACTTCCTTCTCGGTGCGGGCGTTGAACTCCTTGCAGAAGCCCATGATGTTGACGCCGCGCTGACCCAGAGCCGGCCCGATGGGCGGCGAGGGCGTTGCGGAGCCCGCAGGCACCTGCAGCTTGATATAGCCCAGAATTTTCTTGGCCATGTTCTCCTCTTTGACCGGACGTCCGGTCTGTTGAGCCGTGGTCCGGCCCTGGCTGGGCCTCCCACGGTTTTAAAAGCCCCTCCCCGCGAATGCGGGAAGCGGCGGCGCCAGTCAGGTCGTCTTTTCGACCTGGCTGTATTCGAGCTCGACCGGCGTGGCGCGTCCGAAGATGGACACCGTCACGCGCAGGCGGGAGCGTTCCTCGTCAACCTGCTCGACCGAGCCGTTGAAGCTGGCGAACGGACCGTCAGTGACGCGGACCTGTTCCCCGATCTCGAACTGGATCGTGGGCTTGGGCCGCTCGACGCCTTCTTCGATGGCGCCGATGATCCGGGCGACTTCCTTTTCCGAGACGGGCATCGGCTTGTTCTGGCTGCCCAGGAAACCGGTGACCTTCGGGGTGTTCTTGATGAGGTGGTAGGCTTCGTCGGTCAGCTCCATCTTCACCAGGACGTAGCCCGGGAAGAACTTGCGCTGGACGTCGATCTTGCGGCCGCGGCGGATTTCGGTGGCGGCTTCGGTCGGGACCAGGACCTCGGAGAAGTTCTCCGCCAGTCCCTGGGACTTGGCCTGCTCTAGGATCGAGTCCTTCACCTTGCCTTCGAAATTCGAATAGGCGTGCACAATATACCACTTGTGGTGGGGATTGGCGGCGACGGCGACTTCGGGGGTTTCAGCGTTCATTTCGACTATCCCGCGTTCGCGAGCTTGAGGAGGAAGGCCATGGCGAGGGTCAGTGCCCCATCCACCAGGGAGAAGAAGATCGCGGCGAGCACCACCATGATCCCGACCATCACCGAGGTGATCCAGGTCTCCTTGCGGGTGGTCCAGGTGATCTTGCGCCCCTCGGCGCGGACTTCCCGGAAGAACTGGCCGGGGCTGGTCTTCTTCTTCGGCGCGGCCTGCGCCAGGGCCGAGGCAGGCGCGATCGCCGCCGCCGTCTTGGCGGCGCGGTTCTTCATCGCTTGCGGCGTGGAACCCGGTTTCCTGGCCATCTAGGCGCTCGACACTCTCTGCATACGGGCGGCGGACCTCCGCGCCCTTGGACGTCACATATAGGTTGGCAGGAGCGGAGGGACTCGAACCCACGACCCTCGGTTTTGGAGACCGATGCTCTACCAGCTGAGCTACACTCCTACGAACCACCCCCTGGCAAGGGCAGCCTCCGGACAATGAACAGCGCGCCGGAAAGGCTCCCGGCGCGTGCTCATCGCTAGAGCCGGGTCGTTTAGCAGTGGCCGTCTTCCCAAGCAATAGTCGCAGGCGTGGATCGAAGCGGGGCAGGCCCGCGTTTCATCGAAAGCCGCCACCTCAGGAAATCCCATGCCAGACGTCGACCCCAACGCCGCCAGGAACCGCGACGAGGACATGAAACCCGCCTCCCCGCCCCGGCCCGCGACCGAACCCGCGGGCGGCAAGGATTCCAGCCGCAACGACAAGACCCTGACCAATCCGTCCACCGGCGAACCCGAGCCTGGCGCGCCGAGCCCCACCTAGGATTCGAGGATGGCTGGCGCGGCCTGTGGGTGGTCGCCCCCAGACGCGTTCTAGTCCGCCACCAGGCCCATCAGGCCAAGGCCCAGTCCCAACCCGAGGCCGATCGAAGCTCTGGGATGACGCCGGCCCAGATCGCCGAGGGTCTGGGACGCGGCGATGGCGCGTCCGTCGAACCGCGGTTCGCAGGCGGTGATTCTGTCCCAGCGTCGGTCCAGCCGCCGGCCGGCGCGGCTTATGCTCTCGCGAAGGTCGGGCGCGTGGGCCAGGGCCAGATTGGCGGCCGCCCGCGCGGTCTCCACCCACCCGCCGGCGGTGACATCCCCCTCGAAGACCGACTGGCCGGGTTCAGCGAAGTCGCGCTTGTAGTCCTCGCCAGCGGGTCCGAAATCGACGGTGGCGATGCCCTGGTCCGGGGCCGCCCTCAGGGTCTCCAGGGTCATAAGGGCGCCGGGGGAATAGCGGGCGAATTCGGGATCATAGACCGGGAACCAGAGGTGGTAAGCGCTGCCTGACCTCAAGCCCACCTCGGCCGCCACGATCCGCGATCCGGCCCGCAGGGTGGCGAAGCGCAGGCCGAAGTCATCGCTGGCCAGGGTCGACAGCCGGCGCAGGAAGGGCATGGTCCAGGGACTGGCGAAGATGTCGTGCTGGCCCGTGCGCCGCATCTGGGCGCGCTTGAGGCGGAAGATCAGGTCCAGGACCCCTTCCCCATCGGCGTCGAAGGTGAAGTCGAGCGGGCCGAGGGTCTCGGCCAGACGCCGCCCCCGGCGTCGCTTGTCCTTGAAGAACTCGGCCGGGCGGCGCGCGGTATAAGCCTCAAAGCCGTCAGAGAGATCGGCGACCATGGCGGGGCGAGACGAGAGTCGCGAGCCGCCGCCGTCGCCCACCAGGCCGCTGAACCGGAATCTGCGGGCTCCCAGCAGCCCGACGACAGCGGCCAGGTCCACCTCGGCGCCCGGAGCCGACAGCAGGCCGTGATAGTCGGTGAGGGGCGCGGCGATGGGCTGGATCAGCCGGCCACGGCGCTGAAAGGGAAGAAAGCCCACGATCTCGCCACGGCGTCGGATCACCGCCACCTGGGATTCCGGTGCGGCCTCGCCGGCCGCCAGGACGTAGCGGAAATCGAAATAGGGACTGCGGAAGGCGGGATCGGCCGCGCGGAACCGCGACCACAGGTCGCGCGCAGGGACGCTCAAGTCCTCCGGCTGGCAGGTCTGCACGCTCAGGTCCGGCGCCATCGCCCTACTCATCCTCACCATTCGGCGCAGACGTTAAGCGTGACCGGTAAAGAACGTGTATTCCACAACCGCGCAAAGAAAAGGGCCGCCCGGGTTTCCCCGGACGGCCCTGATCTTGTCCCGGCTCGGCCTTCGGGCTTACGCCCTCCGTTGGCCGGGATGACAGTCTCTAAGGACTACTCGACGATCTTGGCCACGACGCCGGCGCCGACGGTGCGGCCGCCTTCGCGGATGGCGAAACGCAGGCCCTGGTCCATGGCGATCGGGGTGATCAGCTCCACGTCCAGTTCGGCGTTGTCGCCCGGCATGATCATTTC
>NZ_JAUYAF010000022.1 GCF_030693625.1 Phenylobacterium sp.
CCGCCCCGACCTTGGTGGCGCGATAGGTGAAGCTGCCGGTCTTATTGATCGTGCCGCCGATCACCTCAGCCCCCGCCTCCTTCATGACCGGGATCGGTTCGCCGGAGATCATGGCTTCGTCGACGAACGACGAGCCGGACAACACCACGCCGTCGACGGGAACCTTGTCGCCCGGGCGCACCTGGATGACATCGCCGGCGGCGACGTCCTCGAGGGCCACGTCGACGAATTCGCCGTTGCGCTCCACCCGGGCCGACTTGGCCTGCAGGCCCATCAGCCGCTTGATCGCCTCGCTTGTGCGCCCCTTGGCCTTGGCCTCGAGGACGCGGCCCAGCAGGATCAGGGTGATGATCACCGCCGAGGCTTCGAAATAGACATTGGCCGTCCCGGACGGCAGCACCGCCGGCGAGAAGACGGCGACCACCGAATAGGCCCAGGCCGCCGTCGAGCCGAGCACCACCAGCGAGTTCATGTCGGGCGCCAGGCGCGCCAGGGCCGGCACGCCCTTCCTGTAGAAGCGCAGGCCCGGACCGAACTGCACGATCGTCGCCAGCACGAAGAAGGCGATGTAGAGCGGTTGCTGGCCCAGGGTCATCGTCAGCCAATGATGTAGCGCCGGGATCACGTGCGCCCCCATCTCGAGCACGAAGATCGGCAGGGTCAGCACCCCGGCGATTCCGAGGTCGCGCTTGAGGTGGGCCATCTCGCGGTCGCGGGCTTCCTCCCGGCTGTCGGTGGCCGCGGCGACGGCGCTGCGACGAGGCGCATAGCCCGCCTTGCGGATGGCCGCGTCGATGGCCGCCCGGGGCGCGTCGCCGGCCAGGGTCTCGATCGTGGCGCGCTCGGTGGCGAGGTTGACCGAGGCCTTGAGGACGCCGGGGACTGCAGCGATGGCGAGTTCGACCCGGCGCACGCACGACGCGCAGGTCATGCCCTCGATCTCGACGTCCGAGGTTTCGACGGGAACCTCATAGCCAGCCCCCTTGATCGCGGCGATCACCCCGGCGGCGTCGGGTCTGACACCGGCGTCGAAGGTGACGTCGGCGGCTTCGGTCGCGAGGTTCACGGTCGCGGCGGCCACGCCCGGCGCCTTGGCGATGGCGAGCTCGACACGGCGCACGCAGGACGCGCAGGTCATACCGGCGATCGGGAAGTGTTGTCTGACCGAGACGCTGGTCAGGTTGGAGGGAGCGTTCATCGAACTGGTCCTCTGAGTATCGTTCGACCCGAGGTCTAATGCTTCCAGTCACTGGAGGGTCAATGGGGTGTTTGAGATTTCTCGCCTCCGCTCCAAGTCCCTGCATTTACAGAGCAAAACCCGCTTCTCCGCAGCGCGGACGATCTCCGGCTGGCCGTCAAAATTTTCAGTGGAAACGGCGCTTGACCCTCCAGCGGATGGAAGCCCGACAGTGATCCCGCGGCGTCTTGCCGTCCTGCGAATGAGGAGTTTGAAATGCTGAACCTAAAGGTCCCGGACATGACTTGCGGCCATTGTGAGGGCGTTGTCACCCGAGCGGTGCATAGCGTCGATTCCAGCGCCACGCTCACCATCGATCTGCCGTCGCATATGGTGTCGATCATCACCTCGGCGGACCACAACGAGGTAATCCAGGCGATGGACGCGGCCGGCTATCCCGCAGAGCCGAACTAGGCCGCCCACGAGCAGGCAAGGGCGGCGCGAAGGGGTTGCACCCCGAGCGCCGCGCCTTGTCGCAAACGCCCGGCGCCCCTCGGAACGCCTTCGGGGCAGCCTCGCCTGATCACAGGGAGATTCCCATGGCGGGAAGGTCAGGGCGTGGTCAGAACCACGTCCGCACCCCGACCACGAAGCGGGTCGTCTCGACGTCATGCCCGGCATCGCGGACGAAGTCAGCGGACCGGCCAAAGGCGCGCTCGTAGGACACGCCGACGTAGGGCGCGAACTCGCGGCGCACCTCGTAACGCAGGCGCAGCTCGAACTCGCCCTTGGACAGACCCGAGCCAATCTCGCGCCGCGGAATGTCCTGCGCCGCGAATTCGAGTTCCGCGCGAGGCTGGAACACGAGGCGCTCGGTGAGCCGGAAATCGTAGCTGCCCTCGACGCGGCCGAGCAGATCACCCTTCTCGGACAGGAAGAGCGAGCCCTCGGCCTCGAACCAGTAGGGGAACAGCGCGTCAACGGCGACGACAGCATAGGCGCGGGAGCGGGGCTCCAGGTCGTAGCGAAGCCCGACCTGCAGGTCCGTGTAGCGGGCGACGGCGCGGGAATAGAGCACTTGCACTTCCGCGGCCTCGACGCCTTCGCCGGACTGACCCTCACCCTCGGTCTTGAACGCGACCCGGTTAAGGTCGCCGCCGTACCAGCCTTCGACTTCCCAGCGATAGCCGTTCCCGTCAGGCGCCCATTCAAGCAAGTCGGCCTGAATCTTGGAGACGCGCGAACCGCCGTGCTCGCCGGCGAGGACGGCGCGGGCGCGCTGCATCGGTCCGGCTCCGAAGACGGGGTCAGCCAGCGCGTCGGTGATCGCGGGCGGCGGCGGCGCCATGCCGACGGGAAGGTCCGCGCCGGTCTGAGCCTCGCGTGCGGGGTCCATCACATGCCCGGCGTGCGGGTCGGCCGGCGCTTCGGGCATGACGTGCCCGGCGTGCGGATCGGCCGGAGCCGGCGACGATGGCATATGATGGCCCGCATGCGGGTCGGCCGGAGCTGCCGGCTGCGTCGGCATCACATGTCCAGCATGCGGATCAGCAGGAGCCTGGGACGATGGCATGTGATGGCCCGCGTGCGGGTCGGCCGGGGCTGCAGGCTGCTTCGGCGTCACGTGTCCAGCATGCGGGTCCGCAGCGGGGGGCGGCGTCGGCGGCGGCGCTTGAGGCTTAGCCGGCGCGGCCGGTTTTGCGGGCATGACGTGACCGGCATGGGGATCGGCAGGTTGCGCAGCCGCCACGCTCCCAGAGCCGGCGAGCACGAGTGCGAGGAGAGACGACCGGATCATGCCGCGACTCCTTGCGCCGGTCGCACCTTGAACACTTGGAACATGCCGGCGTGCATGTGGTAGAGCATGTGGCAGTGGAAGGCCCAGTCGCCCGCCTCGGCGGTCATGTCGAAGGTCACCTTTCCGCCGGGCGCCACGTTGACAGTGTGCTTTCGGGGCATGTGTCCGACGGGACCATGCACCAGCTCGAAGAAGTGCCCATGCAGGTGAATCGGGTGCGTCATCATCGAGTCGTTGACCAGGGTGATGCGCACACGCTCACCTGACCGGAACGCGTAGGGTGGCGGGTCGTCACTGAACTTCCAGCCATCGAATCCCCACCAGAAGCGCTCCATGTTACCGGTCAGCCGGATCTCCAGGGCGCGCTCGGGCGGCCTGGTGTCGGGGTTCGGTTCCAGGGCGATCAGGTCTTTGTAGACCAAGACCCGGTGGCCAACGCTTTCGAGGCCAAGGCCGGGCTCGCCGGTGCGGTCCATCGGCATCGGCGAGATCATCTGCACGCCAGGACCTTTCTTGATCTGGGGCGCCTTCGACCAGTCGAGCATGTCCATCTTCATGCCGCCCATATCGCCCATGACATCGGAGCCGCGCTGGCGCGGCGGGGCCATGCCAGGCGGCGGCGTGGCCGCCATCGCCTGGTGATCCATCCCGGGCATCTTGGAGTGGTCCATTCCAGCCATGGCCCCGTGGCCGCCATGCGCCGACATGTCCATGCCCATATCTCTCATCGTCAGGATGGGCCGCTCGCGCAGGGGCGGGACCGCGGCGCTCATGCCGGCGCGCGGCGCCAGGGTGGCGCGCGCCATGCCGGATCGGTCGATGGATTCGGCGACCAGGGTGTAGGCGCGGTCTTCGGTTGGCCGCACGATGACGTCGTAGGTTTCAGCATTGCCGATCTGGAATTCGTCCACCTCGATCGGACGCACATTCTGGCCGTCCGCCGCCACGACCGTGAGCTTCAGGCCCGGAATGCGGACATTGAAGATCATCTGGGCCGCGGCGTTGACGAAGCGCAGCCGCACCCGCTCACCGGGACTGAAGAGCCCGGTCCAGTTGTCCTTGGGACCATGGCCATTGACCAGGAAGGTCTGCGCCGAGCCTGTGACGTCGGAGATGTCCGTCGGGTCCATGAGCATCTTCGCCCACTCGATCCGCTCGGCGAGCGTCTGGTCCTTGCCCGACAGCAGGCCGGCGATCGTCTGGCGCTGGTAGTTGAAGACCCCGGCCTGCTGCTTCAGACGCTTGAAGATCAGGTGCGGGTGCATCTCGCTGTGATCGGCGAGCACGATGACATGCTCGCGTTCGGCGACGACCGGATCGGGCCTGGCCGGCTCGATCACGATCGGCGCGTAGTGGCCCTCGGCTTCCTGGAGCGAGGAGTGGCTGTGATACCAATAGGTCCCCGACTGGATGACCGGGAACTCGTAGACGAACGTCTCCCCAGGCGGGATGCCGGGGAAGCTCACGCCGGGCACGCCATCCATCTGAAACGGGACGAGGAGGCCATGCCAGTGGATGGAGCTCTCCTCGTCCAAGGTGTTGGTCACAGAAATCCGCGCGCGCTGGCCTTCCCGTAGCCGCAGCAGCGGACCAGGGACGGTGCCGTTGATGGTCACCGCATGCTGCGACTTCCCGTCGATGGTGACCGGCGTGTGGCCGATTGTGAGTTTGATGTCCTCACCCGACAGGGTCGGCAGGGTGGAGACCAGCCCCGGAGAGGCGCTGAGCGCCCAACTGGGAAGAAGCGCGCCAATGGCCGCGCCACCGCCCAGCAGGGCGGCGCCACGCAAGAGCGAGCGGCGGTCGAAGTCTGGCAAGCGGCGGGGCATGAAGAGGTCCTACGTCCTGAACTTCAACGGGAATGGGGCTTCCCCCGGCAGGAAGGTCAAGCGGCTTCCACGGTGATAAACGCACTCAGGCGAAGAACGGACGCAGCGTCTCGCGCGCGGCGACGTTCAAAGACGCCCGCCCAACGAATTTGTGGCGAAGACGCGTGGCGGTGGGCGCAGTGCGCCGCCACCTATTCTCTGCTTTTCCCTGTTTTGATATTTTATCTTCCGCCGAATAGCGCGCCCCTGACGCTGCCGCGCCGCGCGCGCCCCGGAGAATGGCCCTTTCGTCATCGGATTGTACGGCGGGGCCGGTAAATTGGCGTTCCAAGAACAGGGAACCTTTCGTTGCAGAACAGGGATCCGTCGGCGGCAAAACAGGGACCTTTGTCATGACAGTGATGTCTCGCAAGGCCCTATTCGAAGCGGCCTGGAAAAGGCCTCTGACAGAGATCGCCGATGAACTGGGCATCACCTCGACCGGCCTGAAGAAGATCTGCGATCGCCACGATATCCCTACGCCCGGTCGCGGCTACTGGGCCCAAGTGCGTGCCGGAAAGTCATTCCCCCGTCCGGCGCTCCGCCCCGTTAAAGATCCGCGTTTGGAAGAGGTCGGGATCCTTGGAGCCCGAGCCTTGTCCCCCGCCGTCGCCGCGGCTGTCCAAGCCTCGCGCGCCTGGGTGGCGGAGGGGCGCAAGACTCCATCGAAGCTCCCGCTGGCGGCGGCGCCCCCTCCACCCGGCGCCACGCCCCCGGAGACCGTCGAGGCCAAAACCGCGTCGCTGGCCCACAAGGACCTGGCCGCGACCCGCCGGGCCTTGTCGCGCGCCCGTCCCGACGACGATGGATTCGTCTCCGTTTCCGGCGCGGGCATCGTCCCGATAAAGGCGGGGTTGGCATCGCACCCGTCGGCTATAACGTTCCTCACCGCCCTAGTAGCCGAGGCGGAGGCGCGCGGCTGGAGCCTGCAAGCCACGCCGAACCGAGTGCACCTGATGATCGCGGGCGAGCCGGTCGCGTTCCGCCTCGAAGAACAGCCGACGAAGATCCCTCACCTGCCGACCCCTAAGGAGGTTGCGCTCAAGAAAGACCGCGACCGCTGGGGCGGCGACAGCCAGACCTGGCGCACCTGGGATTTGAGCCCCTCGGGGCGCTTGGCTCTGATCATCGAAGAGAATGACTATTCGGGGCTGAGGCGAACCTACTCCCAGCGAAAGGGTCACTCCTTTGAGGAGTCTCTGGACGCCATCCTGATGGGCTTGGCGGCCCATGCGGCGCTCAAGGTCGAGCGGCGTCGCGAGGCCGAAGTTCGGGCGAAAGCTGCTGCGGAAGCTGAAGCCCGCCGACAGCGCCTTGAGGCGTTTAAGCATCGCGAGACTCGGAGGATGGCGTTCACACAGGCCGTTGACGATGCCCTCGCGGAGCGCGCCAAGTTGCGAACGGTTCTGGACCACCTCAAGGGCGACGCGGACGCAGCCGTCCATGGGCCAACCGGGATGGACGCCTGGCTGCGCCGGCGTCTACAGGCGCTCGATGCCCGGCTCAGTTTGAGTGCGTTGAAGATTTCGGCGCGCCATGCCGAGATCGGTTTCGAAGAACCTCCAACCGGCAAGGTCGGCTCGCGCTGGTAGCGTCCGCTCGCCGCAGGGTCGTCGCGCCCTGCACCTCGGTCGGCAGCAGTTCCTCGACCCGCAGGCCAAGCGCCAAGAGCTGATCACCGAGCGGTCCTGCCAGTTCGCGATGGAACAGCAGGTCAGGCACGGCGAAGTCGACCGTCAAGCGAAACACGGTCTCCAGCAACTCGCCTCGTTCCAGGTCTATAATGACCGAAGTGTCCGAGACGAGGACCGTCATGGATCACGCCACCTGTTCCAGACGCGCGTCGAGGTCACGCATCGAGATGCCGAGCATCTCGGCCGCGCGGCTTTCGCCGATCACATTCTCGGCCAGCGCTCGAAGACACAGTCGCTCGAAGCGCCTAGGCTCCTCTTCATCGGCTTGCATGACCGCTGGCTCCTTGAACGGCGGATCGCGCCAGCCGCGCCTTTTGAACTCTCTGTAGAGCTCGGAAAAGGCCTTGGCGTCGATGATGCCCAAGTCCTTGCACCGGAAGGCGATGGCCTGAACGCTGACACCAAAGCGCTCCTTGAGCGCCACCAGTTCGCCGATGCTGATCGATGAGCGATGGGCGCCGACTTCGGCCCGGACGACGTCGGCCGGCATGAGGAAGGCGCCAGCGAAGCGATGCGCCGCCTTTTCCTCATCAACACCGGCAGCCGGAGCCATGACCATGTGGCCGAGCTCATGGGCCAGCGTGAAGCGTTTGCGTTCAGCCCAGATGTGGCGTCGAACGACCACGACCCGGGCGGCGTCGCGCCCATGGCGGCGGACGCGCGCGGCCAGCCCGTCGATGTCGTCCAGATCCAGCGAAAGAACCTTGATGCCCCGCTCTTCGAGCAGTTCCGCGAGCTTGGGGATCGGGTCGTGGCCCAAACCCCACTCCTCGCGCACGGACCGGGCGGCGTCTTCGGCGTCGCGAATGTCACTGACAGGGTAAGGGGCGCTGCGCGGCTGCTCCCAATCGACGCTCTTCAACTGCAGAAGGTCCTCGATGGCTAGGTAGCGCTCTAGCATCTGGATCGTCAGCGCTTCGACCGTGGCTTCTTCCTTGGCCGACGTCTTCTTACGGAAGTCCACGCCCTCCAGCACTAAATCGTCGTCGCTGAGCAGGTAACTCTCGCCGACGCCCAGCGCCGAGGCGAGAGCCATCAGGGCGCGCGAGCCGGGCATGTCCTCATTGCGCTCATATTTGCCGATGGCCTGGGGCGTCACCACGCCCTCCATCCGGGCTGCGAGTTCGCGCAGCGACAGGCCAGCGGACGCGCGCGCCACCTTGAGTCTCCGTCCAATCATCGCCTGCTCCTCACGTCGGTTTACAAAACTTGCATTTAGGTGCATTTTTGTAAACCGATACCCCTTGAATTGGTTCAAGGGCTCCCCACGTCCTAGGCGAATAACGCTGTTTCGCCCCCTTTTGTAAACCGAGGATGCCATGGCCTGGCCGCTGCCCGAAGACCCCTTCGCCGATCCGCTTGACGCTGTCCTGGCTGAGATCGCCATTAACCTCCAGCTCCCGCCCGGTCTCCACGCCAAGGCGTTGGAACGCTATGAGGCTGTTCGGACCTACATCGAACGGCCGGGCAGTCCGCTGCACGATCGGGTGGCCTGCTTCTATCCGCAAGGCTCGATGCGGATCGACGCGACCATCTCCACCCGCGGGACGGACGACGAATACGACATCGACATTGTCGCCGAAATCACGGGCCGCGACGAGGGGCCTGATGCCCTGCTGGATGACCTCGAGACGGCGCTCGCGGGCTATCCGGTCGGCAAGATCGTGCGGCAGACCCGCTGCGTCACCCTCTACTATGCCGACGGGATGCACCTCGACGTGACGCCGGCGCGGCGGACGGCCTACAAAGAGAAGGAAGGTGTGATCGCTCACGCGAAGAGGGGTTCCGGGGCCGCGCCCGGCCGCTATATGCCAATGAATGCCTTCGCGTTCGGCGACTGGTACTGCGCCCGCACGCCGACCGAAGAGCGCTTCGCCAAGGCGCTGAATGAGCGGCTCTATGCCCAGGCCGGCATGGTGTTCGCCGAAGCGGACGTCCACGACGTCCCCGATCAGACGCCGCTGATTATCAAGAGCGTGACGACGGTGGCCCTGCAGCTGCTCAAGCGTCAACGCAACATCGCGTATGCCGACGAGACTGGCCGCGTGCCGCCGTCGATTGTGTTGTCCTGCCACGCGGGCCACGCCGCCCAGCCGGGCATGGGCCTGGCTGACATGGTCATTCGCCAAGCGCGCTGGACAGCGCGAGCGATCGATGAGGCCGCGCGCCAGGGCCGACTGCTGTCGGTGCCGAACCCCGAGTATTCCGCTGAATTGTTCACCGATCGCTGGCCTGAGAACCAAACCCAACAACAAGGCTATGCCCGGCATCTCCACGCCCTGGCGAACGGACTGGAGTCGGCCCAGCGCGGCAACGTGCAGCTCGAAGACTTGCAGGCCTGGCTGCGGGTCCAATTCGGTGAGCGGGTCGTGACCCGGTCGGTCAAGGCGTTCAACGACCGCCTCGGCCGCCAGGTGAAGGCCGGCCAGCACGGCTATACCCCGAAGGGCGGGCTCTTCACCCCGGCGAAGCCGGCCATCATCGGCGCGCTGGCCAGTCTGGCGCCGGTCGCCGCCCGGGCCCACACCAACATGGGCGAGCGCCGCTTCTCGTGAGCTTGTCGATCGACCAGCAAATCGAGGCCATGTCGCGGCTGTGGCCGGCGTTCAAGCTTGTCCGCCGCGAAGGCTCGGCGGCGTTGTGGCAGGGGACAGTTCGGCCCCTCCTGCAGACCTACCGCGTCGGCATCTTCTACCGGGCGCCCCTTATGGTCGAGCGCTTCAGCGTCCGCGTGGTGCAGCCCCAGGTCGAGATCCTCGCCCCGGCTTTGCGGCCGCGCCGCGGCGACGCCGAAGGGATGCTGCCCCACGTCTACTACGGGACGGACGGCGAGGTGACGCTGTGCATGCTCGATCCGGACTCGGATGAATGGTCGCCGTCCGACCTGCTGGCCGAGACGACCGTGCCGTGGATCACCGACTGGCTAGTCGCCTACGAAGGCTGGCGGGCGACCGGCGAATGGACCGGTACCGGCCGGCACGTGGAGCGCGCCTGATGGCCAAGACGACGATACCTCAGAAGGTCCAGTCGGCGCTGTGGGCGCGCTCCGGCGGTCGCTGCCAATACAGGGGCTGCAATGAGGACCAGGTCGGCGACCTGATTTCTGGGCGCGAAGACGCGACCTTTGGCTTCATCGCCCACATTGTCGGCGACAGTGTCGACGGGCCGCGCGGCGACGCCGAGCGCTCGCCGCTTCTGGCCCGTTCGCTCGACAACCTGATGCTGATGTGCGCCCGCCACCACAAGCTCATCGACGTGGTGGACGTGGCCGGCCACCCGGAAGCAGTTCTGCTGGCGATGAAGGCCGAGCATGAGAGCCGCATCCAGGTCGTGACAGCAATCGACGAGGATCGCGCGTCTCACGTCATCCGCTTCGGCGCCAACATCGGAGAGAACGAGGCCCTAGTCTCGACCAAGGCCATCTTTTCGGCCATGCCGCCGCACCACCATCCCGCCAGCGGCCAAACCATCGATCTCGAGCTCGTGGGCTGCGCCTACAAGGACGACGAACCGGCCTACTGGGTGTTCCAGCGTGACAATCTGTGCCGACAGTTCGAGGCCAAGGTCCGCGGGCGGGTAGAGCGGCAAGAGGTCCGCCACCTCAGCGTTTTCGCGCTCGCGCCGCAGCCTTTGCTGATCGAGCTTGGTCGCCTGCTCTGCGACATCGTTCCGGCTACGGTGCGGCAGCGCCATCGCGAACCGGCGACCTGGGCCTGGCAACATGAACAGCCGCCGATTGCTTTCACCGTGTCGGACGCCACGGCGGGCACCGGCCGGCCTGTCGCTCTGAAGCTGGGGATCAGCGCGACGGTCACCGACGAGCGCATCACCCAAGTCCTTGGGGAAGAGGCGGCGATCTGGTCAGTGACGGCTGCCAATCCGCACAATGACATCCTGCGCCGGCCCGAGGACCAAGCCGCCTTCCGCCAGCTGATGCGGTCTCTGTTTGATCGCATCAAGGCCACGCACGGAGAAGGAACCGTCATACATGTCTTTCCCGCCATGCCAGCGTCGCTGGCAGTCGAGCTTGGCCGCGTGTGGATGCCCAAGTCGGACCTGTCCATGACGATTTATGACAACAACCGCATGGCTGGGTTTTTGCCGACGATCACCATCGGAGAAGTGTGAACCTTCGGTCTCTTAGGGCTGGCTGTGTGTGCTTGTTGGCCGGCTCTGAAGGTCCGCTGATGGCTCGAATGCGACTTTCAAAAAGGGCCGCGTCGGCATCCCAACGCATCCAGACGCCCCACGCTGGCGCGTCAGTAGCGAAGGGCGATGGACGGTTGGATTTTGGGGGGCGGCTCTCAAAGCTGGTGGTAATAGTTTGCGATCGCCCATGCATAGTCAGCTCCCAGGGCATGGCTCGTCATCGCGCCAATATGATCTCGAAATAAGCCCGCTGCTCTGCCGGCCACGTGCCAGCTGCTGGCCTTCGGGTTCGCCTGTGCCCAGAGATGATACTGGAAGAGGATCTCGTGACCGCCAATCAGCGGGCCGAAGACCGGTTTGTCGACGGCCGCGATAAAGGCGGAGACCGTCCTGATAGCCGCTTCACAGTCCTGGCGTGTTAAAGCGATGTGGTTAATCGGTTCCCACTGCGCCTGGCGCGTCGGGCCATCTAGTCCAAACTCGTGTGCGATCTCGTTGCGGGTGTTTTGGAGCTTCTGCAGCGCGGGCTCCAACGTGACGGCTTGAACGGGCAGTGGTCCAAAGACACTGGCGAGTTCGGCGAGCCGCTTCGACCATAGTCCCTTGGTGAAGGTCGCGACCCTTTCCTTGACCTTCCGGTTCCATCCCGCGGGCGGGGCTCGCTTGCCCATGAGGAAGAGATAGCCATCCTTCCCGATCATGGTTGGTTCGATCAGTTCAGGGTGGGCCGCAAGCGCGCTCCGGGCGGCGGAGGTGATGTAAACCTCGAGAAGGGAAGCCGCCGAGACAAGGATGTACTGCCGGGTCCAGATCTGGTGCTCCGCGACGGCTGATCGCCAGTCAGCATCCGAGGTGTAGATGCCGTGGAGATGCGGCGCCGGGGACGGGAACTTGATGTCTACGAAGCCTGACGCGAGATGGTCGTAGCCACGCTCGCCAACCCAAAAGACGTGATTGAAGCGCGTCAGGTTCTGCCGCGCCATTTGACGGGCGAGGGTCGTGCCAAAGGGAAGCCGGGTTACGGTGAGAGTCATTAGGCTACAGTGCTGGTGTGATTGGATGTACCGCAAGCCGTAGCGAAGGTTTCAGGCCGGTGATCCGACCGAGGAAGCTGAATCCAGGCTGCTCAGCAGGTCGAGTTGGTCATGACGGAGGGATGCCTCGGGTGAAGGCTGCACCATCGACTCGTGCTGCCGTCTCCGGTGATCGTGCGGTCATAGCAGGGGCACTCGACTATCCGCTCGTCGGTTCGATCCCAGCGCCCCTCATGGCGCGTTGCCGACTATGCCGTGGCGCACTGACCTGGCCGACTTCGCATAACGCCCCATACGCGCAGACCTGAGCTGCCGGCTTGTCCGTCGTCGGACGTTGTCCGATCGACTGACATTGAGACTGACTTACTTGGATTTCACGCTGACATTCATGATGACTTGAGTAAGTCTCCTGGCTTACACAGTCGATCTTCGCATGTTCTGCGATTTTTTTTCGCACATATCCCTAAGGATGCTTGACGCGAATCGCGCATCCACTCACATCTGATCTCGAACTTCGAACCGGGCAAAACATAGCGGCGTGTTCAGCCGTCCAACATCCCACGAAAGGGGAATGTTATGCCTGACTTGTTCGAGCGCTCGGTAGAGCGCGTGCCTATCGCTGACCTGGCGCCGGCCAAGCGCAACGCGCGGACCCACTCCGAAGCGCAGGTCAAACAGATCGCGGCGTCTATGGAGAGGTTCGGGGTGACAAACCCCGCGCTTATCGATGACCACAACCGGATCATCGCCGGCCACGGACGGGTCGCCGCCGCCAAGACGCTTGGCCATGCCGACTTCCCGTGCCTGCGGCTCAGCCACCTCTCAGAGGCTGAGAAACGGGCCTACGTTCTAGCTGACAACAAGCTGGCGTTGAACGCCGGCTGGGATAAGGACCTGCTGGCTATCGACCTGCGTGAGCTGGCTGAGCTGCAGTTCGACGTCAGCCTCACAGGCTTCTCACTTCCCGAAATCGACATCATCCTGACCGAGGCCGATGACGCCGCGCCCAACGGCGACGATCCGAGTGAAGATCCGCCCCCCTCCCCCGCAGTCGCAGGCCCGGCCGTAACCCGTCCGGGAGACCTGTGGGTGCTCGGCAGGCATCGGCTGCTCTGCGGCGACGCCAAGGACAGCGCCGCCATCGCGCTCCTGATGGATGGCGGCCAGGCCGATATGCTGTTCACCGACCCACCCTACAATGTGCCGATCGACGGCCATGTCTCGGGCCTAGGCCAGGTGCGGCATCGGGAATTTGCAGAGGGGGTCGGAGAGATGACCGCCTCTCAGTTCACGGCCTTTCTGCAAGAGACTCTCGGCGCCGCGGCCTTGGTCTGTCGGGACGGCGCCATCGCCTTCGTCTGCATGGACTGGCGTCATCTGCAGGAGCTCCTCACCGCAGGCCATGCGGTGTTTTCCGAGCTGAAGAACCTGTGCGTCTGGAACAAGACCAATGCCGGCATGGGCACCTTCTATCGGTCGCAGCATGAGTTGGTGCTGGTCTGGAAGTGTGGCGCCGTGCCTCACACCAACAACTTCGGCCTGGGCGACAAGGGGCGCTATCGCACCAACGTTTGGACCTACGCCGGCGCCAACGCCTTCAAGGCGGAGCGTCTCGAAGAGCTGAAGCTGCATCCGACGGTGAAGCCGGTGGCGCTGGTCGCCGACGCAATCCGCGACGTCACCAACCGCGGTCAGGTCGTGTTGGATGTGTTCGGCGGGTCAGGCACGACCCTGATCGCAGCCCAGAAGACCGGCCGCTCTGCCCGGCTCATCGAGCTCGATCCGATCTATTGCGACGTCATCATCAGGCGTTGGCAAAAGCTGAGCGGCAAGAGCGCGGCGCTTGAGGGCGACGGGCGGACGTTCGAAGCGATCGCCGAAAGCCGGAACGACACGTGGACCAACGCCAGCACGGGGTGGGCGGCATGACCGACAAACCAAAGAAGCCGAAGAGCTACGAAGTGGGTTACGGCAAACCTCCTAAGGCCAGCCAATTCAAGGAGAGGGTTTCAGGAAATCCAAAAGGCCGGCCTCGGAAACCTAGGCGCATGTTTGCGCCGCGGCAGGTGCGCCGGGACATCCTGAGCGTCACCGAGTCGCCGACCATCCTCCAGACTGCGGACGGGGAATTGGAGGTCCCGACCGTCGTCGCGGTGCTCCTCGTCGCCCGCAAAAAGGCCTCGCACGCCAGCACCTGCTCACCGTTGAAGTAGCCGCGATCCGCCAGGGCGGTGAGTTCCTCACACCCTGTCGCCGCCTGCGCTTTCAGGGCGATGGGCTCCAGTTGGGTTCGATCGTGACCCACGTTCGTCACCTCATGCGCCACGATCAGATGATGCTCGGCGTCGACCGCGGTCTGCACGTTGTAGCCGACCATGCCCGTACCCCGACCGCTGGTCGCCATGGAGCGCGCATCGGGATCGGTCAGTGAGACTTGCTTGTCCGGCTCGGCCTGGACCTTCTGCTGCATCGCCTTCAGCGCCTGCATCTGTCGGCGCAGGCCAGCGATCTTGTCCTGGATGCGGACGGTCTTGGCTTCGGCGACGTCGCTGTCTTCACGGTCGGCCCGGTCTAGCGCCGCCAGGTAGCGCACGATGCTGGCGTCGACCTGCTCAATACGCTTGGCGACCTTGGTCACGGTGAAGTTCTTGTCGCGATTGTTCACCGCCTTGAACTTGCTGCCGTCGATCGCGACGACCGCCCGCGTGAACAGGTCCAGATGCCGGCACAGGACCACGAACTGCGCACATACCGCGCGGATCGCCGGCCCGTTGTCGCGGCGAAAACTGGCGATGGTCTTGAAGTCCGGCGCCAGGCGCCCGGTCAGCCACATCAGCTCGATGTTGCGCTGGGCTTCGCGTTCCAGCCGGCGGCTCGACTGCACGCGGTTGAGATATCCGTAGAGATAGATCTTCAGCAGGGTCGAGGGGTGATAGGCGGGCCGACCCGTAACCGCAGGCCGAACGCCTTCAAAGCCAAGCGCTCCGAGATCAAGCTCATCAATAAAGACTTCGACCACCCGGACCGGATTGTCCTCGGTCACGTAGTCGTCCAGCGACTCCGGCAACAACAAGGTCTGCCGCCTGTCTTCCCCTTCGACAAAGCGCTTCATCGACGGCCCCAAGGCTGCTGCGTCGATGCTCGATTCTAAGCTGCTTCGCTGTTTTTACACAGCCTGGACCCTGAGCGGACATTGCCCATCGCTGGCCATGGTGCCTCCGATCTCGGTTAGAATTGCCTCGACCCAACGGGAGGTGAAGATGAACCGCAGATAACAGGGTCATGGCTAAGCCTTTGAAACCTGCGGAAAAATGTCGCAACCGAGCGTCCCTTGTTGTGGGAAATCTGCTCGCCTCCTACGCTAATTCTCGAAACTGGCTTTCATCTGGGGATGTCGGTTAATGGCCAAGCTAAGAAAACGGAGAAACCGCCTATGAAGATGCTTGCAGTCGGCATTCTGGCCCTGAGTTTCGCCGCTTTTGCCGCATCCGCCTCGGCCGCGCCGCAATGTCCCACGGGCACCCACTGGTATGAGGCCGGCAAGGCCTGCGTCGCCAACGGCGGGCATCCCAGTCCACGCAGCGACGCCCGCACAGCCTGCCCGGCCGGCACCCACTGGTATGAGGCCGGCAAGGCCTGCGTCGCCAACGGCGGGCATCCCAGTCCACGCAGCTAGGATCTCGACCGCGGTATCCATCCAGGGCGCGCTCGGCCGGGAGCTGGCGGCCTCTAGCGTGGCAAGGCGTAATCTGAGGGTCACGATCACCCCTCTAACACCGCGATGCGTTCAGCCAGGTCGGCGGCCTGATAGGCTTTAGGGCGCTTTCCAGACAGAGGCTGACCATGCTTTTGGCGGTCGACGCGACGGGCGTTTAGCTGACAGAGCCGTCCTCCCGAAAGCCCGGGGGCGGCTGGCGCGTTTGATGCGGATGGCCTAACGTTTCCGCCGTGGAGCACGGGGAAGTCATATCATGAGTGAAGCGCGGCAGGCCGAGATTTCGCTCGACCGGGATAACTTCTTGCGCGCCCTGGTGCGCGAACTGTCCGGTTCGCTGCAGGACGTCGTCGGGCTCGAGGACGCCTCGGGCTACATCAGCGTCGTCGGCGGTGCCATCGGGTCACAGCTGGATACGACCTACCGCCAGGCCCTCGGCGTTGAACAACTCGACCGCCAGCAGATCGCCGAGGTGCTGGTGGATCTGAAACAGCGCATCCAAGGCGACTTCTACGTCCATGAGGAGCGCGAGGACCGCATCGTGTTCGCCAGCCGCAGTTGCCCGTTCGGCGAGTACGTGGTCGGGCGGCCCTCGCTATGCATGATGACCTCGAACGTGTTCGGCCGCATCGCCGCCAACAACAACGGCTACGCCGGCGTCGACATCCAGCGCGCCATCGCCCGCGGCGACAGCGGCTGCCTCGTCACCGTCCATCTCAAGCCTTCCGACGACAACCGGGGCCAGGAGTATTTCCGCCAGACAGCGGTGAAGGACTCTTGAGGGCTTCACTGCTCGGCCTGCTGCGCGGCCCAGCGTTCATCGTCGACGCGCTCGGCGTGGTCCGAGCCGCCAACGCAGCTGGTCGAGGGCTTGCCGTCGATTGTCCGGAGGGCGAAGGCCTCATCCGGAATGAGGAGCTCGCCGACTGGCTGGCCCAGGTCGCCGGAACATCGCACGCCCTGCCCGGGCGGGTCGAAGTCCGGAAGGGAGATTTCATCGAGCGGATGGCGGCGCGCGCCGTTGTTGCCGAGCGCGAGCCCGAACTGCTGTTCGCCATCGAGCTGGTCAGTTCCGAGGACAACCGCTTCGCCGTGCTGACGGCCAAGATCGCCGAGCTGAATGAGGAGGTCCGGGCCCGCCAATCCGCACACGCCCGGGCGGAGGAGGTGGCGCGGGTCAATCTGCTGCTGTTTCGAGAGCTCCAGCACCGGGTCAAGAACCAACTGCAGATGGTGCTGGCCATCTTCTCGGCCACGCGACGCGAATTAGTCGACCCAGCGCAACGCGACATCATCCTCAAGCTGGAGGCGAAGCTGCAGGCGATCTTCGAGGTCCAGCGCGCCACGTACTACGACGGCGACGTCGGCACGCTAAGCGCCGAAGGCCTCTTGGGCGGGCTCGTCACCGCCCTTCGGCCCATGTTACCGGCGGGCACGGCGCTTGAGTGCGATACCGACACCGGCTTGATCAGTCATGACCAGTCATATCCCCTGGCCCTGATCATCAATGAGCTGATCGCCAATAGCATCAAGCATGGCCGGCGTGGCGACTCGGGCCGAATTCGCGCATCCCTCCACGCTGCGGGATCAGAAATCGTGCTGGCAGTCTCGGACAATGGCCCCGGTTTCCAGCCAGGCCCCCCTCACTCGCGCTCTTCGGGGCTCGGGCTCGTCCGGGGGCTGTGCCGGCAGATCGGCGGCAAGCTGGAGATCGATAGCGCCGACGGCACCCACATTACCATCGGCGTGCCCCACAAAGCGGGCGAGAGCTGATGATCAATCAGCCATGGTTGGCAACCACCGGGCCGAAGCCGCCGCCGCCGCCCCCATCAGCCGCAGCGATAGCCTCGGGTGCGACCGCAGCCTCCGCCGGCCCGGTGGTGCTGATTGTCGAGGACAACTGGCTAGTTTCACTGGAGCTGGAGGCCGCCTTCGTCGATGCCGGCTATCGCGTTTGCGCCATCGCCGTCTCGGCCGACGAGGCCCTAGACGCCTGCGAGACGCTGAAGCCGGATCTGATCCTGATGGACATCCGCCTGCTGGGCAACCGCGACGGCGTCGATGCGGCGATCGAGGCCCGACGGCGCTTCAATATTCCGACCGTCTTCCTGTCCGCTCACGACGACGCGCACATCCGGGAGCGCGCCGCCGACGCCAGACCCCTGGCCTGGCTCAGCAAGCCGATGACCCCCGACCACGTCATCGCCTGCCTCCAAAGCCTGCTCGCCCCGCGCCAGTGAGCCCCACGCACGAAAACGCCCCCGAGGTTTCTCTCCACGGCGTTCGGGCGCTGCAGTCAGCCGACCAACCGTCGGTCAGGTGTTGTCAGCCCAACTGATTGAAGGCCAGCTTCGCCCCCAGCACCTCACTAAGTGGCGGCTGCCGCCATAGTATTCAGTCGGAAATACAGACTGCGGAACTACCAGGAGACTTCCGCAGGTCATACGTTGGGCCTGAAGGCCAAGTTTATTGGGCGCATGGAGTTTGGTTTGACAGCACCCGCATAACTCACGACTTTGTCCGCCGCCCCCGCTCGAGTCTGGCATACTGCGGTTTTTAACGGTTACGTGTCCGTCCGGGCAAGCGCCACTACACCACTGTCGGCGGCTCCTCCTACCGAGGGGCGAACGTCCGCTAGCCCCGGTGGGCTCAACCGGTGACCGCAACACGCTAACTTTCCTTGGGAGATGGAGCGTGGTCGATGAAGCAGCGAAAGAGGATCTACTACTCGGCGGCCCAGCGGGCTGAGATCTGGGATCGCTGGAAGGCCGGCGAGTCTATG
>NZ_JAUYAF010000035.1 GCF_030693625.1 Phenylobacterium sp.
GCGCCGATCACACGCTCACGAAGATCAACTGACAGCGCCTTGCTCATAGGTGCCAGCCTCCGTCACCAGCACAGAGCTTGAATCAGAATCCGCGGGCCCTGGGAATCCCCAACGATTCAATCAGGTCGCAGAATGCTCTAGAGGCCGGAGAGGGATTGGCTGTCAGCAGCCTCGCCACCGCGCGCGGTGGCCTTAAAGCTGCTGATGTTTTGAACGGCCTGAAGGCTGGCGTTGAGCGGGGCCTTCTCAAAAATGGTCCCAACGGGTTTATAATGCTCACCGAAGCAGGCTTCGCCGAGCTCTGAGAACGGCGCTCAGGAAAAGAGCTACACAACACTGTGGGCGCCTCAGACGGGCAAGCTCCCGAACTCCTACACTGCGGCAAACAGCAAGCTGGACTCAAAAGGTTGGCTTCAGGCCGTCGACTATCTCCAAAGCTAAACGCGAGAGCACGCCGTCCGACCGGACGCCCCCCTTAACATTCAGCGGCGCTTCCCAGTCTTGGCCAGCGGGACCCGGCAGGCGCGCTGCGCCGTACCCATCCGGGGAGTGCCGCGGTTAGCGAGATTTGCGCGGCTTGCGAGCCCAACGTCCGACGACGCGTTGGATTGCGTCGTATCGATCCGTGGTGGGGTCGGCGATCGGATTGAACCTCGTCCCGAGGATGTCGAGGGCGTCGTGATGGCTCTCGTCAGCGGGGTCAGTGTAGGCCTGGACGAGATCGGCGTAGCCGAACGGCCCGCCGCAGTCTTCCGGCGGACATGGCCCCTTGGCGTAGGCCAGGAACGTTGCGTCGATGCCGGCGGGAAGGGTCTCGAACCGATCGAGCTTGACCGTGTGGCTCCAACCATCTCCGAAGTCGTAGAGGTAGGTGAACCGCTTGGCGCCCGTCTGGGTCAGCGCCTGCTGGAGCGTGGTCTTGCGGGCGTCGAGGGGACCATCCCCAAACAGATTGTCCGGGTCGGCCGGCCCCCATCCGAGATTACGGATTCGGATTTCCCACAGGTGGCTATTGGTCCATCCCATGGCCGCCTGCAGCACTTCATGGAGTCGATCCAGGCGGATCCTGAGAGGAACGACGATCCAGCGCTCAACCTTGGGCTCGACATCGTCGAGGGCGATCTTGAGGCGCGCGATCTTCTGGTCTGCGGTCATGCCGCCGTTTTAGCGCGCGCCTGGGCCGGGTCCCAGTCGCGGCAGGAGACTTTCTCGCGAACGGTCTGGATCACCTTCCACTGGCGCGGGATGACCTCCAGGGTCTCGGTGACGTCCTCGCCGAGCTTGCCTAGGCGCGCGCCGCCGCAGCAGGCGCAGGTCTTCGGCGCCTCGATCACCAATCGCTCGCGCGGCAGATGCCCTGGAAAGGGCTGGCGCGAGGGTGTCTTGCGGGTAAACGCCTTAACCGTGGTCGTGGCCCGAGCGGCGGCCTGCTCGGCGGCGAGTTCGTCCTGCGTGGCCGAGGCTTCCAGCTCCTGCAGCTGCAGCTCCAGCTGATCAAGCAGCCGGCTGGACCGCTCAGAAAACGTCCCGAACCGCTCGCGCTTGAGATTGAGCTTGGCGATCTGCAGCTTCAGATGGGCGATCAGCGCCTGGTCATCAGCGCGCTCGGCCTTGGCCGCGGCGACTTTAGCGATAGCTACGGCCGCATCCGCGCGGTCCAGATCACGATCGGCATGCGCCGCATCCAGCTCGGCCTGCATGCTGGCCAGCGCCGCCTTCAGCGCTTCGACATCCTCTGGAACCGGGGCGGCCGGCAACGATGGCGCTGCCCCCGAACGCCTCGTCCAAATCGCCAGCTTCTGCTCGTCGGTCCACGTCCGGCGGCGCTCGCCGGTCAGCAACGTGAGCTGGCTCATCCAGTGCTCTTACGCCCGCTCATACGACCGGCCATATGACCAGACTTAAACGCTCAGCATCGCCAACCGTCTCAGGCCGGCAAGGCGGCCCTCACCGGAGGGATACGCTGCGCCCCGCGCGGACCAAGGGAGAAGATGGGCGTCACTCAGAAGCGCGTGGATCATTTGGCATCGCTTAGCGACTTGGCACGTTGGCAGAACTCAGCAGCCTGCACCGCGTATCCGAGGTCCTATGTCAGACGAATCCACCCCCCCCCCGCAAAGCCGAAGGCCCGAAGGGGGTTTGCGGCGATGTCGCCCGAGCGGCGTCGGACAATCGCCATCAAGGGTGGGGCGTCTGTGCCAGCAGAAAAGCGCTCGTTCTCAATCAATCGGGACTTGGCGAAAGACGCTGGGCGCAAAGGCGGTTCAGCGGAAGCCAACAAGTACAAGCCGACCGACGAACCACCTAAGGAACCGACGCGGCGCAGACGCCCGTTCTAAGCTCACTACCGCGCGGTGAGTGGGCGCGCCTTTACGCCCAACCGGGATTTGTCTTCCATCCCCGCTAGCCGGGCGCCGCTGGAAATTGGGAGGAGAACGAGCGCCGCCCATTCCCTGTCAGCCGTCTATGAGTGATCTTCCCCCTAATTTGTGGACGGGGTTAAGCCGCTCTTCGTTCGGCGTCGGCTGGACTGATATATCCCAGTGCCGAGTGCAGGCGGCAGGGATTGTAGAAGCCCTCGATGTATTGGAACAGATCGCGCCGGGCCTGGTCGCGGGTGGCGTAGACCCGGTGATGGACCCGCTCGGTCTTGAGGGTGTGGAAGAAGCTCTCCATCGGGGCGTTGTCCCAGCAGTCGCCCTTGCGGCTCATCGACGGCGTGATCCCCTGTCGGGCAAGGGCTGAGCGATAGGCCTCGGCGGCGTACTGGATGCCGCGGTCGGAGTGGTGGATCAGGCCCGGAGCCGGCCTCTGGCGTTCGACAGCCATGTTCAACGCCTCCAGAGCGATCTCGGTGTGCAGGGTCTGGCGCATGGACCAGCCGACGATCTTGCGGGTGTGCGTGTCGAGGATCGCGGCCAGGTACAACCAGCCTTCGCCGGTGGGGATGTAGGTCAGGTCGGCGAGCCAGATCTGGTTGGGCACCGCTGCGGTGAAGTTACGGGCGAGCCTGTTCGGGGCGATCGGATAGCCATGACGGCTGTCTGTCGTCCGTGTCCGCCGCGGCAGGGCGGCCAGCCCGCGAAGCCCCGCGCGACGCATCAGCCGCTCGATGCGGCAGCGTCCGACGCGGCGTCCATGACCGCGAAGAATGGCGTGCACGCGCGGCGAGCCGTAGGTCCCGCTACTCTCGGCATGGATCAGGCGGATGTCGTCGAGCAGCGCCCGGTTGGCCGCTGCGCGCCGGCTCTCGGGCCTGCCCCGCCAGGCGTAATAGCGGCTGGCCGACAGCCCCAGGACCGCGCACATCACCCGAACCGGCCAGACCTTGCGATGCTCATCGACGAACCCGAATTTCATCGGGAGGTCGCTCCGAAGATGAGCGCGGCTTCTTTTAGGATGTCGCGCTCCATCCGCAGCCGGTCGTTCTCACGTCGGAGCTGGGCGTTCTCCGCGGCCAGATCAGACGGCGACGGGGCCACCGCCTGCGTGTTGGGGCGCCGCGAGGTCCCCGTCGCCTGCGCCCCGAACTGGGTCATCCATCGTCGAAGCACCGTCTCGTGCAAGCCCAACTCCCGGGCCACGGCGCCGACCGACAGGCCGCTGCTCCTCACACGATCCACTGCCTCCCGCTTGAAGGCCTCCGGAAAAGCCCGGCGCGTACCACTCATCAGACACTCCTCTCCAGCTCCGAAAAGCTAGCATGGGTGTCCACTGAAACGAGGGAGGATCAGAGCCAACCTCCTTCGGCCCAACGTTTCAGGCAGGACTCGCGCTCTTTGCGGCCCTGCCCGTGATCCCGCTCGCGGTCTGGTCAGCATGCCGCGTCGCCGCAGCTGTCCTGACGGTCGTGAAATAGCCGACACGCCACAGTCAGCCCCCCCCCGCCGGGCCTAAGCCTGTCGGCTTGGTAAGTGTCGCTGTCGTCCCGCAGGCGCGCCTCCCACAGAGTTTGCGGCGCTGGATTTCGGACCGCTTGCGCGGGAAAAGGCGGAGCCGTCAGGCCTTGGGTCCCTGCGGTGGTTTCCAGAGCAGGATGATAACCGACAACATCGTGGCCCATGCCCACAATTTCGCCGCGACGAACGTAGCTTGCGAAACTTCGGTGAGGTGACCGCGATTGTTGAGGAAGTAGCGCCCGAGCTCGAGTTTGCCCGTTAGGGCGTCCCCTGCCGTCAGCTGAACCACCATGAAGGAGATGATGTTAACCCAAATCGCGATGCGGAAGAATCGCCACCTGTTCATCGGGCCTCTCCCTTTCCTCAAGCGTCTACGACGTCCGGCTCGGGCAGACGGGTTTGTGAACGCAGTCTCGCCACAAAAGCCCGTTTTCGGCATGGCGGCGCTGACGCCGGCCCAAGCTGAATTCATTGATGGCGCGACTTGACCCGGCCTGCGCGCGCGAAGCAACCCAAGGGGTTCGGCTACTCAGCGGCTAATAGGTGGCGGACCACTCCGGCCTGGACAACGACGAGCAACAAACCGCACACGGCGACTAGGTTCACGGTCCTGAAAAGCCACACCGCGACGGGGTGCTCACTCCATTGAGCCTCCGCTGGCACGGCACGGCCTTGAATATCCCATTCTGACGTTGTCATGCTCGACCCTTCTGTTCGACGGAGGATCTGCTGCAATAAAGACGCCAGATAGGTGCAGCGTCTTGATGTCCAGCAATGGGGACCTGTTGGATCCGACACACAACAGGTGAGCGCTCCTTGCACCCGTCGAGCCACGAACAATAGAAAACGGCGCGGCCACAAGGCCGCGCCGTCCTCTACTTTAAGCCTCAGTCGGCTACCACTTGTAGCTCAAGCGGCCATAGACGAACCGGCCGTTGAAGCCGAAGGGCGAGTAGCCGGGGAAGCCGATCGATCCCGTGGCGCCGCTGATGCTGGTGGGGGTCGAGCGGGGGTACTCATCAAGGATGTTGTTGGCGCCAAGCGCCAGGGTCACCCCCATCGGGAAGGTGTAACGCCCCTCCAGGTCCACCAGGGTCGCCCGACCCGTGCCGATATCGAAGGCCGGATTGTTGCTCGGCGACAGGACACCGTCATAGTCGGTAACCTTGGTGCTGAGGGCCAGGTTGTTGCGAGTCCAATCAGCGCTAAACACCAGCTTACGTTCCGGCGTGCCCTCTTCGTAGGTCAGGCGATTGGCCCGGTCGAAGAGGAAGGCCGGCTGCGGTAGGGCCGACAGGGTCGGCAGAGCCGGGGTCTTGGTCACCTCCGTGGAATTGAAGTTCGCCGCCGCCGTCAGGTCCAGGCGGCTGTCACCCAGGTCCATACGGTAGCGAGCCACCACGTCGACGCCCTTTGTGGTGGTGTCCACGCCATTGATGAAGAAGCGCGCGGCGCTAACGCCGAAGGGGGCCAGCAGGGCGGTGATCGCCGCCGACGTCGCCGCAGGCGTGCTGGTGTTGGGCAAGTTCTCCGACAGGACGATGCGGTTTTCCAGATCGATCTGGTAGGCGTCGACGGTCAGCTCGAAGGCGCCCGCACGGTACACCATGCCTAGGGAGTAGTTGACCGAGGTTTCAGGCTCCAGCGGCTTGGCGCCAAGGGCGCGCGCCACGGGGCTGGACACCGGGAAGGTGCCCACCTCGATGAGCTGGAAGGTGGTGCCCACCAGCACGTTGTTGGTGGAGGTGTAGGTGAAGTACTGCTGCTGCAGGGCCGGAGCCTTGAAGCCCGAGGAGACCGCGCCACGCAGGGCGAAGGCCTCGTTGAAGTCGTAGCGCAGGGCAAGCTTCCCTGTGCCCTTGCCGCCGAAGTCCGAGTAGTCCTCGTAGCGGCCGGCGATGTCGAAGCCGAACTTCTCCGTAAGCTTGCCTTCCACGTCGACATAGACGGCGTAGTTGTGACGCGAGACGTCAACTTCGTTGGCGGGACGGAACCCGGGGAAGCCCTGGGAGACGCCAGCCTTGGTGGGGTCGGGACCCACCGTATAGGAGGCCGCCTCGCCCGCCCCGATCCCGAAGGACTCGTCACGGTACTCAAGGCCGCCCGCCACATTGAGCGGCTCCGCCAGGCCGACATCAAAGGTGCGCGACAGGTTCAGGTCGACGATCCACTGGGTGTACTCCAGGGAGCCGGCCCGGAAGGTTCTCGGCGAGGCCGCGCCATAGGAGGCGTTGATCGAGTTGACGACCGTGTATTCCAGCTCGTTCTTGCCGTAGTTGGCTGACAGATCGACCTTCCAGCCAGCGGTCTCACCCTTGATCCCGCCCTGCAGGGTGAGGTCGGCGATCTCGGTCTCGATCTGCGGCAGGAACCCGCCCGGATAGACCGCCGCCACGTTGTTGGCGTTGTTGTAGGCGCGCGCGGTGGCCGCGGCGTTGGTGTCGCGTTGCTGATAGCCCGCGAAACCGTAGACCGACCAGGTGTCGTTAAGCGGCAGGCCGGCATTGGCGAAGACCGTGTAGCTCTCAACCTTCGGATCGCCGTAGCGGCCGATGATGCGGCCGGGATTGTAGAGCGGAAGGGCGACGCGGTCGGCATAGTCGGAACGGTTGGTGGGGTTGCGCTTCACATACTCGCCCGACACCGTCAGGAAGCCGTCGTCGCCAAGGCCAAAGCCCTGCCAAGCCGCCAAGGACTGGGTGACGCCGTCCTTGGCGTCGCGCTTGCCCCGCGCTGTGCGCACCGTGGTGTTGTAGACGCCGTAGTTGTAGGTGGCGCCGCCACCGGAGGCGGCCTCGCGCAGGCGGATGTTCATGACACCAGCGATGGCGTCGGCGCCATACTGAGCCGAGGCCCCGTCTCGCAGAACCTCCACACGGTCAACGGTGACGGTGGGGATGGTGTTGAGGTCGAAGGCGGTGGAGCCGCGACCAATGGAGCCGTTCACCGCCACCAGGGCCGAGACGTGGCCGCGCATGCCGTTGACCAGCACCAGGGTCTGGTCAGGAGCCAGGCCGCGCAGGGTGGCCGGACGCACATGGTCGGTGCCGTCGGTGATAGCCGGACGCGGGAAGTCCAAGGCAGGCGTCAGGTTCGCCAAGGCCTGAGCCAACTCCGTAGATGCGCCTTGGCGCGAGATCGCCTCAGCGCCGATGACGTCGACAGGCGCCAGGGTGTCGAGACGCGAGCGGCCGACGGTGCGCGTGCCGGTGACAACCAGCTCGTCGACATTAACCTCCTCGGACGCGGACTGAGCGGCGGCCGCGCCGCTCCACAAAGTCATGGCGGAGGCGGCGGCGAAGAGAAGCGAGCGATAGCGCATGAGAGAACCCCAAGATCATCCGGACTCGGCGGATTGTTGTGCAGCTTCTAGTCCCTCTCGCCTCGCGCTAGGGGCGTATTTTTACAACAACTGCCAGAAACTTCGCAGTCGCATCGCATTCAAGTCAGGGCTTCCAGCGATCAACATTTCACTTTCTCCATGGTGACGCTTGTTTTGGCTTGGACAGATGCCCGCCGTTGGGCGGCGCCGCCCCGACCTGCGTAGACGTCATCAGGCCGGGCTATGCAGCTCGTGTTGGCGACTGGAGAACCAACAAAGCATCACGTGAAACAGCCCTGGCTGTTGCACGACCCCAGCCCGTCCGGGGGCTAGGTGTTCCCCCGAAATAGTGGACGGGGTTACGCCGCTCTACGTTCCTTCTCGGTTGGACTGATATAGCCCAGTGCCGAATGCACGCGCCGGGATTGTGGCCTCGGCCAACCAATGCATCCGGTCCGGATGCATTGGTCCGAGCGTGGACGGCCTCCTGGATCGCAGCCATGACGGAAGTCCGGAAAATCCGCATTTTACGGACTATGGAGGTCGCCATGATCGAAGTCCCTGCAACCGAGATCGCCAAGCGCTTCTCACGCTACCGCCAAGCGGCTCAACGAGAGCCCGTCGCTGTGACCCACCACAACCGCGTCACAGAGGTCTTGATGTCGAAACACGACTACGACGAGTTCGTACGGCTTAAGAGTCTGGCCACCCGCGCCCAATGGACCCACGAGTTGTCAGCGGAGTCGCTGGCGGCGCTCACCGAAGCGCGCGTCGACCCGGCGCATGAACACCTCGACGCCCTGCTGGACGAATAGGTCCCGTGGCCCTTCCGAAGCCAGAAATCGGCCTCGTGATCCGGTTCAACTATCTCTGGCGATGTGAATGCGACCAGGGACGTGACAACGCCCGCTACCCGCGCCCTTGCGCGATCACTCTGTCGCATCGGCGCGCCGCCGATGGGCTGATGATCGTCATGGTCGCGCCAATCACCCACTCCGCACCGACCGCCGACAGATCGGCCTTGGAGATTCCGCCGAGAGTGAAGGAACATCTGGAGCTGGACGATGCGCGATCTTGGGTGGTCGCCGAAGAAGTCAATGAGTTCGCCTGGCCCGGATTCGACCTAGAACCCAACCAGGATGGCGAGATCGCTTACGGCATCCTGCCTCCACGACTCTACAACAAGGTCAGAGACATGGTGATCGAGAGCGCTCGCTCCGGGAGCTTGGGTCGTATTCTTCGTTAGCGATGGCGGCGGCGATCGCCTCAGCGACGCTCGCCTGGTGCCGGCTCAGCTCCGCAATGGCGCAGATGATGTGGTAAAAGGAGCTGGCCGGTGCCGGCTCGTCGACGAAGGTCCCGTCGGGCCGGAGCTTGTCGTACCAGGCACCGGCGGCCGGGGTCTGCAGGTAGAGCCACAGGCCGTTCGCCGCCGCCAAGGCGTCGGCTTCCTGGCCCAAGGTCAGGGCGGCCTTCATATATTCGGTCTGGGGCCAGAGCCGGGCCTCCGGCTCGCAGACCATGAGGTTGTCCCACAGCGCGTTTACGGCGATGCCGCGGGCGTCGACGCCGCGCTTGCCGTGCTCGAACAACTTTCGGGCGGCGTCGAGGGCGTCCTGGCGGCACCGCAGCCGTCCCCAGCGCGACATCAGCCAGGACCACTCAAACTGATGGCCTGGCTCGACCCGCCGCCCGTCATCTCCGGCCGCAGGCTTCCAGTCCTCGTCGAAGAACTCCCGCAGGAAGCCGCCGTCCGCGTCGATGAAGGTGGAGAGCGCCATCTCGGCCATCTCGTCGGCGAGGCTGTCCCAGTCGCCCTCCCCCGCCTCGATCCAGGCCAGAGAGGCCTCCAGGACATGCATGTGGCAGTTGGACTGATTGGGATGGTCGTCGGTCTCGCGGAACCCGGCGTTCGGGTGGCGCAAGGCCTGCAGGCCCGAGCGGGTCCGGGCCGCTTCGGCCGGCAGGTCGCGGCCATAGCCGCCCGCCGCGTGCATCATCGCCATGCCCAGCAGGGCAAAGGCTTGGTCATAGACCGCCACACCGTCGTCCAGCGCCTGCCCATCGAGGGACACCAACTTGCGGACCAGACCATCTGGGCGTTGGAAGTGCTCGAAGGTGTAGTCCAGAGCGTGCCTCGCCGCCTGCTTCCAAGGCCCCGTCCAACCCAGGCTGCCGGCCGTCGTGAAGACATAGACCTGTCGGCCCTGCACCCGCCCGCGGCGCGGCGCGGGTGCAGGATCGCCCTGAACGGTGAGCGCTTCCAGGACGCCACCACGCTCATGGTCGACGCCGAGCCTCCACCAGAGCGGGAGAGCGGCGTCCTTCAGCCAGGCGTCGTAGGCGGCCAGGGCTTCGGAAAGCGTGTTGAAGGTCGCCACCTAGTCCTTCCCTCGCGCCGACTCGGCCTGATGCCAGCGCCACGCGGACTCTATGATGTCGTTGAGACGGTAGCGCGGGCTCCAGCCCAGGACCTCACGCGCCTTGCGGTTGTCGGCCACCAGGGCCGGCGCGTCGCCGGGACGGCGCGGCGCGGTCTGGGCATCGAAACCGCCGCCCGCCACACCCTGGATGGCGGCCACCAACTCGCGGACGCTGGTCCCCGTGCCGGTGCCCAGGTTGAACACATCACTCCCGCCGCCCGCCAACAGGTGGCGCAGCGCCAGGACGTGGGCATCCGCGAGGTCGAGCACATGAATATAGTCACGCACCGCCGTTCCGTCGGCGGTAGGATAGTCGTCGCCGAAAATCCTGAAGCCGTGGTTCGAGCCCATGGCCGCGCGGATCGCCAGGGGGATGGCGTGGGTCTCCGGCTCGTGTCGTTCGCCGATGCGCCCCTCGGGATCGCAACCGGCGGCGTTGAAATAGCGCAGGATCACCGAGCGGAAGCCAGAATAGCGGTCCAGATCGCGCAGGATCTGCTCCACCATCAGCTTGGAGTGGCCGTAGGGGTTGAGCGGCGCCTGGCGATGGCTCTCGTCCATCGGAACCTGCACCGGATCGCCATAGGTGGCGCAGGTCGATGAGAAGACCAGGGCGTTCACCCCGGCGCGACGGGCCGCCTCGATCAGGCTGACCGCGCCCGAGACATTGTTCTCATAGAAGCGGCCTGGATGCAGGACGCTCTCGCCAACCTCGATCAGGGCGGCGAAGTGGACGACAGCCGCGGGCTTGTAGAGGCTGAACACCTCGTCCAGACGCGCGGCGTCCCGGATGTCGCCCTCCTCCAGAGGTCCCCACTGGGCGAACGCCGCGTGGCCGTTAGACAGATTGTCGAACACCACGGGACGAAAGCCGGCTTCGGACAGCCTCAGGCAGGTATGCGAGCCGATATAGCCGGCGCCGCCGCTAACCAGGATTGTCTGCATCTCTCCCCCAGTCGCGGCGGCGATGACCGGCCTCTAGAAGAACCGTTCGGCGATCCGGATCGTGTCGCCCGGCGCAACCGGCGTGTTGGCGTCATATCAGAAGGTTTCGCGAAGTTCAGTGAAAATCAGACCTAAAAGTGAGCGGCCGTTCGCCTGACGAGCGAACCTTCACGCGCCCGCCAAGCCCACTGGGCAGGGCGTGTTTGCTTTAGTGGGGTTGTTGAGCGGCGTCCATCACGGCGTCCGGCAAGACGACCGAAGCGGCGCTTATGTGTTCATGCGCGCTCGACACAGCTTGGACTCCGGGTCATTTCGGGTCGCGGTCGCTACGCCCGTAGACAAATCGACCCAAAGCGGGACGCGCGCACCCCAATGCTATCGGTCCGCCCCGACCTAGGCCGGGATCTCGAGTTCCGCCACCTTCGCCACCCCGGCCGCCTCCAGCGCCGCGATCAGCTCCGCCACCGTCGCCTCCAGCTCCGCGGCGTCCCGCCCGCGCAGCACCAGGTTCGAGCCATAACCGCCCTCGCCGTAGAAGGGGTAGCTCCCCAGGCTCATGCCCGGGTGGGCCTTGGCCACCGCCTCCAGCGGCGCGGCGATGACACCTTCGCCCGAGCCTTCCACGCGCACCGTGCGGCTCAACACCACCGCCCCGCCCTTCAGCCGATGACCAACGTCCTCCAGCATGCCGCGCATGATCTGCGGCACGCCGGCCAGGACGAAGACATTGCCAATGGTGAAGCCAGGCGGGCCCTGGACCGGGTTCTTCACCAGGTCTCCGCCAACCGGCACCCGCGCCATGCGCCGGCGCGCGGCGTTGGGCTCGGCGCCCCACCGGGCGCTCATCATCGCGATGATGTCGGGGTGTTCGTAGAGCGCGACGCCGAAGGCCGCGGCCACGGCATCGGCGGTGATGTCGTCGTGGGTCGGACCAATACCCCCGGTGGTGATGACATAGTCGTAGCGGGTCCGCAGGGCGTCCAAGGCGGCGATGATGTCTTCATGCACGTCGGAGACGGTGCGGGCCTCCATCAGGTCCACCCCGTGGACGCCGAGATAGAGCGCGATGTCACGCAGGTTGGTGTCCTGGGTGCGGCCCGAGAGGATCTCGTCGCCGATGATCAGCACCGCGGCGGTCACCGCCCCCTGCCCCGCCGGACTACCCATCGCCGCTCTCCTCGCCTAGATCAGGCTTCCGCTTAGCGTATCGGACGAGCCGCGCCCATGGACTTCGACCAACCGCTCGTTCGTGGCCGCCTGGTCAGCCGTTACAAGCGCTTCTTCGCCGATGTGGTGCTGGACGACGGGACGGAGCTGACCACCCACTGTCCAAACCCCGGCGCCATGCTGGGGCTGAACACCCCGGGCTTCCCCGTGTGGATCTCGAAGTCGGACAATCCCAAGCGCAAGCTGGCCCACACCCTGGAGATCGTTGAGGTCGACGGCGGTTTGGTGGGGATCAACACCATGCACCCCAACCGGCTGGTGGCCGAGGCCCTGGACCTGGGCCTGATTCCGGAGTTGGCCGGCTACGCGTCGGTCCACCGCGAGGTGAACTACGGGGTCGCCAGCCGCATCGACTTCCTGCTGGAGAGCCCGGGTCGCCCGCCGTGCTGGCTGGAGGTGAAGAACAGTCACCTGAAGCGCGGCGGAACCCTCGCCGAGTTCCCCGACTGCGTGGCGGCGCGGTCGCTGAAGCATCTGGGAGAGTTGAAGGCCATGGCCGCCCAGGGCCACCGCGCGGTCATGCTGTTCGTGATCCAGCGCACCGACTGCGACGCCTTCGCCGCCTGCGCCGAACTCGACCCCAAATACGCCGCCGGCCTGATCGACGCGGCGAAGGCGGGGGTTGAGGTTTTGTGCTATGCTTGCCACATCGGTGCGGACGCGATCCGCATCACCCACGCCATCCCCTGGCGCGACGCCCCGGCCGTCGCGGAGTAACGAGCATGACCCTGACCGACGTCCTCGAGGCCGAGACCCGCACCGGCGAGATCCGCCTCCATGGCCCGGAAGGGTTTGATGGCATGCGCGCCGCCGGCAAGCTGGCCGCCGAGTGCCTGGACATGCTAACCCCGCACGTCGTGCCCGGCGCCGTCACCGACGACCTGGACCGGCTGGCCCGCGAGTTCATCCTCGATCACAAGGCCCTGCCCGCCTGCCTGGGCTATCGCGGCTACACCCGGACGGTCTGCATCTCGGTCAACCACGTGGTCTGCCACGGCATCCCCGGGGAGCGGCCCCTGCGCGAGGGCGACATCGCCAATATCGACGTCACCGTCATCGTCGACGGCTGGCACGGGGATCATAGTCGCATGTACGGCGTCGGCGCCATCGCCCCGCGCGCCAAGCGGCTGATCGACGTGACCTATGAGGCCATGCAGCACGGCCTGGACGCCGTGAAGCCCGGCGCCCGGACCGGCGACATCGGCTTTGCGATCCAGCAGTATGTCGAGGCCCAGCGCTGTTCGGTGGTGCGGGACTTCTGCGGCCACGGCCTGGGCCGGGTGTTCCACGATGCGCCCAACATCCTGCACTTCGGCCACAAGAACAGCGGTGAGCTGCTGCGGCCGGGCATGTTCTTCACCATCGAACCCATGGTGAACCTGGGCAAGCACCCAGTGAAGGTCCTCGCCGACGGCTGGACGGCGGTGACCCGCGACAAATCGCTGTCAGCCCAGTGCGAGCATTCGGTGGGTGTGACGGAGACCGGCTACGAGGTCTTCACCCTGTCGCCCATGGGCCTGTTCAAGCCGCCGGTTCAGGGCGACTGAGGCCTAGAAGAACATCGCCCGGGCGGCGGTGATCAGCAGGGCCCAGCCCGCGAGACTGCCCACGGTGATGAAGGCCAGGGACCGGCGCGGCGACCAGCGGCGGTCATCATCCTGGTGTTGAGAGAGACTGGCGGCCAGATCGGCCTGCAGCTGGCGGGCCGGACTGTCGATCGGATCAAAGGCGCCGTCCGCCAGGCGCACCGGCGATGGCGCGAGAACCCAGGCGTCGGCGGGAACCGGCGGAATGCCGAGGGCCTCATGGGCCGCTGCAACGCGTTTCTGTGGGCGGGCCATCGCTTGGATCTCCAAGAAGGACTCAACCTGACCACCTTGAGTCTAACAAATCATCTCCCTGCGTAGTTACTGAGCGGTTAGCTGCGTCGATCCGCCTCGCCCGCCCCGCGCCAATCTGGAACGAATAAGGAACATTACCCGGGCGAACCGTGGCGGAGCGGGTCCATGGCGGACGGTGGCGAACTTCAGGGCCTGGAGCGGGCGCCGACGTTCAGATGACCCGCGAGATCGTCGAGGCCGGTAAGACGCTGCGCATCGCCATCCATGACGACTTGGTAGTCGGCCGCGACGGGTGGCCAGCTTCAAGGGCGCTGGGATTGTTCTAGCGGTCGTTGCTCACCAACAGGTCGCCAAGCCGGGCCCAGTTCAGCGCAGAGTGCATCTGCGCGTAGATGGCGCTCATCCATCCCTGACGGCGCAGCAGCAGGAAGACCTCGTCGGGCAAGGCACGCAGCTTGGCCTCGTCGATGGTGGCGAAGCCCGCCATCTTCAGATCACCGCCGGTGGGTAGCTGGATGGTGGCCGCCCGACCCTCGAGAATGCCGCAGGCCACCAGCGCTTCGACGAAGGGCGCGGTGGCGAGGTCCGCCGCGCGCAGTGACTTGCAGAAGTCGAAAGCCGACTTGACGATCCGCGACGGCTCTCCGTCGGCGAACAGGGGCTGACCCGCACCCTGCACCAGGATCTCCGGATGATCCTCAATGCAAAGCTGAACGCCCCGCTCTTCGCCTTCGCCATACTCGGCCAGGATGAAGGGATAGCGGCGGACATAGGCCGGAACATAGGCGCCCTCCAGCCAGGCGCCCTTGGCGTCGACGAACAGGTTCTCGTCCTGCCGCAAACCCACCACGGCCACCGGCCGCGCGCCGCCCTCGGTAGTGAAGGCGATGGGATAGGACAGGGCGGCGATCGGAATCTCCGCCAGGCTGACGGGGATGGCGTTGGTCTTGCGCGCAAAGCCATAATCCAACGCCTCCGCCAGCCCCGCCGCGCCATGCGCGGTCGGGTGAAGGGCGACCGGATTCTGATAGAAAAGTGGTCTCATCACGTGACGAACAGCTCCCCCAAGCTATTCCGTCCGCAAACCTCAGGCGGCGGACGATTGCTCCTTTAATCATGGGTTAAGGACTGACGCCATCCCGCATGCCACAGCATGGGTAACAACGGTCGCCGACCACCCGGGCCGCGCTTCCGCCACCTTGGTAGGGACACCGGGAGTCGAACCCGGACGGGCTATGCCCAACGGATTTTAAATCCGGTGCGTCTACCAGTTCCGCCATGTCCCCGCGCCAGAAGCGCACTTACGAGCACGCAACAGACTGGAAAATCAGGCCTACAGCACGAAGCTTGCTGACGTCGAGAAGAACGATGCCGGCGACCTTACGGCAGGCCAGCCACCCGGGAACGATACCACAGCAAAAACAACAGACTGTCTGAAAATTCCGCTCGACTGCTCGGCCCTTCCTGAGCATCAATGTGCTTAGGACATGCCTTTGTTCGCGCCCCCGGGTTTTGGGGCTTCTGGCAGTGGGGCGCTCATCGCCGGCCAGGAGACGCTGCATGACGCAATTTCAGATCACTCAATCTCGAACCTGGGGCCACAACCTCACCGCGACGGTGCGCGAGAAGCCAAGACTGCTCGCCTTCCCCCCGCCCCTCGGGCAGGAAGAAATCCGCGAGATTCTTACCCTCCAGCAGGCCCTTGATCGGTGCCTCGCGCGCTGTCGTCTGAAGGGTCGATCCGAAGCCACGATCCAAGGCTACCAGGACGTCATCACCCGCCGCGGTCGCGATTTGGCTGGGCCGGACACTCGACGAGTTGGGGCGCCGTAGACGCGCCTTTGTCGCTTGTCATACCTAAGCTCAGCTCGGGCCCAACGACGGACACCAGTTCATGCGCGCCTTCCGGGCGATCTATCGGCGCGCGCGCAGGTTTGACACACATCTCTCGCCGCCGCCAACGGACGTGATCGAGTACAATCCCGGGCGTCGGCGTGAGAGATCATAACCGACCGCCCGGGTGGCTTGCGACGGTCGAAGGCAGAGGAACCCATCGTCAGAACCTGGTACCCTGCCCCCCCGCCCGCTACACCTATCTTAGATTGCTGCACAACTGCGCAACGCTGATCCCAAGAGCCTGAGCGAGCTTGAACATGCTCTTAATGCTAGCATTTCGCTCACCGCGCTCGACCAAGCCAACGTAGTTGCGGTGGAGATCGGCCCGCCCGGCCAGTTCCTCCTGGCTGATACCCTGCTGCTTCCGCCAATGGCGCAATGCTCGGCCAAATGCCTCAAGATCTGCGTCGCTAGTCACCCACCAAAGGTTGCTTTTCCGCGCACGCCGAACTACACACTGTGAGTGTGTATTTCACCACTTGGCAATTCAATGCACTCGGACTTCGGAAGGGCGCGCAATGAACGGAATGAGCGGCCATAGCTTGGAGACGGCGGGTATCACCGCAAGTTTCTTGCGGGAAGCCCAATGGCTCTCGCGCACCTTGCGTCAGCGTTTCAAGGTGCAGGGCGCTGAGGATATCGTGCAGGAGACCTACCTGAGGTTGGCCACTCAGACCGACGTCCAACACCCTCGCGCCCTCCTGCTCCGCGTGGCCGTCAACATCGCCCGCGATCAGCTACGACGGGCGATTGTGCGAGATCGTCACGCCGCTCAGGCTATTCGTTTCGGCGGCACTCTGTTGTCACCAGCCGATCAAGCTGAGACCCTACTGCTGAAACAGATCGTCCTCTCACTCCCCGCCGCGGATCGCGAAATCTTCGTTCTCAGTCGCTTCCGAGGTTTGACTTACGACGAGATTGCGCACCACTCTGGATTGTCCGTCAAAACGGTGGAGTGGCGGATGTCGCGATCGTTGGCGCATTGCGCAAAGCTGTTGCGGGACACCGACTAAGGCGACAGAGAGCGCGCCATGGACGAAACGGCCACGGACGACGCCCGCGCAACGAGTGAAGCAGCCGACTGGTTTGCTCGGCTTGGCGCGCGCTCCGTCACCAACAGCGACGTCGCGAACTTCGACATCTGGCGGCGAGATCCGCGCAATGATGCGGCATACGCCAGGATTGAAGCGCTGTGGCGAAAGGCCGACCGCCTGAAGGGCGATCCCGAGATCGAAGCGGTCGCCGAAATGGCGATCCGCCCTAAGGAGCCCCCTCCCCCTACAAAGCCTGTCTCCGGCTTGAAGCTCCCACCCGCTACGGTGAAGTGGACGGGCCTTACTGCCATGGCCTGTGCCGCCGTGGTGCTAGCGTCGCAGTCAATCTGGCGCGGCGAGCTCTACTCCACTGAAACCGGCGAACAGAGGGTCGTAAGCCTCAGCGACGGATCTCAGATCAAACTGGATACGCGCACGCGTTTGCGGGTGCGGTTCAGCAAGAGCGCGCGACAAATCGAACTCGAAGGCGGCCAAGCCTTGTTCACAGTGGCCCACGACGCCAAGCGCCCGTTCTTGGTGGACGCGGGGGATACGGTGGTTCGCGCCGTCGGCACCCGCTTCGACGTCCGCCGGGACAATCACGACGTGAGAGTTGTCCTCGTCCAAGGCGTAGTCGAGGTGCACGACGAGAAGGCGCCGGCGAGCGCGCCTGTACGGCTTCAGGCTGGAGAAATGCTGACGCCAAAGGCCACAGGCATGACCCCACGCGCCGCCGATATTGAGGCGGCTACGGGCTGGACCCAGGGCCGCATCGTGCTGCGCAGCGTGCCGCTTAGCCAGGCTGTCGCAGAGGTCAATCGCTACAGCCATGACCGGCTCGAGCTTGAACCCGGGCCGATCGGCGCGACGCAGGTGAGCGGTGTCTTCGACGCCGGCGACACCGAGGCGTTCCTGGCCGCGGTCAAGGACCTGCATGGCCTCGTGCCCGAGCGTCAATGGAACGGCGCCCTTCGTCTGCGGAGCCCGCCTCCGTCTAGCTAACCTTCAAGAGAATTCGTGGTGCGCTCCAGGGTCAAGCTCGAGCTGGCGCGTCTACCCCACTGATCCGACGCAAGAGCCGCCGCGATATCGCAGGCGCCGGCGGCGGCCAGAGGGGAAACCATCGTGCCAAACATGTCGCGTCGCCTGTCCCGAGTCCTTGCTCCCAGCCTGCTGCTGGCCCTTGCCGCGGCGCCGGTCGCCGCTGTGGCGGCGGAGCCAAGAATCGCTTTCAGCATTCCCGGCGGTGGCCTGGAGCAGGCCCTGGTTGCGTTTGGCGCGCAGTCACGACTGCAACTGCTCTATCCCTCCGAGCTGGTCCGCGGGCGCCGGACGAGCGCCTTGCAGGGCCTATTTACGGCCGAGGACGCCTTGGCGCACCTGCTGGCCGGCAGCGGCATCGTCGTTCGCCGCAGCCGGCCAGATGTCTTGGTGCTTAGAGAGCGAGGATCGGGCCTGAGTTCAGGAGACAGCCAGACCCGCCCAGTGCTCGCGAGCCTTGGCGCCCTTCCGACCGCGGCGGCGGCCGTGCCTGCGCTGACGGCTCCGGCCATTCTCGATGAAGTCGTGGTCACCGGCAGCCATATCCGCGGAAGTGGAGCTGGAGCCTCGCCGATCGTTGAGTTGAGCCGCGACTCTATCGACCGCTCGGGCTTTGCGACTGTGGCCGAGGCGCTGGGTGCGCTGCCGCAAGCCTTCGGTGGGGTCAGTTCTCCCACCAGCGCGATCACGGCGACCGACACGCTCGGCACCAATGGCGCGCTGTCCACGGGCGTCAATCTGCGCGGCTTGGGTAGCGACGCCACCCTGGTGCTGATCAACGGTCGTCGTATGGCCGGCACCGGCTCGCGCGGCGACTTCTCCGACGTCTCCGCTATCCCAACCGCGGCCATCGCCCGGGTCGACGTGCTGCTTGACGGCGCTTCAGCGCTCTATGGCTCCGACGCGGTGGGCGGCGTGGTCAACATCATCCTGCGCCGCGACTTCAAGGGCGCAGAGTCACGGTTCAGATTTGGTCACGCCGAGGGTGGCGCAGGCTCGGTGCAGTTTGGCCAAACCCTAGGGACCACCTGGTCCAGCGGCAGCGCCCTGCTCGCCTACGAATATGAGCAGCGGGAAGCCCTGCCCTATTCAGCCCGGGCCTACACGGCGACAGCTGACCTGCGAGGCTTTGGCGGGACCGACCACCGTACCTTCCTAGCACACCCCGGCAATGTCCTTGTGCTGGCGGGCGGCGCCTATCAACCGCGATACGCCATACCAGACGGGCAAGACGGCCGGGGGCTGACGGCGGCAAGCTTCTTGCCCGGCCAAGTCAATCTGGCCAATCCGAACGCCGGAATGGATTTGACGCCGCAACAGACCCGCCAGGGCTTGTACGGAAGTCTCACCCAGAGCCTGGGCGAGCATGTGGAGCTGGCCTTCGATGGCCGCTTCAGCCGCCGGGAGTTTGCTTACCGCGGCGCGCCATCCGTCAGCACCATCACCGTAACGCCCGCCAACCCCCACTTCGTTTCGCCGACCGGCGGAGCAAGCACGGTGGTCGGCTACTCCTTCTTCGATGAGCTGGGCGCGAGCCGTGGTGGCGGCACGGCGGAGAGCTTCGGCGTCACCGCTGGCGCCGACATCCGGCTGGCCGGATCCTGGCAAGCCCAGATCTATGGCGCGCTGGCGCAGGAGCACAGCCAGACCCGGACTCAGAACGTCATCAACAGCCTGCTGCTGCGTGAAGCGCTGGGCGCGACGCCCGACAATCCGGCGACCGCCTTCAACGCGCCGCGCGATGGCTACTTCAACCCGTTTGGCGCAAGCAGCGGCAACTCACGCGCCATCCTGGACTTCGTGGGGTCGGGTTACACCGCGCCAGAATTCCGCAGCCGGGTGACCACCCTGAGCGCCCAGGCCGATGGCGATCTCTTCACCCTACCGGCCGGCGTCGTGAAACTCGCCGTCGGAGCCCAGACCCGGCGCGAGACCTTCAAGCAGCACATCGTCACCTTCCGATCCACGGCGACCCCGCTCACCCTGGTGACGCCCGACACCAAACGGACCGTGAGCGCGCTCTTCGCCGAAGCGCGCGCGCCGTTGATCGGCCCGGCCGACAACGCCTCAGCCCCGCGCCTGGAGATTTCGCTGGCGGCGCGGTTTGAGCGCTATGACGACGTTGGTGACAGCACCAATCCTAAGATCGGGCTGATCTGGCGCCCAACCCCAGACCTCCGCCTGCGCGCCACCTATGGCACGTCGTTCCGCGCCCCCTCGCTCACGGAGGTCAATCAAGCCTATAGCGTGGGGCCGACCTTCCTCAACCAGGGGGCCGCTCGCATCCTGACCCTGATCCAGACCGGCGGGAACACCAGCCTCAGGCCCGAGAGCGCCACCTCCTGGACAGCCGGCGCCGACTACGCCCCGGCTGCAATCGCGGGCCTGTCCCTCGGCGCGACCCTCTTTGAGACGACCTTCAACGACCAGATCGGCCAGCCTGTTCTCGCCAACCTGGCAGGCGCCCTCAACGATCCGGCGCTCAGCGCCTTCGTCACGCCCCTGGACGCCAGTCGGCCAACCGACCTGGCTCTCATCAACGCCCTGATCAGCGACCCCAGCTACGGCGCCAGCACAACCTACCCGCCAGCGGCCTTCGGCGCGGTCCTGGACGCCCGTTTCGTCAACACCGCCAAGGTGCAGGTTCAGGGCCTGGATCTCAACGCGGGCCTCAGCCTTGACCGTGGCGCCGACCATTTCGATTTGGCGGCGAACGCGTCCTATCTCTTGGCCTATGCCCGCCAGCTGACGCCGACATCGGCCTCGAGAGACCTTCAAGCCGTAGCTGGCAATCCGGCGCGACTGCGGGCGCGGGCCAGCGGCGGATGGAGCCATGGCCCGTACGGCGCAACCCTTTCGGTCAACTATCTCGGCGATGCGAAGACCTCGAGTGGCGTGGCCATCGACAGCTGGACGACCGCGGACCTGCAGTTGCGCTGGGCTCCACAGAGCTCGAGCGGTCCTCTGGCCGGGCTGATGCTCTCGGCCAGCGTTCAGAACCTCTTCGACAACGACCCACCCTTTTACGATGCCCCCCAGGGCATCGGCTATGACCCGGCGAATGCCAACGCCATGGGTCGGGTCGTGTCCCTCCAGCTCACCAAGCGCTGGTAAGCGACCGGTCTCTCACGCCATTCGCCCGGGTCCCCACCTCGGCTCGGCGTGAGAGATCGGCATCGCGCTACCCACCATGTGGCAGCCCGTCAAACTCGTCTTACCCGTGCTTTCCCTGGCTCTGGCGACCCCGGTCATGGCGAGCCTCGATGTCGGTGGCTCTGGCATAGGCTCCCCTGCCCTGCCGGCGCGCCTGACAGCGGTCGACCACCGGCCAGGAGCGACCCGGGGCTGGACGCTCTCCGACATCGTGGAGGTGACCCGGATCACCAGCGTTGCGATTAGCGCTGATGGCGCGCGATGGGCTTTCGTCGTCAAACAACCGTCGCTCGATTTGGCTGAGAGCCGCTACGGCCTCTATGTCGGTACGGGGGACGGCCCTGCGCGCAAGGTGGCTGACAGCGCCTACCTGGCAGATCTGCAGCCGCGGCCAGGCCATAAGACCTGGACCCTACGGGGCGAGTTTGGTCACGGGGTGCAAGTCTACGACATCGACGATGCCGGCCGACGCACTCCCCGGCTGGTGCATCAACCTCTGTCGCAGGTGGGGGGCGACACCAGTCTTGCCCCAAGCGCTAGCGAACCTGCACGCGCCACAGGCGTCCTGGCCTTCGGCTGGAGCCCTGACGGTAAAGCCCTCTGGTACGCGACGCTGCGCCCCCGCTCGGCCAAACGGCAGCGGGCTTGGCGCGAAGAAGGTCTCGCCTATGTCGATGGCCGGACGACCGCGACAGACTTCTACGCTGAACCTCCCGCGGAGGCGGTAGAGCTCTGGGTGCGCGAGACACGGTCAGGTCGCGACCAGTTGGTTGCCCAATCACCCGGGGATCGCAGCACCGCCTCTGTGGCCTTCCGAGGCGGCTCGGTCTTCTGGGATGGCCCGCAGGGTCTGGTCTACCAGCGTCCCGGCCTCTCAGAGACTGGAGCACCAAACCAATCGTCCTGGCGCTTTGACGTAGCCACAGGCTCATCTGCACCTCAGCCGCAGAGCGGCGGTGTAAGAACCGCCTCAGGCCGGCTGAGGCTCACGCGGCTCGACGGCGGAAAATACGAGCTCTCCGAGGTTTCGTCCCTGGCGCGCGCGCTCACCTCCCTCGGGTCGGTAAGCTACAGCGGCATGGGCGGCGCGCTGGGGGTTTGGCGAAGCCCAGGCGGCCAAGTCCTATACGGTGTGCGGCAAGCCGATCGCCTTGGCTTGGCGGCTTACCCGGCGCAGACACCTCTCAGCCAGGTGAGGGAGAGTCTCCATCCCTGCGCATTCGACGAGAGCCTTCGGGTCGGGGTCTGCGGCCGCGAAAGCCTGACCCGCGCCCCGGAGTTGGTGAAGGTGGGGCCGTCCACCGGAGCTGTCCGTGTTCTTGCGCGGCCCAATGCGCGCTATGACACCATCTCGCCGCTAACCAGCGAGCCTGCGACGTGGACCAACCGTTTCGGCACGGTCAGCGGCGGCTACATAACTTACCCGCGCAACTACCAACCAGGGCGGCGCTACCCCGCCATTGTCATCACCCACGCGGCTGACGCCCGAAACCTGTTCGCCGCTGAGACTTTCCAGTGGGCCTTCCCGCTGCAAGTCCTGGCCGAGCGCGGCTATGTGGTGCTCTCCGTCAATGAGACGACCTCCGATCTGTCGGTCTCAGACGCCTATGGGTCGGCCCACAGCAATCTGTCTCCCGCCCGAATGCAACAGGGCATGGGGCTGGACGCCGTGGCCACGATGGAGGCTGCCGTGGCTGACGCTGTCGCCCGCGGTCTCGTGGACCCACAACGCGTCGGCATCGCCGGCTACAGCCGCGGCGGGATCGTCACGACCCTGGCGCTGAGCCAATCGAAGGTGTTCCGGGCCGGCATAAATGCAGACACATCCTTCTTCAGCGCCGGCGGCTTTTACCGGGGCGGCATGGTGCGAGAAATCTATCGCGGGCTGTTTGGTGGCCCTCCCCTCGATCCGAGATATGCCGCCGCTTATCGCGCCTTTTCACCCTCGGCGCGGGCGGACCGGTTCGCCGGCCCCCTCCTACAGTTGTTCACAGGCCGGTCTGCAGCCAGCGCCCTGGAGTTGGACCAAGCTCTTAAGGAGGCCAAGATCCCGACCAAGCTCATCGCCTATCCCGGCGAGACACACATTCTACATCGGCCACGCACCGCAATGGCGGCGATGAAGGCGAGCCTCACCTGGTTTGAAACGTGGCTCGCGGAAGGGGCAGATGGCCGTCAGGTTCTCCCGGTGGGGAGCGGGGCCGGCGACAAGGTGGCCTTCGACCTAAAACTTGAAGGCGGCGCGGGTGAGATCACCGCGATCACCAAACAGTAGGGTGCGATCGGGCTGGTTGGCGATGTGAGTTTGCCTGGAATGTCGCCAGCTTTAAGGCTCTGGGGTTGATCTAGCTGCGGCGGCCTTGATCACGGTCAGGGCGGCGGCGGTTCGGGCCGAAATCCCGGATAAACGAAGGCTCCCGATATCAGCTCGCAGTCGGGCGCGTTCACGCCGGCGCTGCGGGCGACATCGTACCACGTGCTCGCCACCCGCTGCTCCATGTCCGCGATGATGGCGGCAGCCTCGTCGGGCTTGAGCAGAAAGCGTGGGCTTTGTGAGATCAGGTTTTCCGCCGTGGCGATACGGCCAGCGTCTCCGATCACCAGCGCCAGATCACGGCGTTCCAGGCTGATCGGGGTCGATGGCGTCAGGTCGTAGGCCGGCGACAGCCGCCAATCCCTGGCCTTGGCGATCATCGCGTGATTGCGCGGGTGATCGTCGGCGTTGGAGATCAGCGCATTGAAGGCCATCCGGCGGAAAAGCTCGCGCGCATCCCTGGCGGGCTCGGCGCTGACCCGGCGCAGTTCCTCGGCCAGCAGCACATAGGACCATCGATCCCGCGCCCGATGGCTGTCCTCCGTCCGCAGGAGGGTCAGGGCGCTGATCATCCGGGCGCGGGTGTAGCCTGCCGCCACGCGGTCGCGGTCAAAGCGACGGACCATCAGAACGTCTCGCCGTCCCGCCAGCACGACCTTGCTGTCGGCGGCTTCCAGGCCGCAGGACCGGGCAAGCGTGAGCATGGCGTGTTCGACCCGGGCGCTGTTCCAGCGGTCATCCTGGCGATTGAACTTGGCGATCCATAGAGCGCCCTCGCCCTCGACGACGGCCTTGGGCCTGGCCCCGCCCATGGAGGTGCCGACCAGAAGCAGATCCTGAATCTGCTGGTTGGCGGCGTCGGGCGCCAGCTCTTCGTCGGCGATCAGGGCGTCGGCGATCCGCTGCAGCTTCTCCAGTGCGACGGTCTGGTTGAAGTCGCGGCGCGGCGCCGGGGGCTCCGCATTGAGGCCGAAACCCAGGGCGCCGGCGCGGTCGTCGGCGGAGTGCAGCAGGTAGTCGATTTCTGCGAGTTGCGGCTTGCCGGCATGTTTGTCGATGACGCGGCGGCCCCAATAGTCAGGGCTGGCGTCGCGCAGGGCGCCGAACACGCCGCCGAGCGCGGCGGTCTCGTAGGTGCGGGGTGCGAGCTTCAGCTCGACCGGATCGATTTCAACCGCTTCAGGATGCGCCAGGTAGCGTCGGCCATAGACGAAGCGTCCGACGGACGTGCCGGTCCTGTCGGTCTCCATGACAAAGCGACCGGCGGTGATCGGCTCAACTGCCCCTGGAAGGGTGATATGGACAAAGGCCTCTGGCATCGGCCTTAGAAGTCGTTGTCTAAGGCTTCACCGCGCCGCGCGCGGATCCGGGCCTTGGAGCGTGCAAGAACCTGTCCTTCCTGGTCGCGAGCTGGGTCGGCCAGGCTGTGCATGTCGGCCAGAAGGTCGAAGGCCCAAAGCAGGGCGGCATAGATCGCGACACTGGTTGTTGGCTTGCCACGTTCGGCGTCCGACACGGCGCGGCGACCCGCTCCAATCTTCTGAGCGACCTCCTCTACGGTCAGGTTTCGACGCAGGCGCGCTGTCCGCAGGTTCGCCCCGAGTTCTGTCAGGGCAAGCGCCACGGGATAGGGCGGCGCGAGGAGCAGCATGTTGCGGGCAGGCATGGGCGTTCAAGAGCCAGTTAGGAGACTTGTTGTGCGTCGAAACGCAAACCACAATTCCGCAGAGCTTGCAAGGCGCACGCTCTTGAACGTGCTTAACGCCGCCTATCGGGCTTTCAAGAGCGCATTACGAGTGATGGCCATAGGAGCGGGCCTTTTTTGGAGCGGGTCGCGGATGTCGGCGAGGGGAGCCCGCGCGGCCGGCGTTGTGATTGGCCCGGTCAGCTGGACTCCTAGGTCAGCGCGGGCATGGACGGGCACGTGGCCAAGCCGATAGATGCGGCAGTACTCTATGCGGCCATGGAAGCCGCGCTTGAACCGGCGGCAGGGCTAGAAGAGGCGACGTGAGTCGGCCGTAGCCGTGGCAGGCTCTGCAACCGCCGGTGAATAGGGGAGGCCCTTGCCGAAAGCGGTATCGGGATGTCCGCCTTGGGCGGATTGTGCAGGTACGTGGCCCTCGAGTGAAAACTTGTAGGACAGCGCCGCCTGATCGATCCGATCGATCACCCATCATGGCCGACTTTCCTTCCCGCAAAGGAAGTGAATCAGCGCCGCATCACGGCTTCAACCCGCCTTTTTCAACACAATCGGTGGATTGCCGCCCTTAGGCGTCGGTCCGGAGGCGCCGTTGCCGGCGCTGCGCATCCTTATGGCCGAGGACTCGCCCGATAACTGCACGATCGCGCTCGCCTATCTTGAGGACACGCCCTACATCGTCGACGTGGCTGAGACCGGCGTGCTGGCGTGCCAGATGTTCAAGGCCGGGCGCTACGACCTGGTGCTGATGGACCGCCAGATGCCGGCCATGGACGGCCTGACCGCCACGCGGACCATTCGAGCGTGGGAACAGGCGAACGATCGGCCGCCCACACCCATTATCGCCCTGACGGCGTCAGCGTTGAAGGGGGATCGAGAAACCTGCCTGGCGGCCGGATGCACGGCCTATTTGACCGAGATGTTGGCGTTTGCGGTGCCCGGGATTGTCTGGACAGGAATCTCCGCTGGCTAAGTGGGATCTCTGCCGGTTGTGTTTCGCCGGGGTTGGTGCGTCCCGCAGGGAGGGCCTAGCTCGACTGGAGTGACGCTCCAACCCCGGCGGCGAAAGGCTCATGCCGCCAGGGCCCTGGGGCTGGCGGTCGAAATTGGCCTGGTCCGGGGTGCGGGCGCCCAGGCTCGAATGTGGGCGCTTGCGGTTGTAGAACTCCAGATAGCGGCCGCTCGAGGCGCGGGCCTCGGCGACGCTGTCATAGGCCTTCAGATAGACTTCCTCATACTTGACCGATCGCCAGAGCCGCTCGACGAATACGGTGTCGCGGCCGGCGCCCATGATCAGTGGAATGCGCATTGAACACCTCCAGACTAGCGCTGACGATGGGCCGTTGACGCTTGTGGTTGTGTAAAAAAGTTGGTTAGCCTCGGGTGGCCAGATCGCTGCAAGCCGCCTCCCAGCGTCCAACCCAGGCCTCAAGGACAGCTGCAAATAGGATGGAGACGTAGTCCGCGCCCCAAGCCAACTGCTCAGGTGTAAGCACCGCCTCGAGCCTGTCGCGGTCAATAATCCTCTGCCCCGCCAACCGCCCGTCGAGCAGGAAGCCGCGTAGAAAAGGCAGGCTCGCGCTCACCCACCGACCGTAGTGGCTGGTCATATCTCCCTTAGACCTGCGGTGCAGCAAGGCGTCCGGCAGTCGCGAGGCGAAGGCTCCACGCGCAAGAGCACGGTCACGTTTAAGCCCGGTCAGTACGTCGATTGGAATGTTTAGGCAGAACTCCACCAGCGGCTGAGAGAGCAGCGGGTGAATGAGATCAGCCTCCCGCGACCTTCGGCAGTCGCCAGTCACCAACTGAGCTTGCGCCAGCCGCTCGATCTGCTGGCGCTTGCCAGGAGGCGTTTGGTCCTGCGCGCAAAGCCAAGGATGGACCTCCACCTGGGCGCGCCGCGCGCCATCGGTCATGAAGCTTGGCCCATTGCCCTCTTTGGCGGGCGCCCGCCGCGAACCTCCGGCCAGCGCTTGGCCCAAGACAGTCCACGCTGAGCTGCCGGTCCAGTCGGCGAGATCGCGCACGCTGCCTAGCCGCAAACTTCCCAGGCCCTCGCGGCGCAGATGGTCGGTGAGCGCCAGGGCCGTGAGCCTCTGGCCAAAGACCGCGTCTCCACCCTGGCCCGTGAAAATCGCGCTTGCGCCCGCGAGGCGGCGCCGCTCGGCCACGTCGGCGTCTCGAAGGTAATCAAGTCCGATCAGCGAAGGCCGTAGGGCGCCGGCGTTTATCGCAAGGCCCTGCGCATCAATAGGCAGGAACGGCTTGGCCACGCTTGTGATCGAGAAGCCATGCAAGGCGCCTAGCGCGTTCGCGTAGACCCGTTCGTCGCTCTCGGCGCCGTGGGAATAGTAGTTCAGCCACTGCCTGACCTCCACGTCGGTCCGCCTGGCGAGCGCCGCGGCGACAATCGCCGAATCCAGGCCACCCGACACCTCGGCGAGCACAGGGCCACGGCCGCTCGCCAAGGCGCCCACGACTTGGTCGGTAAGCCTCACCAGGCGCCCCTGGAGGATCGCAGGAGGTTCGTGATCGCCGGTGACAAAGGCGTCGGGCCGCCAGATGGTTGTGCGCACAAACTGGCTGCCCGCCTGCTGCAGCAACTCGCCAGGCGCGACGGCCGTGATCCCCCGCAGCGCGAGAGGTCCGCTCAGGCTGGTCGGCACAGCCAGGTAACCGGCGATGCGATCCCAATCGAGGGTCATCGGCGGGGCGAGCAGGTCGACCAGGTCAGCTGGGAGGCTAGAGGCGATCACCGTTAGTCCAGAGCGCGTCCAGGTGAACGCCTCCAACCCGCCCGACGGATCTCGTAAAATCGCTGGCCTGTCACCATCAGCCAGGATCGCCACATAGCGGCCCCAGATTCCCGCGCAAAGCGCACGGACCTGGGCTTCGAGAGAAGGACTGGCCAGCAGCTTGGGGAGGTCGAGCTCAGTGTCACCACCGCGGGTCCAAGCCTCGCCCACCAAGAGGCCGCGGCCATCGGGGAGCACTCGTGTGACCGGCGCCCTTTGGGTTCTAACCAGGACCGCTGCGCTCGACGTCTTCGTCGCCCAGGTCCAGCGGCCCGACGACGCCTCAGTCAGCGCCATCACAAGGATTGTGGCAGGCTCTGTGCTGAGATCTCCCCAAAGAGCGACATAGTCTGACATGCGACTAGGCGGTCATCAGCGGCTGATAGGCCGCCAAACCCGTCAAAGGATCGTCCAACACCGTGCTGCCAATCTGAAGCCAGCAATGGGCCTCAAACGGATAGGTGCGCACGCCAAAAACCCAAGCCGCGTCACACCCCGCCTGGCGCAGTTGGGTTAGAAGCAGAAAGGCGCGGTGTAGGCAGAGACCGCGACCCACGGCCCAGGGCCAGCGTCGCTGAAAGCTGCTCACGACCGCGATGGCCCGCTTGCAAGGTATGGCGCTGGGATCAGGCGCGCCCGAAGGCCGGCGACCCGCCCAACTGACCAGCTCGGAAAATGGCAGCCCGTAGCGACGTGCAGGCGCCGTCGCCCAAGTCATCATCAATCCGCTGAGGATATCGCCGCCCGACACCGGGCGTTCCTGCCGTTCTAGGGCTCGGTCTGCCGGCGGCGCCATCTGGCGGGCGAATATGACGTCGCCGGTCAACCCGGCCTGTCCAAGGGCCTCGCCGAGGGCAGGCTGCAGAATTTCGATCTGGGAGCCCCCATTACAGAGGCGCCCCGCCTCGGCCGCCCCCGCGAGGCAGACATAGGCGTCACGCGCCACATCGAGGAAGACAAGGTCGGCGCCGACCCTTGCCGCATGGATCGAAGCCGCCAATGGCGTCATCATGTTGAGGTCTCTTCAATTTTGCGCGGGAAGTTGGCGCCGGCTGTCGCCGGCGCCGGGCCTTCAGCCGAAGTAGAGCAGGCCTTCGTCTTCGACCTTGTTCCCCTCGATCTCGCCTTGCGTGAGACGCTTGGCGCTGCCGAGCCGAATGAGCTTGAAGATGGACATGGGAATGTCTCCTGTGGGCCGCCGGAATGACGGTCTCTCAAGCTGAGTGGCTCGAGCAGACATCTACAACCTATATCTGCACAATACTGTCACGCGATCCCAGGTCGCGCAGAACGCGCGCGATGAGTTCGGCGCCGTCGCGCCGTCTACGATGAAATCCAGCCACCGCGCGAGCCTGCTCACCGGGGTCGGTAGCTCTCGTAAGATTTTCTATGAGCCCGCGCGCTTCAGCCTCGACATCCCCAAACACCACCGCTTCGGCGCGCCGCGCCCATGTCAGGCGCTGGGCCAGACTGCGACGCCAGGCGAGTAAGACGTGGTTTCCGCAAGCTCGGACCAGGGCGTCGAAGGCGGCTTCGGTCAGCGCCAGAACATCGCCATCCTGGTCTTGCGCACTGACCACGGCGACACCGCGCGCCGGCTCGTTCACCAGCAGTCGCAAACCCGACAACAGGGCGCACAGATGAGCCTCGTAGAGGTCAGCCAAGTCTACAGCGTCGGCTGGCCAGAGACGGTAGCCGCCGCCCTGTCGCACCTCGATCAAACCCTCTCCCGCCAGTCTGGCTAAGGCTTCCCGGATCGGCGTGGGGCTGAGCTTCAGCTCAGCGGCGATGTCCTGAATGATGAGGGGCTGACCAGGCCAGACCGCCCCCGTCGCAAGCTGCTGGCGAAGATAGCCGATGGCCAAACCAAAAGGATCTCGACGCAAACTCAAAGCCGTCCCGCCACCAACCTTAGCGCCTCCCAAGCGATGAGACGGAAGGTTAGGCGGGGAGAACAGCCGACCGCTCATATATCTGGGAAATAGGTGCACTGCACCGCCAAGCCCTTGCGGGCCGTGTCTCAACCGACCGATCTTCCGCACATCCAGGTTGTAGACGCTTTGAGATAACGCCGCTCTCCGCGGACCCGGCGCGCGCCACCTCGCCCCCAACTCCTCCGCAACAATCTTGCGGAGTTCACTGACCCGCCTTGCAGGCGTAGCGGTTTGACCTTGCCGATGTGCAACGCCCCAGCGATCAGCGGCCTGGAACAACCGCAACTCGGCTTCAGAGAAAAAACACTCTAGGATTGTTCTGTCGCAGTATGATGCTTCTTTCGCCCAAGACCCTCTCGGCCGCCCTCAAGAGCGTTCGACGCCACCGCAGGCTCACCGTCCAGCAGGTGGCCGATCGGATGGGGCTCGCCAAGCGGACGTACGAGTATTTTGAATCTGATAAGGGCGGCTTGCGTCTTGATCACCTCGACGCCTTCGCCGAGGCCACCGACAGCGACGCGCGCGCCATTCTCGTCGCGGCCCTGAGCGGCGCGCCCGACTTTGCCTCCGCCTGCGCCGACACAAAGGCGATGGCGATCCTGTTCTCCACCGTGGCCCGGGTCGAACCCTACTTCACGAGCGCATTGGCGCATCTCACCACGCGCGACCTGGCCGGCGTTTTCAGTGCAGCCTTCGCCGACTTGATCGGCACCGGCCAGGAACGGCGGGACCAAACCGCGCCGACCACAGTCACGCCACAGACCCAATGTCCCGACGACCCACCTCCATCGCCCCCGCAACCCCCAGATCCAGATCGGAGCCGATCATGACCCCCTCTGGCCCGCCGCCACCCTACCTGCCGCAAACCTGGCCACGGGTGAGCACCCGCCAACTTCAGTGCCTGTTTTGGGTTCAGGAGGGCAAAAGCGCCAATGACATCGGCGCCATCCTAGGCATCTCAGGCCGCACCGTAGAGGGGCATCTGCAGCAGGCTTGCGAGTTGCTTGGCGTCCGGACGCGCTTCCAAGCCGTACTGCGCGCCCGGGATCTGGGTCTCCTGGCGCCTGAACATGGCTAGTGAGATGCGCCCATTGGCGCAGCTCGCTCTTCACGAGCCCCCGCCCTGGGCTGGCACACGACTATGGCCTCTCCTGCAGGCGCGACAACTGGCGCCCGGTCCCTGAAATCAACCAGCGGCGCGCTTGAGCGCTGCAAGCAAGCCCGTTCGCAGGAACCTCATTGCACCATAAACAGTGCCTTATCTGTCTTTAAGCGCTTTTTTTAGTGCGCATCTACGTTAGTCGGCTTGTAGGAAGCGGGATTGCACCATAAATGTTGCATTATCCTCATTAAGGCTCCTGTTTTGGTGCAATCATGAAGTCTTCCAAGGCCCAATCTGCTCTGCCATTGCCAGTTCGCCGCGCCCTGGCGAACCTCGGCCGTGATATCTCCACAGCGCGCCGCCGTCGCAGCATGACCATAGCCACCCTGGCCGAACGCGCCTTTGTCGGCCGCAACACCATCACCCGCGTTGAGAGAGGCGACCCAGGCGTGGGCCTCGGCATCTACGCGACGGTTCTGTTTGTCCTGGGCCTGGCTGATCGGCTCGGCGCCTTGGCCGATCCCGCTACCGACCAAGTCGGCCTGACATTGGCGGCGGAGCAATTGCCACAACGGGTTCGCACCGCGGCGAAGGTCCGCTGACGATGGACCGCGAGATCGACGTTCACATCGACTGGGCAGGCGCCACCCGACCCGTGGGCCGCCTCTGGGCGCGCGCCAGAGGCGCGCGTCAGACCTGCTCGTTCGCTTACGACCCTGCCTGGCTGGCCCTTGGTGGCGCCTTTCCGCTCGACCCAAACCTCCCCCTGGTGCGCGGTGACGCCCATTGGGACGGCGGGCTGTTCAACGCTCTCAGCGACCCAGCGCCCGACCGCTGGGGCCGAAATCTAATGGGCCGTCGTGAGCGTGCCGCAGCTGCCGCCGAAGGCCGGGCGCCCCGCACTCTTCTAGAGGCCGACTTCCTCATGTTGGTGGAGGACCAGACGCGCCTCGGCGCCCTACGCTTCCGTGATAAGGACGCCCAAGCTTTCCAGGCGGCAGGCACCTCTCCCGTGCCACCGCTTATCGCACTGCCCAAACTGCTCGGAGCAACGCGCCGGATCCTCGACGATAAGGAGACCGATGACGATCTGCGCTTGCTGTTGGCCCCCGGCAGCTCGCTGGGCGGCGCCCGGCCCAAGGCTTCTGTGCTTGGAACCGACGGCCAACTGCTGATGGCCAAGTTCCCCAGTCAGACTGACGACTGGCCCATCCCGACCTGGGAGTCGGTGGCCCTGACCCTGGCCAGACAGGCTGGCGTCCTTGTTCCCACCTTCCAGCTGCGTCAGGTGGCCAAGCGGCCGGTGCTCATGATGGCCCGCTTTGACCGTGCGCCGGACGGCCGCCGGCCGTTCTGCTCGGCGCTCACAGCGCTCGGCGCCGCCGACGGCGAAACACGTAGCTATATGGAACTTGTCGATTTCCTTCGGCAGGACGGTGAGGACGCCCCAGGCGACGCCGCTCAGCTTTGGCGGCGGATGGTGTTCAACATTCTTATCTCCAACACCGACGATCACCTGCGAAACCACGGCTTCTTACGCGAGAAGGGCGGATGGCGGCTATCGCCTGCCTACGATCTGAACCCCATGCCCACGGACGTAAAACCCAGGGTGCACGCCCTGGCTCTCAATGAGACCGATCAGGACGCCTCACTCGACACAGCTTTCAGCGTCGCCAGCCACTTCAGGCTTAGCAAGGCAGAGGCGAGCACGATCGCAAAGAGCGTCGGCCAGGTGGTGGCGAGGTGGCGCGATACGGCGGCCCAGCATAACCTTACCGTCAACCAGATCGAGCGGATGGCCAGCGCCTTCGAACACGACGATCTGGAGGCCGCCACAGTCTGACTTGGCCAAGAGCGGCGCCTCGGTTCGTCATCGCCGCCCGCACACTAAATCCCTACACGTTCATCGGTCTGACGCCTCCTTCGATCAGCAATGATGGCAGGTTGGCCGAGCCCCTATGACCTGGCAAAATCTAGCAGAGGGCCGATGTCATGGTTGTCGGCTGCGCGAACGGCTGCGATGTAGCGTTTTCGCAACTGATCGGCAGCGATCAGGCCGCCGCCGCCCCAGCTGAATCTGTCGCCGCCGAGTTGAACCGATAACAGGTCGGCCGCGAGACGGGCGTGTCGACCGTTGCCGTTCGGAAATGGATGGATCCAGGTAAGTTGTGCGTGAAAGCGAAGGGCTATCTCATCACGTGGGAAGGTCTCGTGCTCGATCCAATAGCCAACGTCATCGAGTAGCCGTCGCAGCTCGACGGCGATCATGTAGGCCGGCACTCCGATGTTGCGCTCCGTGACCCTGAAGGCGCCGGCCCACTTCCAAACGGCGTGAAACATCGTCCTGTGGAGTTGGAGGAGGAAGCGTTCGTCGAGCGCATCACGTTTGCGGCTGAAAGCCCAGCGGTCCGCCTCAGCGATGCCGAGTTGCTCAATCTCGTTCAGTTCGTCCCGATTGGTGATGTAGCTTGGGATGAGGTCATGTCGCTCCTCTGGATCGAGGGGCGTTGAAGCGTCGTCCTCCGCATCGATCAGCGGGTCGATCATAGATCCGCCCAGAGGCGCCGATCACTACGCAATAGTTCGCCCGCCAGCGCTTCGCGCGCGCGTTCCATGCGCTGCTTGCTCACCCCTTGATTCTCAAGGTGCATCGTGTGGCTGGTGCGCTCGAGCTGCAGCTGAGCGACATATCGCGCGCGGTCTTTCACAACGTCCTCAAGGGGTTTTCGAGGAACGATCGCATAGACGAAGTCGCAATCGAGCGCCTCGGCCGCCTGGCGCAAGCTTTTGAGGGTCACCACTTCATTGGCTTCGGCGCGCTCAAGCGCAGCGACGCGTGGCTGCGAGACGCCTAATCGCGATGCGAATTGACCCGTCGTCATTCCGATAGCTTCTCGAATGGCGCGAATCCAACCGCGGTCAGGCCGAATAGGGGGCTTTATGTCCCGCATTGGCTTGAGCTGGACGTCTATCGCCCAGCGCGCGAGCGGGTTCGAACTACGCCTCGCAGAACTCATAGATTATACCTTTCGGGATATTTTATAATCTATGAGTTCCAATAATGCAATTCAAATTGAATCTGTAAGTTATAGCCCTAGTCCGCAATTGGCTTGAAATGACGCTTTACACACCGTCGCAGAGCGCGAGCACCTAATCAAAATGAAGGCTGCAAAGGGCCTACTCGAAGAGCAGACGGGACGCTCCGCCCGATGGCATCGGCTGGGCTCTTGGCCTTGGGTCATTTGGGCACTGTTAAAGCTCAGCGGACCCGGCTTCGGTGAGCATTACGAACCCATTGGGGCCATTTTTGAACAAGCCGCGCTCCATTCCAGCCTTCAGCCCAATGAGGATACCAGAGGTTCTGAGGCCTTGCTGGCTGTTGAGCAGCATTCCCTCTCCGGGCTGCAATTTGCGAGCCTTGAAGATATCAAGGACCATTCGCAATCCTTCGTCGGCGGTGGGCAGCTCAGCCATTTACTCCTCCATGCTAAGAGCAAGCATACAGGAGCCGATCCCGGCGAGCGAGCAATAGCCTCGTCAAGCCGGCCCCATTTCAACTGAGACACCACCCGGTGGGCAGCTTCGACCTCGGCGCAGAACCGAGATCAGGCCAGCCGCAAATTTCGCTCCATTGAGTAAGGCAACGATCGGGGCATCGAGGTAGTGAAGCGCAGAGGGCAAGCGGTGCGAGGTCCGCCTCCCCGCCTCGAGGTGACATCAGCCATCGCTGAAGGTTTCTCACAAACCATCGCCCAGTCCGTCATCATCCGCAGCGCTACTAGAACAGGTCCCGCGCCGATAGGCCGCCCCCACCTTTCGCCAATAGTGCGCGATCACCATCTCGACCGCGTCACGTGGAACAGTTGGTTGGCTCCATAGGCGAATCCCGATCACCCGGAACGGTCCAGACACCTGCCGTTAGGGCAATCTCACCTATCGCGCTCGACCTCGCCCGAACGTGCGGCGGTGTGACTGCGCGTGAAACGCCGGACATCAACGATTCATCCGCCACACGCCCGCATCAGTGAGTCCGAAGCGAGGGAGCACCGTAAGTCTACCCGGCCTAGGCGCGTAGGCTTACGCCTGTCGTCGCGCGGCCACACCACCAAGAATGTCGAGACCCGCCGCCCTTGAGCGGCCCAAGGCCGACAGACGCCATGATCTTGCCTCTACCCATCTACCTAAGTCTCGCAGCCACCTGCGCGCCCCATGTGGCGCCCGACGTGCTCCAGGCGATCATCCAGGTTGAAAGCGGCTTTGACACCCTAGCGATCGGGGTCAACGGAAAACCTCGCCTTGAGGTGCGCGCAAGGAGCCCCCAGGACGCCGCCATCCAAGCTCGCGCCCTGATCAAGCAAGGGCGAAGCGTCGATATGGGATTGGGCCAGATCAACAGCGCCAACCTCGATAGGCTCGGCCTCTCTGTCGAGCAGGTCTTCGAGCCCTGCCTCAACTTGACGGCCGCAGGCCGCATCCTGGCCGATGGCTATGCCTGGGCGCGCCCGCGCCAGTCCGATGACCAGGCAGGGCTACGAGCGGCACTTTCTATCTACAACACGGGCAGCCCGACACGGGGCCTGCACAATGGCTACGTGGCGAAGGTGCTACGCGCCGCGCAGCAGCCCGTCGATGCGCAACAAGCACCTCGTCAAGAGCCCGCCAGCTGGGACGTCTTTGGCCGCGGCCAGCCCCCCGGCGTCTTCCTCATCACCCTTTCAGCGCCCCAGCCGGCAGTAGCGGCAGAGACACCATGAAAAAGCACCCTCGGCTCACCGGCCGACTTCTGATCCTCAGCCTGGCGGCGTTCGCCCTGGCCACACCGGCCTTAGCCCAGAGCTCGTCGGTCGGAGGCAACATTGGGGCCTTCATCGAAAACATAATTGAGCTGCTCAACTCCAGCGTCATCCGGGGATTGGCCATCATCGCCATCATAATCACCGGCATCGCATGGATGTTCGGGCACCTCGACATGCGCCGCGCCGGCACGGTCGTCATCGGCATCATTGTAATCTTCAGCGCCACGGCGATCGTCGATCTCATCGTGGGCGGCGGAGGCTAGGCGCATGCAAGAACGCCTTACCGAAGACACGCTATTCCTGGCCTGCACTCGGCCCGCCACCGTAGCCGGCGCGCCAATGGAGGCGATGGGTATCAACCTCATCGTCTCGGCCACCCTCTTCCTAGCCGCCGGCAGCCTCCTCTATCTCCTGGTCGCTCCCGCGCTGCACATGGTCTTCCGCGAGATCTGTCGCCACGATCCGAACGCCTTCCGGGTCCTCTGGTTGTACCTGGTCACCAAGGGTCGCTGCCGCACCCGAAAGGCTTGGGGCGGGAGCTCCAGCACACCCCTGCCCCTTCGCCGCCGTTACGTCGAACTGGAACTAAGCCGTGGCTGAGCATGTCGGGGCTGTGAGCCGCCTCGCCCGGCTAGAGCAGGATCCTCGCCCCAACCTGCCCTATGCGCGGCACGTGACAGAGCAGGTCGTGGCCCTCGATAGTCAGGCTCTGATGCTCTGCTTCCAGCTGGACGGCGTCAGCTTTGAAACAGCCGACGTCTCAGACTTGAACGACTGGCATCGCAGGCTGAACAACGCTTGGCGCAACATCGCGAGTGAACAACTCGCCATCTGGCATCACCTGGTCCGCCGCGAACATCATGGCTACCCCACTGGCGCCTTCCGATCGGCTTTCGCCGCACGGCTCGACGCCCGCTACCAGGCTCGGCTGGGCGCGCAGCGGATGTTCGTCAACGACCTCTTCCTGACCCTTGTCCTGCATCCCGCCCGCCACGCGGCCGATCGGCTGGGCGCCTGGGCTGCACGCCGCGACCGTCCCACCGCGTCGCTGGGCTGGGAAGACCACCAGGTGCGACTGCTGGAGGACGCTGGGCGTGACCTTGCGCAGCATCTCGGCCGCTACGGCCTGCGTCCCTTAGGCCTCTACCAGCACGGCGGTCTCTGGTTCTCCGAGCCCCTGGAAATGCTGAAGCTGGTGCTGACTGGCGAACCCGAGCGTGTCCCTCTCGTCCGCGGCCATCTTGGTTGCGCGCTGTGCGATGTACGCCTCATCTTTGGCCGTGAAGCCTTCGAGATCCGGGGCGCGGCGCAAGCCCGCTACGGCGCAATGTTTGGGCTCAAGGAGTACCCCGCGACGACGCAACCGGGCCTCTGGAACGGTCTGCTCTCGACCCCCTTCCCCCTCGTCGTCAGCCAGTCCTTCAGCTTCCTCTCCAAGCCCGCGGCCCGAGCCGTGATGGAGCGTAAGCAAAATCAGATGGTCTCAGCACGCGACCGGGCCGTCTCTCAGATCGCCGCGCTGAACGAGGGGCTTGATGACCTGATCTCCAACCGGTTTGTCATGGGCGACCACCAAGCCTCAGTCCTCGTCTATGGTGAGACGCCAAGCGATCTGGCCAACCATCTCTCCAAGGCCCGCGCCATCCTGGCGGAGTCAGGACTGGTGACCGCCCGCGAAGACCTGGCGCTCGAGGCTGCCTTCTGGGCCCAGTTCCCCGGCAACTTCGCCCACCGCGTGCGGCCCGCGGCAATCACGTCACGCAATTTCGCAGCCCTCGCCCCCTTCCACACCCATCCCGCCGGCAAGGCTGAAGGCAACCACTGGGGTTCGGCGGTCGCCCTGCTGCGCACATCGGCCGGATCGCCCTTTCACTTCAACTTCCACGTCGCTGACCTTGGCCACACCTTCATCTGCGGCCCCTCAGGTTCAGGCAAGACGGTCGTGCAGAACTTCATGCTGGCCCAGATGGAGAAGTTCGCGGCCCAGCAGGTCTTCATCGACAAAGACCGTGGCGCCGAGATCTTCGTCCGCGCCTGCGGCGGGACCTACCTGACGCTTCGCAACGGCCAACCAACGGGGTTCGCACCCCTAAAGGTCCTAGGCGCCAGCGCCGCGGACCGCGTCTTCCTGGGCCAGCTCATAAGACGGCTCGTCCAAGCGTCCGACCGGAGTCTTTCGCCTCAGGATGAGCGCGCCATCGATGAAGCCATTGCGGCCTTGTCAGCGCTGCCGCCTGCGCAACGTTCCGTCTCAGCCCTGCGTGTCTTGCTGGGTCAGCGCGACGCTGCGGGCATAGGGGCCCGCCTGGACAAATGGCGTCAGGGCGGCTCGCACGGTTGGGTGCTGGATAATGAGGTCGACGTCTTGGCCTTCGCACCCCGGTTCGTCGGGTTCGACATCACCCAGGTGCTCGACAATGACGAAGTTCGCACCCCGGTGATGATGTACCTGTTTCATCGCCTGCTCAGCCTGGTGGACGGACGCCGGCTGGTGATCGACATCGACGAGTTCTGGAAAGCGCTCGGCGACGAGGCTTTCCGGGGCCTGGCGCAGGACGGCCTAAAGACCTTCCGCAAGCAAAACGCGATGATGGTGTTTGGCACTCAGTCGCCGGCCGACGTGCTGAACTCTCCCATCGCCCACACGATCCTGGAGCAGTGCGCCACCAAGATCTTTCTGCCCAACCCACACGCAAACCCGCAGCACTATGTGGACGGCTTTGGCCTGAGCCATCGCGAGTTCGAGCTGGTCCGCGAAGGCCTGACGCCGGAATCCCGGCGTTTCCTCATCAAGCAAGGCCTCAACGCCGTGGTGGCCGAACTGGCCCTGGACGGCCTGGACGACGATCTAGCGATCCTCTCAGGTCGCACTGAAACCAGCGACCTGCTCGACCAGGTCCGCGCCGTCCATGGCGATGATCCGACCGACTGGATGGCCCCCTTCCAAGCTCAGCGTAGGCGGCTCACATTAGACCTCTGCTTTTGACGGCCATCCTCATCGGCCTGGCTCCCGCCGCCCAGGCCCAGACCATCGTCCATGACCCCACCAGCTACGCAAAGCTGCTGGAGCAGGCCCGAACCTCGCTAGAGCAGCTGCAAAGGCTGCAGACCCAGGTCGAACAGGGTCAGACCTTGCTCAAGAGCCTCAACGAGGCCTCGAACCTTGGCAGCTTGGCCGCGGCCCTAGAAAGCCCCGTCCTGCAAAACGCCCTCCCGGATGCTGCCGCCTTTGTCGGCGCAACACCCTCCGATGTGGCCGCGCTCGGCGGGTTGGGCCAGCGCGCCCAGGCGTTGCGGGACGCGGCGCGCATCTACGCACCTGCTAAGCCCAATCCGGTTGACCGCGATCTGGAGGCCAGCGGCCTACGAAGCGCGCGCGACTTGGCGCTTGGCGAGGCGGTCAGCCAAGCTGGCCTCCAGCGCCAGCTTGGCCTGCAAGCTCTGCGGGACGCCATTGACGCCGCGCCCACCGCCCGCGCTGTCCTGGATCTCCAGGCTCGGCTGGCTGCTGAGCAGGCGATGGTCGCCAACGACCAGATGCGCCTGCAGGGGCTGGCCATCACCCAGGCGGCGCAGGCCCATCAGCAGGCCCAGCGCCAACGCGAGCAGGCCGCGGCCGCGCGCGCGGCGCGCATGGACTATTACCGCCGGGGATTTGAGTGATGGGCGCGGCAAAGAGCTGCAGAAAACCCAAGCCCTGCGACCATGGAAGCCTCAGCCATGGATGATCGCCTCCAGATCTTCCAGCAGACCTATCAATTCGTCGACGCCAAGCTGGACACGTTCCTAGACGATCGCGCCGGGGCGATGATCGCAGAGATCTCGGGGCCACTGCGTGCTGCCCTTGTGCTCTATGTGCTGCTCTATGGGTTTGCGATCCTGCGTGGCGCGATCAGTGAGCCGGTGCTCGACTTCGCGGTGCGCAGCATCAAGCTCAGCCTGATCTTCCTGCTGGCGAGTACGCCTGCCTATTCCAGCTTCGTCGGCGACGCTCTGCTCCACGGCCTGCCAGACAGCCTAGCGCGCGCCGTCAGCGGAGCCGCAGCGCCCGATGTCGGAGCCGCCTTCGACGCCTTTTTCTCGCGCGCGGCCTATCTGGCCGAAAAGATCGCCGAGGAGGCCAATTTTCAAAACCCGCTACCCTGGCTGCTGTCTGCCTGCGTCTTCGTGATCGGAGCCTTGGCTGCCGCCATGGGCTTCGGCGTGGTCATGATCGCCAAGGTGGCGCTCGCGATGCTTGTCGCGCTGGGGCCGATCTTCATCGCCTGCGCGCTGTTCGACGCCAGCCGCCGCTTCTTCTTCGGCTGGCTGGCCCAGGCGGTGAACTACGTCGTCCTCTTTGGCTTGATCATTGTGATCTTCCAGCTGGTCCTTTCATTGGTCGACCAGCAGTGGGGGCAGATCGACGGACAGGACCCCATCGCGGGCGGCCTGATCTTCATCGCCCTTTGCTGCCTTGGGATGATCTTCTTCCTGCAGACGCCCGCCATCGCCGCAGGCATCGCCGGCGGCGCCAGTGTCGGCCTCTCCGACTTTGCGAACGCGATCACACCCAAGGCGAGCGCGTCGCGCCGCAATGGGCCGCAAGAGGCTGAGCGCGCGCCGCCAAGTTCGGGCGCCGATCGCCGACCCGCCTCAGGAGCCACAGCATGATCGCGCGACACTGCCCCTGGTTGGCCTTGCTGGCGCTCTCGGCCTGCGCTCACCTGGTGACCAGCGAGAGGGCACCGATCTGCGACGGTCGCGAACGTCGACCCGCCAACCCCCATGGCTCGGTTCTGACGGCCAGCCCAACAGCAGGCGCCGGCACAGGCGTCACGGCCAGCGAGGACCCGACGGGCGGGCCTCCTGGCGGGTTTGCGAGCTGTCCATGACCGGCGCGCCGGGCCCCGACCTCCAGGTCTATTTCGGGGAAGCCCAAAGCTGGGACGCTGATCGGTTGCGTACCGCTGAGCGATCGCGCCGGCTGGCCTGGATCGCCGCAGGGGCGGCGGGGTTTGTCGCCGCCGCCGCGGTTGGCGCCGTTGCGGCGCTCACACCCCTTAAGACCGTCGTCCCCTACGTGGTGCGCGTCGACCGCAGCACCGGGGCGGTGGAGGTGATGACGGCGCTCACCTCCACACAGCCGGTCACCTATGACGAGGCGGTGACCAAGCATTTCCTGGCCCAATACGTGCGGGCTCGAGAGGGCTGGTTGCCTCCGGCGGCTGAGGCCAATTTTCGCCAAGTCTCGATCATGTCGAGCCCCGCTGAACAGCAGCGCTGGGCGCAGGACTTCCGGCCCAGCAATCCGCAAAGCCCCCAGATAAGGCTGGGCGCGGACGGCGAAGCCCAGGTGGAGGTGCGCGCCATCAGCTTCATCAGTCCGGGCGTGGCCAATGTGCGCTTCCACCAGTCGCTGCGGCGCGGGGCGCAAATGGAGTCGGCAGACGCCATCGCCACCCTGGCCTTCACCTATTCTCGAGCGCCGATGGCCGAGGCCGATCGCCTCCTCAATCCCCTCGGGTTCCAAGTCACCAGCTATCGTTCCGATCCGGAGGTGGTCCGATGATCGCCCGCGCCTTGTTCATCGCACTGGTCCTGACTGGCGGGGTCGCCCAAGCCGCACAGATTCCCAAGCCTGGGCCCGCTGATCCTCGGGTGCGATCTGTGGACTACGACCCCTGGCAGGTTGTCAGGGTCAATGGAGCTTTGCGGACCGCCACCCAGGTCCTGTTTGGGCCCGGCGAGGTGATCGCCAATGTGGCGGTCGGCGACAGCTCCGGTTGGGAGGTGGCCGCAGAGGGGGCGAGCCTATTCCTCAAGCCGCGAGCACCCAGCGCCCCGACCAATCTGATTGTCACGACCCGGCGCGGGGCGGAAACTCGTCACTACGCCTTCGCCCTCACCGTCGGCCCGGCCGCGAAAGCCACCGAGGTGTTCGTGGTGCGCTTTCGTTATCCGCAGGATGAGCGAGCCCTCTTGGCCGCAGCGCTGGCGGCGCAGTCCAAGCTCCTGGAGCGTCGGCTCATCGACCTGAAGCTCGATCACGCTGTCGTCGACGGCGCCCGAAACCTTGCCTACGAGGCGCAAGGCGCCAGCGACCTGCAACCTTCAGAAGTCTCCGACAACGGGCGCTTCACCCTTCTGCGCTTTCCCGCCAACCAACCCATGCCGTCGATCTATCAAGTCGACGCCAGAGGCGTCGAAAGCCTGGCCAGTTTCGACGTGCGCGGTGAGTTCGTGGTCCTCCACACGGTCGCGCCCCAATGGCGATTGCGCCGCGGCCGCGGCGTGCTGTGCCTCTACAACCAAGCCTACAATCCCTACGGCGTCTCGACAGGGACTGGCACCACCTCGGCCGATGTGACGCGCGTTGAAAAGGCGCCGACGCCGTGAGTGAGACCCCACTCCCGGCCGGCCCCGACGCACCGCCTCTGCAAAGGACCATTTCGCCGGTCTCCGGCAGACTTGCTCCGGCCCGCCTAGGCGCCTTGGTGGTGCTCGCGGGGGCAGTGCTGGGTTGCGGTGTGCTCATCATGGCCACTTGGCGACCTGGCTCCCAGAGCTCGAGCCCGCCGTCGGACCAAGCGGCGCGACAGGTCGTGGCGTTTGAGGCGGCGCCCACAAAGGGCCCCACCTTGAATACGCCAAGTCCGCAGGCGCCAAGTTTGAGCGATCAGCCCCAGACGACCGTCCCAGCCTTGCAGCCAAACCCTCAGCCGCCAAGCCACGCTCAGACACCAGCAGCCGCACCCCTGATCGCCTACAGCCAGGGCTCGCCCCCCGGGGCGGCACGCCCGAGCGGCGCAGAGCCCACGCCGCCTGCGCCCACAGAGCTCGACGCCCTTCGGCGAAGCTCAGCCATCAACCTCGCCCGCGCGACGCGCCTACCCAACCGTGACTTTCTGACCCTGGCGGGCTCCACCCTGCCCTGCATTCTGCAAACCGCCATGAGCAGCGCCACGCCAGGCTATGTCAGCTGCGTGATCCCCCGCGATGTGCTGTCAGAGACCGGGCGGGTCGTCCTTCTGGAGAAGGGGACCAAGGTCATGGGCGAGTATCGCGCCACCCTGCGTCAGGGCCAGAGGCGGATGTTTGTGCTTTGGACCCGCGCGGTGACACCGACCGGGATCTCCGTACCGCTCGCCTCACCCGCCGCCGACGCCCTTGGTCGCGCTGGCTTTGACGGCGTGATCGATACTCATTTTTGGGATCGTTTCGGCGCCGCCCTCCTCCTGAGTCTGGTCGATAGCGACGCTCGCGACGTAAGCCAAAATAGGTCGAGTCAAGCCGAGCGACTGCCCTCGGACGCGGCGGGCGTGGCTCTTGAAGCCGCCGTCGACATTCCACCAACCCTGACCAAGCCTCAGGGCGGTGAGGTCTCGATCTTTGTGGCCCAGGACCTCGACTTTTCCAGCGTCTACGAGTTGGCGGGCCGCTGAATGGTCCAGGACAGCACTGTCCTGCAGCACTATCTGCAGCCGCTGCAGGGTCTGCTCGATCCCCCAGACGTCACCGATCTGGTGATCAACCGTCCTGGCGAGATCGCCGTGGAGCAGGCGGGCCACTGGCGCTGGTTTGAAGCGCCTGACCTGACGCCGGCCTGGCTATCGACGCTGGCCATCGCAGCCGCGGCCTTCACCGCCCAGGACATCACGCCCCAGACGCCGATCTGCTCCACCGTCCTGCCACGCGGCGAACGCTGCCAAATCGTCCTGCCTCCTGCCGCCGAGCACCTATCGATGACGATCCGCCGCCCCGCCGCGGTAGATCTCAGTCTCGACGACTTGGCCGGCCGCGGCCTGTTTGAGGCCGTCCGACGCACCTCGTCTGAAGCTGAAGGGCAAGAGAGCGAGCTCTTGGCGCTGCACGGCGCCGGCGCCTGGCAGTCCTTTCTCCGACTGGCGGTCCAAGCCAAGCGCAACATCCTGATCTCGGGCGCGACGGGCTCGGGAAAGACCACCTTGGCCAAGGCCCTCGTGCGCCTCATTCCGGCTGAGGAGCGGTTGCTCACGATCGAAGACACGCGGGAATTGACGACACCGCAGCGCAACGTCGTCCACCTGCTCTACGCAAAGGACGGCCAGGGCATGGCCAAGGTCGACGCGACCGCGCTCTTGGAGTGCGCGCTTCGCATGCGACCCGACCGCATCCTTCTCCAAGAGCTACGAGACGCCTCGGCCTTCACCTACCTACGGTCGGCCAATTCAGGCCACCCCGGCTCCATCACCACCGTCCATGCCGACAGCGCCATGCTGGCCTTCGAACAGGTCGCGCTCCTGATCAAAGAGTCCGACGGCGGCCGAGACATGAGCCGAGACGAGATTGGCCACTTGCTGCGCTTGCTCGTCGACATCGTGGTCCAAGTCCGGCGTGTCGAGGGACGTTTTCGGGTCACTGAGGTTTGGTATGAGCCGGTTCGGCGACGCCCCATGGTGGCTTAAGTCCGCCTACCTCCTGGGTCTGGGAAGCCTGGCCGCTGGAGCCTTGCTGACGCTCACCGTGCTGGTCGCCTTGGCGGGGCTAGGTCGCCTCTCCGTGGATCTTCAACTGGCCGAAGCGCCAGCCTGGCTCTGGTATTTTCGGGCAGACCCTCAGGTGCGCCGCTGGGTCGCGATTGGTCTGATGAGCGGGGTCATGACAGGCCTGCTGACGGGAGTCGGCGTCGCCAAGAGCCGGCGCCCTCCCCTGCATGGCGCGGCGCGCTGGGCCTCGGAGGCGGACCTTCATCGAGGGGGACTGCGCGCAACTCAAGGGGTGCTCCTGGGCCGCAAGAACGGACGGCTTCTGGTTTCCGGGGGCGAAGAGCACGTCATGCTCTATGCCCCGACGCGAAGCGGCAAAGGGGTTAGCGTGGTGATCCCCAACCTGCTGAACTGGCCAGACTCCACCGTGGTGCTCGACGTCAAACGCGAGAATTGGCAGGCGACTGCGGGCTTTCGGGCTCAACACGGACAGCAGGTCTTCCTGTTTGATCCGCTGGCCCCCGACGGTCGCACAGCGCGCTACAATCCCTTGGGCCATATCGATCGCCACGATCCGATTGTGGTGATGGACGAGCTGCAGAAGCTTGCCGTCATGCTGTTTCCCACAACGCCCCGGGCCGACCCCTTCTGGTCTGAAGCCGCGCGCACAGGGTTTATTGGCGTCGGCGCCTTTGTCGCAGGTAGCGACATGCCCTTCAGCCTTGGCGCCATCTACGGCGAACTCACCAATGGAGATCCACGCACGCGCCTTCCTGCGGAAATCCAGGTCCGACAAGCGGCAGGAAACCCCGTAAGCGCCCTCTGCGCCCGGGCTCTAGCGGACTTTTGCTCGACGTCCGATGGCACCTTCGCCGGGATCAAGCAGACCCTGACATCCAGGATGAACCTCTTCCTCAATCCGCGGGTCTGCGCCGCCACCGAGACCAGCGATTTCAACCTCGCCGACCTGCGCGACCGGCGGATCTCGATCTATCTCGGGGTCTCTCCAGACAACCTTGCGCGGGTGGCGCCCCTCTATAGCCTCTTCTTCCAGCAGCTGATCGAGATCAGCTCGCGAACCATGCCGGCCGGCGACCGCCACCAGGTGAAGGTCTTGGTGGTGCTCGACGAGTTCGCGCGCCTAGGCCACGCCGAAGCCGTCGCCCGCGGCTTCTCCTATATCGCGGGATACGGCCTGCGCCTTCTCCCGGTCCTGCAAAGCCCCGCCCAGTTGCGCGGCGAGTACGGCGCTGACCTGGCCCAGGACATCATCAGCAACTGCGGCGTGGAGATCGCCTTTGGGCTCAAGGAGCTTCATGTGGCCCAAGAGCTCTCCGAACGCCTGGGCTACTACACGACCACCGGCCGCGCGCGCAGCAGACCCGCTCTCCTGTCGCGTGGCAACCGCAGCCTGACGGAGTCCGATCAGCGCCGGGCATTGATGCTGCCGCAGGAGCTGATGCAGATGCCAAGCGATCAGCTCCTGGTTCTGCGCGCATCGATGCCGCCCGTTCTTGGTCGGAAGATCACCTACTGGAAGGAACGCGCCTTTCGCCAGCGTGTCGCCCCACCCCCCTCCCTGCCAGAGGCGATCAGTCTCTCCCCGGCAAGCCATCCAGCGCCGCCGGGCGACGGCTCTGAGGCGCAAGCCTCCAGCCAGCCCGACCGCCTTCGCTTGCATCTCGCGCCAGGCGTGACCGACCCCGAAAAGATAGATCCTGCCACCGCGACGCCTGAGGAGCGGCGACGCTGGGTCAAGGCCCAACTGGATCGAGGCGCCCTCAAAGCGCCGGTCGGCAAGGGCAGGACCAAGGGGCGCGCGCAATAGCCGAAGTCACCGCAACATCGCCCGATGGTGTTTGGCCCGCTCCTTCAGCACTTCGGCCAGTTCGCGCAGCTGACGCGCGATTTCCAGGCGCCGCGTGTCGGGAGGCGGCATGGCGGCGACGAAAGTCCGCAGTCCCTCGGCCTGGCGTTGATCGCCAGGATCGTGCGACCGCGCCAGGACTTCAGCCTGCCGCAGATATAGCCCCCGCACGTTTGACTGGGTTTGGACAATCCTCAGCTCCCAGGGCCGCGTCGTGTCACCGGGATCGAAGGCGGCGTCGGCGGCCTCCACGTAGGCTGCCTCCAAGGTCCGCGGCATAGGCCCCTCCCCACGTTCATATTGCTCGCGCATCTTGCGGATTGCGATGGGCTCAGCCTTCCGCGTGACCCCACGAGAAACCCGTGATGTCGCCTCCGCCGCGACACCGCGGTCGCGCAGCGCCTCGGAAAAGCTCTCGCGCGTCTGCCTCAGGTCGGCTCTATCGGGGGTGTAGCGCTCGCCCTGCGCGCCCAATGCGCGGATCACGAGGTGAGCATGGGGATGGGAGGTGTCTGCGTGACGCACCCATGCGTACTCAAACCGCTCACGCCACAGCTGGATGGCGGTCTCCCTCACCGCGTCTTCCAAAGCCTTCGGGTCTGTTCCAGGCGGCATCGAAAACACCATCGTGCGCCCAATTGGACTGTTGGGACGCCGCAAGCTGTCGACAGCCGCAAGGCCTGCCCAGTCCTCGGTGAGCTCCTTGGTCGCCTCGCGCCCGCTCAGCCAATGGCCGTCCTGATCCTCCAGTTGAAGGGCGCCATGGCGGGTGATGTAGTCGAGGTGGCGAGCCAGCTGCGGGCGGCTATGCACAGCCCCGGTCACCATGAACATCACCTCCCGAGCACCGGCGACAACGCGACTTAGGCGCTCAGCCGGCATTGGAAATTCAAGGCTCGGACGCTGCAGGGTTTGCGGAGTTCTCCGCCCCCGGGCTGGCCTGGAGCGCCAGTCATCCTCAAAACCACGCGCTCGGCCAAGGTCACTCACGAGGCGCCATTCCAGTTGTCCAGATTGCCCTGGAAGGCCGCCCGAAGGCGCGCGAGCTGGAGGCGGATTTCGCCGGCTTGCTCACGGAGCTGACGCAGATGGTCGGGATTGGCGCCCGCGGTCTCCTGGATCGCGTTCAGCACATGATGGATGTGCACGCCGATACGCCTCAGTTCGACCTGCACCTCGATGAAGGCCAGTTCGTCGGGCCGGCTCAGCGTCTGCGCATGAAGAAGACGGCCGCGAATCAGGGCCTCGATCCATCGCGATGGGACCATGTCCATCGACTTGGCCTGCAGTTCCAGCGCGACAGCCAATTCGGCTCCGATCTTCACCGAGACCCGCTCTGGCCAGCCTTGAATGCGATGACTGGCCCGCTTGGAGGCGGAGCCAGACGACGAGGCCGACCTATTCATCAACGGCGCCCCCAGGTCGCCAATGGCAGGACGCCCTCGCCCACCCGTGACCCCACATGGCCGTCCCAACTCGGTCTCCACCGCGAGGGCAACCCATTGTCGGTCTCCATAGAAAGCTAGGCGGGCGAGTAGTTCAAACCTCGCCGGCCGCGCTGACAACACGCAAGTCTACGTGCTCGGGCGTCCGCCCTGATGGCGCCTGGCTCGCCTGCATGTCGAGCTCGGCCCGCATTGGCTGAGACCTACGGTGAGCGGCAGTCGGTTCGGGGGCGCCTGCTGCTGGCCCTGGCGGTTGCTAGGGGCGCTACGCCATCACAGCAAACCGGTTTGCTCCGCCTGGCGACCGATGAGAGTGTTGTGGGATGCAAGAGCGATATCACGTGCGCAATGATGGCCCGGACTGGGAAGTCTATGACAAGTTCACGGGTGAAACCGTGGCCATCGCGACCGTCCAGCAGGCCGGGCTATGCTACTCGGATGCTGTGGCCCTTGCGCACATGCTCAACACCCGCGCCCAGCGCGCCGTCCTTCAATAGCCAAGGCTGATGGGCCCCGTTGGGGGACCAGAAGCCCCCAGAGACATGGGTTCACGGCGCGCCGTATTCGAGCCGAAACCTTCGCGAACCTGCCAAACGGCGCCGGCGAGACAGGCGTTTGCTAGCTCAGGAGATCGTGATCCGCAGCGGCTCACGCCGCCGGGCGATAGCTGCAGCGATGTCCTTGAAGGCTAGGGGCAGCAGGCCCCAGGGCTCAAGGCAGTAGCGCGCGAACATCCGACGCGGCTCCTGGGCCAGTCGGAAAGCCCATACCAGGCCAGCGTCGCTCATCCAGGGCGGCGGGGCGATTTGGACGTCGGCCTCATAGTCGAAGGCCGCCCCCACCGGCATGATCACGCAGTCGGGCAAAGCCTCGAGATTGGCATCGATCCACAGCTCCTGGCGCGGCATGCCCATGCCGACGAAGAGGATGTCAGGCTTGAAGGCCGCGATCTCCTCCAGGGCCTCCGTATTGCCGGCCGAGCCGGGCGTGGCGTCAAAATAGCCGTCGCGGCCGCCGATCACCGCGCCCGGATACTTGGCCATCAGCCGCTCCGAGGCCGTCTCCACCACCCCCGACGCGCCGCCGATGTAGAAGACGCGGTAGCCCTTGGCCGCCACCATGCTCCAGAACAGCGGACGGAAGTCCACATAGCTGCAGCGGTGGAATGTGCGGCTGGGCATCCCCAGCAGGCGGGCGAAGAAGATCACCGGGGTGGAGTCCATCTCGATGATGTCGGCCTTGGCGAAGAAGCTGGCCAGCTCGGGGCGCGTCTTCAGCAGGTACAGGCTATGGCTGTTGTGGTTGGCGATGATCGCCTTGCGGCCCGCGGCGATGAACCGCCCGATGTGATGCATCACCTCCTGCGGCCGCATCAGGTCGATGTCGCCCCCCAGGATGCGGATGCGTTCCGTCGTCCGGCGGGCGGTGCGGAATGGGGCAGGCTGGGCGCCGTCCATGGCGTATGGGCTTCCGTCAGTGGCGTTCAGAGGCGAGAGACTAGGGCGATGGCGCTTAACAAAGGGCTGAGGGTCCGAATCGAACGGGTGTTGGCGGCGACGGGGCGGCCCGGCGGCAGGGCGCCGACCCTCGTCGGCCACGGCCAATCGGGCGACCTGGTGGCCCGCTGCGGCGACGCCTTCGTCAAGGTCACCCAACGGTCCCACGTCTGGAACAGCCAGGCGCTGGAGCGAGAAGCCGAAGTCCTGCGCTGGTTGGCCGGAAGGGCGCCGGTTCCGAGGGTGCTGTGGTTTGGCCAGGTCGATGACGATCTGGCCCTGGTCACGCTGACCGCGCCGGGAACCGCGGTCTCCCACGTCGGGGAGCCTGAGGCTGAAGCCGCGCTTGTGGCCACCATCGCCACCCTGGCCGCCCTGCACGCCACGCCCATTGCCGACTGCCCCTTCGACCTGCGGCTTTCGATCAAGCTGGCGGAGGCCCAGGCCCGCGTGGAGGGCGGCGCGGTGGACGAGACCGACTTTGATCCCGAACGGCTGGGCCTGACCGTCCAGCAGGCCTGGGACCAGCTCACCGCTACGCTCCCCGTCACGGAGGACCCCGTCCTGGCCCACGGCGACGCCAGCCTGCCCAACTTCGTCTGGAACGGCGGGGCGCAGGTCACCCTCATCGATGTCGGCCGCTTCGGGGTCGCCGACCGCTATCAGGACCTTTCGCTGTTCCTACGCTCGGCCAGGCGCAACCATCCCCACGTCGACGCCGTACATCTGCTGGCGCGCCACTATCGCCTGGCCGATCTGGACCAGGCGCGCCTCGACTTCTACCGGTTCCTCGACGAGTTCTTCTGATGTCCCCACCGATCATCGTCTGGTTCCGCCGCGACCTGCGCCTGGCCGACAACCCGGCTCTGGAGGCCGCGATGCGCGCCGGCGGGCCGGTCATCCCGCTCTATGTGCTGGACGAAACCCCGGGCCTGCGCGCCCCGGGCGCCGCCTCCCTGTGGTGGCTGGACAAGTCCCTGGCCTCGCTGGCTGCAGATCTGGAAGCCGCCGGATCGCGGCTGGTCCTGCGGCGCGGGGTCGCCGCCGACATCGTCCTGCAGCTCGCGCGCGAGACCGGCGCCGCCGAGGTGCTCTGGAACGCGACCTTCGACCCTGGCCACGGCGAGCGCGACAAGGCCCTGGCCGGGGCCCTGAAGCGCGAGGGCGCCGAGTCCCGACGCTTCAACGGCGGCCATCTGGTCAACCTCGATGAGGTGAAGACCAAGGCGGGCGGCGACTTCAGCGTCTTCACCCCCTTCTGGCGCACGGCCCGCCAGGCGGTCATCGACGGCGGGTCGATCCCGGCGTCCTCGGCCCTGGCCGCCCCCGCCGCCTGGCCCGCCTCCGAACAGCTGTCGGACTGGCGCCTGCACCCCACGGCGCCGGACTGGTCCGGCGGCTTCAGCGATTGGCGGCCCGGCGAGGCCGGCGCCCACGACGCCCTGGAGGCCTTCACCGCCCAGGCCCTGAAGACCTATTCCACCGGGCGCGACCGGCCGGCCATCAATGGCACCTCACGCCTCTCCCCCCACCTGCACCTTGGCGAGATCAGTCCCAAGGCCTGCTGGCGCGCCGCCCAGGTCGCCGCCCATCACGGTCAGGCCAGCGACGGGGAGGCCGAGAAATTCCTGGCTGAGCTGGGCTGGCGGGAGTTCAACGCCGCCATCGCCCGCGGCGCCGATCTCGCCAAGACCAACTTCGACCGCAAGTTCGACGCCTTCCCCTGGCGCGACGATCCTCAAGGCCTGGAGGCGTGGAAGCATGGCGTCACCGGTTACCCCATTGTCGACGCCGGCATGCGCCAGCTCTGGTCAACCGGCTGGATGCACAACCGCGTCCGCATGATCACGGCCTCCTTCCTCACCAAGCACCTGCTGATTGACTGGCGGTTGGGAGAGCAGTGGTTCTGGGACACCCTGGTGGACGCCGATCACGCCTCCAACGCCGGCAACTGGCAGTGGGTGGCGGGGTCGGGCGCCGATGCGTCGCCCTATTTCCGCATCTTCAACCCCATGCTCCAGAGTGAGAAGTTCGATCCGCCCGGCGATTATATACGCCGCTGGGTTCCCGAACTCGCGCGGCTGCCGGCCAAGCTGATCCACGCGCCGTGGACCGCGACCGCCCCTGTGCTGGCGGGATCGGGAGTGCGGCTGGGCCACACTTACCCCCGGCCCATCGTCGACCACGCCTTCGCCCGACAGCGGGCCCTGGACGCCTATGCCGTGATCCGGGCCGGTCCAGGACCGGCGAACACTGAAGCCTGATCCTGCGGGCTTTTTCGACGCGGCGCCGGCGACCAGCTGGCGCTTGGCGCGGTAGCGGTCACTTTCCCTGACGAAGCCCGCCGTCAAGTCAGTCAACTGCGGCGAAAAATCTGCATTGATCTGAGGCCCTCCTTGCGAATGGCATCCGCAAGAGCTCAACAGTCCCAACTCGGTTGTATCCGCGAGGCGAACCCTCGGAGCCCGCGCAGCGGCGGGTCCGAGCACCCCCTACGACAGTTGTCGTTCCGATCTCCTATAGAAGCGACGCTCATGAATGGCGCTATTTGGACAATTATCTTGCGAGAATGCAAATAAGTGTCCATATATGGACAGTGCTACAAACCCCGGTCGAAATCCTTCATGAGCTTGCGAGTCGCATCAAGGCGCGGCGCGTCGCCCTGGGCTGGCCGCAGCTTGAAGCCGCCCAACGCGCCGGCGTCGCCTATCGAACCTGGCGGCGGCTGGAGACCGAAGGTCAGGCGTCGCTGGAGGATATGGTCAAGGCCGCCGTCGCCCTGCGCTGCGAGGAAGGCCTGGCCGTCCTCTTTCCACCTCCCGCAGCCAGCAGTCTCGATGATCTCCTGGCGCAGCAAGCCGCCAAAGCAGCGACGCGCCCGATGAGGTTACGGGCGCCGCGGTCACGCCCACCTAAGGCGCATCGCCCGTGAAGCTCGTGCCTGGGACGCCGCTGGCTGCCAGCCTGGCCTTTGACGAGGACAAAGCCGCCTTACCCGTCGGCCGCCTGGCCATGGCCAGCGGCTTGGCGCAACTGGAATGGGCCCCCGAGCTGGTCGCGGCGCCCCTGCCGGTCTCGGCCCTGCTCTACCCGCCTGAACCGGGCCTGCATCCCGCGCGCAGCCATGATTTTGAGGGTCTGCACGGCTTTCTCTCCGACAGCCTGCCGGAAGGCTGGGGCTATCTGGTCATGCGGCGGCGCTTGAGCAAGCTTGGCGTCGGCATCGAGACCCTGAGCCCTCTCGACCAACTGGCGCTGGTCGGTGACCACGGCCGCGGCGCCCTCACCTATCGGCCGGCGACCGCGCCGCCGCCGGAGGTCGAAAGCCTCGACCTCGACGCGCTGGCCGCCGAGTCCATGGCGATCCTGGCCGGCCACGAGGGCAAGCTTGCCGACACCTTGGCCGCCCTGGCTGGAGGCTCGGGCGGCGCGCGGCCCAAGGTTCATGTCGGGTTCGACGCCGAGGGTCGGGTCTCAGTCTCAGAGTGCCAAGCCGCCGCCGGCCACGAAGCCTGGATCGTCAAGTTCGCCGCGACCAACGATCCGCCTGACATCGGCCCTATCGAGGCGGCCTACGCAGCCATGGCCATGGCCGCTGGTTTGGACATGGCGCCCTATCGCCTGCTGCCATCCAAGTCAGGCGCCGGATACTTCGCAACCCGCCGGTTTGACCGGCCTCGCCCCGGCCAGCGCCTGCACATGGTCTCGCTGAGCGGCGCGGTCGAAGCCCCCTGGCGCACTCCGGCAAGTTACGACCTCTTCCTGCGGGCGACCCAGGCCATCACGCGCCATGCCGACGACTTGCACGCCGCCTTCCGACGCATGGTCTTCAACGTGCTGGCCAGCAATCGTGACGATCACACCCGCCAGCACAGCTACCTGATGGACGACCACGGCCAATGGCGACTGGCCCCTGCCTATGACCTGACCTATTCGGCCGGCCCGGGCGGTGAGCACTATCTCGACGTCGAGGGGGAGGGCAAAAATCCGACCCACAAACAGGTCAGCGCCTTGGGGCGCCGCCATGGCCTGCCAGACCGCTTGATCGAAGCCATCATCGATGAGGTCCGCGCAGCCGTGTCGGATTGGACCCGCTTCGCCGATGAGGCCGGAGTCACCAAGGCGTCGCGCGCGGAGATCCTAGTCGCCCACCAGGCTGTGGCCGCCCGCTTCCGGGCCAGAGCCTAGGCGGGCCGCACGACGTATTCGCCCGCCGGCGGGCAATGGCCCGAACCTCTATCGCCTGAGCGTATGTATGCTGGAGGTCCTGGTGCGAGGCATGGCCCCGGTTGGTGAGCTGTCTCGGAACCCCGCAGTCGGGCGATGGAGCGGTTCCGAAGAATGAAGACCCTTCAGAAATTCGTGGCCGTACTCGGCACCGATTCGAGACGTCCGTCGTAAACCGCCGGCGAGATGAAGCGGCACACCGCGGGGTGCATCCGGCGCGTGACCGGCAGGAACACGCCCCGCTCGGGCGGCGCCGTGGACGCGCCTCGCAGAAGATGGTCTAGCGTCGAACACCCCGAGCCCCCGGGGTGGACGCCCTGGATCGGCTGGGAAAGCTGCATCTGGTCACCCACCCGCAACCAGGTTGCGGGCGCTCAGCCTATCGCCACCACGTTCGTGAGACTCAACCTAGGTGAACGCTCAGTAAGGCGGCGAGCTACTACGTGGGTCTAAGTTCGAGTTGATGCCGAAGAGCTGACCTTGCCAAGGTCAGCTCCCGGCAGGGGTCCATAGTGGCTAAACATTTCTGAACCAGGTCCATGAACCTGTCGATGCGTGGATTGCTGCACAGGTTCGTGGACCGACGCACGCATTGCGCTTCGACTATGCCGCCATGATCCATCCTGCAGGGAGGCTTGAGGCCGTGACGCCGACCAAGATCATGCGATCCCCGGCTCCTAGATCCACCACGGTGTCAGCACCCACTTGGATGATCGTGTAGGTGCCGGAGTCGACCACCACGCGGTCGCCCTCGGTGAAGAGGAAGTCCGTCACACGATCGAGACCTGCGCCGCTGAAGGTGTGGAAGGTATCAGCGCCAGATCCGCCCGTGATCGTGTCATCGCCGCGATCACCCCAGAGCAGGTCCGCCCCCCCACCGCCGTGGACCACGTCATTGGCCTGGCCACCTCGGACCCAGTCGTCGCCGTCGCCCCCGAAACAACTGTCCTCACCAAGGTTTCCGTAAACGATGTCCCCGCCGGCATCTCCGTAGAGGAGGTCCCCATCCTTGCCGCCGACCACCCAGTCGTTTCCGTCACTACCGTGCGCGGTGTCATTGCCCATGTTGCCGTTGATGTCGTCAAATCCAGAGCCGCCGGCAATCTGATCGTTGCCCTCGTCGCCGCGCAGGTAGTTTGCGCCGCCACCCCCCGAGATTGAATCGTCTCCTGCTCCACCAAATATCTGATTGGCCAGGTCGTTGCCGTTCATTGTGTCTCGACCCGCGCCTCCAAGCGCATTCTCAATGTCCGCTCCGACCGCGATCGACACGTTCGCCACCAGTCCGCCGACATCCGAAAAGGCGCCCTGGCGCAGGTCTATGAGCTGGTTTTGGTTGTAACCCGAGACATCAAGAAGGTCGGTTCCGCCCGCATCCCAAATGGAGAAAACGACGCGATCGGTTGCTGAGCCGATCGAATACCAGACCCGATCTGCGTTCGAGTGGAAGCCGTAAACCGTGTCGCCAAGGCGGGTGGACATATTGGCCCCGTAGAGACGCTGCGCGGCGCCTATATCATCGAGCTGCGGGGCCATTGGATTGGTGGGCCAGAACGCACCACCCGTCTGGTCCTCCCCCCAATAGGTCATCACCGTATACTGCTTGCTGTCCTCAAAGTATTCCGCTGCACCGGAATAGGTGAGACCATCTCCATTATAATCACCGGGGTGCGCGAGACCGATCGCGTGACCGATCTCATGAATCATGTTTCTTGGTCCAAAGACGAAATTCTGAGGTGACGTGTTGGCGGTGTTTCCGCCGTTTATCCACACATCGCCCGCGGAGGACGAGGCCGCGCGGCTTCCCGGATAGAACGCTTGGCCGTCTGGCCCGGAACCGTAGTTTCCGAACAGCATCGTCGCATCGTCAGAATAGGCCGATGGACCAGACGTTCCTGCTCCAACACGGACAAAGGTGATGTTGGCGACGTCCGACCACGCTTGGAGCAGCAGATCCGTAAGCTGGATCTGGGCTGCGTTGAACTGGCCAAATGGACCAGTGTTGCTCGGCATGGGGTCCGCAGCGGTTGCACGAAAAGCGTATGTGACGCTCGCCGCCTGCCCCAGACCGGGGGACCAGGATAGATTGATGCGAGTGAGCTGCTGCGCTGCCTCCGCAACGGTCAGCGAGTCCTTGCCATTGGGGGCCACCCCACCGCGCTCAAGCGCATCGAATCCAGAAGAACTCGCAAGCACCTGACCAACAGCAAGTTCAGCCATCAGACTGCTCCCCGTATTTGGCGAAGTTAGTTCAAAATTCGGTAAGCAAGGACGCTCTTCAACGAATTTTGCGGAACTGAGCAGATCGCTTAGACCACATCAACATCGCCTTGTCGCCTGAGGACAGTCGCTCCCCGATCTTCTCCAGGGAACCTTGGTGCGCGCCGCAGTTGCCCATCCCGGGAAGGCTGCGTCCGCGCCCGGCGCCGTCTATGGGCCACCCTGGCCGCAACTCGCGGTGGCGGTCTCACGGTCGCACCAGAAGATTCCGAAATGCGAGGTCAGCGTCTATCGAGCGCCCCTGCTCTAGCGCCTCGATCCCGCCCAACCATTGCCCGGGAAATCATACGAAGCGACGACCTTTCGCTTCTTGTCCAGGATGCGGGCCGAGGTGGCTCCGAAAGGCTGAGCCATGACAAGCGCGTGCTGTTTGGCGGCTTCCAGCCCCAAGTCCGTCTTCTTCAATTGGCAGAGTTGCTCACCCTTGTAGAACTCGACCCAGTAGATCATGCCCAATAATATCGAGGGCGATTGCTGGAGCCAAGCCTGCTTGCGAGCGTCGAGATGACCCGATGGACGCCCTCCCAGGCCCCTCGCGCCGGGTGGACTTCGAGACCCTCCCAGCTCGCCGCCTCGACCAGGAGGCACAGGGCGATTTGGCCCGATGTCCAACGAATATCAGCTCCGGGTCCGCCGCGGCGACTTTGACTGGCAGTTCTCGGAACTGAACGTGCCGATCCGTTGGGCCGACGCCGAACCCAACCGCCCTCTCGACAGGCCGTTCAAGCCCACCAACAGGGCAACCATAATCCGCGCCATCGATCCGTCAGATCCGATGGCCGGGGTCGAGGGCCTGGAGGCCCGCTGGTGGATGGCGCATTTCTTCCACAAGGGGCCGGTCTCGGCCTGGAAGGCGATGTGCACCAACGCGCGCCTGGAGACCGTCGACACGACGGCCGTGTTCCGCGAGCCCTATAAGCGCGGGCGCGCGCTCATGTCGTTCTCCCAGCTTCATCGAATACGACGAGCCCCCAGGCTGGAAGAAGGGCGAGCCGAAGCGCCGCTAGCAAGTCAGTTGGACGCCGAAGGACGTGCATGATCGTGTCTAGTACTTCGCCGGCCTCTGGGACACTGCACATCGGGCTGGCTTTAGCGCTAACGATGATCGCTAAGGCGTCTAGGTCGTTGTTTGCGGAGAATGTGGGAATTAATCCCCGCAAAAGATGCGGCGATTAAGATTGAAGCTTGCGGTGAATATCAGTTATAATCTCCGCAAAAGACGCGGTGATTATGGCGACCTATATCCACGAACGAACTGACTGGCCAAACCTGACTTGGCGCAACGACGCGCTTGAAGAGCAGCTTGGCGCCGTTCGTCACCGCCAAGGCCGGCTAATCGGCAGAATGGAATCCTTAGGGCTAAGCCTGCGCCAAGAAGCCCATTTAAGGGCGCTAACCGAAGAGGTCACGAAGTCCAGTGAGATTGAAGGCGAGCATCTGGATCAAAAGCAGGTTCGCTCTTCGATCGCTCGCAAACTCGGAATGGATATCGCCGGGCTGACGCCGAGCGATCGAAACGTCGATGGCGTTGTCGAGATGCTCGTTGATGCGACGACCAACTTCGACAAATCGCTCACGAAGAAACGTCTCTTCACCTGGCACTCAGCGCTGTTTCCAACCGGCCGCAGCGGTCTCGAGAAAATCATCGTCGGCAAATGGCGCAATGACACAACAGGGCCGATGCAGGTTGTCTCAGGCGCGCGCAGTCAGCGCATTCATTTCGAAGCGCCGGCCGCGGAACGTCTCGACGACGAGATGGCCGCCTTCCTGAAATGGGTCGACGCAAAGCCTGACACGGATGCCGTCATCAAGGCCGGCATCGCCCATCTATGGTTCGTCACTATTCACCCGTTCCAAGATGGTAACGGCCGGATCGCGCGCGCCATCGCCGACATGTGCCTCGCGCGCTCGGAAAACAGCGGGCAGCGTTTCTACAGCATGTCCTCGCAGATCCGCGCGGACTCGAAGGCCTACTATGAAATCCTTGAAGCGACGCAGCGCGGCGACTGCGACGTCACCGGTTGGCTGACGTGGTTTCTGGAATGCCTGAACCGCGCGTTCGATCGAGCTGAAGGGATCCTGGGCGACGTTCTCGACAAGGCGGCTTTCTGGGAGGAGTTCGGGGACATCAAGATCAACGACCGCCAGCGCATCGTACTCAACCGGCTGCTCGACGGCTTCGAAGGCAAGCTCACCAGCTCAAAATATGCGACGCTCGCCAAGACATCGCCCGACACGGCGCTGCGCGACATCGAGGCGCTTATCAAGGAAGGCATGCTCTTCAAACAGCCAGGCGGCGGGCGCAGCACGAGCTATGCGATCGTCGAAATCGCTTGCAGATAAAATCAGCTCTCCAGGCGGCTATCACCCCGAGGCGCATTCCCCACGTACCAGGCGGCCTCCCAAACGCATCGGTTCACCTGCCACCTCATCGCCCGCCCTCAAGCGGCAGCGTTATCTTCGGAATTTCTGCAACAGACACTGCCCAGGCGGGTTAGGGCTGGATGCCAGCAGTTGAACCCAGCCTCTACATCCTTGCCTTGACAGGACTGGGTCTGCTGATCGCGCTTGTCGCGTGGCTGCCCCTGGCGTTGAAGCGCCTGCCCCTGTCGCTGCCGATCATTTGCATCGCCTTGGGCGCTGGCCTGTTCAGCCTGCCGCAGGTCGGCCTGCGCCCCCTGCCCTTCAGCTATCCGGAGATCACCGAGCGGTTCACCGAATTCGTGGTGATCATCGCCCTGATGGGGGCGGGCCTGAAGATTGATCGTGTCTTCCACGTCCGCCGCTGGGCCGTGACCTGGCGGCTCCTGGCCATCACCATGCCGCTCTCCATCGCCGCGATCGCCCTGCTAGGCGTTTGGGCCGGCCTGCCCTGGCTGGTCGCCCTGCTGCTTGGTGCAAGTCTCGCCCCCACCGACCCCGTGCTGGCAGCCGACGTCCAGGTGGGACCGCCCAAGACAGGTGAGGAGGACGAGGTTCGGTTCGGCCTGACGTCAGAAGCGGGCCTCAATGACGGCCTGGCCTTCCCCTTCGTCCACCTGGCCATCGTGCTGGCGCTTTCCAGCCAGACCGGAGAGCCCTGGCTGGTCGACTGGCTGAGCTACAACCTCGCCTGGAAGCTCGCCGCCGGGGTGCTGGGCGGTTGGGTCATCGGCAGGCTGTTCGGTTGGCTGACCTTCCGCATCCCGTCGGAGAGCAAGCTCGCCCGCACCGGCGACGGCCTGATCGCCATCGCCGCGACCTTCGTGTCCTACGGCGCAACGGAGATGCTGCACGGCTATGGGTTCCTGGCGGTGTTCGTGACCGCCCTGACCTTGCGCCACTCCCACCGCCAGCACGAATTCCACCGGGAAATGCACGACGTCACCGAACAGGTTGAGCGCCTGGCGATGATGGTGCTGCTGCTGCTGTTTGGCGGCGCGCTGGTGAGCGGACTGCTCAGGCCCCTGACCCTGGTCGATGTGGGGCTCGCCATCGCGGTGCTGCTCGTGGTCCGGCCGGCCGCCGGCCTGATCGGCATGATCGGCCTGAAGGCTGATCGGGGCGAAAAGCTCACCCTGGCCTTCTTCGGCATCCGTGGGGTCGGCTCGATCTACTATGTGGCCTACGCGCTCAACCACGCCGCCTTCCCGGACGCCGAGCGGCTGTGGGCCATCGTGGGCCTGATCATCCTGTTGTCGATCCTGATCCACGGCCTGACCGTCACGCCCATCATGCGCAAGCTCGACCGCAGCCAAGGCCGCGACCCGGACGCGCCCGAGCGCCCTGATGAGGAGCCCCCACCCGTCCTGGCCGATGCGCCCCCTGAAGGCCAGACCCGCGAAGCCTGACGCCGGCGTAACAGGTTCTGGCGCACGGCCAAGCTCCTGGCTATCGTGGCCCGGTATCTGTTGGGGGACAGAGTGATGGGAAATGCAGGCGAACGCCTGTCGGGGCGCCGAGGGTTGTTCGTCCTGGGTCTGGCCGCCTTCAGCATCGTGGCGACATCGGCCGACGCCGCCGCCAAGCGCCGGCGTCCCGCCGCCAAGCCTGCCCCCGCGCCGGCGGCGCCCATCGATCCCCACGCCACTGAGCGCGCGCAGATCGCCGGATGGCGTGACCGCCTGTTGTCCTCGACCTTCGCTCCGGAGCGCACCCTGGCCATCCTCGCTGACGGGACCATGCCGAGGTTCGGTCAGAAGGCCTGCGACAAGGAGGCGGCCCCCGCCACCGTGGCGCTGGAGATCAAGCCCAAGGCCGGGAAAGGCCGCCCCGGCGAAGACCATCGGATGATCGGCTACCGGGGCGACAGCGGCGCCTGGTGCATGGCCGCCGGCGTCGGGGTCATAACCTTCGCCGATGGGTCGCGCTGGCTGGGCCAGGTGTCGACGGTGGGCGACGGCGGCGGCGGCCGCAACTTCCTGCCGCGCCCCGACGGGCTGGGGGAGCTGATCGCCCAGGATGGCGCCCGAACGCCCCAGAAGGTGGCCGCCCGCGCGGACATCCTGTGGGGCTTTGATGTGCGCGAAGCCCTGCCTCCGCCCCCGCCGGGAGCCATACCCATCTCGCTGGCAGCCACGCCTCCGGCCTCGACAGCCATCGCCAAACCCCCGGCGAAGCCCGTCGAGAAGACTCCGGCCAAGCCCGTCGTGAAGCTCACGGCCAAGGCCCCGCCCGCTCCGGCTCCAGTTCCGGCTCCGACTCCGCCCGCCGCCGCGAAGTCGCCCATGGGTCTGCTGGCGGGCCTTGCGGCCGCAAAGTCCGCCGCGCCGCCTGCGGCGGGCCAGGACAAGCCGGCGATGGCCGGCATGTTTGGCCTGGTGGGGGGTGCGCCCTCGCGCGCCGCCGCGCCAAGTCCAGTCACCCCGGTGAAGCTGACGGCCGCCCCGCCTCCGGTCAGGGTTTCGCCGTCCCCGGCGGCCGCCAAGGCCGGCCCGGCGCAGGCGCGCCAGGCCTTTGACGTCGTCGACGGGACCACCGGCCTCTACATGTCCCCTTTCACCTCAGACGGCGTCACCTCGGCCTGGATCACCAAGTCCATGCAGGTGAAGGCCGCGGGGCAGATCGGCTCGATGGCCGGCAACTATCTTGGTCAGAAGGCGATGGAGCAGGTGCCCTTCGTCGGCGGTTTCCTGGGCAAGAAGGCGGGCGCGGCGGTCGGCCGCCAGGTGGCGCTCAGCGCCATCGGCGGCGAGGCGTTCCTGCGCTCATCGACCGACCTCTCCTTCAACAGCGCCGAGGCCCTGGTGGGCTGGACCCTGGCCAACCACGGGTCGCGCGAAGACATCGGTCAGGTCATGCAGGCGGTGATCGCCATCTATCCGGATGTCCAGACACCCTATCTGGTGGCGGCCCAGCAGATGAAGAAGAAGCCCTGAGACCGTGCCGTGGGCTAAGCTCGAGCTTCGGCCTCGGACCTGGCGCCGGCGACAGCAGCGAGGGCGCAGAGGGTCAGGATCGCGAACAGAACAAGGCCAAACAGTACCTGTCCGGCCGGGTGCAGCCAGTAGAGCAAAGTCATGAAGATCGTGGTCATCACGTTCGTCGCCAGGGCGAGACCCCGGCCAAGTCCAGTTGGCTCTCGCACGGCCAGCAGGTTGAGCAGGCCTATGGCGAACAGTCCTAATCCTGTTCCCGCGAACCAGAGCGCAGGGACAGTCAGGTCTGCATAGAGACGAGTTGTCATATAGATGTGACCAACAGCAAGCAGAAGCGCCGCCCAGGTTCCAATCCAATGCATCCGCGCGAACATGGCGTCATCCCTCTACCTTAGCCACCCACTGCGCCGCGTCCGACTGACTGGCCGCAGCAAGGGATTGTCTTGGACACGACTTGCGCAACGGCGCAATGACGGCGTGTTCCGCGCCGCCTGAAATTGAAAGACGCAAATGGCTCCCAATCCCACCAAAGACACCCGTCTCGCCTGTGAATGCGGCGCCGTGGAGTTCAGGGTGTCTGGGTCGCCGATTCTCGGGGCCGCGTGTCATTGCGGAGATTGCACCGCGGCGGCTGCGCAGTTTGAAGCCCTTGGGGGAGCCCAGTCCCTGCGCGACAGCGAAGGCGGCACGCCGTGCATCCTGTTTCGCAAGGATCAGGTCACCTGCCTGAAGGGCCACGACCATCTGCGCGACCATCGGCTTGACCCCCAATCGCTGACGCGGAGGGTCGTCGCCACCTGCTGTGAAAGCCCGATGTTCCTGGACTACGAGAAGGGGCACTGGTTCTCGGTGTACCGCGCCCGGCTGGGGCCGGACGCCCCGCAGCTTCAGATGCGCATACAGACCGGCAAGATGTCACGGCCCGCGGGACCCTTGCCGAGCTACACGGGCTATCCGCCCAGATTCGTGCTCAAGCTGATGGCCGCCCGTCTCGCCATGATGATGGGCCGGTGAACGCGAGCGCCCTTCGTCCATGCGACTGACCGTCTATACCGACTTCTCGCTGCGGGTGCTGATGTACGTGGCCCTGCATCGCGACCGCCTACCCACCATCGCCGAGATCGCCGCCAGCTACGGCATCTCCAGGAACCACCTCATGAAGGTGGTCTATGAGCTCGGCCTGGCCGGCTACATCGAGACGGTGCGGGGCAAGAACGGCGGCCTGCGCCTGGCCCGCGAGCCCGAGGCGATCATCCTGGGGGAGGTGGTGCGCCGCACCGAGCCCGACATGGCCCTGGTCCCCTGCTTCGATCCCGTCAATGGCGCCTGCGTCATCACCCCGGCCTGCAAGCTCCGCCGCGCCCTGCACGAGGCGCGCGCCGCCTTCCTCCAGGTCCTGGATGGCTACAGCCTGGCCGACCTGGTGGAGAACCAGGGCGCCCTGCAGGCCCTGTTGGCCCGGGGCCCGCCCGCCGAGATCTCCGACCCCTAGAGCATGTGAGGCGCAAGGCGCCGGTTCGCCGCCCGGACATGCTCTAGATTCAAGAAGTTAGACCCCTTTTTGTCCGATCAGGTTGATTCAACCTGATCCGGAAAGGGTCTAGACGCGCTCGGGCGTGATCGGCCGGCCCTGGTGGCTGAAGGCCGTGCGGGCTGGCGGTCCCGGTCGGCCGTCGAGGCGCGCGGGCCAGGCCTTCAGACGCTCGCCCACCGAGACGGTCGCCGACGGCTCGGCCTCGACCTCCTCCACCCCGGCCACCTCGGGCACGTAATACTGGACGATCCGCTGCACCCCGCCCTTCAGGGTCAGGCGCGCCGACGGGCAACCGCCGCAGGCGCCGCGCATGTGGATCCAGAGCACGCCGGCCTGGGAGTCAAAGCGATCGAACTCGATATCTCCGCCGTCGCGCGCCACGCCGGGCCGCACATGCCGGTCCAGCACGCCGCGGATCTCCGCCTCCAGATCGGTGTCGCCGGAGGTCTCGGACGCGCCCGCCGGCGCGGCGCCCCGTGGCGGCGCGCGGACCTCCCGTTCCAGGACGACGCTCAGGGCGGCGACGACCTCCGGGCCCAGCCGGGCCCAGGGCCGACCCTGGACCCGGGTCACAGTCACGAAGCCTGGCGCGACAAAGACCCCGCCGACCCCCGGAAGCGCCAAGAGCGCGACGGTCAGGACGCTTTCCAGAGCCTGGAGCCCCTCCCCGCCCCCGGCGTCCGCCGAGGGTGAGAACTTCATGGCGTCCGGATTGGGCGTCGGTTCGGTGGTGATGAACACGGTCGCTCCTGCCCGCAGGCGCGCGCGGCCGATCCGCGCGAGGCCTAGCCAGGGTTAAACCAGTATTGTAGATACATGTTCAAATCGCAACCTGAACAGATGCCCCCATGAGCTCCCCGTCCATTTCCGCGTCCTCTCCCCGCCACGGCCCCGGCGTGGCCGTGGGGGTCACCGAGGCGATGATCGGCGACCTGGTCCACGGCTTCTACGCCACGGTCCGGACCGACCCCACCCTGGGCCCGATCTTCAACCGGATCATCGGCGACGAGTGGGACGCCCACCTGGCCAAGCTCTGCGATTTCTGGTCCTCGGTGATGCTGATGACGGGCCGCTTCAGGGGCTCGCCCATGGTCGCCCACAGCAAGATCCCCGAGATCGCGCCGGCCCACTTCGTCCGCTGGCTGCACCTGTTCCGCCAGAGCGCTGAACGGCTGTGTCCGCCGCAGGCTGCAGCTCTGTTCGTCGCCAAGTCGGAGATGATCGCCCAGAGCCTGCAGTACGGGCTCGAGGCTGCCCGCGGCGAGCTTCCGCCCCTTACCGGCGCGACCCGATCATGACGCCCGCCCCCGCCCCATGGAAGGACTGACCATGCTCCATTTCCTGATGCTGCCCGCCAACGCCGTCTGCGACGCGCTTGGCGTCGTCGACGAGCACGAGCGCGGCATGATCCGCATGCTCATCAACATGCTGCTCTGGACCACCCTGGGCGCCGTGGTCTTTATGGTGGCCTGGGTGCTGGTGGTCTGATCCCCTCGACCGCTCACGGCGTCACCTTCATCACCCACCAGGGCGAAGCCTATCGCCTCCCCCTGCGTCCGGGATGGACGCTGATGAACCTGGCGCGGCTGGGCAAGGTCCCCGGCATCGACGGGGTCTGCGGCGGCAATTGCTGCTGCGTCACCTGCCATGTCCATGTCGACCCGGCCTGGCGCGCCCATGCGGGCGAGCCGTCGGCCATGGAGGAGTCCATGCTGGACTTCGCCAGCGACGTCGACGCCGGCTCGCGCCTGGCCTGCCAGATCAGGATCACCGAGGACCTGGCCGGCCTCGTGGTCCGCCTGCCGGAGCAGCAGTTGGTCCTGGGCCTCTGAGCCTCAGGCTTCGATGATGTGCGGGACGAACCGGGCCAGGTTCTTGGTGATCACGCTGTCGTCCTCCCGCACGCCCACCCCAGCCGGCTCGGCGCCGACGATCCAGGCCCCCACCACCGGCCGCTTGCCGTCGAAGTCCGGCGGCGGGTGATAGGCCTGCAGGATCGCCCCCTCGGCGCCATAGCCCTGGTCCAGCACCGGCTCATCACCGCCGACGACCTCGACATTGGCGCCCTCGCGGGAGAACAGCGGCTTGCGCACGTACCGGGGCCCAAGCGCGCTCGCGCCGGCGTCCCCCTCGAAATAGGCCTCCAGCAGATTGGGATGGCCCGGGTGGCGTTCCCAGAGCAGGGGCAGGATCCCCTTGTTGGACAGGATCGCCTTCCACGGCGGCTCCAGCCAGCTGACCTTGGCGGTGGCCAGGTGGGCGGCGTAGGGCTCCCGCAGCATATGCTCCCAGGGATAGAGCTTGAAGGCCGCCTGCAGCAGCAGCCCCTCGCGGTCGGCGAACTGTCCCTCGGCGTTCACCCCGATATCGGTCATGGCCACGAACTTCGGATCGAGCCCGGCCTGGCTGGCCAGGTCCTCGAAGAACCTTACCGTCTGACGATCCTCGATGGCCTCGGCGTCGCTCGCGAAGTGGACGAACCCGCCGGTGGGAAACAGGGTCGCGAACCGGTCGCGCAGGGCTTCGAACAGGCTGTTGAACTGGTCGGTGCCGGGCGCCAGGGCGCCGGAGGCCAGCAGCTCCTCGAGCCAGAGCCACTGGAAGGTCGCCGCCTCGAACACGCTGGTGGGGGTGTCGGCGTTGTACTCATAGAGCTTGGGTTTGGCGGTTCCGTCATAGCCGAAGTCGAAGCGGCCATAGAGGGACGGCTCCTTGGCGCGCCACGAGCCGGCGATGAAGTCCCGATGCTCCGCCGGGATCGCCAGGCGGCCCATCAGTTCGTCGCTTCGCGAGGCCTCATCCACCAGGTCGAGACACAGCTCATGCAGTTCGGTGGCCGCCGGTTCCAGATCCTCCTCGACCTCCGCCAGGGTGAAGGCGTAGGCCGCGCTTTCGTCCCAATAGGCCCGGCCGTCGGTGTGGTGGTAGACGAACCCCACCGCGTCGGCCTTTTCCCGCCAGTCGGGGCGGGGCTCCAGGGTCAGGCGTCTCACCCTTGGTCGTCACCGGTCTTGGCGGCGCTCTTCTGCTCGATCTGCAGGACGGGCGCCGGAGCCGACAGGCGCGCCAGGATGTCGTCGGCCGAGGACTGGCCAGGACCGATGCCGGCCAGCCGCAGCTTTTCGTCCAGGTCCGCGCCGGTGCGCATGTCTTCCAGTTCGCCGGCGGCCTTGATCCGCTCGCCGCGCACGGCCTGGCGTTCCTTGATCCGCGCCAGGCTGTCGGCCGCCGACCCCAGGGACGATCCGGCGCCGGCCCCGCGGGCGGCCACCGAGGCCTGGGCGCGCTGCACAGACTCGTTGACCTTCACCACCTCCACCTCCCGGCGCAGGGTCTCGATCCGGCGGTCGGTGGCGGCGATGGCGGTGTGCAGCTGCTCCTCGGCGGCGCGCATGTCGGCGATCTGCGGCTCCTTCACCGACACCTGCTGCTCCAGGTCGGCGATCCGCTGGGCCACCTGGCGGGCCAGGTCCATGTCGCCCTTGCCCACGGCGGCGCGGGCCGAGTTCTCATACTTGATGGCCTGCTCGCGGAAGCTGGCCACCTCCTTCTCCAGGATGCGCCGGCGGGCCACCAGGCCGGCCATGTCGTCGCGGGCCTTGCCCTGGGCGGTGTCGGCGTCGCGGATCTCCTGATCCAGGATCTTGATGGCGTTGGCGTCGACGACGCCGGCCGCGGCGTCGTGCGCGCCCGCGCGGCCCAGGGTGAACAGCTTGCGCCAGATGGTCATGGGAGAGGCTCCAGAGGCTCGGGTTTAGGCGGCGGGGGCGAAGGAGGTGCGCAGGTCGGAGGCCGCCTCGAGGGCGTTCTCAGCCAGCATGCGCAGCTCGACGAGGATGTCCTCCAGGGAGGAGGTCGTGGCCAACTCGCCGAACAGTTCATAGAAGTCGCGGTCGGCCACGGTGGTGATGCCGAAGTTCGACAGCGGCACCAGCTTCTGCGCCTTCAGGAGGAACTCGTTGAAGGCGTGGCGGTCTTCCTGCTCGTCCACCGGCCACAGCAGGACCGAGGCGGCGATCTGCTGGTCGCTGACGCTGACGAAGATCTCCAGGTCGCCGGCGTCGGGCATGGTCACCAGCAGCACCGGGTCGGCGCCTTCCACCACGCGGGCGGCGAGGGCTTCCCCCTCCCCGCTGGCCGCGTCCAGGGCGGTCTTCAGGGAGCGAACAGTCCAGGCGGTCTGCGTCATCAGGCGATCCTTCGGTGGTGACAGGTTCATACAAGATGGGTGGCCGGGCGCCAGCCGTCGAGAGCCACCTTCACCCTTTTGCGCGCAAGCACGCCGTCCTAGATAGGAGATCGGTCTTACCTCGGGTCCAGGTCATGTTCAGTAAGCTCTTCGGTCGCAAAGAGGCCGCCCCCGTCTCGGCCCTGCCAGAGATCCGCAACGTGACGCTGGGCCGGACGCTGTGGGTCGATCCCCTGGCCTGGCGCCGCCTGGGGTCGGAGCGCCGCTTCCCCCTGGACCAGGACACCCTGGAGATCACCGCCCAGGGGCTCGTGGACCTGAAGGAGGGCGGGTTCGTCCACCGGTTCTACACCGACGACCACGCCATGTTCCAGGCGGTCTCCGACGACCGCGAGGGCCAGAGGGTCACCGACTTCACCATCTTTGTGCCCTGGGAAAGCACCTATCCGGGCGGTCGAGCCGACCGGGACGCCTGGGCCCAGCGGCTGCGGGCGCGGACCTTCACCGCCGCCGGTCTCCCTGACTACACCCGCTTCTGGTTCGGCGAGGAGGCGGAGAGCCAGGATCCGGTGACCTTCTGGGAAGACCTGCACGACGACCGGGATGGGGTTCCCGATCGCCGGATTTTCCAGACCTGCATGCTGTTTTCGCGAGAATTGCCGGGCGACGCGCGCGAGCTTCTGCTAGCCATTGAGCAGGAGACCGAAGACGGCGAGGTGTCGTTCGAGGTCATGCTCGGCGTGCCTCTCGAGGTCGGCGAGTTCAAGGCCTGACGCTGGAGATTTGCTGAGATGTTCGACCTCTACGGCTTCACCGCCAGCGCCCTCGCCTTCCTGGTGGCCTTCGTCGCCGCCGGACTGTTCACCGTAGCCTTCAAGGTCCTCTACCAGTGGGCGACGCCCTATCATGAGGCCAAGCTGATCCGGGAGGGCAACACCGCCGCGGCCCTCGCCCTGGGCGGCGCCCTGCTCGGCTACGTCATTCCCCTCGCCTCGGCCCTGTCCCACACCATCAGCCTGATCGAATTCTGCGCCTGGGCGGCCCTGGCCGGCGTCATCCAGATCGCCGCCTTCACCCTGGTCCGGATGATCGTGATGAAGGATGTCACCGCCCGCATCGAACGCGGCGAGATGGCCGCCGGCGTCTATCTGGCCAGCATCTCCCTGGCGGTGGGCATGCTCAACGCCGCCTGCATGACCTCCTGAATCGCCCATGTCCGATCCCCGCCCCCGCAAGCGCTCCGGCGCCGTCACCCTCACCAGCCTGATGGCCGGATCGGCCATCTCGATCTCCGCCTGCGACAGCGCGCCCCCCGCCACCCAGTGGGGCGATCCCCCCGCGGCAAGCTCGGGCCGAACCGTGGAGGCCTCCAGCTTCACCTCGCTGGCCGACTGCACCGCGTCCGGCAGCTTCACCGCCGAGCAGTGCTCCACCGCCCTGGCCCAGGCCCAGAAGGACAGCGCCGAGAACGCGCCCAAGTTCGGGGACCAGAAGAGCTGCGAGGAACGCTACGGCGTCGACCAGTGCGTGCCCCGCTCCAGCCAGGGCGGCGGCAGCTTCTTCACCCCCCTGCTCACCGGCTTCATTATCGGCCAGGCCATGAACAACCTCGGCGGTTATCGCGGCGCGCCGATGTATCGCGACCGCAACGGCGGCTTCACGGGCGGTTCGGGCTATCCGGTGTCACGCGACTACCTCACCGGCCGCACGCGGGTGAATTCCGACAGCTTCGACGCCCCCCGGGCCAACGCCCCCACCCGCGTCCAGAGCCGCAGCTCCATCATCTCCCGCGGCGGATTCGGCGGCGGGTCCCGGTCCTACGGCGGTTAGGGACGGGAGCCGCGCTCTTGGCCGCCCGCCTCAGCCTAAATCGGCAGGCCTGATGAGAAGTCGCGAAGCATCATAGGTTCAAAGTCAAAGTCCGTCGCCTGGGCGAGCGCATCCGCGAGACTGACAGTGCGCGCCGACAATTCCTGATAGTGGTCGATGCTCAGCAATACGTAAGTCGGCCGTCCGTCATCGACAACGAAGACAGGTCCGCCGTGGGCCGCCGCCATCGCGGCGTCGGGGTCTCGATTGAAGGCCAGGCTTGAGAGAACTGTGACCACGCGCGTCCACCCTTCGAGCATCCGTAGCGAGGCCACAGAAGTTCAACCTCGCCGTCAAGCTAGTCCGGCAGGTCGTAGCTGACGACCTTGAAGCTGCTGAGGATCGCGGTCCCGAAGGTGTTGGCGATGGCCACGTCGGTGGCGTCACGGCCCCGCGCGATCAGCACCCGGCCGATGCGGGGCATGTTGTTGCGGGCGTCGAAGGCGTGCCACTGCCCGCCCAGATAGACTTCGAACCAGGCGCTGAAGTCCATTTCGCCCACGACGGGCACGCCGATGTCGCCCAGATAGCCCGTGCAGTATCGCGCCGGGATGTTCATGCAGCGGCAGAAAGCGACCGCCAGATGGGCATAGTCGCGGCAGACGCCGCGGCCTTCGCAATAGGCCTCGAAAGCGGTCATGGTCGGCCGGGCGTGCTCGTAGCCGAACTTGATGTGGTTGTGCACCCAGTCGACGATGGCCTGGACGCGGGGCCAGCCCGGCTCGGTGTGCTGGAACATCGACCAGGCGATGTCGCTCAGCCGGTCGGTCTCGCAATAGCGGCTGCCCAGCAGGAAGATCAGCACCTCGTCCGGCAGGTCCTCCACCCGGGCCTGCGGCGCGAGGGGCGAGATCACGTCGGGCTGGCCGTTGTCGGCGATGATGAAGTCGGCCGACAGGGTCAGGCGGCCCGCGGGCGCCAGGACCCGGCTGCAGATATTGCCCCATCCGTCCAGGTACTGGCGCACGTCCAGCATCGGGTCGGTGCGCAGCCAATCGGGGGTTTCCAGGTCGTGCCGCCGCGTCGGGTGGACGCTCAGCATCAGCAGCATCGGGACCGGTGCCGGGCAGTCGTAGATGATCTCAAAGCCCGTCTGAATGCGCATCAGTTCCCTGGGTCGTCGTTAGCCTTCCGCGCCAATGGCTCGGAACGGCATAGGTTGCACATCGAGCTCTCCTTCGTCGCGGACATCAACCTCGACCTCCATGCCGAGATAGTCCGCGGCCTGACCTGACCAGCTTCCGTGCAGCGGCACCGCCTGGCGGGGATCGCGGGCTATCGCGACGCGCACCAGATCGGCGTTGCCGACGATGCCGTTGGTGGGATCGAACTCCACCCAGCCACAGGCTGGCAGGTAGACCCGCACCCAGGCGTGGGTATGCCCGGCGCTGGCGCGGCTGAGGCCCGCACCCACCATGGGACTGTAGATGTAGCCGGAGACGAACCGGGCCGCGAGGCCGAGGCTGCGGGCCGCCTCGATCATCAGGATGGCGTAGTCGCGGCAGGTCCCGCTGCGGAGGGCCAGGGTTTCAAGGGGATCCTGGATGCCGCGCGCCAGGCGGGAATTGTACTTGAACTCCGCATAGATGGCCTGGGTCATGTCGCTGAGCAGGGTCTGCAGGCTGGTCTTCCCCACCGGCTTCACAAACCGCCGGGCCCAGGCGTCGATCAGGCCCTCGGGGTCGGGATAGTGCCGCTGCATGGACTGCTCGAGATCGGGCAGGTCCTCGGGGCTGTAGTCGAAGGGCATGGCCCCGGTATAGACCTCCACCTCCCCCTCGACGTCGGCGAAGGCCGGGAGGGGCGTGTGGTCCAGACGAACCCGACTGTCGAAGATCAGCTCCTCTGTGCGGCCGGTGAAGCCCGCGATGCTGACGCAGTTGCCGAACACGTCGTGCACCGAACGCATGCGTTCCGGTGTGGGCGTGATGGTCAGGTCGCAGGACAGGATGCGCTGGTCATAGCTCTCGCGCGGCCGCAGCATCATGCGGTGCTCGCCCAGCGCCACCGGAGTGCGGTAGCGGTAGCGGGTGACGTGGCGGATCGAAAGGATCGGCATTGGGTGAGCGTGAGGCCGATTTGTCGCCAAGTTCTAAACGAATCTTGCACCGCGACGATCCGTCCCCGGTGCATGTCACCAATCCGGGCGGAGCCTGCCCGCTGCTGCTCATCGGCGACCATGCCGGGCGGGCGATCCCGAAGCGTCTGGGCGGCCTGGGCCTGACAGCCGCCGACATGGACAGCCACATCGCCTGGGACATCGGGATCGGCGGCCTGGGGGACCGGCTCGCCGAGCGCCTGGACGCCTGCTTCATCCGCCAGACCTATTCGCGCCTGGTGATCGACTGCAACCGCAGGCCCGGCGCGCCGGCCGCCATGCCCGAGGTCAGCGACGGGGTGACCATCCCCGGCAATCTCGGCCTGGACGCCCAGACCATGGCCGGGCGGCGGGCGGAGATCTACCAGCCCTATCAGGACGCCATCGCCGCCGAGCTGGACCGCCGGGCGGACCGGCCAACGATCCTGGTCTCCCTGCACAGCTTCACCCCGGTCATGCAGGGCCACGTGCGGCCCTGGCGCATGGGAGTCCTGCACCGCGACGACTCCGCCTTCTCGAGCCGGGTGCTGGCCCTCCTTCAGCGGGAGCTGGGCGACGCCGCCGGCGACAACGAACCCTATCGCATGGACGAGACCGACAACACGGTCCCCCTGCACGCCGACCCTCGCGGCCTGGACTATCTGGAGCTGGAGGTGCGCCAGGACCTTCTCGCGGAGCCTTCCGGCCAGGCGGCGATGGCGGAGGTCCTCGAGCGGATCCTGACCGAGGCGCTCAGGCCTGGTTGATGGTGTCGCCCTTGACCTGGGCGCGGCCGTCGGCGGCCAGGCCGGTGCGGTCCCGGTCAGGATCAGGCCTCCCAAAACCCCACCTCCGGAGAACTGCGTAGGGGAAAGCCCCGAATGTCGCCGTCTCCCCCCCTTGGGTACACCCCGCTGGTAAGCCCAAGGAGTTTCCCATGACCGCGCCGCTTGTCGATCTCTCGATCCACCACACCCCCAAGGGTGTCTCTGACCGGGTGGCGTTCGGCTTCACCAAGCTGCTGCGTTTCTGCGCCGACACCTTCTTCGCCAAGCGCTACGGCCACCGGGCCATCGTGCTGGAAACCGTGGCCGCCGTGCCCGGCATGGTCGGCGCCACCCTGAACCACCTGAAGTGCCTGCGCCGTATGTGCGACGACAACGGCTGGATCAAGACCCTGATGGACGAGGCCGAGAACGAGCGGATGCACCTGATGACCTTCATCGAGGTGGCCAAGCCGACGGCCTTCGAGCGCTTCGTCGTGGTGGCCGTGCAGTGGGTCTTCTACCTCTGCTTCTTCGGCCTCTACCTGGTGTCGGCCAAGACCGCGCACCGCGTCGTCGGCTACTTCGAGGAAGAGGCGGTGATCAGCTACACCCACTACCTGGCCGAGATCGACGAGGGCCGGTCGCCCAACGTGGCCGCCCCCGAGCTCGCCAAGCGCTACTGGGGTCTGGCCGATGATGCGACGCTGCGCGATGTCGTCGAGGTTGTGAGGGCCGACGAGGCCCACCACCGTGACGTCAACCACGGCTTCGCCAACCAACTGGCCAACCTGCCGCAAGGCGCCGTGGCGCCGTGCCCGCCGCACATCGAGTTGCAGCCCACCTGGAAAACCGCTGCGTAACGAGGCCTCCGGTGATCCCTTCTTCTCAAGAGGGCACGGTGTTCATCGTCGATGACGATGAGGCGGTGCGCGCCGCGCTGAAGTTCTCGCTGGAAATCGACGGCCACACTGTCGAGGTCCACGAGAACGGCAAGGCCCTCTTCCAACGGGCCGAGAGCCCCATGACCGGGTGCCTGGTCCTCGAACAGGCGCTCCCGGACATAAACGGGCTGCAACTCGTCCAGGAGCTCAGGCGGCGGCACGTCGACCTGCCGGCCATCCTCGTCACCACCCAACCCTCGAGGGACGTCCGCACCGAGGCCGCCGCCGCCGGGGTTCCGATCGTGGAGAAGCCGCTCTTGACCGACACCCTGCTCGTGACCGTCGAGGAGGCCCTGGCTCTTCACGCCAACGGACCGGCCTCATGACCCCTCGCGAGGGACCGGGCGCGGCGGCCGGTGCCACCGAGCCGATGATCGCCGACCTGGTGCACGCCTTCTACGCCAAGGCCCGCCTTGATCCGGAGCTCGGCCCCATCTTCAACCGCGTCATCGGCGACGGATGGGACGAGCACCTCGCCAAGCTGTGCGACTTCTGGTCATCGGTGCTGCTGGCCACCGGGCGTTTCAAGGGCTCGCCGATGCAGGCTCATGTCCGCATACCCGACCTGGATCGCCGCCACTTCACCCGGTGGCTGACCCTCTTTTCCGAGACCGCGCAGGAGGTGTGCCCTGCGGCGGCGGCGGACCTGTTCATGGCCAAGGCCGCGATGATCGCCGAGAGCCTGCAACTGGGCATGGCCACCTCCCGCGGCGAACTCCCCGAACTCCTCCGGACTCCAACCTCATGAAACTGCTGAAAATCCTGATGTCGCCCGCCAACGGCGTCTGCGACCGACTCGGCATCGCCAACGAGCATGAGCGCGGGATGATGCGCATGCTGGTGAACATGTGCCTCTGCACCGTCATCGCCGGTTTGTTGACCTGGGCCGCCTTCGCCTAGACACGCGTTCGCGCAACCGCCCCGCGGGTCGAGCACGCGATGTTGCTCTGATCACGGACGAACCGGCGCGCCAGCTGCGCGTTCGCACTCCGGAATGTCGGAGGTGAAATGGACTGGTTTGACCCGGACTTCGTGTGGCCCGTCGTGGGATCGGTGGTCGCCGGCGCCCTGATCGGGCTGGAACGCCAGTACCGGGGCGCGCCGGCGGGGTTCCGCACCCACATCCTGGTGTCCCTGGCCTCTGGCCTGCTGATGCTGGCGGCTGTCCACCAGGTCCGTTGGCTCAGTGACACCCCCAGCGAAATCATCCGGATCGACCCGGTCCGGATGGCTCATGGCATCCTCACCGGCATCGGTTTCCTCGGGGCCGGCGTGATCTTCCGCGAGGGGATGACGATCCGCGGCCTGACCACCGCGGCCTCGCTGTGGATCACCTCGGCGATCGGCACCCTTTACGGCATCGGCTTCTATGGTCTGGCCGTCGGCGGCACCGTCGTCACCCTGCTGGTGCTGGCCGCTGTCACCGTCACCGAGAGCCGGCTCCCCCAGCGCGCCTATGTCGATATCACAATCCGCTACCGGCGAGGGTCAGCCCTGGGCGAGGCATGGTTCCGAGACACCCTCAAGGCGCACGGCGCGCACGCCTCGAAGGTGGCCATCTCAGCCGACCAGGAGGTTGCGTCTTTCGAGACCACCGTCCAGACCCACAGGGCGCTGAGCACAGAGGGCCTGGCGGCCGCCCTGTCAGAGGACGCCGAGGTGGTGGGCTTCACCATCCGCCCCCACGCGACCTGAGCACTTAACTCTCTGAGTCAGGACTGTTCGGCGCGCGCCGCGGCTTCCCATTCCAGGAACTCCGGCGTCTCCAGGATCGTGGCCACATAGGCGCCGGCCGCGCCCGTCGGCTTGATCCCGTAGGTGCGGAAGCGGCTGGCGACCGGGGCGTAGAAGGCGTCGGCGATGGACCAGTCGCCCAGCAGGTACGGGCCGCCGAACCTGCCGAGCAGCTCGTTCCAGAGTTCGGTGATGCGGGCGACGTTCCTGGCTGTCGCCTCGGAGAGGTCGGCCTGGCGCGGCTCTAGGTCGATGGCCATGGGGCATTCCTGCCGCAGAGCCTGGAATCCGGAGTGCATCTCGGCGGACGCCGAACGGCCCATGGCGCGGGCGACCGGGTCGTCTGGCCACAGCTTGGCGGCCGGAAACCCCTCGGCCAGGTACTCGCAGATGGCCAGTGAGTCCCAGACCACCAGCTCTCCGTCCTTCAAGGCGGGCACCAGGCCGGACCTGGAGACCGGGCGGATCGCCTCATAGGTGGCGTTGTTCTCCTGGCGCAGCGCGATCAGGGTTTCGGTGAACGGCGTTCCGGTCCGCTTGAGGGCCAGCCATGGCCGCAGCGACCAGCTGGACCACCTGCGGGTTCCGATCAGCAATTCCATGACTTACCTCCGCTAAAATCACGCAGCCGCTATTGGCGTGAGCGCTCGGGCGCCGTCTAGTGTCGCCAACAATCAAAAGCCATCCGAGGAAACCCCCATCATGACCGAGGCTTCCGCCCCGGCCCCTATCGGCGCCAGCATCTCCGACGGCACGGGTCCCGCCGTTCCCCTGGTCTCCGACGCCTACCGCCGTTACGCCCTCGTCATCCTGATGTTGGTCTACACGCTCAACTTCCTCGACCGGCAGATCGTCACGATCCTGGCTGAGCCGATCAAGAACGACCTGGGCCTCGCCGACTGGCAGCTGGGCCTGATGACCGGCCTGGCCTTCGCCGTCTTCTATACGGTGCTGGGCCTGCCGATCGCCCGCCTCGCCGAGAGCTTCAACCGGGTCTGGATCATCGGCGGCTCGCTGGCGGTCTGGTCAGGCTTCACCGTGCTTTGCGGCCAGGCCGGCAACTTCGCCCAGCTGGTGGGCGCGCGTATCGGGGTCGGTATCGGCGAGGCGGGCTGCACGCCCACCGCCCACTCCCTGATCGCCGACTATGCGCCCAAGGAAAAACGCGCCTCGGCCCTGGCCTTCTTCTCCATCGGCACCCCGCTGGGGGGCCTGCTGGGCCTGGCCATGGGCGGGCTGATCGCCGACGCCTACGGCTGGCGCACCGCCTTCCTGCTGGCCGGTGTGCCCGGCCTGGTGTTCACCATCGTGGTCATGCTGACCCTGAAGGAGCCGCGCAAGGCCATGAGCGCTGCGGCCGCCGCAGCCCATGCCCCGGGCAAGGGCCACTTCGCCGCCACCCTGAAGTACCTGCGCGGCAAGCCGGTGTTCTGGCTGATCGCCTTCGCCGCCGCCGTGAAGGCCTTCATCGGCTACGGCCACGCCCCCTTCACCGCCTCCTTCTTCCTGCGCAACCACGCTGAGGAAGTGGCCCAGATGGCCGACCGGTTCGGCCTGGGCTCCGTGGGCTTCCTGGGCCTGGCGCTCGGCCTGATGGGCGGCACCGCGGGGATCATCTCCTCCTGGGCCGGCGGCGCCATCGCCGACTGGGCCGCCAAGCGCGACATCCGCGCCTATATGAGCGTCCCGGCCGTCGCCTCGCTGATCTCGCCGTTCATCTACGCCACCGCCATCCTGCTGCCCTCGGCCTTCTGGGCCCTGTGGCTGCTGATCCTCCCGGGCCTGCTGGGCTCGCTCTGGTACGGACCGGTCTACGCCAGCGCCCAGAGCCTGGTGCCGCCGCAGATGCGCGCCACCTCGGCCTCGATCCTGATCTTCATCATCAACCTGGTGGGCTTGGGCCTGGGGCCGTTGTTCGTCGGCATCCTCTCCGACGTCCTGGCCAACGGGCCGCTGGCGCTGGGCTCGGCGGAGGGCGTCCGCTGGGCGCTGATCCTCTCGGCCTTCCTGGGCGTTATCGCCACCGTCCTCTTCTGGCTGGCGCGCCGCTCCATCCGCGAAGAGATCGTCTCCTGACACCGAGACACTGACTGGCCTGCGCCGCCTGCCTTATCCCGGCGGGCGGCGCGGGCCAGATCGACTCCGGCTGTTGGCCTGGGTCGGCGCGCGTGGTCTAGTCGAGCTATGTTCAAGTCGATCTTCGCCGCCGCCCTCGCGCTCGTGATGGTCTCGTGCGCGCCCGCGCCAACCCCGGCCGTGGTCGCCTCGGCCAGTCCCGATGTCGCCGCCTGCACCGCCAAGGGCGGCACGGTCCGCCCCGTCTGCCGCATGCAGCGGCCGGCCTGCGTCATCGCCTATTCCGACGCCGGCAAGACCTGCTCCGACAAGTCCGACTGCCAGGGCCGCTGCCTGTATGAAGGCGAGGCGCCCACCGATCCCGCCGCCGCCGTCACCGGTCAGTGCCAGGCCACATCGGACCCCTGCGGCTGCTTCACCACTGTGGTGCAGGGCAGGATGGGCCCCGGGCTCTGCGTCGACTGATGTGTAACGAATACGCGCGCAAGAAGTCCCTGGACGAGCTGCTCGCCGAGTTCGCCAGCGTCTTCGACGCCCCGCCCCTGTTCGAATGGGAGAACGACCACACCCCCAACGATCTGTCGGGCAAGGCCAGCGTGAAGATCCGCGACACCGCTCCGATCTTCCGGCTGCGGGATGACAGGCTGGTCGCCTCCATGACCCCCTGGGCCTGGCCCGGACCGGGCGGCAAGCCGGTGTTCAACTTCAAGTCCGAGGGCCGCGACTTCAGCCGCAACGACCGCGTGCTGATCTTCGCCGACGCCTTCTTCGAATATACGGCGCCCCTGGCTCCGAAGGTGAAGCTGAAGGACAAGCACCAGTTCACCATGGCGGGGCAGGACTGGTTCTGGATCGCCGGCATCGTCAAGGAGGGCTGCTTCTCGATGCTCACCGCCAGCCCTGGCCCCGACGTCGCCCCCTACCACGACCGCGGGATCATCCCCCTGGCGCCCAAGGCCGGCCTGGACTGGCTGACCCTGGCCCGCCCGCAGGCCGCGCTTCTCGCCCCCCCGCCCGCCGGGAGCCTGACCCACACCCTGCTGCGCAGGGACGGAACAGACCTGGCGGCTTGATCTAGATCGTGGGCGGCGCTCGCTAGTGGGATAGGGTGCTCGCTCTTCCGCCCCCGATTGCGTCCCCCATATGAGTGTCAGTCCCGCAGACCGAAACGGCCGACCCGATGACCGATGACCTGACGTCGAACTGCTCGCCGGGCCCAGGGCTCCTGCAGGATCGGCTCAATCGCGACTGTTTCTGCATCGATGTCGACGAGGCCAGCGTCTGGCGCGCTGTCGATGCGGCGGCCGGGGGCGTGATCTCCGGTCAGGCCCTGGCCCAGGAACGCCCCCACCTCTTCTCCACCGGCCCGGCCTTCATCTCCCAGGACGAGGTCGCGGCCATGGAGGCGGTGGCCGGCGCCATCGAGACGGTGGCGGAGCTTCCGGCCTTCCAGGCGGCCGTCCTGGCCTGGGGCCCCGCGAGCGCCCGGACCGCCCTGGGCCCGCGCGGCGCCCTGATGGGCTACGACTTCCACCTGACCCCCGAGGGGCCCAAGCTCATCGAGGTCAACACCAACGCCGGCGGGGCCTTCCTCAACGCCCTCCTGGCCCAGGCCCTGGCAGCCTGCTGTCCGGAGGTGGCGGCGGTGACGGCGCCCCGCTCCCTGGCCGAATTCGAGGACGCGGTCTGGGCGATGTTCCAGGCCGAATGGCGGCTGCAGGGCAAAACCGGCAAGCCGGCCCTGGCGGCGATCGTCGACGACGCCCCCCAGGGCCAGTACCTCTATCCGGAGTTCCTGCTGGCCCAGGCCTTCCTGGAGCGGCGCGGGGTCGAGACCCTGATCGTCGATCCCGCCGACCTGCGGATGGTCGACGGCCGCCTCACCACCACCGACGGCCTGGCCATCGACCTGGTCTACAACCGTCACTGCGACTTCGGGCTGGAAACCCCGCAGACCGCGGCCCTTCGGGAGGCCTACCTCTCCGGCGGCGCGGTGGTGACCCCCAATCCGCGCAACCACGCCCTGCTGGCCGACAAGCGCAATCTCACCCTGCTGTCGGACCCCGAGGCCCTGGCCCGCCTCGGCGTCGCACCCCACCTGATCACCGCCCTGCGGGGCCTGCCCCGCGCCCGCCTGGTGACCCCGGCCAACGCCGAGGCCCTGTGGGCGCAGCGCAAGTCGCTGTTCTTCAAGCCCGCCGCCGGCCACGCGGGCAAGGCGGTCTATCGCGGCGACAAGATCACCCGAGGCGCCTGGGCCACGGTGACGGCGGGCGACTACATCGCCCAGGACTTCGCCGCCCCCAGCGAGAGGCGGGTGCGCATCGCGGGCGATGCGCAGGTGCGCAAGATGGACGTGCGGCTCTACACCTATGCCGGCAAGACCCTGATGACGGCGGCCCGTCTCTACAGCGGCCAGACCACCAACTTCCGCACCCCCGGCGGCGGCTTCGCCCCCGTCGTGGTGGTCGCCTCGGACGCGGTGGCCTGGACGGACGGGAACGGACAGCTGTGCGCGCCGACTTGACCTGGCGCATGGCGCGCGAGCCTGGGGCGCCTATCTAAGGTTCCGCGCATTAGCCGCGAAGGAGGCCGCCATGTCCGTTCAGATCGTCTGCGTCCACTGCGACGCCGTGAACCGCCTCCCGCCCGAGCGCGACCCCAAGGCCGGCAAGTGCGGCAAGTGCCACAAGGCCCTGTTCGACGGCCATCCCGCGGCGCTCACCACCGCCCGGTTCCAGAAGCATGTGGCGGGCAGCGGCGTTCCGATCATCGTGGACTTCTGGGCGGCCTGGTGCGGGCCCTGCAAGGCCATGGCCCCGATCTTCGAACGCGCCGCCGCCGAGCTGGAGCCCCGCGCCCGCTTCGTGAAGATCGACGTGGACGCCGAACCCCAGCTCTCGGCGCGGTATGGGATCAAGGGCATCCCGGCCCTCTTTGTCTTCCAGGACGGCAAGATCGTCGCCAACCAGTCGGGCCTCGCCGACCTCAACCTCCTGCGCCGCTGGGTTGAGACCTATGGGGCGAAGGCGGCGGTCTGAGCATTTTCCGATAAGTGTGAAACGGTTATCGGATCGAAAAGTGCTCTAACATTTTGAATTAGAGCCCTTTTCTCTCCGATCTGATTGAAGCGATCAGATCGAAAGGGCTCTAAGCTCTCTGTTCCATCAGCTGGCGCAGATCGCCCTCCAGCTGGGCCACCAGCTTGCGGCCGAAGAGGTCGGCCTGGCTACGGACCTTCTTGCTGGCCAGGGTGCGGATGGCGTCGATGTGGTCGTCGATCAGCGGCAGGCGGGACTCAAAGGGCAGGTTGTCGTCGTCGATCAGGACGCAGAGGCCGGCGGCCAGCTGGTGGATCAGGGGATAGCCGAAGGTGGGGGCCAGGCCCTTCATGTCGTGGGCGCGCATATAGAGCACGCTGACCGCCTCGATGCCGTAGCCGTCCCTGGGCAGGGCCTCGCGCGCAGCGTCGAGCTTGGCCACTTCCTCGTGCATCCAGCCGTCGAAATTGTCGGCCAGCGCCTGCACAGCCGCCTGCGCCTTGGCGACGCTCCCCAGCGCCTGGGTGAGGGATTGCCGTGATGAGGTTGCGTTTCCCGCCATTCTTCCCTCCGCCGTGTAACCCTGTTCTATCCGCCGAGAGACAAACAAACGGTTATGCGCATTTTGGGGTCAGGGGTTCGGCTTGGCGGTCCCCGACTGGATGCGGTTGAGGTAGTCGATCACGGCGGTGACATCGTCGGGTCCGAACCTGAACTCCGGCATCTGCGGGTGTCCCACCAGGATACCTTCGGCCAGGGCCTCCCCCAGGTTCTCGACAGGATATCTCTTGTGCAGGTCGCGGAACGGTGGCGCGGAGGGCTCGGAACTCGGCCCGGTCGGCGCCAGGGAATGGCAGCGGCTGCAGTGCTTCAGCACCAGGTCCCGGCCCCGATCGGCCGAGGCGTCGGTGGCCGCGTCCTGCGCTGAGGCCTGTGCGGCGATCAGGGCGCCGCCCAGCAGGGCTGCGAGAATCAGGACAGGTCGGGCCATCAAAGTCTCCAGGCCCGGCCGCGACTACTGGGTCGCTGTCGCCCGGGCGCTCCACTGTACCCCGATGAAGGCCCCCTTCACCACCGGCAGCAGCGCCAGGGTGGTGGCGGCCACCAGGGAGAGGGTGAAGGGCAGGACGAAGGCCACCGGCGCCTGCCAGATGAACGGGAAGCAGAGCAACGGCGCGACCACCAGGTGGCCCACCAGCATGATCGTGAAATAGGCCGGGCCGTCGTCGGCGCGATAGGCGCCGTTGTCGTGGCCGCACGCCTCACAGGTGGACCGCACCGCGAGATAGCCACGGAACAGAGCGCCCTCGCCGCAATTGGGACAGCGGCGTTGCAGGCCCCGTTTGAAGCCTTCGCCGGCCGACCGCTTGGCGTCCATGTCGCTTGTTCCCTCAAAGGTCGCGTCGCTTCAGGACGCAAGATGAATATAGGGCGCCATCAATCTCCACTCAATAAATATTGCATGCATAGAGGCGGGCGTCGTCACACCAAAGCACCGCTGTGAGCCAACTCTTGCGGGCCCCCGCTATGACCCATACAATATCTAAGTGTATGGAGATCTCCATGAGCGATAGCTGGCGCCCCGACCTCGGCCGCGCGGCGGGGCCGGTCTATCTGGCGATCGCCGAGGCCATCGCCGCTGACCTCGCGGCGGGCCGGCTGGCCCCTGGCGAGCGCCTGCCGCCGCAGCGGACCCTGGCCCAACATCTGGGCATCGACTTCACCACCGTCAGCCGCGCCTATGCCGAGGCGCGCCGCCGGGGCCTGGTGGAGGGCCGGGTCGGCCAGGGCACCTATGTCCGCGCCGCTGAGCCCCCCGCCCCCCGCGCGGGCCCGGTGGATCTCAGCATGAACCTGCCGCCCCATTTCGAGGACGCCGCGCTGACCGCCCGCATGTGGCGCGAGGCGGGTGAACTCCAGGCGACGGGTCTCGACCTGCTGCTACGCTACCAGGAAGCCGGCGGGGCCCTGGCCGACCGGGAGGCCGGCGCGCTCTGGCTGCGGGACCGCCTGCCGGGTCTGGATCCTGAGCGGATCACCGTCTGTCCCGGCGCCCAGAGCGCCCTGCTGGCGGTGATCGGTACGCTCGCGGCGCCCGGCGAGATCATCTGCGCCGAGGCCCTGACCTATCCGGGACTGAAGGCCCTGGCGGCCCAGCTCCGCCTCACCGTCATCGGCCTGGCCATGGACGCCGAAGGGGTCCTGCCCGAGGCCTTCGCGGCGGCCTGCCGCGACCACGCGGTCAAGGCCTTGTGCTGCACGCCCACCCTGCAAAACCCGACGACGGCCACCATGTCCCTGGCCCGCCGCGAGGCCCTGGTCGCCATCGCCCGCGACCATGCCGTACCCATCGTCGAGGACGACGCCTACGGACTGCTGCCGCAGGACAGCCCGCCGCCGCTGGCCGCCCTGGCGCCGGAGCTGACCTTCCATATCGCGGGCCTGGCCAAGCACGTCTCCCCGGCCCTGCGCATCGCCTACCTCATCGCGCCCGACAGCCGGTCGGGCGCCCGCGTGCGCGCCGCGATCCGCGCCACCGCCGCCATGGCCTCCCCCCTGACCGCCGCCATCGCCACCGGCTGGATCACCAGCGGCGTGGCCCACCAGGTGCGCGACGCCATCCGCGCCGAGGCCCGCGCCCGCCAGCGCCTGGCCGCCCGCCTGCTGCCGGCCGGCAGCTTCGCCGCCCATCCTGACGGCTTCCATCTGTGGCTGACCCTGCCCACGGCCTGGACGCGCGGCGAGTTCGCCATCCAGCTGCGCGCCAGCGGCATGGGGGTGGTGGTCTCCGACGCCTTCGCCACGGTGGCCGGTCCGCCGGAAGCCGTCCGCATCGGCCTGGGCGGCCCAGGCTCCCGCGCCCAGATCGAGCGCGCGCTCGCCGCCATCGCAGACACCCTGGACGGCGCCCCGGTGATGACCTCCGCGGCGGTCTAGGCGAGCCGCGTCACCACCGTCGAACTCTCGATGGGCAGGCCGCCGCCGTAGCCGTCGAAGGTGCGGCTCTCGACGCGGTAGTTGTCTCCCAGCACCGCCTCCAGGAACGGCAGGGCCGGGGCGTAGGCGAACCGGCCGCCGACCCTCAGCGACGCAAGAATCCGCATGTAGGCCCGGGCATAGTCGAAGGCCAGTTCGTGGTCCGACAGGTGGTGATGCAGGAAGTGCAGGGAGAAGCCGAGGTGGGAGATCACCGTCCCCCAGATCCCCCGCCCATAGTCCTGGGTCAGCCAGTCGGCCTGGACCACCCCCGGCGCCTGGGCGTCGCGGTCCATGCCGACGCCTTCGATCCCGGCATCGCGCAGATAGTCCACCAGGGCGGCGGTGGCGCCACAGCCGACGTCCAGCACCGGCGTCTCGACCTGACTCAGGCCGAGCACCGCAATCTGCAGCCCCGGGGAATACTCAGCCTGCACCGTGTCGCGAAGCCGCGCCCCGAAGGCCACCTTCAGGGCCAGGGCCAGCCTCTGGTGGTGTTCGGCCAGCAGTTGCGGCAGGCCGTCCTCAACCTCCTGCTCGGTCCGCGCCTCGGCCAGCAGTTCGGCGGTATCAGCCAGTGTCTGGGCGTAGACCTGGCCAAGCTCGGCGCGGGTCTGCGCCGTGGCGTAGAGGAACTGGTTGTGGCGATGCAGCCAGCGGACCAGCTGGTCAGCCAGGTCGCTCGCCGCGGCGGCCGAGGCGAGCCATGGCCCCAGCACCTCGCGATAGACCCACAGATAGGCCGGCAGGTCGGCCTCGACGGTGGTCAGCTCGGCTTCGCCGGCCGTCACCGTGTCGAGGCTCAGACCGGTTCGGGCGATGCGGCGGCGGATGCGCCGCCATAGGCCAAGGACCAGGGCTTGGTTGCTGTTCATGTCGCTCGCCTCTCACCTCGCGGGCGATGTTGCAAGCGCGACTGAACCTTGGCCCTCTCAACGCGTTTCCACCCCGTCACGAAATCAGAGAGGGCTAACATCATGAGCGGCGTAGGAATTATCGGCGCGATCATCATCGGCATCCTGGCCGGCTGGATCGCGGAGAAGGTCATGGGCCGCAGTCATGGCCTGCTGACCAACCTCATCGTGGGCGTGGTCGGGGCCCTGCTGGGCGGCTTCCTCGCCGGCGTCATGGGGATCAACTTCGGCGGCGTCATCGGCAGCCTGGTCATCGCCACCCTCGGCGCGATCCTGCTGCTCTTCCTGCTGGGTCTTGTCCGCAGGCGCTAAGCGACCAGGGCCTCCTCCCAACGGGAGGAGGCCCTCACCGTTCTAGATCTTCGACAAACGGCGGCGGTTGGCTCGCACCTTGCGGCGATAGTGCGCCACCGTCCTGGACGCCGCCCCGTGGGGCGTGGTCCCCAAGCCTCCCGTCGCGGCCCGCATCTGCAGGGCCAGGGTCGAGGCGATCTTCTCATTGAGCATCAGGGCCGCCTCTGTCTGGGCGGCCGGTCCGCCGGCGGCCATCTTCAGGGCGCGCAGGCCGATCACCGAGGACGCCTCCATCCCCAGGATCCAGGTGTCCATCGTCAGCTTCATCCAGGGATTGGTGCGCATGGCTTAGTCCTTCGTCAGGACGGCGGGCCGCGCCGTACGGTCTTCGATCTCGCAGGCCTCGCGGCCATGGGGCCGCCTGTGATGGCCCGGCAGGCGGAACGCGCCGGACGTCCAAGGGGTGCGTCACTTCGAGGCGTCCAGGGCCGACAGGTCAAGCGGCGGTGGCGCACGGCCCTCAACTGAGCCAACCTGACACCAACGATAAAAGAGTCAGGGAGCCCAAGACCATGGTCGACGCCGCCACGCCCGCCGTGCCCGCCGCGGAGGAGGCCTCCCCCTTCAACGCCCGCTACCGCGCCTTCGCCCTGACCATTCTGCTGGGCGCCTACATCCTGTCGTTCCTCGACCGGCAGGTAGTCTCGATCCTGGCCGAGCCCATCAAGAAGGACCTTGGCCTCGCCGACTGGCAACTGGGCATGCTGACGGGCCTGGCTTTCGCGCTCTTCTATACGACCCTGGGCATTCCCATCGCCCGCCTGGCAGAGCGGTTCTCGCGGCCCTGGATCATCGCGGCCTCCATGGCGCTGTGGAGCGGCTTCACCGTGTTGAGCGGCCGGGCCCAGACCTTCCCGCAGATGCTGATCGCCCGCATGGGGGTCGGCTTCGGCGAGGCCGGCTGCAACCCCTGCGCCCATTCCCTGATCGCCGACTACACCCCCAAGGAGAAGCGCGCCTCGGCGCTGGCCACCTATTCCCTGGGCATCCCCATCGGCACCCTGCTGGGCCTGGTGATGGGCGGTCTGATCGCCGACGCCTATGGCTGGCGCGTGGCCTTCTATGTGGCCGGCGCGCCGGGCCTCGCCCTGGCCCTGGTGGCCGGCTTCTGCCTCAAGGAGCCCCGCAAATACATGTCGGCGCTCGCCACCAGCCAGGCCGAGGCCGCACCGCCGCTGTCGGTCGCCTTCAAGGTGCTGGGGGGCAAGCCCACCTTCTGGCTGATGGCGGTGGCCGCCGGGCTGATGGCCTTCGTGGGCTATGGCCAGGGCGCCTTCAACGCCGCCTTCTTCATGCGCCTGCACGGGGATGAGCTGGCCCTGCTGGCCGCGCCCTATGGTCTGAAGTCCGCCGGCTTCCTGGGCCTGGCCCTGGGTCTCATCGGCGGCGCGGCCGGTATCGTCGGCACCCTGCTGGGGGGCTGGTTCGCCGACATCGCCGCGCGCCGGGACGCCCGCGGCTACGCCGTGGTCCCGGCCCTGGCCGCGGTCCTGGCCCTGCCCTCCTACTACTTCATCTACACCGTCGAAAATCCGATGACGGCGCTCTGGCTGACCATCATCCCCAGCATCCTCGGCTCCCTCTGGTACGGCCCGGTGTTCGCCACCGCTCAGAGCGTGGTGCCCGCCCACACCCGGGCCACGGCGGCGGCCCTGCTGCTGCTGGTGCTGAACCTGATCGGTCTGGGGTTCGGCCCCCTGTTCGTCGGCCTGCTCAGCGACGCCCTGGCGACCCTGGGAGGTCTTGGCGCGGCCGAGGGCCTGCGCTGGTCCATGGTCCTGACCTCGCTGTTCACCCTGATCAGCGCCGCCATCTTCTGGATCGCCCGCAAGACAATGGTGCGCGACCTGGTGAGTTGAGGCCTGTTCCTTCCTCCCCCGTTCACCGGGGGAGGAAGAGCTCACCACCTGGACTGGCTGTTCTGCGCGAGAAATCGCCCGGCGGTTGATCATCGCTTAAGCGTGAACGCCTAAGCTCGGCGTCATGCCGATCTCGTACCTCTCGGTTGCGCAGATCTCCGCCCTCTCGGCGACGGTCTTGCAGCCGCTCTCGACCACGAAGATGCAGCAGCTCACCTCGACCCAGATGGGCGCGCTCAGCGTGACCGGGATCGGGACCCTCTCGGTGACCCAGGTCGGGGCCCTGTCGGCCAGCCAGGTCAAGGGCCTGAAGGCGACCCAGATCGCCCACTTCTCCAGCGCGGTGGTGTTCGACACCGCCCAGCTCACCGCCCTGAACGCCAGCCAGCTGGGCGGCCTCAGCTCCAGCCAGCTCGGCGCCCTGGACACCACGCGCCTGGCCGCCCTGGCCGGGACCCAGCTCGCCGGCCTCTCGGCCACCAACCTCTCGGGCCTCACCGCCACCCAGATCGGCGCCCTGTCGGCCACCCAGGTGAAGGGTCTCACCACCAGCCAAATCAAGGGCCTCAGCGCCGCCGACATCGACGAGTTCAACCTGACCCAGCTGGGGGGCTTCACCGCCACCCAGATCGGGGTGATGGCCACCACCCACCTGGCCCAGTTCGACGCCACCGAGATGGCCTCCCTTTCCACCACCCAGGTGAAGGGCCTCAACACCCTGCAGCTGCGGGACCTGGACGCCACGACTCTCGGCAAGCTGACCGCCACCCAGGTGGGCGCGCTATCGGCCAGCCAGGTCGGCGCCATCGCCGCCACCAATCTCTCAGCCCTGGCGCCCGGCGTCATCGCGGCCCTGTCGTCGACCCAGATCTCCGGCCTCAGCAACACGGCTCTCGCCGCCTTCGACGCCACCCAGGTCGCGGCCCTGACCACCACCCAGGTCAAGGGCCTCACCGCCACCCAGGTGCGCAGCCTGGAAGCCGCCGACTTCGACAAGTTCACCTCGGGCCAGATCGGCGCCCTCACCGCCGCTCAGCTCGGCGCGCTCTCGAGCACCAACCTGGCCAGCCTGGACGAGACCGAGATCCAGGGCCTGGCCACCACCCAGACGGCGGGCTTCACCGCCACCCAGATGGCCAGCCTCTCGACGACCGACTTCGCCGAGCTCGCCACCACCCAGATCGCCGCCCTCACCGCCAGCCAGGTCGGCGGCCTTTCCGTCACCAACCTAACCTCGCTCTCGGCCACCCAGTTCGCGGCCCTGGATCCGGCCCGGATCAGGGGCCTGACCGCCAGTCAGCTCGGCGGCCTGGAGGCGGCCGACTTCGCCCGCTTCACCCCGACCCAGATCGTCAGCCTCACCGCCGCCCAGATCGGCGCCCTGTCGGCCACCAATATCGGCGCACTGAACGCCACGGTGATCCAGCAGCTCAGCAACACCCAGCTCCAGGGGCTCACCGCCTTCCAGGTCCGCGCGCTGACCGCCACCGATGTGCGCGAGTTCACCGCCACCCAGATCCAGGGCTTCACCCCCGGCCAGTTCGGCTCGCTCTCGGCCAGCGCCCTGCCGGCCCTGTTCAACACCCAGTTCGAGGGGCTCAGCGCCCTGCAGCTCGGCGGCCTGTCGGCCTCCGGGGTCGCGGCGCTCAACGACACCCAGATCGGCTGGCTCTCCACCACCCAGCTCCGCGGCATCAGCGCCGCGGCCCTGGGAGGCCTGTCGGCCACCGACTTTAGCCGCTTCAGCCCGACCCAGATCGACGACCTGGCCCCCGCCCAATTGGCCGGCCTGTCCTCGACCAATCTCTCGTCCCTCGACGCCACCCAGATCACCGGCCTCACCACCAGCCAGGTGCGGGCCCTGACCGCCACCCAGATCGGGGGTCTCTCGGCCACCGACATCGGCGAGTTCGACCTCACCCAGCTCGGCGCCATGACCAGCGTCCAGATCAACGCCATCGGCCCGGCCACCCTGGCCTCGCTGGACGAGACGCGGCTTGGCGCCCTGGCGGCCACCCAGATCGCGGGCCTGACCGCCACCAACTTCTCAGCCCTGACGCAGACCCAGGTCGCCGGCCTGTCAGCCACCCAGATCCAGGGCGTCAGCGCAGCCAATATCCGTAGCCTCAGCGCCACCGACTTCGGCGAACTGACCGCCACCCAGCTCGTGAGGCTGACGGCCGGCCAGGTGGGTGCCCTGACCACCACCAATCTCTTCGGCCTCTCGGCCACCCAGTTTGGAACCCTGGCGGCGACCCAGATCGCCGGCCTGACCGCCAGCCAGCTCTCGGCCCTTGAGCCGCCCCAGTTCGAGGCCTTCACCGCGACCCAGATCGCGGCCCTGCCCGGCGCCCAGATCGCCGCCCTCAGCACCACCCTGATCGGCGCCCTGACCACCACCCAGGTCGCCGCCTTCGAGGCGACCCAGATCCCCAGGCTCACCGTGACCCAGGTGCGCCAGCTCTCCACGACCCTGGTGGCGGCCATGAGCCCGGCCCAGGTCAACGCCTTCACGGCGATCCAAATCCAGAACCTGCCGGCCTGAACCGTTGGCCGATCCGGGGAAGGTGTGTCGCCGCGCCGCGGTGAATCTCGGATGGCTCGCCCTAGGCGCCCTCCATTTCCGTTGATACAGGCTCGCGAATGATGACCTCGCGTCGCACCGTCCTTTCCACCGCCGCAGCGGGACTGGCGTTCCTCGGCTGTGCGCGGCACGCAAGCGCTCAGACGGGCGCCGCGACCGAGACCTACGCCAACGAGGTCGCGGGTTATGGCCCGCTGGTCGCCGACCCCTACGGCATTCTCGACCTGCCCGCCGGGTTCGCTTACCGGGTGGTGTCGCGGTTCGGCGAGACGATGAGCGACGGCCTGGAGGTTCCTTACAAGGCCGACGGCATGGGCTGTATTCCGCTCGGCGGCTCGCGGGTGGCGCTGGTCCGCAATCACGAACTCAAGAGCAACGACCTCAACTACGGCCCGGCCGGCCTGGCGCGGCGCCTGGCCCCGCGGGTCGACCTGTCGCGGGCCTACGATGTCGGGGCCGACGGCCACGCCTTGCCCGGCGGAACCACCACGCTCATCTACGATGTCGCCCGGCAGAAACTGATCAGCCAACACCTCAGCCTGACCGGAACCGCCGTGAACTGCGCCGGCGGCGTGACCCCGTGGGGATCGTGGCTGAGCTGCGAGGAGAACACCCAGAAGGCCGGCGGAAACCTCTCCAAGGACCATGGCTGGGTGTTCGAGGTGCCGGCCAGGTCCAAGGGCCTGGTCCAGGCCGTGCCGCTCAAGGCCATGGGACGGTTCCAGCACGAGGCCGCCTGCGTCGACCCCCGCACCGGCGTCGTCTACATGACCGAGGACAGCTTCGCCGGCCCGGGCCTGTTCTACCGCTTCCTCCCGAACGCCCGCGGTGAGCTCCACATGGGCGGCAAGCTGCAGGCGCTTGGGTTCCGCGACGCCCCCGGCGGCGTGAGCACCGCCAACCAGGGTCAGGTCATCTGGAGCCAGGGCGACTGGAAGCAGGTCGTCTGGATCGACCTCGACGGCGTGGAAAGCCCGGATGACGACCTGCGCCTGCGCGGCGCCAAGGCCGGCGCGGCGACCTTCGCCCGGGGCGAGGGCATCCACTTCGGCGCGGGCGAGATGTATTTCACCTGCACCAGCGGGGGCCCGGCCAAACATGGCCAGATCATGCGCTACGTTCCCAGCGCCAGCGAAGGCCAAGCCGGCGAGCGCGATACGCCCGGCCGGCTGCAGCTGTTTCTGGAGTCGTCCGACGAGAAGGTCTTCGACTACGGCGACAACCTGACCGTGGCGCCATGGGGTCACCTGATCGTCTGCGAGGATCGCTACTCCAACACCAAGCGCAACCACATCCGCGGCGTCACCCCGGAGGGCAAGGTCTATACGATCGCCCGCAACGTCTTCCGCGAGAACGCAGAACTGGCCGGCGCCTGTTTCTCGCCCGACGGCTCGACCCTCTTCGTGAACATCTACTGGCCGGGTATCACCCTGGCGATCACGGGCCCGTGGCGCTCCCCCCAGGGCTGATGGAAGCCTGATGGCAGGAACGCCTTGAGCGTCCTGACCGTTGAGATCCGCCGGATCGGGCGGCCGCTCAAAGCTGCGTGACCAGGTGCGGTGGCGGACTAGCGCGCCACCATTTCGGGTATAGTGCGCTTAGGAGGAGAAGGTCATGACCCAGACACCGCAGACTGATCACAGCATCTTGGTCGTCCCGGTTGAGGGCGGCTGGAGGGTGCACTCCCCCTTCGATGACACGCCCTTGATGTTCCTCTCCGGCGCCAAGGCCGAGGAGAAGGCCAAGGCCCTGGCCGAGCGCCTGGCCGCCGCCGGCCGTGACGCCCGCGTCCTGATCCACGACCGCACCCAGGCCCTGGTCGGCACCTGGCGCTACTTCGCCTACGAAGCGCCCCTCGCCGAACTGCCGGTGCGCCGCGAGGCCTAGCGCCACCGTCGGAACACCTGGCCCGGTCTCCCTGTTGATAGGCTGTACGCCACACACAGGAGCATCCCATGGCCGAGAACCGCACCCCGCAGGACCAGAGCGCAACCCCGCAACAGCCGGCCCCGAGCCAGCAACAGCGTCAGGACGAGACCACCAACACCAACGGCGGTGAGCAGTCCAAGACCGGCACGGGCCTCGGAACCGGCGTCGAGACCGGCGCCATCGAACCCGGCAACAGCCAGGGCGCCAACAACGCCCGTTGAAGCCGCCACACGGACAGGAACGCCCGCGCGCCTCGTGCGCCGCGGGCGTTTTCGCGACCGGTTCGCAAGCGCTGCAATTCGTGACCGTCTGTCGGATATCCGCCGGAACTCCGTCAGCGCCAGGTTGTTTTCCGACTCAGGGCGACAGCGCCCGCAAATTCAGATGAACGAGGGACGTTATGGCGACTGCCGCGAAGGCCGACACGGCCAAGAAGACCGATTCCAAGAAGACCGCGCCGCGCCGCACGCGCCGCACCAACCGCCGCGATCCGCTGGCCATCAGCCTGCTCAAGAAGGACCACCGCGAGGTGGACGCCATGTTCGACGAGTACGAGCAGCTGGAAAAGGACGCCGAGAAGCTGGCCCTGTTCAACAAGATCGCCCTGGCGCTCAAGGTGCACACCCAGATCGAGGAGGAAATCTTCTATCCGGAGGAGCGCGGCGAGGTGGAAGATGACCTCATGGATGAGGCCTATGTCGAACACGACAGCGCCAAGAAGCTGATCGCCGAGATCGAGGCGATGAAGCCGTCCGACCAGTTCTACGACGCCAAGGTCAAGGTGCTGGGCGAATACATCAAGCACCACGTCAAGGAAGAGGAAGAGCCCGGCGGGATGTTCTCGCAAGCCAAGAAGGGCGACGAAGACCTCGACGAAATGGGCGAGCGCATGGCCGCCCGGAAGAAAGAACTGATGGCTGAGCTGGCCCCGGCCCAAGCCAACTGATCCGGCCGCCGCGCGCGCTTTCCCGCGCGCGGCGCGCCTGCCCTTCACACGACTGATGAGATCGCGCCGCCCCAGCATCGTCTGGGGCGGTTTGCTGTGTGACGTACCCCAGCGGCCAGGCCATCCCCCACAGGGACCACGTTCCTTCACAGATTGATCGACCGGCCTCGCGTGACTTCGAGGGGGCCCAAAAGACAGGCGCCTAGACCCAAAGTTTGAAATCTATCATTTCATGTATTGAAAAGCACATAGTCCGTATTCGAAAATACTTATTACCCCCCACTTCGTCTTATTCTGTTTTTCGAAATACATTCCGTAAATACGGTCGAACAATTATATGATCACGCGCTGCAGCATCTGTGACACACTCGACCGGTTGCGATGTTTTTAGTTGACCGATTGGTCTGGACCTCAGTGAATTTTAGAAACTATCTTCTGTCCGCCTTAGAGCCCGAAGACATGGCCGTGCTTGGCCCCTTTCTGACCGAAACCGCCCTGTCCGCGGGCGAGGTGCTGCACGAGGTCGATCAGCCCATCGAGGCGATCTTCTTCCCCTCCAGCGCCGTGGTCTCGGTGGTCACCCCCACCCGGGACGGACGCAGCGTGGAAAGCGCCACCATCGGGTTTGAGAGCGTCAGCGGCCTGCCCTCGGCGTTGAGCGGCGAGCCCAGCTCCAGCCGCGTCTTCGCCCAGGTCGCAGGCGGCGCCATCCGTCTCCCGGCCGCCCAACTGCGCGACCGGGCGTTCCAGAGCGCGCCGCTCCTCCACCTGCTGCTGCGGCACATCGAGGCCAATATCAGCCAGGCCCAGCAGTCAGTGGCCTGCAACGCCCTGCATGAGGCCGGCCAACGTCTGGCGCGATGGCTGCTGATGACCCAGGACCGGGTGTCAGGCCCCGTCGTGCCCCTGACCCAGGAGTATCTGGCGATCATGCTCGGCGTGCAGCGCACCACCGTCACCCTGGTGGCCAGCGCCTTCAAGCGCGAAGGCCTGATCGACTACCGGCGCGGGGCCATCACCATCCTCGACCGGACCGGGCTCGAACGGGAGGCCTGCGAATGCTACGGCCTCGGCAAGATCCGCTTCGACCGCCTGCTGAAGGTCGCGGCCTGAGGCCTGGGCTCAAGTCGCCAGCGGCCCGCCGCCGGCGTCCCGCCGTTCGCGATGGATCAACTCATCGTCGCGCCAGATCTCGACCTCGGCGGCGCTGCCGTGCTCGGCCAGGATCTGCAGCCCCTTGGTCAGGGCCGCCGCGTCATCCGTAAGCTCGACGGCTTCGAACGTCAGGCCGGAACCACCGGCGAGATAGGGATAGAAGATGTAGGCGGGCACTGAGGATATCCCTGGGGGAAGCGACACCACACCACCAACCCTGACCGCCCGTCTATCCGATACCCGACTTATTGACCCGCGGAGAAGTCGCCTGGGTGACGCGGCTCAGCGCAACACTTCAAACACCAACGCACCAAGAGCGGCGGCAAGCAGTGTTCCGCCCTGGCGCAGAGCCGTGATCTGGCTGGCGCCCACGCGCGCGCCGTCGAGGAAGTCAGTGAGCGCAGCATCGAGCTGGGCCGCCATGTCCAGGTCGGCGATTTCGAGCGGGGGCGCCGCGTTCGGCCTGATTCCACGATTGAGAATGACGGCCGCGAGGCCAGCCAGCACCGCGGCTCCCGCGCTTAGCCCAGACGCGTCTCGCACAGCTCCGACCGCCGCGAAACAGCACAATAGAGCGCCGGTGATCATGAGCAGAGTCAGCGCCCAATTCCTCCGCTGGCGGCGTTCCGGCCCTCTCGCCCCACACAGCCGAACGTAGGCCAGCTCCTCTTCGAGAGTGAGGCCGCCCACGTCCAGCATTGTGTCTGGTTTCATTCTTCGGCTCATTGGTGAGCAAGGCAGCGCGCCTCAAACTATAATGGCGGCCCTGGCTTGCAAGTCGGGGATGTTGCGCGACAAGGGATATGAGAGTCACGAGCCTGCGTTTGCTGGGTCGACCGCCGCCTGGGCGGCTCCTATGGTCTTTGCGGCCGCCGATGGGGCTTGCTGATGGTACGAAATCTGCGGGTGTTGATTGCGGCGACGGCGATGGCTGGGTTTTCCCATCTCGGGGCCTCGGCGGCGAGGCTGTCCAATGCGCAGCCTGTTCCGGCAGCTCTGGTGTCCGAAGTGCGCCGAGCCTTGGCCGCCGAGCCCTATAACCGTGAACTCTACGCCCCGTCCCTCAGCTTCGGGGGCAATGACAGGGCGCTCTGTGGGCTGGTGGATGCGCAGCGCCGCGGGATGCCTCTTCGGTTCATCTACCTCAGGCCCGAGGCTGGACCCGTCGCCGTCGAAATAGACGACGGGATCGATGCCGCCGGGTTCGCTGAAGTCTGGCGAGTGGCGGGATGTGGCCTGCGAGGCGCCCCCAGCAGCCTTACTCCCTAGACGGCGGGATTTGGCGCCACAGACCTGTGGCGCCACGCCGGGCCGCTTCTTCCGTCGCATCGTAGCGTCCCGCGCTTTCGTCGCGATTTTGGATGACCACTCCGGCCTCGATGAGTTCCTCGGAGAGATCTCTCCAGTACGGTTTGCAACTGACCCCGTAGCAGGCGTCGTAGCGGACCTCGCAGACGCCCGCTCGGGGGCGCTCATCGGCCCCGCCAACCAACCGGCACGTGACGTCGTGGTCCAGGATGATGTGCTCAAGCTCCCAGACTGCGCCGGCGGCGCAGGTCGCGGCTGACCCGTAGTCAGGGCACGGTCGTTCCGAGAGCGCCAGGCTCACCCCCAACAGCCTGACCTTCGCGCCGTCGAGTTCAATCGTATCGGGCGCGACAACCGCTGCCTTTGCTGGACCGATGGTCGGGCCGTGCGGATGCGGCGCCGCCAGGCCGATGCTGGCCGCCACGAGAGCGCCAAGGCCCACAATCGCCCCCAGGATTCTTGCCATCGCCCACCCCGTCAAAGTCACAATCGCGCCGGTCGCATCCGCTCCGAGGCGACGAACTCTGCAGTCCGGGCTCAGCCAGAGCAACCAGCTCTCCCTGGCGCGAGGCCGGCACACCCGCCCCCGCCGGGCTTGGTCACCCGCACACCACCGATGTCGGTCGGGAACGTGTCGGGCCCCTTCCCCTTCCCCACCGGCTCCGCCTAAAGTCCGCGCCAGAGAGTGCATGGGGGGATGTGCGTATGACTGCGGCGGCGGACGCCGGCGGCAAGCCGGTCTATTCGGACAGCTATAAGGGCGTGGTGCTGGGCCTGCTGGTCACGGCCTACACGCTCAACTTCATCGACCGGACCATCATCTCCACCATCGGCCAGGCCATCAAGGATGACCTGAAGATCACCGACACCCAGCTGGGCCTGCTGGGGGGGCTCTATTTCGCCCTGCTCTACACCCTGCTGGGCATCCCGATCGCCCGCCTCGCCGAGCGGTTCAACCGCGTCAACATCATCTCCGCCGCCATCCTGATCTGGTCGGGCTTCACCGCGCTCTGCGGGACGGCCACCAGCTTCGCCCAGCTGGCCGCCTACCGCTTCGGCGTCGGGTTCGGCGAGGCGGGCCTCTCCCCGCCCGCACACTCCCTAATCAGCGACTATTACGAGCCCAAGCGGCGGGCGAGCGCGCTCTCCATCTATTCCTTCGGCATCCCGCTCGGCACCATGCTAGGCGCCGTGGCCGGCGGCTGGCTGGCGCAGAACTTCTCCTGGCGCATCGCCTTCCTGATCGTCGGCGCGCCGGGCATCATCATCGCCATCATCATGAAAATGGTGATCAAGGAGCCGCCGCGCGGCCACTCCGAGCCTGAACAGGCACCGGCCTCGCCCGAGGATGTCGCGCCGCCGGCTCCCAAATTCTCCTTGGCCGGCGAGTTCAAGGAACTGGCCGCCGTCTCGGCGACCCTGTTTGGCAAGTGGCCGGTCCTGCACATGGTGCTGGGCGTCACCATCGCCTCCTTCGGTTCCTACGGCTCGGGCCAGTTCGTGCCGCCCTACTTCACCCGCGCCTTTGGCCTGGACTACGCCCAGGTCGGGCTGATCACCGGCCTGGTGGGAGGCTTCTCCGCCGGCATCGGCACCCTGCTGGGGGGCTTCATCACCGACCGTCTCAGCAAGCGCTCGCCGCGTTGGTACGCCCTGACGCCGGCCATCGGCCTGGCCATCGCCACGCCCATCTATATCGCAGCCTATCTGCAGCCCTCATGGCAGAGCGCGGCCCTGATCCTGCTGATCCCCGGCATCTTCCACTACACCTATCTGGGCCCCACCTTCGGGGTGGTGCAGAACATGGTGCCGACCCACCGCCGGGCCACGGCCACGGCCCTGCTGTTCTTCTTCCTCAACCTGCTGGCGCTCGGCGGCGGCCCGCCCTTCACCGGCTGGATCATCGACCAGTTCGCCCAGTTCAACTTCAACCACCTCGGCGCGGGCGGGACGCTCGCGGGCCTCGGCGGCCTGTTCGGCGGCGACCTGGGCGCCGTCAGCTTCGCCACCGCCTGCCCGGGCGGCAAGGCCCCCGACGGGGCCAGCCTCGCCCTCGTCGGCCAGTGCAAGGCAAGCCTGGTGGAGGCCACCCGCTCGGGCGTCATCGTCTCCATCTGCTTCTACCTCTGGGCCGCCTTCCACTACCTGCTGGGCTCCATCGGCCTCACCAAGGCGCTGGCCAAGGCCCGCACCGACCGCGGCGAAGCGGCTTAAACGGCACATCCGGGGTGGTGAAATCGGCCCGGTGGCGCTATCCACCGGGCCGTAAGGAGCCTTCGCATGATCCCCCGCTACGCCCGCAAGGAAGCCGCTGACATCTGGTCGCCCCAGACCCGCTTCAAGATCATGTTCGAGATCGAGGCCCACGCCGCCGACAAGATGGCCGAGCTGGGGGTCATCCCCAAGCTGGCCGCTCAGACCATCTGGGAAAAGGGCCGCGACGCTATCTGGGACGCTGACCGCATCGACGAGATCGAGCGCGAGGTGAAGCACGACGTCATCGCCTTCCTGACCCACGTCACCGAGGTCGTCGGCCCGGAAGCCCGCTTCCTGCACCAGGGCATGACCAGCTCCGACGTCAACGACACGGCGCTGGCCGTCCAGCTCAGCCGCGCCACCGACCTGCTGATCGACGACGTGGACATGGTGCTGACCGCCCTGAAGCGCCGCGCCTTCGAGCACCGCCTGACGCCGACCGTCGGCCGCAGCCACGCCATCCACGCCGAGCCCACCACCTTCGGCCTCAAGCTCGCCGGCCACTACGCCGAGTTCCAGCGCGCCAAGGAGCGCCTGGCGATGGCCAAGTTCGAGATCGCCACCTGCGCCATCTCCGGGGCCGTCGGCACCTTCGCCAATGTCGCCCCCGAGGTTGAGGCCCACGTCGCGCAGCAGCTGGGCCTGGCCGTGGAGCCGGTCTCCACCCAGGTGATCCCTCGTGACCGTCACGCCGCCTATTTCGCGGCGCTGGGCGTCGTCGCCTCCTCCATCGAGCGCCTGGCCACCGAGATCCGCCACCTGCAGCGCACCGAGGTGCTGGAGGCCGAGGAGCCCTTCGAGGTCGGCCAGAAGGGGTCCAGCGCCATGCCGCACAAGCGCAACCCGATCCTCACCGAGAACCTGACGGGCCTCGCCCGCCTGATCCGCTCGGCCGTGGTGCCGGCCATGGAGAACGTCACCCTCTGGCATGAGCGCGACATCAGCCACTCGTCGGTCGAGCGCGGCATCGCCCCGGACGCCACCGTCCACCTGGACTTCGCCCTGCGCCGCCTGGCCGGCGTGGTGGAGCGGCTGGTGATCTATCCGGAGAACATGCTCAAGAACATGGACCGGCTCGGCGGCCTGGTGCACTCCCAGCGCGTCATGCTGGCCCTGACCCAGAAGGGCGTGGCCCGCGAGACCGCCTACGCCTCGGTCCAGGGCGCGGCCATGAAGGTCTGGCGCGGCGAAGGCCTGTTCATCGACCTGTTGCTGGCCGACGAAACCGTCACCCTCTCCGAGGCCGAGATCCGCGACCTCTTCGACCTCGGCTACCACTTCAAGAACGTCGACGTGATCTTCGCCCGGGTGTTCGGGCAGGAGGCCATGGCGATGGCGAAGGCAGCGGAATAGCCCAGCCTACCCGGCGACAAAGGCCCGGACATGGGGGTTGCTCGTCTGGTCTAGCTCCCCCGGGGCGCCCTGCCAGACGATCTGCCCCTCGTGCAGCATGGCGATCTCGTCGCCGATCCTGCGGGCCGAGGCGAGATCGTGGGTGATCGACACCGCGGTGCAGCCCAGCCGCCTCACCTGGTCGACGATCAGGTCGTTGATCACCGCGGCGGTGACCGGGTCCAGGCCGGTGGTCGGCTCATCGAAGAACAGCACCTCCGGATCGGCGGCGATGGCGCGGGCCAGCCCGACGCGCTTCTGCATCCCACCCGAAAGCTCCGACGGGAAGACATCGGCGACGGCCTCCTCGAGGCGCACCCTGGCCAGGGCGTCGAGCGCCCGACGCCTTGCGGCCTTGCGCGACACCCCGTCGGCGTTGATCAGCCGGAAGGCGACGTTCTCCCAGACCGTCAGGCTGTCGAACAGCGCCGCGCTCTGGAACAGCACGCCGGAGCGGGCCAGCAGCCGCCGCTGCAGCCGGCCGCCGAACCCCGGAAGCCCCCGGCCGTCCAGCACGACCCGCCCCCCGTCGGGCGCCACGAGGCCGAGCGCCAGCTTGATCATCACCGACTTGCCCTGCCCTGAACCGCCGATGATCACCATCGAGCGCCCGGTCTCGACGCTGAGAGTCAGCCGGTCGAGGACGGTGACGTCCCCGAACCGCTTGGTGACGTTGCGCCATTCCAGCTTGGGCCGCGCGCCACTCATCGGCGGGTGAACAGGGTGGTGAGCAGGTAGTCGGAGGCGAAGATCAGGATCGCGGCCGAGACCACGGCGTTGGTGGTGGCCCGCCCGACCCCGCGCGCCCCGCCGGTGGCGCGGTAGCCGTGATAGCAGCCCATCAGGGCGACGATGAGCCCGAACACCATGGCCTTCAGCAGGCCGGTTCCCACGTCGCCCGCCTGTACGAAGTCCACCGTGGCGCGGATATAGACCGTGGGATTGAAGTCCAGGAACCCGACCGCGACAGCCCATCCCCCTCCGATCCCGATGATGTCGGCCACCACGGTGAGGATCGGCAGGGCGATCACCGCGGCCACGATCCGCGGCGCCACTAGGTAGCCGAAGGGGTCGGTGGACAGGGTCCTCATCGCGTCGATCTGCTCGGTGGTGCGCATGGCCCCGATCTCCGCGGCGATGGTGGCCGAGACGCGGCCGGCCAGCATCAGGGCGGCCAGCACCGGACCAAGTTCGCGGGTGATCCCCAGGGCGACGATCTGCGGCATGATCTGCTCTGCGTTGAACCGTCCGCCGCCGGTGTAGATGTTCAGCGCCAGGGCCGCGCCCGTGAACACCGCCGTCAGCCCGACCACAGGCAGGGAGAAGAAGCCGATCGCGGCCAGCTGGCGCAGGATCTGACCGGGGAACCACGGCCCCAGCAGGATGGCCCGCAGGCTGCGCAGGGCGAACAGGGTCACCGCCCCCAGCGTCTGCAGGCAGAGCAGCGTCAGGCGTCCGACGGCCCGCACTGGGGTCAAGGCCGCGGCGGGCGCCATGTCACTGGCTCTCCGGCGCCGGGGCGGGCGGCCGCACCACCTGACCGATCAGGCCAAACAGGTCCACGGCGCCCTGGGTGTTCTCGATCTCCCCGCCGGGCTTGAGGTCCTCCGCCGCCCCCCCGGCCCCGATGGCGACGTGCACGCCGCCAAGCAGGCTGTCGCTGGTGATCTTGGCGGTGGAATCGGCGGGCAGCCGGACCTTGGGGTCGATGGCCATCTCCACCTTGGCCAGGTAGGTGTCACGCTCCAGGGTGACCTTCGAGACCGTGCCGATCTTGACCCCGGCCACGCTGACGACAGCGCCCGGCGTCAGGGAGCCCACCTCGCCGAACTTGGCGGTGACCTCGTATCCCGCCGGGGTCAGCCCTCCCCGGCCGGCCCACAGCGCGTAGACCAGGAACGCCGCGGCCACGCCCAGCACCAGAAAGCCCATCAAGGTCTCAGCCCATTGTCCCCGCACGGTCGGCCTTCAAGTCCTGGAGTTGCGCTGAAGCTGGGCGATCAGCACGCTGATGTCGCCGCCGGCGTTGTCGATGGTGGAGACGAAGTCCTGCTGCTGGGTGATGGCCAGCCAGACCCCCCGGATCTGGACGTCGACGACCTTCCAGGCCACGCCGCCCCCCAGCACCCGCCAGGACACCGGGATCGGGTCGCGGCCGCCCCCCAGCACCAGGCTCGCCACCACCACGTCCCCCGCCGTCCGGGCCACCGAGCCCGTGACCTTCAGGGTCTCGCCCCGGAACTCGGAGATCCGGCTCTGATAGACGTTCTCGGCATAGGCCCGGAACACCGGGTTGAACCGCGCCCGCTCGGCTGGGGTGATGGTGCGCGCGTACTTGCCCAACACGAAGTTGGTGATCTTCGGCACGTCGGCGATCTGGTCGATCAGGCGGCGGAAGGCCTGCTGCTTCTGCGCCACGCTCAGGCTGCGGTCGGCCAGGACCGAGAGCACCTTCTGGGCCTGGACCTCGACGAAGGCCTCGGCCTGCGGATTGCGCGCGCTGCGCCGGGCCGCTGGCTGGGCCGCGGCGGCGGCGGCCAGCCCGGCGAGCGCCATGGCGCCGCCCAGGCGCGTAAGGACGTGGCGGCGGGCTGGGGCGGGTCGCATGGTGTCTTTCCTCGGGTGGCGGACGGGCGCGCGATGACGCTAGTAGATCGGCTCTGAGACGCCGTAGGCCGCCAAGGCGACCGTCTCGGCGACCGTCTCGGCGACCGTCTCGGCGGGCGCCGGGATGTCGGGCGGGGTCTCGAAGTCCGGCAGGATCTCCACCGCTCCGGTGGCCTCGCGCACCACCGACTCCCGGTTTTGCAGATAGGCCGACTGGATCGTCGCATAGGGGTCGGTGGCGTCCTGGGCGATCGCCTCCAGGGTGGCGTCGGCGCTGGACCTGTAGTCCAGGGCGGTCACCCCCAGGCGCCCGGCCCCGAAGTCGCTGCCAAGTCCGCCCGTGGCCAGGGATATGGGATCGGTCAGGGCGTCCACCACCTGCCCGAGGCCGTCACGCAGGGTCAGCGGCCCCACCAGCGGCAGGTAGAGATAGGGCCCGGCGTCCAGGCCGTATCGGCCCAGGGTCTGACCAAAGTCGGCGCGGCTGCGCTCCAGACCCACCCGGCTCGCGACGTCGAACACCCCAAGCACGCCCACGGTGGAATTGATGACGAAGCGGGCGCCGGCCGCCACAGCGCGCTTGGGACGACCCTGCAGACCCGCATTGAGCACCGTCGAGGGCTCCCGCAGGTTATCCACCACCCGCGCCAGGCCCCTGCGGACCGGCGAGGGCGTGATCTTCATGTAGGCTCGGGCGATCGGGCCGACCAGCGCCCGGTCCAGGAACCCGTTGAAGGCGTAGGATCCGCGATTGAACCCCCGCCAGGGGTCCTTCTGCGCCGCCGTCGGCGCCAGCGGGGCGGCCGCTGCTTCGAGCGCCATGCTGTCCTCCACGGCGGCGCTCTCCTCCACCGCCTGGGTCCAGGCCGCCCCGCCTAGCGCCACCGAAAGCGTCAGCCCCAACGCCAAGATCAGGGCCGCCCCCGCGCGCGGACGGTCCCCGCTGGGCCTTGCTTCGACGATGTCTCGTGTGGCGACCATGGACGTGGTCCCCCCAGACCACGGTGAAGCTTAGCGCCACCGCTCAGCGCCTTGAAACCTCCTTCGCGTGAAGGAAGAAGTCACTCAACCCAGGACCTGACCTCCGCAATCCTGGGAATACCCATGCCCCCCTATTCGTGCCGCAGGGCCTCGATGGGATCGAGGCGGGCCGCGCGCCGCGCCGGGAAATAGCCGAACACCACCCCGATCAGGGCCGCCACCGTGAAGGCCAGCAGGTTGACCGCCGGATCGAAGACGTAAGGCACCTTCATCCACCCCGCCAGGCCCGCCGAGGCCGCCGCGGCCAGCACCACGCCCACCAGGCCGCCGAAGGCCGACAGCACCACCGCCTCGATCAGGAACTGCAGCAGCACGTCGCGCTCCAGGGCGCCGATGGCCAGGCGGATGCCGATCTCCCGGGTCCGCTCGGTGACCGAGACCAGCATGATGTTCATGATCCCGATGCCCCCCACCAGCAGGCTGACGGCCGCCACCGCCCCCAGCAGCAGGGTCAGAACCCGGGTCGTCCCCGACATCGCCTGGGCGATCTGGCGGGTGTCCATGATGCTGAAATTGTCGTCCTCGTTGCTGGCCACCTTGCGCCGCTCGCGCAGGATGTCGGTGACCTGGCTCTTCACCCGGTCGGTGTCGTCGCTGGCCTTCACCGAGATCACCAGGGACCCGATGTCCTGGTCGCCGGTCAGCCTGCGCTGCACGGCCCGCAGGGGCATGATCACCACATCATCGGGGTCGCTTCCCATCGAGACCTGGCCGCTGGTCTTCAGCAGCCCCACGACGTCGCAGGCGAAACCCTTCACCCGGATGCGCGATCCCACCGGGTCGCCGGTCGCAAACAGCTCCTTGCGCACCGTCTCCCCGATCACGCAGACCGGCCGCCCGGCGCGGGCCTCGGCGTCGTTGAACACCCGGCCCTGGGCCAGGACCAGGTTGCGGGCGACGAAATAGGCCGGTTCGGCCCCGGTCACGCTGGTCGACCAGTTCTGCGCCCGATAGACGATCACCGCGCCGACGCTCTCCACCCCGGAGATCGCGCCGATGCCGCTGACCCCGGCCTCGATGGCGGCGACGTCAGCGTCGCGGAAGCGCGGCGCGCGGCCCGCCTCCGGCCCCATCCTCTGACCGGGGCGCACCATCAGCAGGTTGGAGCCCAGGCTGGAGATCTGGTTGGTGACCGCGAGCGTCGCCCCATTGCCCAGGGTCACCATGGTGATCACCGCGGCCACCCCGATCACCACCCCCAGCACGGTCAGGATCGAGCGCACCAGGTTGCGGCGGATGGCGCCCAGGGCCAGTTTCAGCGCGCTCCACAGCATCAGATGTCCCCCGCGCCGTCGGAGGCGATCACACCGTCGACGAAGCGCACATGGCGCGGCGCATAGGCGGCCATGTCCGGCTCATGGGTGACCATCAGCACCGCGATCCCCTGGTCGCGGTTGAGGCCGGTGATCAGGTCCATGATCCCGCGCCCCATCTCGCTGTCCAGGTTGCCGGTGGGCTCGTCGGCCAGCAGGACGGTGGGCCGGGTGACGATGGCGCGCGCGATGGCCACCCGCTGCTGCTGTCCTCCGGAGAGTTCGGCCGGGGTGTGGGTCCCCCAGCCCTCCAGCCCGACTATGGCCAGGGCCTGGGCCGCCAGCCGCCGGCGCTCAGGCGTCGAGACCCCGCGGTACATGAGCGGGAGCTCGACATTCTCGATGGCGCTGGTGCGGGCCAGCAGGTTGTAGCCCTGGAACACGAAGCCCAGGTGGCGGCGGCGCAGCAGGGCCCGCTGGCTGCGGTCCAGGCGCTCCACCGCCACGCCGCGGAACCGGTAGGAGCCGGCGCTGGGCACGTCCAGGCAGCCGATGATGTTCATCGCCGTCGACTTGCCCGAGCCGCTGGGCCCCATGATGGCGACGAACTCGCCCTCCCGCACGCTCAGGTTCACCCCTCGCAGGGCCTGGAAGGCGCCGGGGCCGGACCCGAACACCTTGGTGACGCCCTCCAGCTCGATCAGCGGGGGCCCGCCGGCCGCGGCGGTCATTTGGCGGCGGCGGCGGTTTCGGTGATCACCGCCATCCCCGCCTTCAGGTCGCCGCCGGTGACCTCGGTGTCGCGCCCGTCCGAGGCGCCCACCCGCACGGCCACCCGCACCGGAACACCCTCACGCAGCACCCAGACCTGCTGGGCCGCGGAGTCGGTGGAGCGCCGCGTCGGCCGCCCCCCCATCCGGGGCATGCGCGGCACGAGCGCGCTGGTGACGCTGGCGGCGCCCTTGGCCCGGGTCTCGGGCGGGGTGAAGCGCAGGGCCGCGTCGGGAACCAGCAGCACGCCGGTGCGCCGCGAGGTGGTCATCTCGGCGGCCGCCGTCATGCCCGGCCGCAGCGACAGGTCGGCGTTGGTCACCGCCAGCACGCCGGTATAGGTCACCACCCCCTCGGTGGTCTTGGAGCCCAGCCCCACCCGCGTCACCCGCGCCGGATAGCTCCGCCCCGGATAGGCGTCGACGGTGAACACCGCGGCCTGGCCGTCGGCGACCTTGCCGACATCGGCCTCGTCGATGTCCACCAGCAGCTCCATCCGCGTCATGTCTTCGGCGAGCGTGAACAACACCGGCGCCTGCAGGGCGGCGGCCACGGTCTGGCCCGGCTCGATCTTGCGGGTCAGCACCACGCCGCTGATGGGGGAGCGGATGGTGGCCTTGCTGAGGTTGGTGCGGCTGGTGTTGAGGTTGGCGCGGGCCTGGGCCACTCCCGCCGAAGACGCCGCCGCCGCCGCGCGCGCGCGCGCCAGGGCCGCGTCGGCCGCGTCGACATCGGCCCTGGCCGGATAGCCGCCCTTGGAGATCTGGTAGAGCCGGTTCAGCCGCCCGGCCCGCAAGCCCGTCTCGGTCACGGTGGCCTGGCTCTGGCGAAGATTGGCCTGGGCCGCCGCCACCGCCCCCTCCCCCAGCGCGATCTGGTCGCGCAGTCGCGAGGTGTCCAGGGTGGCCAGCACCTGGCCCTTGCGCACCTTGTCATTGTCATCGGCCAGCACGCTGTCGACGGTGCCGGAGACCTCCGAGCCCACATCCACCTGGTTCACCGGCGTCAGCGACCCCGTCGCCAGCACCGAGACCACCAGGTCCCCGCGCCGCGCCGGCGTGGTCACGAACTGCGCCGGCGGCGGCGGCGCCATCGACCGAAACAGCAGCACCGCGGCCACCAGGGCCACGATCCCCAGCCCCACCCCGCGGGCCACCACCCACCGCCGCCGCGACGGCCCGGCCTTGGCGCTCGGGCCCAGCAGCGCCTCGAGATCGGCGGCGGAACTGGCCGGGGAATTGGCGGTGTCTTGCGGCATGGGGACGTCCTCTAGCCCCCAACCTACCGCGCCCGCCCCCCCGATCCTTGAGCCTGCTCAATTGGCGCGGCGTTTCCGCGCGCCACCCCCCCGCTCAACAAACCCCACCCCCCGACATCCTAGGAACACGGCCTTGGATGACGGGGGGAGGGGCGACGGCCGGCGCAGGTTCGTGTGGTTCGTGTGGTTCGTGGTCAACCTTCTTCCACCCAGCGGGCCTGCCCCGGCCTCGAAGGTGTTCCCGCTTCCCGCCACGACATCGCCGAGCTCCCTACCCCGGCGCCCACCCCGCCGCCGCCAGCTCGAAGCCCGCGAACTCGAAGCCCGGAACCACCACGCAGGCCACCAGCGCCCAGCCGTCGGCGCTGGCCTGGGCCGCCTGCCATTCCCCCGGCGCCACCACCGCCTGCGGCGCGTCGCCGGCCAGGGGCCCAAGTCGCATCGTGCTGATGGGACCGTTGTCATGGGCCGCGGTCTGCAGGGTGAGCGCCGTTCCCGCCTGGAACAGCCACAGCTCGGTGGCGTCGATACGGTGCCAGTGGGAGGCCTGGCCGGCCTCCAGCAGGAAGAGGATGGCGGTGCCGGGGCTGCGGGCGCCGGGCTCGGCGGGCGCGCGCCAGGTCTCACGGTACCAGCCGCCCTCCGGGTGGGGGGCGAGGTCCAGGCGGGCGATCACGGCGGCGGCCGATTCGGCGGTCATCGCGGGAGCAGACACAAAAAACGCCGCCCTTGCGAGGCGGCGTCCTTGCCGTGCGAAATCGCGGGGTGGCCCTAGGCGCCGGTGCGGATGGCTTCGCGGGCCTGGGCCAGCAGTTCATCCATCTTCATGCGCACGTCGCCCTCGCTGACATTGACGCCCGAGCCCTTGAGGTCCTCGAACACCTTGCGCAGCACGTCGTCGTCGCCGGGCAGCTCGAAGTCGGACTTGATCACCGCCTTGGCGTATTCGGCGACGCGCTCGCCCTCCAGGCCCATAAGGCCCGCGGCCCATTCGCCCAGCAGGCGGTTGCGGCGGGCCCCAGCCTTGAATTCCTGGTCCTGATCCAGGGCGAACTTGTTCTCAAAACCGCGTTCGCGGTCGTTGAAGGTGGTCATGCGGTCTCCGGGATGCGGCCTTAACGAGGCTGCATATCCCCTGGCGCGCGCGCTCGCAACGCAAAGGCGCGTGTGCGGGGCCGATGGTCGTTTGCGAAGCGCAGGCCGATCGTCTATTTTTCGCCAGCCTCAGATCGGCGAGAGGCTTGGAGTCGGGATCGCGCGCGTTGGGACCAACGGCGCGCGTTTTTCGTTTCGACTCCGGCCAGAACCCTCGCCCCGTGGAGAAGGCTGCGTATGACCACCCGCCGCAAGAAGATCTTCGAAGGCAAGGGCAAGATTCTCTACGAGGGGCCGGAGCCCGGGACCCTCATACAATACTTCAAAGATGACGCTACGGCGTTCAATTCACAGAAGAAAGCTGTCCTCGAGGGTAAGGGCGTCATCAACAATCGCATCAGCGAATATGTGATGACCCGGCTCAATTCCATCGGGGTGCAGAACCACTTTATCCGGCGCCTGAACCTGCGCGAGCAGCTGATCCGCGAGCTGGAGATCATCCCGCTGGAGGTGGTCTGCCGCAATGTGGCGGCCGGCTCGCTGTCGCAGCGCTTCGGCCTGCCCGAGGGCCAGGCCCTGCCGCGCTCGATCATCGAGTTCTATCTGAAGGACGACAAGCTGGGCGACCCGATGGTCACCGAGGAGCACATCACCGCCTTCAACTGGGCCTCGACCCAGGAGATCGACGACATGATGGCCCTGACCCTGCGGGTGAACGACTTCCTCACCGGCACCTTCGGCGCGGTCGGCATCACCCTGGTGGACTTCAAGGTGGAGTTCGGCCGGCTGTGGGAGAACGACTTCGCCCGGGTCATCCTGGCCGATGAGATCAGCCCCGACAGCTGCCGGCTCTGGGACGCCCAGACCAACGAGAAGCTGGACAAGGACCGATTCCGCCGCGATTTGGGCGACGTGATCGAGAGCTATACCGAAGTCGCCCGGCGGCTGGGGATCATGAAAGAGATGCCCACCGTGATCCAAGGAGGCCTGCACTAGTGCGCGCGAAAGTTCATGTGTTCCTGAAACCCGGCGTGCTGGACGTCCAGGGCAAGGCGGTCGAGGCCGCCCTGCACGGCCTCGGCTGGGGTCATGTCGAAGGCGTTCGCGTCGGCAAGACCATCGAGTTCGATCTCAAGGGCAAGGACGCCGCCGAGACCGAGAGCGAGGTCAAGGACATGTGCGAGAAGCTGCTCGCCAATACGGTCATCGAAAGCTACCGGGTCGAGGTGGCGTGAGGCCCTGGGCGCTCCCGCTGATGGGGGCGCTCCTGCTGTCGGCCTGCGCCGAGCCTGAGGCGCCCGCGCCACCGCCGCTGAAACTGGACTGCGCCCTGGGCTTCGAGTCTCTGAGCGCCCAGATCGTGGCCGCGCCGGGCATGAAGCCGGCGGTCAAGGAGCGAGGCGAGCCCTTCCGGTACTACAACGCCGACGGCGGCCAGAGCTCCTACATGATCACCGAGCCCGGGGCGCCCGGACACCCGGCCATCCTGAAGCAGCAAGTCACCCCCGCAGGCGTCACCAACTCCGGCTGCGCCTATGGCGACGAGAAGGGTTACGCCGAACTGGTCGCCTATCTCGAGGCGCTCGCCAAGGCGCGCGCCAAATGACCCCGCTCCGCCTGGAAATATCGCTCAAACCGGTCTAGGAACCCCGCCATGAAAGCCGCTGTCATCGTCTTCCCGGGATCCAACTGCGACCGCGACTGCAAGGTCGCCATCGAACGCTCCACGGGCGCGACGGTCGACATGGTCTGGCACGGCGACACCGCCCTGCCCCACGGACTGGACCTGATCGTCCTGCCGGGCGGCTTCTCCTACGGCGACTATCTGCGCTGTGGGGCCATGGCCTCGCTGTCGCCGATCATGAGCGATGTGAAGCTGGCCGCCGAGCGCGGCGTGGCCACCGTCGGGATCTGCAACGGCTTCCAGGTGCTTTGCGAGGCCGGCATGCTGCCCGGCGCCCTGCTGCGCAACGAGGCGCTGAAGTACGTCTGCAAGCCGGTCGAGCTGGAGGTCACCAACGCCCAGACCCGCTTCACCGCCGGCTATGCCGGTCGTCGCCAGGTGACCATGACGGTGGGCAATGGCGAGGGGAACTTCTTCGCCGACGCCGAAACCCTGGCGCGCATCGAGGGTGAGGGCCAGGTGGTGTTCCGCTATCAGGACAATCCCAACGGCTCGGCCAACGCCATCGCCGGCGTGGTCAATGCGCGGGGCAATGTGCTCGGCCTGATGCCCCACCCCGACCGCGCCTTCGAGGCCGAACTGGGCTCCGCCGACGGCGCGATCCTGTTCCAGAGCGCCCTGGCCAGCGCCTAGCGGCCCGCGAACAACGGCAGGGCCTCGACCGACGTCGCGCCCTCGATCTCCAGCAGCTTCAGCTTCGTCACCCCGCCGCCCGGCGCGGAGAAGCCGCCCAGCTTGCCGTCGGCCCCCTGGACGCGGTGGCAGGGCATGATGATCGGGAACGGGTTCTTGCCCATGGCCTCGCCGACCGCCCGCGAGGCGGTGGGATCGCCCAGGCGCCTGGCGACCTCGCCATAGGTCAGGGTCTGCCCCGGCGGGATGGCGCGGCCGATGGCGTAGACCGCCCGCTGGAAGTCGCTCATCGCGCCCATGTCCAGCACGATGTCGGCCAGGTCGTCCTTGGCGCCGGTGAGCAGACCTCGGATGCGGTCGATGGCGCTGGCGATGTCCGGCGTCGGAGCGCGCGCCTCGATCCCGGGAAAGCGCTGCTCGAAGCGCGCCTGCGCCTTTTCGTCGGAGGCGTCCGGCAGGCGGACGGCGACGATGCCGGCCTCGCCCCAGGCCAGGCCGCAGCGGCCGATGGCGGTGTCGAACAGGGTGTAGCCAAGCTTTGACATAACCGCAGTCTACCAGACCCGGAGAGTCGCGCTGGCGGGATTCGGCCCTGCTTGACTTGGGACGGCAGGGGCGTAGCCTCAGCTCAAATTACAAGCGTAGTCCGATGAACATCACCGAGGCCGAAAGTCAGATCATGCAGGCGTTGTGGCGCAAGACGCCGCTGACCGCCGACGAGATCGTGGCCGATGTCCGCGCCCGCCAGCCCTGGGCCGAAGCGACGGTGAAGACCCTCATCAACCGGTTGCTGAAGAAGAAGGCCATCAAGTCCGAGCGTGTCGATGGCCGCCACCAGTACGTGCCCCTCGTGGACCGCGCCAACTACGTCCAGGACGAGAGCCAGGGCCTGCTGGACCGCCTGTTCGAGGGCCAGTTGGCCCCCCTGGTGGCGCACTTCGCCCAGAACCGGAAGCTGAAACGCGAAGAGATCGCGCGCCTCAAGAAGCTGATCGCGGAGCTGGACGACGATGACTGACCTGATCGCCGACCTGTTGCGCGCCAACCTCGCCGCCAGCCTTGCCATCCTCCTGGTGTTCGCCGTCCGCCTGCCGGCGCGGCGAATGTTCGGCGCCGAGATCGCCTACCGCTTGTGGCTGGTCGTGCCCCTGGCGTTCGGCGCGAGCCTGGTCCCGGCGGCCGAGGCGCCTGCTGGCGCGCCCGGCCCCTCCCTCCCCCTGCCGGTGGCGTTGATGCAGCCGGATGCGGGGCCGGGCGCCGCGCTGATCTGGGCCGCCGGGGCGCTGGCGATCCTGGCGCTGATGAGCCTTGGCCAGTGGCGGTTCCTGCGCCGGGCCAAGGCCGGCGCGGCGGGGCCCGCGGTGGTGGGCGTGATCGCGCCCCGCATCGTCACCCCCGCTGACCATGAGGCGCGCTTCAGCCCCGAGGAACGCGCCCTGGTCCGCGCCCACGAGCGAGCCCACATCGACCGCGGGGATCCAAAGACCAACGCCTGGGTCGCTGTGTTTCAGGGCCTGAACTGGTTCAACCCCCTGGTCCATATCGCCGCCTATCACCTGCGCCTGGATCAGGAGCTGGCCTGCGACGCCACGGTGATGGCGCGGCGGCCGGGCGATCGGCGGCTCTACGCCCAGACCATGCTGAAGACCCAGCTCGCCGCCACGCCCCTGCCCTTCGGCTGCTACTGGCCCGCGCCCTCGCGGCATCCGCTGGAGGCCCGGGTGGCCATGCTGAAACAGGCGCAGCCCTCGCACACACGCGCCATGGCCGGCTTCTGGACCGTCGCGGCGCTGTCGTGCGCGACGGGCCTGGGGGCCTGGGCCGCCCAACCCCCGTCCCCGCCCCATGTGCGCTGGCTCGATCTGCCCGACCAGGCGGCCAAGCGGCAGACGCGCGCCACCGTGGTGGTGATCTCCATGACCTCTGACCAGGTCGCGGCCTTGACCCGGGCGGCACGCTGACGCGGCGCTCGTGAAGGACATTGTCCGGCCTCCACGCGGGATGATGCCAATCAGAGTAAAAGTGTGGAGGCCACCGCTCTGCTGCTAAGTGGTCAGTGGTGGCTACAACCTGTCATCAACTCGATGGAGCAAAGAAGTGGTGATCCGTGAGCCAGACTCGGGCCCCAATGAGCCATCCGCCGGGACGCAGCTGGAGCGCCTCCTGCGGATGGCTGAGGTTCAACCCCCGCTCCGGACGGCCGTGGTTCATCCCGTCGATGCGCTCTCGCTCGCGGGCGCAGTAGAAGCTGCTCGCCGAGGCCTGATCGCGCCGATCTTGATCGGGCCGATAGCGCGGATGCGAGCGACCGCAGAGGCGGCAGGTCTGGACCTCACCGACCTGCCATTGATTGATGTGCAACACAGCCACGAGGCGGCGGCGCGGGCGTGCGAACTAGCTGCGAAGGGCGAGGCGGCGGCGATCATGAAAGGCGCGCTGCACACTGACGAGTTGCTCGATGCTGTCGTTTCGAGCGCTTCCGGCCTTCGAACCGACCGGCGCATGAGTCATGTGTTCGTCTTGGACGTGCCAAGCTACCCGCGGCCGTTGCTGGTCAGCGACGCGGCGCTCAACATCGCACCAGACCTCGAAACCAAGCGGGACATCGTTCAGAACGCCATCGACTGCGCCCACGCGATGGACATTCCCGAGCCAAAGGTCGCCATCCTCTCCGCTGTGGAGACCGTGAATCCGAAGATGATCTCCACCATCGATGCGGCGGCGCTTTGCAAGATGGCGGAGCGCGGCCAGATCGTGGGCGGAAAGCTCGATGGACCGCTCGCTTTCGACAACGCCATCTCCCCGGAATCAGCAAAGACGAAGGGCATAAACTCCATCGTCGCCGGGCAAGCTGACATCCTTATCGTGCCGGACATCGAGTCCGGCAACATGCTCGCCAAGCAACTCTTCTATCTATCCAACGCCCAGTCAGCAGGGATCGTCATGGGGGCCCGCGTCCCCATTATCCTGACCAGCCGGTCTGACCCGGAGGCCTCCCGTCTGGCATCCTGTGCGCTTGCCATCCTGGTGAGCCAGCTCAAGCCCAGCAAGTACGTTCGGTGACGGCGCCTCGAGTCCTGACACTTAACGCCGGGTCATCCAGCCTGAAGTTCGCCATCTACGAGGCCACTGCGGACCTGCCGCTTCGGCTTGTCGGGCAAGTCTCAAAGCTTGGAGCCACGCCCCATCTGCGGGTTCGCGCAGGTACGGATGTGCTCGCCGATGAGACCTGGGCGGACACGCAAGGGTTGGACGCTGTGCTCGAGCGAACGTTTCGCTGGCTAGAGGAGGCCGGGTGGACCGAGGGCGTCTCGGCGGTAGGCCATCGCGTTGTCCACGGCGGGCTCGAGTTCCGGGCCCCGACGATCTTGAACACCGCAGCTCTGCATCGCCTCGAGGTGCTGGCGCCCCTCGCCCCGCTGCATCAGCCTTTCAACCTGCGCGGCGTCGCCATGGCGGCTGCGCATTTCCCGTCGGCGCTACAGGCTGGGGTCTTCGACACGGCGTTCCACGCCAACCAGCCGCAAGTCGCTCGCCTATACGCCCTTCCTCGCGATCTCATCACGGACGGTGTTCTGTCCTATGGCTTTCACGGGCTGTCCTACGAGTACATCGCCAGTGCGCTTCGGGCGCAGGAGGGGCCAGGCGCGGGCGGCCGGACAGTCGTGCTTCACCTGGGCAGCGGGGTCTCTCTTTGCGCCATGTGGGAGGGGCGAAGCGTTGCGACGACCATGGGGTTTTCCGCCCTTGACGGGCCGCCCATGAGCACGCGCAGCGGCGCACTAGACCCCGGCGTGGTCCTGTACCTCTTGCAGGCAAGGGGCATGAGCGTCGATGAGGTGAGCGATCTGCTCTATCACCGGTCAGGTCTCCTGGGACTCTCCGGCCTCAGCGGCGACATGGTGACCCTGCTGGCGAGTTCCGAGCCTTGGGCCCGGGAGGCGCTTGAGGTCTATGTCTATCGGATTGCGCGCGAGATCGGCTCGCTGGCTGCCGCTCTGGGCGGCCTCGACACGATGGTGTTCACCGCCGGCGTCGGCGAGCATGCCGCATCCATCCGCGCACGCATCGCCGAGCTTTGTGGTTGGCTGGGCGTTCGGCTGGATCCAGAGGCCAATCGTGCAGGAGCTCGCCTGATCAGTCGGGCCGAAAGCCCCATTAAGGTGCTCGTGATCCCGACGGACGAGGAAGGCGTCATCGCCCGCGGCGTCGCCGGGCTGATGAGCGCGCGAACCTGACCCATCCGAAGCGCCTCCGTAGCAGCACCTAGGGACGCCTCCGAAGTACCGGGGCCTACCTTCAGGAGATCATCCCACTGATTGGCGAACAGGTCGTCGGCGCGCGCGCTGGCCGCCCGTGTTGTCGGCCAGGGCGATGAGCCAGACGCCGTTCACTCCTGAAGGGTGCGCCACCCAAGGGTCGCTGACAGCCACGCGCCGTCGGTCAGATTGTCACTTCGGCGGACACCGCACGATGATCAGAAAAGGTCGCAGGCTCGCAGGCGTAGTGCGTGACCGAGAGGTCGCCACCGGAGACGATGTGATCGAAGTCCCAGCGTGGTCGCCACGCCGGGAAGGTGGGCAAGGCCGGCCTTTGCATGCGGCCGCCGGTGGCCTCGCAGAACGCCTGCAACGGCGCGCCATGGCCAACGCAGTTGAAGTCACCCATGGCCGCCCACGCGCGAGCGCCGCGCAGCGCCTCGGAGACGGCGGCCAATTGAAGCATCTGGTCAGGTCGGCCGAGGCTCAGATGCAGGCATGCGATCGTGACCGCGTGAGGGCCCGCAACGTCAGCGACGAGGCACCCGCGCCCGGCGACCTGTCCGGGCAGTTTCAGATCGCGCACCTTTGTGATCGGCCAGTGGCTGAGGATGGCGTTCCCATGCCGCGAAATGCCCGGGATCCTACGATTTTCCTGAACGGCCACATGGGCGTGGCCGGAAAGCGCGGCGATGACATCGACCTGCGAGCGATAGCCGGCGCGCCGCCCTCCCAGATCGACCTCTTGCAGACAGACCACGTCATACGGCGAAATCTCCCGTGCGATGTCCTGAAGAATGGCCGTCTTGGACGGCGCGTGCACAAGTTGAAGGTGGGCGCGAAGCAGATAGTCGCGATAGCGGCTTGTGCCGATCCCGGCCTGGACGTTCCAGGTCAGCAACCTCATCGGTGCTGGGTGGAGCTTAGCAGCGGTCACGCGAACGCCTCGGCTCTGCGAAGCCGCCAGTTTTCCGCCACGCACGAGGGGTCGCCCAGCCCGCGGCGAGAGACAATATCCTCCCACCATGTGGGCGGGCCCATGGCCAAGGGCGCCAGCCGACCAGCATCGTTGAGGGCGTCGATGGCGGCCACGACGCCACCGCCGGCGATCCTGACGCGCGCGAACCTGTCGGCGTCGACAGCGAGATAGTGGCTGAGCAGTCGGTCGCGGAACCCAGCGATGGCCGCGCGGTCGGTGCTCGTCCTGGCCTCTATCGCCAGATCACACTCGGTGTCGAAGCCCTCGGAGCGATTGTTGAGATTGGCGGACCCGACCCGCAGAATGCGGTCGTCGAATACGCCCACCTTGGAATGGACGACGATTGGCGCGCCGGCCGATGTCACGGGCGACACCGCCCGGAACCGATCGAATGCGTCCGCGGCCTTCAACCCCCGGACCAGCGGATTGCGCGCATAGTCCATCGTCAGATGATCGAACCAGCTGGGGGCCCGCCCGGTCACCAGCAGCACAACCTCAGGCCCCTCTGGCTCGCGAAGCCGAGCGGCCAGGGCGTGAGCCACGCGGTGGGAGGTGAAGTACTGGTTCTCAAGATAGATCGTGTGACGGGCGCTCGCGATGCTGGCCAGGGTGAGCCGCCGAACTTCCTCCACCAGCGGGCGACCGCGCCAAGCTGGCTGTGTGCGCACGATCCCCACCTCGACGTCTGAGAAGTGCGCGGGCGCGCAGGCTGGCCAGGCCGCCACGAACCTTGACCCGTTCATAGGAAGGTCCTGCGCCGTCGCGTTCTTCCATCGCTCGTGGAAAAGCTCCCCGAGCGCCCCTGCGGCCCGGCCGTCCACCAGCATCATCACCTCGTGGCGCGGGGGATGGGTCGCTCGACTGGGGAGAATTCGGCGGGGCTCGACGTGGCCGTGGGTTTGGCTATCCCACCGGTTTGTGGCGATGTCGCCTCCACCGCAGAACGCCAGCTGATCGTCGATCACCACCACCTTCTGATGGTGGCAGGCCCCGACCGGCAGGTCGCGCACCTCACGAAAGTCGACAGGCGTTCTAGCGAACCGGTGCTTGGCGCGGTGGCCGCGTAGGTCCTGATGCCCCAGGGCGCCGAATGGAGACTTCCAGACGAGTATTCGGACAGCCAGTCCGGGCTTGGCGCGGCATAGTTCCACCAGAATTCGGCCGATCTCGTCGGGGTCATCGGGCCCCTCCATCCCGTCCGGCGCGAGACGGGTGCGAGGATCGAACGCCCAGCCGAGAATATGGATCGAGTGGTTCGCGGTCAGCAGCGCCGCACTGAGCGCGGCGTAGTAGTTTTCATTGTCTATGAGCACGGCCACGCGCTGCGCCTCCTCGGTCCGCCAGCAGGTTTGGCCAGGAATGAGGACCGTCACGTCTCGCGGCCGCCGCCAAAATGCGAGCTCGGGCTCAAGAGACCGGTCACTCCTCGATCGTCGTCACCTTCAGCGCCTTGTCCGCCGCGATCTCGGCTGCGGAGAAGGGCAGGCGCACCCGGCCCTTCGTCGAATGCAGCTTAGACTGGTCCGCATAGTGCGGGGAAGCCGGATCGGTGGATTGGTCGTAGGTCAGGATCGCCTCGGCCACCGGCCCCTTGGCGCCGAAGGTCACCACCTGGATGTAGCTGGAGCCGTGGAAGGGCACGAGCCCCGATCCGACCCACGCCGACTGCTGGGCGTTCAGCACGCCGGCGGTCCCTTCGCCGCCATGCACCGGGATCTTCTGGTCGCCGCGCACCGCGTACTGCACCTCTCCCCACGGCGCGTCGAGGGCGACGTTCTTGGTGGCCAAGAGTTCGACGGTGTCGGCCAGGGCGGTCTTGAGTCTGGACGAAGCGGTCGTGTTCAGGCCGTTGGGCGTATGGACCGGATCGGCGGCGTCGAAGGGCGTGCTCCAGAGGCCGGCGATGCGATCAGCCTTGCGCCAGAACTCCACGAACAGGTGTGCGCCCCGGCTGTCGACGTTCATCCGCCGGTCCCACTGGGCCAGCACCGTGCAGGCGTCCACCAGGCTGACGTCCTTGCCCGCCGTGCTGGTTCCGCTCGGCGCCTCGGCGCACATCTTCAGCAGGTCTGGGATGGCGAGGTCGGCCGCCAGGTTGCGGTTGCGGTAGAGCATCTCCCAGACCGCCGCCGGATCGATGCTCTTTCCCGGCAGGCCGTCAGTTCCGGCGAGCCGCGCCTCAATCTCCATCAGGCCCGAGCGGGTGCGCAGGTTCTGGACGTTGGCGGCCGGGCCCACGATCGGCGGGAAGGCGGCCATGGGCGCACGGCCGTTGGCCAGCCAGTAGCTGTCATTGCTGTTGGCGACATAGTCGGTGCGCACCTGGGCCGGCATCGCATCCCCCGGCATCAGGCCGGGCGAAGGGGTCCCCGCCGCCACCTGCCAGTTGCAGGCCGAGCGTGCGCCATCCAGCACGAAGATCCGCGCTGAGGCCGCCAGGGCTCCCAGTCCGGAGGGCGGCGCGCAGGTCTTGGAAAGCTCGGCGGTCACGTTGGGGGTCGCGGTGATGTCGGCGTAGAGCACGTCGCCCCTGCGGTCGCTGGCGATGGTGTTCACCCACGGGATGCCAAGGGTCTTGGTGATGCCGGCCCTGATCTCCCCGACGGAGCGCGCCCGGGCGATGCCCAGCCAGGTGTCGCCGGAGCGGACATTGTTCTTGTTGGCGTCGCGCAGGGCGTAGGCGGTCTTCGCGGTCCAGGCGACCCCCACCTGGGGCATCACCACCATTGGCCCGTAGATCGACGAATAGGCCATCCGGGTTTGCGCGGGGCCGTCCTTGACCTCCACGGTCACCGCCTTGGTGGCCATCGTCAGGCGCTTGCCGTCGACGTAGTAGGCGGTGGGATCGGCGGGATCGAGGCTGAGTTCGAAGACCGTGAAGTGCCGGTCGGTGGACACGGTGTGGGTCCAGGCCACGTCCTTGTTGAAGCCGATGGACATGCCCGGCGCGCCGCCGATGGTCACCCCCATCACGTCCAGCTTGCCTGGGATGGTCAGGTGGACCTGGTAGAAGCGGTTGGTGGTCTCCCAGGGGAAGTGCGGGTTGCCCAGCAGGACGCCGGACTTGTTGGCGGTCACGTCGCGGCCGAAGGCCCAGCCGTTGCTGCCCAGGCCGAACTGCTCGGGCTCGGTGGGCAGGCCTGGCGCATCGAGGGCCGCCTGCGCCTTGAGGGCCGGGGGCGCCGCCGCATTGACCTGGCGCAGCCAGGCCCCGCCGCTGGCCTGGATCATCCGCTCCTCATTGAGGCGCAGCATGTCGTCGAGAGTGATCGGCCGGAGCCAGACGGCGTCCCGGCACGCAGCCGGCAGGCTGGCCTTGGGCGTATCGCGCAGGAAGCGGTTGTAGCCGGCGACATAGCCCAGGACCATGTTGCGGTAGTCCGCCGACAGCTTGTCGAAATTGGTGTTCAGCGCCGCGACGTCGAGATTGGCGCGGAAGAAGAAGTCGCTCTCGAGGTTCTTGGTCTCGGCGAACGCGATTGTGGTGGCGCCGTCGGGGCCGAAGTACTTCGACCGTTCCCCATTCACCGTGACCACCTTGTCGGCCAGCAGGCAGAGATTGTCCTGGGCGAAGGCATAGGCTTGGCCGTAGCCGATCCCGCGATAGTCGGCGGCCTCCACGTGAGGGATGCCATAGGCGGTGCGCGAGATCTTCGCCTTGTAGGCCGGCGCGGCCTGCGCGCCCCCGGCCAGCACCAGACCCACCAACGCAGCGCCCCACAGCGCCGAAAGCTTACCCGACATCACGCGTCCCTCCGGGCGCGTTCCCCGCGCCGCTTGTGGCGCCAGATGACCGCCTTCCCCGCGCGGCAGTCAACGCCGCGGAGCAGATCCTCCCTCAGGCGCGGCGTGGGGAGGACTCCGAGACGTCAGGCCGCGCGACGCCGCTGGGCCGCGGTGGGCGCGGCGGCTGGGGCGCCGGTGTGGAAGCCGGCGATCAACCGGGTCAGTTCCCCGGCCTCGCCCTTCAGGCTGCTGGCCGCGGCGGTGGTCTCCTCCACCATGGCGGCGTTCTGCTGGGTGACCTGGTCCATCTGGTTCACGGCGGTGTTGACCTGGGCCAGGCCCACCGACTGCTCCTGGGCGGTGGCGGCGATCTCGCCCACCATGCCGTCGATCTCCGCGACCCGGTCAACGATGCGCTGCAGGGCCTCGCCGGTCTGGCCCACCAGCTGGACGCCGGAATTGACCTGCTGGCTGGAGGCCGAAATCAGGGTCTTAATCTCCTTGGCGGCCTCGGCCGAGCGCTGGGCCAGGGCTCGCACCTCAGACGCGACGACGGCGAAGCCGCGCCCGGCTTCGCCCGCACGGGCGGCTTCGACCCCGGCGTTCAGGGCCAGCAGGTTGGTCTGGAAGGCGATCTCGTCGATCACCCCGATGATCTGGCTGATCTGACTGGAGGACTGCTCGATCTGCGCCATGGCGGCGACAGCCTGTTGGACGACATCACCGCTGGTCTGGGCGTCGCCGCGGGCGGCCAGCACCACCGCCGAGGCGGCCCTCGCGCCAGAGGCGGTCTGGCGCACGGTGGCGGTGATCTCGTCGAGGGCCGCAGCGGTTTGCTCCAGGCTGGCGGCCTGATGTTCGGTGCGACGCGACAGGTCGTCGGCCGCCGAGGAGATCTCGTCAGCCCCCCCTCGCACCGCCGAGGTCGAGGTCGAGATCGCCGACATGGCCTCCCGAAGACCGTTCAGGGCGGCGTTGAAGTCGTCCTTGATGTCCTGAAAGCGAGGATCGACCTGCACGCTCATGGCCGCGGTGAGGTCGCCTCCGGCAAGCCGGCGCAGGCCATCGGCCAGGGCCGCCACCATATGAGTCTGCTGCTCCTCGCTTTCACGCCGCGCCTCCTCGGCCGCGACCCGCTTGGTCTCCAGGGCCTCGAGATAGACGGAGACGGCGATGTCCATATCCAGGAAGGTCGCCTTGGTGAGGGCGCCCACTTCGGCGGCCACCGTCTTGACGTCCGGCCCGCGCGCGCCGAAGCCGCCCTTCGGCCAGCGAGCCTCCAGGACCTTGGTCAGGAGGGACTCCAGGACCAGGGCGTAGCCCCCGATGTACCAGCTGGGTTCCAGTCCGATGCGGGCATGAACCTCGCCCACCTTGGTGACCGCCTTGGCGTAGGTATCGTCGAACCGGCCGCTGGCGATCATGTCCCAGTGGCTGAGCTGCCGGTTCTGGGCCGACGTCATGTGCGCGTCGCTCGAGAAATGAGCGCGGGTCTCCGGCGTCGCCCGCACCTGCTCGTAGAAGCCGTCCAGGGCGGCGGGCAGGGCTTTCATCACGACCGGCTTCAGGCTGGCGACGTGCGCCTGAGCCTTCTGATCCAGCTTCATGAAGCGGAGGCGATCGTCGATGGTTCGCGACATGGCGGAATGCACCCAGACTGTGTAATCTGGGCAAGCTGTGCCGCGAGGGTTAAGGCCCCATTAAGGACAGGGATCGGGACCGTGGGCGCGACAATTGGCGCGACGATCGGCGACAGGTGGCGTCAGGCGGCGGGGCAACCCACACGGGCGGCGCCGGCCGCGGAGGCGCAGGGAATCGCCGCCCCCCTCGCATGCGCGCCCGAGTCCGGCTAGAAGGCGCGCCATGAGCGCCCAGCCTGCAAAGACCCTGGCCGAGACGGCCGCCGAATACGGCCTGAAGCCCGAGGAATTCGACCTCATCATCCAACGCCTGAACCGCGAGCCGAATGCGGTGGAGCTGGGGGTGTTCTCGGTGATGTGGAGCGAGCACTGCTCGTACAAGTCCAGCCGCAAGCACCTCGGCAAGTTCCCCACCACCGGGCCGCGCGTGATCTGCGGCCCGGGCGAGAACGCCGGTGTTGTGGACATTGGTGACGGCCAGGCCTGCATCTTCAAGATGGAGAGCCACAACCACCCCTCCTATATCGAGCCCTACCAGGGCGCGGCGACCGGTGTCGGCGGCATCATGCGCGATGTCTTCACCATGGGCGCCCGCCCCATCGCCCTGCTGAACGCCCTGCGCTTCGGCGATCCCAGCCATCCCAAGACCAGGCGCCTGGTGGCCGGCGTGGTCAGCGGCATCGGCGGCTACGGCAACTGCGTGGGCGTGCCCACCGTGGCCGGCGAGACCAACTTCCATAAGGGCTATGACGGCAACATCCTGGTCAACGCCATGTGCGTGGGCCTGGCCGACGCCGACAAGATTTTCTACTCGGCCGCTCCGGCGGCAGGCCTGCCGGTGGTCTATTTCGGCTCCAAGACCGGCCGCGACGGCATCCACGGCGCCACCATGGCCAGCCAGGAATTTGACGACGCCTCCGACGAGAAGCGCCCCACCGTCCAGGTCGGCGACCCCTTCGCCGAGAAGCTGCTGATCGAGGCGACTCTGGAGCTGATGGCCTCGGGCGCCGTGGCCGCGATCCAGGACATGGGGGCGGCGGGCCTCACCTCCTCCTCCGTGGAGATGGCCGGCAAGGGCCAGGTGGGCATCGAGCTGGACCTCGACATGGTGCCCCAGCGCGAAGAGGGCATGAGCGCCTATGAGATGATGCTCTCGGAGAGCCAGGAGCGCATGCTGGCGGTCCTCAAGCCCGGCCGCGAGCACGACGGCCACGCCATCTTCGAGAAGTGGGGCCTGGACGCCGCCGTCATCGGTTGGACCACCGACACCGGCCACATCGTGCTGAAGCACAAGGGCGAGATCGTCTGCGACATCCCGCTGGCGCCCCTGGCCGAGGACGCCCCGCTCTATGACCGCCCCTGGGTGCAGCCGCAGCTGCACCCGCGCCTGGACGCCCGCGACATTCCCGAGCCCGCCGACTACGGCAAGGCCGTGCTGAAGCTGATGAGCGCCCCGGACATGGCCTCCAAGCGCTGGCTCTGGGAACAGTATGACCGTCACGTCATGGCCGACACCCTGGAGGACAGCGCCACCGGCGCCGACGCCGGGATCGTGCGCGTGCACGGGACGAAGAAGGCCCTGGCCGTCACCTCCGACTGCACCCCGCGCTATGTGCAGAACGACCCGTACGAAGGCGGCAAGCAGGCCGTCGCCGAGGCCTGGCGCAACCTGACCTGCGTGGGCGCCGACCCCATCGCCATCACCGACAACCTGAACTTCGGCAACCCCGAGCGCCCCGAGATCATGGGCCAGATCGTCCGCGCCATCGACGGCATGGCCGAGGCCTGCCGGGTGCTGGACTTCCCGGTCGTGAGCGGGAATGTCAGCCTCTACAACGAGACCAATGGCGCGGCCATTCCGCCGACCCCGACCGTGGGGGCTGTCGGCATCCTGGTCGACTCCACGCGTCGCGCCGACTTCTCCAGCATGAAGCCCGGCGACACCCTGGTGCTGTTGGGCGAGACCCGCGGCGAACTCGGGGCCAGCATGTACCTGCGCGAAATCCTGGGCCGCGAGGACGGCGCCCCGCCGCCGGTGGACCTGGCCATGGAGCGCCAGATCGGCGACTTCGTCCGCGCGGAGATCGAGGCCCGCCGCATCACGGTCGTCCACGACCTCTCCGACGGCGGGCTGGTGGCCGCGGCCGCCGATATGGCCCTGGCCTCGGACGTCGGCATCACCCTGGAGCTTCCCTCCAAGCTGCCCGACCACGCCCTGCTGTTCGGCGAAGATCAGGCCCGCTATCTGGTGGCGGTCGCAGACCCCATCCCCCTGCTGAAGGCGGCCCACGCGGCCGGCGTCGCGGGCGAGGTCGTCGGCCATGCGGACGGCAAGGCCCTGGCCTGCGCCGGCATCTTCAGCGTTTCCCTCGCCGATCTGCGGGCCGGCCACGAGGGCTGGATGCCGGGCTATATGGGCTAGGTCATTCCGACAGCGACCGCTCCAGCATCCGCAGCACGGCGGCGGCGAAGGCCTCCATATTGGCCTTGCGGTCGTCGGACTCCGTCTCGATGGTCATGGCCATCTCGATAGGGCCGGAGATGGCGATGCAGGTGTGGCCCGAGGCGTCGCCATAGCCGTTGCCGTTGGGACCCGCAGCGCCGGTCTCCGACACCCCCCAGGTGGCCCCGAAGCGCTCGCGCACCGTGCGGGCCAGGAGCATGGCGTAGGGCTCGCTGGCCGAGCGCATGCCGGCGACGGCCTCGCGCGGCAGGTCCATCAGCACCATGCGGGCCTTGCCGGTATAGACCACCCCACCGCCCAGATAGTAGGCCGAGGCCCCGGCGACGCTGAGCAGGGCCGCCGACACCAGGCCGCCCGACGAGCTTTCGGCGACGGCCACCGTCTGCTTGGCCTCCTTCAGCTTGGCGCCGACGGTTTCGGCCAGGTCGTAGAGCGCTTGCATCGGCGGTTCCTCTTTCCTTGTTTCCACCGTCATCGCCTGCGCGCCGCCGGGGCGCAACCGCCGCTGGCCTGCCGCCGCGTCAGGATTTTCTTGGCGGCATCCGCCTCACGGCTCATGATGCCGACAATTAGAACACCTGAGATTTTCGGAGGAATTATTCATGGACGCCCAATCCCAGTGGACCGGGCTCGACGCCGGTCGGCTCGAACGCATCACCGACCATATCGAGCGCAACTATATCGGCCCGCAGAAGATCGCCGGCTGCCAGATCGCCGTCTCGCGCCACGGCCACCAGGCCTATCTGAAATCCTTCGGGTCCATGGACCTGGAGCGCAACAAGCCGATGATGGATGACGCCATCTTCCGCATCTATTCCATGACCAAGCCGATCACCTCGATCGCCCTGATGACCTTGTACGAAAAAGGCTATTTCCAGCTCAACGACCCGGTCAGCCGCTTTGTCCCGTCCTGGAAGAACCACCGCGTGTGGGTCTCGGGCGAGGGCGACAGCATGGTCACCGAGGCCCCCAAGCGGCCCGTGTCCTTCAAGGACGTGCTCTCCCACACCGGCGGCTTCACCTATGGCGGCGGCCTGCCCGGCGTCGGCGACCAGCACCCGGTCGACAAGATCTATCGTGGCCTGAAGGTGCGTAGCGCCGGCTCCAACGACACCATGATGGAGTTCCTGGACAAGCTCGGCCAGGTGCCGCTGCTGTACCAGCCCGGCGAACGCTGGATGTACTCCCTGGCCACCGACATCTGCGGCGCCCTGGTGGAGGTGGTGTCCGGCAAGCCCTTCGCCCAGTACCTGCAGGAAGAGATCTTCGGCCCGCTGGGCATGAAGGACACCTCCTTCTTCGTCAGCCCCGACAAGATCGACCGCTTCTGCGCCAACTATCAGCGCGGTCCCGACAAGAAGCTGAAGGTGATCGATGATCCGGCCACCAGCGCCTTCGCCAAGGAGCCGGGCTTCAAGTCTGGCGGCGGCGGCCTGACTGGCACGATCGCCGACTACATGCGCTTCTGCGAGATGTTGCGCCGGGGCGGCGAGCTGGACGGTCATCGCGTGATCGGCCCGCGCACCCTGGAAATGATGCACATGAACCACCTGCCGGGCGGCAAGGACCTGACCCAGCTGGCCATCGGCGGCTTCTCCGAGACCGCCAACGAGGGGGTGGGCTTTGGCCTGGGCTTCGCCTCGACCATGAGCCAGACTCAGACCGCCACACTCGGGACCGGCGACTACTATTGGGGCGGGGCCGCCTCCACCATCTTCTGGGTGGATCCCAAGGAAGACCTCTCGGTGGTCTTCATGACCCAGCTCATGCCGTCGGGCACCTTCAACTTCCGCGGCCAGCTGAAGAGCCTGATCTATTCGGCGATCGTCGACTAGACGGCGGGGCCCCTCCTCAGGAGGGGCCTATCTGTCGCCGTCGCGGATCCAGCGGGCGACCAGTCCGAAGTCCTCTCCGCCGCCGCCGAACGCCCAGGCCTCGCTCTGGCGCGCGGCGTTGAGGACAGCGGTCTGGGTGCGGGCCAGACACTCCTCGCGGCCCTTGATGGCGATCAGGCCGGGCGGGAGCTTGGCCGGTCTGGACAGGGTTCCAACGTCCAGCTGCGGCGGCCTGGAACACAGGGCCAGCCAGACCCGGGTCTTGGTGACCCGACCGTCGCCATCGGCGGCCAGGGGCCTGACGCCCAGATAGATCACCTTCGGATCGCCCGGCTCTCGGTCGGCCGGCGCCTCGATCTGCAGGATGGCGGGGTCTCCCATCGCCAGCCGGTAGTTCACGGCTTCGGAGAATGCGCCCGAGGCGTCGCGCTTGCCGCCCACCAGGGCCGATGGTCCGACATAGGCGCCGTTTGCGCAATCGGGCCACTTCAGGGCCGAGCCCCGCATGCTGAACCTGCAATCGCCCACCGGCATGGCCCAGAGGCCCGGCTTCAGGATCGGCGCGCCGGCCGCATCGGACGCCGAAAACAGCGGCCGATCCGAGCTGACCACCGCGCAGGCCGCCAGGCTCAGGGCCGCCCAGACGATCGCGACGATGCGCAGCATGAAACAGACCACCAATCCAAGGCTTGTTAAGCTTTCTAGCGCAGAAACGATGTCCTGAGAGGCGCGATTCCCATGCCAATGCCCATCACCGATCTGGAGGCCGCGCTTCGCGAAGGCTTCCCCGACTCCGAGATCCAGGTCGAGGACCTGGCCGGGGACGGCGATCACTATCGCGCCCGCATCGTCTCGAAGGCCTTTTCGGGCCTGTCGCGGGTCAAGCAGCACCAGCTCGTCTACGCCGCCCTCAAGGGCAAGATGGGCGGCGAGTTGCACGCGCTCGCGCTCGAGACCCAGGCGCCAGGTTAGGCCGCCATGCGCTACCGCCCCTTCGGCTCCAGCGGCAAGGCGGTTTCGGCCATCAGCCTGCTGCTGCGCGAAGCCCCCAACATGACCACCCCGCACGCGTGGCGGACCCTGGTGTTCGGCGCCATGGAGAGCGGGGTCAACTGCTTCGAGATCACCGCCGGCTCCGACATCATGGCGCTGGGCTTCGGCGAGGCGCTGCGCGCGGTGGAGCGGCGGCTGATCGCCATTGGCTGGCGCATCCATGGCGACTCTCGCAAGGTGCTCACCGCCGAGGCCATCTCCAACAGCGTACGTGGCGGCCTGGCCAAGACCGGGGCCGGCTATTTCGACGTCCTGATGCTGGACGAGGCGGCCTTCGAGACCCTGGCCCCCGACGGCCATGGCTACCTCGCCGACCTCCGGGCCGCGGGCCTGGTTCTGCAGATGGGCGTGGTGGGGGACGGCGACAGCATCGAGGCCTGTCTCGAGAGCGGTCTCTTCGACGTCCTGGCCACCCCCTTCAACCTGGTGTCTGACTGGAAGGCTCGCCGGCGGATCAAGGACGCCTCGGCCCGCGACATGACCATGATCGCCTATGACCCCTTCCCGGCCGCCCTGTGCCGGCCGGCGGGTGGTGGCGGTTCGATCAGGACCAGCCTTTTCAAGCGCGCCGAGCCCCTGGCCGGCGCGGGCACCTACGCCTTCCTGCACCAGACCCACGGCTGGTCGGCTGAAGAGATATGCCTGGCCTACGCTCTCACCGAGCCTGCCTTCGCGTCGGTCCAGGTGGAGCAGTTCCGGACCGAGGCGATCGAGCGCCTCGCCCTGATCACCGACAAGGACCTGCCCACCGGGGTCGCCGCCCAGATCGAGATGGCCCGCTTCAGCGCTGACAACAACGAGCAGCGACGCGCCTGACAGGTGCGACCAAGCGCGCTGACGCTTGACCCGAGCGCCCCGGCTCCCTAGCTCTCAGGCGAAGTTTCCGACGAAAGATCCGTCCCATGACCGACGCCGCCACCGCAAACCCCGTCCATGAGTTCATCACCCGGACCGTCACCGACAATCCGGTGGTGCTGTTCATGAAAGGGGTGCCCGAGTCACCCCAGTGCGGCTTCTCCGGCCTTGTGGTCCAGGTGCTCGACCATCTGGGGGTCGACTTCGTGGGCGTGAACGTCCTGCAGGACGCGTCCCTGCGCGACGGCATCAAGACCTTCAGCGACTGGCCGACCATTCCGCAGCTCTATGTGAAGGGCGAATTCGTCGGCGGCGCCGACATCGTCAAGGAAATGTTCCAGTCGGGCGAACTGAAGCCCCTGCTCATCGAGCAAGGCGTCCTCGCGGCCTAAGCGCCGGTGGCGCAGCTCCTCGAACCGCCCGAAGGCCAGCAGGTCTTCGAGACCACTTTCACGCCGCAAGCCTCGGATATCGACGCCAATGGCCACGTCAACAACGTGGTCTATCTGCGCTGGATCCAGGACATGGCCACCGCCCACTGGGCCGCGCGCCAGCCGCCGGCCAACCAGACCGGTTGGGCTTGGATCGTCCTGCGCCATGAGGTGGACTACCGCCGCGCCCTGCTGCCTGGCGAGACGGCCCGCGCCCGCACCTGGGTGGCGAAGAAACCCGAAGGACCCCGCTTCGACCGCTACGTCCGCATCGACGGTCCCGACGGCGCCATGTGCGCCCAGGCGGTCACCGTGTGGTGCCTGATCGACTCCATCACCGGCCGCCCCAAGCGGGTGCCCCAGGACATGGTCGACCGGTTTATCTGAGACTCAGCTTCCCGGCCCCGTCCATGGGTAGAACGGGTTCAGCACGAACAGCGGCGTACGGCCGGCCACCCCCAGCTCCGCATAGGTGAAGGTCAAATCGGTGTGTCCCATGGCGAAGGACCGGCAGGGGTCCAGGCGCTTGCGGCCGAAGGCCAGGGTCACCACGTCCCCCTTCCGCTCCACGAAGAAAGCGAAGTCCTCCTTCTTGGTGCAGCCGTTGGAGGCGACCCGGATGGTCAGGGCCTCCCGGCCGGCGCTGGCTGAATAGAGCGGCTCCAGCTCTCCAAGCGAGGACCCCGCGGGGGCGACGATGGGCGGGGCGGCGGTGGCGCAGCCGGCGAGCAGGCTCAAGGCCCCGATCAGCAGAAGACGACGATGCATGGCCCCACTCCGCCACAGATCGCCCAAAAGCAAAAGGCCCCGGATCGCTCCGGGGCCTTCGCAAACTCGGGTAGGTCGAAACCGATCAGGACGAATAGAATTCGATGACCAGGTTCGGCTCCATCTTCACGGGGTACGGGACCTCGTTGAATTCCGGCGCGCGGATGAACTTCGCGGTCATCGCCTTGGTGTCCATCTCGATGTAGTCGGGGGTGTCGCGCTCGCCCGATTGCAGGGCTTCGAGCACGAGGGCCATGTTCTTGGAGCGCTCACGGACGGAGACGATGTCGCCGGCCTTCACGCGGTAGGAGGCGATGTTGACGCGCTTGCCGTTCACCAGTACGTGGCCGTGGTTCACGAACTGACGGGCGGCGAACACGGTCGGCACGAACTTGGCGCGGTAGACGATGGCGTCCAGACGCGATTCCAGCAGGCCGATCAGGTTCTCGGAGGTGTTACCCTTGCGGCGGTCAGCTTCCTCATAGGTGCGGCTGAACTGCTTTTCGGTCAGGTTGCCGTAGTAGCCCTTCAGCTTCTGCTTGGCGCGCAGCTGCAGGCCGAAATCGGAGACCTTCTGCTTGCGACGCTGCCCGTGCTGGCCGGGGCCGTACTGGCGAGTGTTCACCGGGGACTTCGGACGACCCCAGATGTTTTCGCCCATCCGGCGGTCGATTTTGTACTTCGCGGAATGCCGCTTAGACATAGTAGCTCTTTCAACACGATCCGGGCCGGCGCCTTCATAAGTGAAGGTGCGATTTCAACGGCGGCGTCCAGATCACCCGTCATAGGTGTCCACAGCCGCCAGGGTGACCCGGCGGCGCGAAGGGGCGGTTTATGATGCGACGGGACCCGTAAGTCAATCCGGCTGGTCGGCTAGGCGCCCGAGGGCTCAGTCCTGCGGATTGCTACGTCGCCGCGCGGCCGTCTGGCCATGGCTGCTCTCGACCGGTTGGCTATCATGGGAGGGTCTGGCCGAGCATCGCGCCTCTTACAGTGCCGCGCCCAGTACAGCTCTGAGCTCGTTGAGGCGCCGCGCGTCTGCGGGGTGAGAAGAAAGCGCTTCTGGCGGAGCGCCTTGCGTCTCTCTGCGTTCGATCATCCGCTCCCAAAACCGCAGCGCCGCGAGTGGCTCCATCCCTGCTTTCTTCATGAGTTCCACGCCCACGCGGTCGGCCTCGAGCTCGTGGGTGCGGGAGTAAGGCAGTAGAACGCCGTAGGTGGCGCCAAGGCCAAATATGCCTGCGACCAGTTGGGCGTTCTCGCCGTTCTCGCCTCCGAACGCCATCTGCGCCAACGTCATCCCGACTTCAGCGGCCAACTGCTGACTCACCCGCTCCGCCGGATGGCGCGCCACCACGTGGGCGACTTCGTGTCCTAAAACAGCGCCGAGCTCATCGTCGGTCGTGGCGAACTCCATCATCCCTTTGAACACAGCCACCTTCCCATTCGGCAGCACGAAAGCGTTCAATTCCGGGGAGTCGAAGACGACGAATTCCCAAGTGAGATCGTCGCGCGTCGAGGCGCCGGTGATCCGTGCGGCGACCCTGGCCAAGCGTTCAACCATCGCCGGACTGCTGGAAACCGGCGTCTTGGTAAGCATCTCGGCCCAGGCTTGATCTGCGAGGCCGACCAGCTGTGAATCCGGGACGAAGGCCATCTGGCGGCGGCCCGTCTGGACGTTGTCGCTACAGCTCGCCAGTGGAACGGCGAGAAGCCCCTTTAGCAAGGCGCGGCGACCCAAAGCTGAACAAGAGAAACACATGTCAGGGCTAACGCGCCTCGCCTGGACCTGCTCCCGCCGTTCCGGCGATTCCCGGAAAGGGCCTCACGCCGGAACCACCGGCGGCAAGCGGTAGCCGCCCTCCAGAAGCTCGGTCTTCGGCAGATAGGCCCGCATGAAGAGCGCGAAGGGTCCGGCCGGGGCGGGCAGCCAGTTGGCGGTGCGTTCGCCGCCCGGATCGGCGTGGCTGATCCAGATGTCCAGGGAACCATCGGGCGCTGTGACCAGGCCCTCAGTCCGGTCGCCGATGGCGTAGCGGGCGAGCGGGTTGTCGGTGAAGAAGAACTGCCCGTCCGGGGTCGCCTCATAGAGGCTGAGCGACCAGAAGGAATTGACCGGCAGATGGCCGTCCGCCGGGAAGTGCAGGCGCCAGGCCTTCGTCCCGTCAAACAACGCCCCCTTCAGGTCGCCCTCGGCGCGCATGTACATGGCCTCGGCCGGGGGCAGGGCGGCCAGGCCCGACACCGACACCGAGGCGCGCAGGCCGTAGTCCTGGGCGAAGTCCCCGAGCCGGGCGGAGGGATAGGACCAGCCCTCGGTGAACCCCGCCCCCGACAAGCCGCCCTTGCGCGCGGCGGCGCGGGCCTCGGCGACCCCGGCCTCGATGGCCGCGGCCTCTTCGGGCGAGAACCGGCTAGGGTCGAAGTCGGCGAGGCCCAGGGGCGCCATGCCGGCCAGGAAGGCGCGGTCCTGCACCTGGGGCGGGTTCAGCCCCATCAGCTGGGCGGCGGTCGCGAAATACTCCGCCCAGGGTGCGCCACGCTGCGCGAAGGGACCGGGGGCGTCCGCCGCGGGCCCCTGCATGGAGAGGCCGTGCTGCACGGCCTTGGCGCCCTCCACGTCGTGGGGTCCATCCACCAGGATGCGGGCGAGCGCCCAGACATGGTTGGTCGGCGAACGCACCACATTGGGGCCCTCGGCGGCGTCGGTCGGTCCCACCAGGGTGAAGGTCCCGCCGTCCGGTCCCGTGGTGCGGGTCCCCAGGATCGCGAAGTTGTTGGTGTAGGCGTCCATCAGCGCCAGCGAGAAGTAGCGCTCGCCGGTGGCAGGCACATTGATCGTCACCGGGCCCTGCGACAGGTCCACCTGGGCCGTGGAATAGAAGGTGTCGTTGTTGGGCGTCGTGACCGCCCGCGCATTGTGGTCGGCCAGCCGGCGCATGTGGCCAAAGACGTTCATCGGCGAGCCATTGGCCAGCCCCCGCGCCCGGGTGGTGGCGATCTCCACCAGCGGCAGGGTGAAGAGCCAGGCGTCGCGGGCGGCGGCCTGCAGCGCGGCCAGATCGGTCTTGCCCATCCTCATCGTCTCCCGCTAGCGGCCCACCCGTTCGGCGAGGGCCTGGGAGGCCTGCTTGGCCTCCTCCCACCATTGGCCGACCATCTCGCCCGCATCGCCCGGCTTCGCAAGCCTGACGCCCTGGCCGGCCCACAGGGACAGCATCTGGGCCTCCCCCGCCTTGGCCGCGGCGGCGCGCAAGGGCTGGGTCAGGCGGTTCTGGATCGGATAGGCCGGGACGTCGTCCTCGACCGCGCGCATCTCGCGCATGAAGCGGTTCTCGATCCCTCGCGCGTGGCGGCCGGTGAAGGCCCGGGTCAGGCGAGTGGGGTCGTCGCCGGCCCTCTCCAGGGCGCTCCGCCAAGGCGCGCTCACGGCCGTCTGGTCGGCCAGCAGGAAGGCGGTGCCCATCTGGACGGCGTCGGCGCCCAGCGCCAGCGCGGCGGCGACGCCCTTGCCGTCCATGATCCCGCCCGCGGCGATCACCGGAATGTCGACGGCGGCGCGGATGGTGGCCACCAGGGCCATGGTTCCGACCAGACTTCCCTCCGTCCCCGCCAGGAAGTGGCCGCGATGGCCGCCCGCCTCGGCGCCCTGGGCGCTGATCCCGTCGGCGCCGACGGCGGCCCAGGCGCGCGCCTCGGCCACGGTGGTCGCCGTGCCCACCACGTAGCTGCCCGCCGCGTGTAGGGCGTCGACCTGGGCCTTGGTCAGGATGGAGAAGGTGAAGGAGGCGACGGCGGGCGCGGCCCGCACCAGGGCGGCGAACTGGCCCTCGAAGTCCGGGGCGTAGTCATTGGGCGCGGCCGGCAGGCGCGCGCTGAGTTCGGCGTACCAGGGGGCGAGGCGCGCCAGGGCGGCGTCGATATCGGCGGCTCCAGGCGCGGCCACCAGGTTGATGAACAGGTTCACGCCGAAGGGCCGGTCGGTCGCCGACTTCAGGGCCGCCACCGCCGGCTCGATGTCGGCGGGCGCAAGGGCCCCTGCCCCCAAGGCTCCGAGTCCACCGGCCTCCGACACCGCCACCGCCATCTCCGGAGACGAGGCGCCCACCATCGGCGCCTGCAGGATGGGAACCGGCAAGGCGTACAGGAAGGCCTTGAAGTCCATGGCGCCTACTCCGTGTCTTGCTTGGCCTTCTCGCGGGCCAGCTTGTGCAGGGCGCGGCCGCGGCCCTTGGATAGGGCGGTGACCACGCCGCGGAAGGTGCGCACCTCCTGGTCGGAAAACCGGGCGCGGCCCAGGGCCGAGCGCAGGTTCTGCATCATCGAGGGCTTCTTCTCGGGCGGGTGGAAGAAACCCGCCGCCTCCAGCTCCTGCTCGAAGTGGTCATAGAGGCCCTGCATGGCGGCGGCCTCGGCGGGCGGCGGGGCGTCTCGGAAGATGGCCGGCGCGCCTGTCGCCTGGGTCATGCGCCACTCATAGGCCAGGATGATCACCGCCTGGGCCAGGTTCAGCGAGCGAAAGCGCGGATCGATGGGCAGGGTCACCACCGCCTGGCACAACGCGATGTCGGCGGTCTCCAGGCCCGCCCGCTCGCCGCCGAACAGCAGGCCGACCTTGCGGCCCTCGGCCACCTCGTGGATCAGGTTCCCGGCCGCCTCGCGCGGCGTCAGTATGGGCAGCTGCAACTCACGCGGCCTCGCCGTCGTCGCATAGACCAGGTGAAGGTCGGCGATGGCGGCTTCCACGCTGTCATAGACCCGGGCGGCGTTCAGCGGCCACTCTGCGCCTGAGGCCGACGACCAGGCGCGCTCCTGGGGCCAGCCGTCGCGGGGATTGACCAGGCGCAGGTCGGCCAGGCCAAAATTGGCCATGGCGCGCGCCACCGCCCCGATGTTCTGGGCGAGCTGCGGGGCGTTCAGGATGATGCAGGGCGGGGAACCTGTGGACATGGCGCGTTTTCAATCTCTTGCGCCCCACATGGCAAGCCCGGTGTGCGCTAAGGTGATCCATGCGCATCTCCCTCGCCGTCGCTTTCGTCGCCCTGGCCCTGTCCGCCTGCGGCTCCGGCTCTCCACAGACCGCGTCCGAGACGCCGCAACTGAACCTGGCCCAGCTCTCCACCGAGGTCTCCGCGATCGCCGAGCGCGCGCGGCCCGGCGTACTGGGCGTGGGCCTGATGAACCTGGAGAGCGGCGAGACCTGGGACTTCAACGGCGAACGCCGGTTTCCCATGCAGAGTGTCTTCAAGGCGCCGCTGGGCGCCGCCGTCCTGGCCGAGGTGGACGCCGGCCGGCTGAAGCTGGACGACACCATCACCCTGGCCGAGGAAGACCTTTCCCCGCCGCTCAGCCCCATCGCCGACGCCTATCCGGCCCGGCGCGACTACACGGTGCGCGAACTTCTGACAGCCGCGACCGGGATCTCCGACAACACCGCCGCCGACGTGCTGATGAAGAAGATCGGCGGCCCCGGCGCGGTCACCGCCTGGCTGGTGGGCAAGAAGGTGGAGGAGGTTCGCGTCGACCGCTATGAGCGCCAACTCCAGCCCGACAGCATCGGCATGGCCTCATTCCGCCCGGCCTGGAAGAGCTCGCAGGCCTATATGGCCGCCCTCAACAAGGTTCCGCCGGAGGCCCGGCGCAAGGCCGTGGCCATCTATCTCTCCGATCCGCAGGACACCGCCACCCCGCGCGGGGCCCTGAACTTCCTCGACAAGCTGGATGACGGCGAGCTGCTGTCGCCGGCCTCCAGGAAGCTGCTCCTGCAGATCATGACCGACACCACCACCGGCCAGGACCGGCTGGAGGCGGGCTTCCCCGCCGGGGCCAGCCTCGCCCACAAGACCGGGACTTCGCGGACCGATCAGGGCGTCACCCCGGCCGTCAACGATATCGGCATCGTCACCCTCGCCGATGGGCGCCGCTACGCGGTGGCGGTTTTCCTGTCGGGCTCGACCCTGGACGCCGCCGGCCGCGAGAAAATCCTGGCTGACGTCGCGCGCGCGGTGACCCGGGGCGTGGGTTGATGCTCCCTCGCTGAGAGCGCCTTGCACCTAAACGGCCTTGGCGGGCTGCCCGCCCTTTGCGTCGAGGCCGACGCCTAGTATACGGCCCCAAAGCCAATTTTACGCCCCGGAGCGCATCGCCCTCATGGCCAAGATCAAAGTCGCCAATCCTGTCGTCGATATCGATGGCGATGAGATGACCCGCATCATCTGGCAGTGGATCAAGGACAAGCTGATCCTGCCCAATCTCGATATCGACCTTGCCTATTACGACCTGGGCATGGAGAGCCGCGACGCCACCGACGACAAGATCACCGTCGAGTCGGCCGAGGCGATCCTGAAATACGGCGTCGGCATCAAGTGCGCGACCATCACGCCCGACGAGGCCCGCGTCGAAGAGTTCAAGCTGAAGAAGATGTGGAAGTCGCCCAACGGCACGATCCGCAACATCCTTGGCGGCGTCGTCTTCCGCGAGCCGATCATCTGCCAGAACGTACCCCGGCTGATCCCCGGCTGGACCCAGCCGATCATCATCGGCCGCCACGCCTTCGGTGACCAATACCGCGCCACCGACTTCAAGGTGCCTGGTCCCGGCAAGATGACCATCAAGTGGGAAGGCAAGGACGGCCAGGTCATCGAGCACGAGGTGTTCGACTATCCCGGCTCCGGCGTGGCCATGGCCATGTACAACCTGGACGACTCGATCCGCGACTTCGCCCACGCCTCCTTCGCCTACGCTCTGCAGCGGACCTATCCGCTGTATCTCTCCACGAAGAACACGATCCTCAAGGGCTATGACGGCCGCTTCAAGGACATCTTCGCCGAGATCTTCGCCGCCGAGTACGCGGCGCAGTTCAAGGAAGCCGGCATCACCTACGAACACCGCCTGATCGACGACATGGTGGCCTCGGCGCTGAAGTGGTCGGGCGGCTTCATCTGGGCCTGCAAGAACTACGACGGCGACGTGCAGTCCGACCAGGTGGCCCAGGGCTTCGGCTCGCTGGGCCTGATGACCTCGGTGCTGATCACTCCGGACGGCAAGACCATGGAGGCCGAGGCCGCCCACGGCACCGTCACCCGGCACTACCGCCAGCACCAGAAGGGCGAGAGCACCTCGACCAACTCCATCGCCTCGATCTTCGCCTGGACGCGGGGTCTCGAACACCGCGCCAAGCTGGACGGCAACGCCGAACTGGACCGCTTCGCCCGCACCCTGGAGCGCGTCTGCGTCGAGACCGTCGAAAGCGGCTCGATGACCAAGGACCTGGCCCTGCTGGTGGGCGACAGCCAGGGCTGGCTGACCACCGAAGGCTTCATCGACAAGGTCGCCGTGAACCTCGACAAGGCCCTGGCCCAACCGGCCTGAGCCGACAGCGCGGACCGCGCCTTGCGGCGCGGTCCGGCAATCTGATCTATCTGAACAGGTTCAGCACCGTCGCCGACGAGGTGTTGGCGATCGACAGCGCCTGCACGCCCAGCTGCTGCTTGGTCTGCAGCGAGGTCAGCCTGGCGCTCTCGCGCGCGAGGTCGGCGTCCACCAGGTTGCCCACGCCGGCGTCGATGGAGTCCTGCAGCTTGCCGACGAAGGTCAGGTGGGCGGAAATCGCCTTGGACCCGGTGCCCAGTTTCGACAGCGCCGTTGAGACATTGCCGATGGCCGTTCCGACGTCGGTCACCATCTGCTCGGCCAGGGCCTGGGTCCCGACCGACGAGGTGTTGGCCAGGCCGATGCCACTGAGCGAGAGGTCCTGGGCCAGGACCGTGATCTTCGACGTTCCGTCGTCATTGGCCAGGGCCGCGACCGTCGTGCCACCGGAACTGATCATGTTCACACCGTTGAAGGTTGCGTTGGAAACCGACTTCGCGACCTGATCCCGCAGGGCCTTGAAGTCCTCGTTGAGGGCCGTGCGGGAGGCTGTGTCGAGACTGGAGTCAGACGCGGCCAGCGCCTTCTCCTTCATCTGCAGCAAGAGGTCGGAGACCGCCTCGCCGCCGGCGATCGCCACATCGACGGTCGATTGCGAACGCTGGAGGGAGTCGCGGACCGCGTTCAGGGACGAGGAGGTGGCGCGCTGATTCTGGGCGATGGCCCAGATGGCGCCGTTGTCCTTGGCCGAGGCGATCTTCTTGCCCGTGTTGATACGGGCCTGGACTTCCATCAGCTCGCTACTGGTTTGATTGAGATTCTGCAGGGCGATCATCGCCCCTATGTTGGTATTGACGCTATTTGGCATCTTACAAACCCCACGTTCTTTAGGTTTCATCCATTATTTTTAATGGACGTGAGCATTTTTGCTCTACCTTATCTATAGCATGTGAGTCTTTCGGGCCGACTAAGAGAGTATTGAGGATTCGTGAATCGAAATTCGATTGACGATGATGCGGACGAAGTGTCGCATCCAGCAGTCCGATCGCCCCATCACCCGGGCAAACCGAGGCCACGCTTGGCGTAACGGCGTTTTGGGGGGCGAAGACTCCCGGCCGGACTCGCCCCCGGCCGCGCCGACTCGTCGGCCAATCAATTCAAGCGTTCGAAATCTTTGGTCTGCTCAATTCAAGTCTTCGAAAGCTTTGCGAGAGGGGCGGCGGCGGCCCGCCAGGCCCCGGAGCGCGGTCGGTCAGGACGATTTCTTGCCGGTCTTCAGTCGTTCGGGATGGGCCGGCGGGTGGATCAGCTCGGCCCGCTCCTGGGCGGTGACCGGACGCCAGCGACCCTCCGGCAGGTCCCCCAGCTTCAGCGAGCCGATCCGCACCCGCAGCAGGTCGACCACGTGCAGGTCGACCAGTTCGCACATCCGCCGGATCTGGCGGTTGCGGCCCTCCTTCAGGACAAAGCGCAGCAGCTGATCGCCGATCAGGGTGACCTTGGCGTGCCGCAGCTGCCGCCGGTCCAGCTGCAGGCCGTGGCGCAGCATGGCCAGCTTCTTGTCGGTGATCGCGCCGCTGACCTTGACCCGGTATTCCTTCTCCAGGTCCGACTCCGGGCCGATGACCGCCTTGGCCACCACCCCGTCTTCCGAGAGGATCAGCAGGCCCCGGCTATCCATGTCCAGGCGGCCGACCGGGGCCAGCCGGTTCTCCAGGCTGGGGATCACCGCGTCCGCGCCGAACAGGGCGCCAGCGGTCAGCAGCCGCACGGCCGGGATCTGGTTGGGCTCGGCATGGGCCGAGACGATCCCCACCGGCTTGTTGATCACCACCGTCAGGGTGGATTCCAGCTTCGACTGGGCGCTATCGCTCAGCACCAGGGTCTGGCCCGGCTCGATCTTGCGCCCGGCGTCCTCGACCGTCTGGCCGTCGATGCTCACCAGGCCCTGCAGGATCAGCCCCTCGGCCTCGCGCCGCGAACACACCCCGCTCTGGGCCAGCCAGCGGTTGACCCGCTGCGGCTCGGCTTCGTCATAGGTCTTGGTCCAGGCCATGGCGGCTCTCTAGCAGCCGGCGCCGGGCCGCGCCAAAAAAAGAGGGCCGCCCCTGAAGGAGGCGGCCCAGTTGATGCTCGACTTGGAAGGACGTCTAGAAGCGCTTGGTGACGCTGAGCTTGTAGGTGCGGCCCAGCGGGTTGGCCGTGGCGGGATCGTAGCTCAGGTCCCGGCGGGCGAAGGGCGGATCGGCGTCGAACAGGTTGGCCACCGTCACCGTCGCCGTGGTGTCCCACGGCAGATGGACGCGGTAGGTCACGTCGGTGGTCACGAAGGCGTCCAGCTTGGCGCCCTCCGGCAGGATGTAGCCAGAGACCGCGCCGTTGGGTCCGAAGATGTTGGTGCCCCCGAACCGGCCGTCGCGGGTGTCCTGCATCGAGTCGATGTAGCGCAGCGTCGCCCGCACGTTGTGGATGTCGCGGCTGTACTCGGCGAACAGGCTCCCGCGCAACTCGGGGAAGGAGCTGCCGCCCGCCGTGCCGCCATGGGCGCCGGCCAGTTCCTGGGCGCCCTGAACCTGGATGCCCTCGATGAAGGAGGCGCCGTTTTCGTAGGCCAACAGGTAGGAGCCACCGAGGCCGAAGTTCATGTCCCCGCCCAGGACGTCGTCGACCCGGTAGGTGGCCGCGAAGTCGACGCCGGAGGTCTTGGTCCCCGTGCCGTTGATGGTGGTCAGCCGCACCCGCTGGATGTTGTTGGGCGCGCAGACGCCCGACTGGAAGGTGAAGCGCGCCACCAGGGCCGCGAGACCCGGCGTGGTGCAGCCGTTGGGCAGGGTCGTCGAGGCGCCGTTCGGGAAGATGGTGGACAGCAGGCCCGCGCCGGATTCCGCCTCGATGGTGTCCTTGAAGTCGAAGGACCAGTAGTCGAGCGTGGCGTTAAAGGCGCCGAACCGGAAGATGGCCCCAAGGTTCAGGGTGTCTGCGGTCTCCGGCTTCAGGTTCGGGTTGCCGCGGGTGTCGAAGGCCCGATACCCGCTGGTCTGGGTGATGAAGGCCTGGGTGGTGTTGGCGTCCGGCAGCAGGTTGGACTGGGTCGGCGCGCGGAAGGTGGTGCCGGCCGAGGCCCGGAAGGCCAGCCAGTCGGTGGCCTGCCAGCGGACCGCCAGCTTCGGGTTGGTGGTGGAGCCGACATCGCCGCTGTGCTGCTCGTGGCGCACAGCCAGCTGGAATGACAGGTCATCGGTGATAGGAACCTGCAGCTCGCCGAAGGCGGCATAGACGTCGCCCTCGAGGTCCTGCTGCGAGAGCGGGCCCAGGAAGCCGAACACGCCGTTGCCGAAGCCGGTGGTGCAGACGGTGACGTTCTCCTCCGGGCAAGGGTTCAGCGCGATGTTGTTGATCGCGTTGACCTCGCGGCTGAAACCGTTGCCACGGTACTGGGCGCCCGCCGCCCAGCCGATCTTGCCGGCGCCGAAGTCGATGCCCAACTGGCCGTTGAGCACCGCGTCCACCACCGTCAGCGTCGTCTCCGACTGGTAGCCATAGGGCTGGAACAGCCACTGGCCGATGGCCTTGCTGTTGGCGTTGGCGGCCGCTGAGCCGGGGACGTAGTTCGGGTTGACCTCGCCGCTGGCCGCATTGGCCGCGATGCCGGTGGAGAAGGGGTTGTAATAGAGGCAGTTGCCCACCCCGGCGACGCCGCCCTGGACGCCAGGCGCGATCGGATCGGTGTCGCAGCCGGGGCCGCCCAGGCCGTTCAAGGCGTAGTACAGCCGCGCGACGGGGATGTCGTAGGTGACGATGTCGCTGCGGTTGATCATGTGGGTGGCGGCCACATCCCAGCCGATGCCGCCCGCGAACTCTCCACTCAGCCCCGCCGAGACGCGAATGCCGTCGAAGAACCGCTGGTCGGGCTTGGAGTCGCCGGTCAGCGGGTTGCCGCCGACGCCGTAGGGCCGCCAGAGCAGGATGTTGGCGGCGGTGAAGCCAGAGGTGTTGACTGACGTCTGCTGGGCGGTGGTCAGCTGGCCGAACAGGCTGCCCGGCAGGCAGGCCGCGACGCCCGCCGTGCCGCAGAGGCCGGGATTGCTGCGCGAGATCAGGAACGAGCCCGAGGCCGCGCCGGGACCGAAGGCCTGGGTTGGGCCATAGGAGGGGGAGGTGCCCTCATGCGGCACGTCGTGGCTCGCGTAGAGGGCCTCGGCGTGGAACTTGGTGGTCTCGGTCAGGTCCCAGTTGAACTGCGCGTAGAGCTGATAGTGCTCCTCGGTCTCCACCAGGTTGTTGAACCGGCCGAACTGGAAGTAGCAGCTCTGGGTGCCCGCCGCCGAGGTGACCAGGGTGTTGCCAAGCGCCGTGCAGCCCGGATCGACGATGCGGCTGGTCCCAGAGATATAGGTCCCCGGATTGCCGAAGCCCGACCAGCTGCCGTTGGGGTTTTCCAGATAGGAGTTCACCGCCCAGTCGCGCTCGAGGGTGTCGAGCTCAGACCGGTGCCGGTAGCCTGCCGAGATCAGGGCGTCCCCCCGGTCGCCGACCCAGCCGTAGTTGGCGCTGATGCTGTAATCACCGTCCGAGCCGTCGATGGCCGTGTAGCTGCCGGTGACTTCCAGGCCGTTCAGGTCGGTGCGGGTGATGAAGTTCACCACCCCGCCGATGGCGTCGGAGCCATAGGTGGCTGCGGCGCCGTCCTTCAGCACCTCGATCCGGCCGATGGCGGCGCTGGGTAGCAGGTTGGTGTCGACGCCGGACCCGCCGGGAGAGCCGGCCAGCCGGCGGCCGTTCATCAGCACCAGGGTGCGGATGGCGCCCAGCCCGCGCAGGTTGATGTTGCCCGAGCCGGTGGTGGCCTGGCTGGCGAACTGGTTGGCCTCACCAAGCACGCTCTGCACGCCGGGGATCGACTTGATGATGTCGACCATGGCGGGGGAGCCCTGCTTCTGCAGGTCCTGGGCCGACAGCACGTCGACGGGAAGGGCGGCGTCTTCAGGGGTGCCACGGATATAGGAGCCGGTGACGATGACCTCGGCCACCTCGTTGGCGTCCTGCGCCTGGGCCGCTCCGGCGGCGAGACCCGCCCCCAGCAGAATCGCAACGGCAGACGCGCCGCGCAGGCTGTCCAATCTCAGCATGGTCTTCCCCTAATGACTTTCGGTCGCCTCTCACTGGGCGCCGATTGGGAACAGTGTTGTCACTGCTTGAACTGAGAGTCCATATCCTGGATTTATGGTCCATTATTTAGAATATGAGGCCGTTTCACTATGTGGAACAGCCTGCTAGGCTTCAAGGAGTCGGAGGGGACGATGGACACCACGGTGGCCAAGGGGATGGCGGTTCTGGAGGCCTTGGCGCGCGCCAAGCGCCCCATGCGGCTGGCCGCCCTGACCGAGCAGCTCGGCTTGCAGAAGAGCAATGTCCACCGGCTGCTGAACACCTTCATGGAGCTGGGCTACGTCCAGCAGGACCCGGAGACCTCCCGCTACTTCGCCTCCCTGAAGACCTGGGAGCTAGGCGCTGGGATCATCTCCACCAACAGCCTGCGGCGCAGCGTGGCGCCCCACCTCCAGGCGATGCAGGAGAAGACCCGCGAGACGGTGATGCTGACCGTGCCCGTCGATGACGAGGTGCTGTTCCTTGACCGCGCGGCCCAGGTCCGCGCCCTTCGCTACGTGCCGCTGAACGGCACCCGGGCGCCCATGGTCTTCACCGCCGCCGGCCGCGCCATACTCAGCCGCCGGCCAGACCCGCGAGACGCTGTGGCGCGCAGCATCGCGGCCTGCCCCCCCGAAGCCGGATTTGTGCTGTCCCAGGTTCTCGAGGACCTCGAGAAGGCCCGGCGGGACGGCTATGCGAGCCTGGTGGGCGGCTTCACCCCCTGGGCGCGGGTGGTGGCGGTGGCCCTGCCCGGCCCCGGCGGCGCCCCGGCCGCGGCCATCGCCATCTCCGGCCCGGAGGAACGCATGGCTGGAGACCACCTGGCCGAGGTTCTCGACGTCCTGCTCGCCACCGCCGCCGAGATCGGCGAGGTCAGCCCGGCCTAGACCCTTTCCGGATCAGGTTGCATCAATCTGATCGGATAAAATGGGTCTATCTTCTTGAATCTAGAGCATGTCCGGGCGGCGAACCGGCGCCCACTTGCGCCTGACATGCTCTAGCGAGGTCTTCCCTGACCTTGCGGCGGCGGGTTAGAGACCGGGCATGACCCAGTCCGACTCCATCTCGCTCACCCCCGTCTCCGCCGGACGCTGGACCACCTTCGCCGGACCGGAGTGGCAGAACCCCGGCGGCGGCCTGTGGGGCGGCTACGCCATCGGCCTGTTCATCCGGGTGCTGGAAGCCGAGCCAGACGCGGTGGGCGAGGCCCTGTCCCTGACCCTCACCTACGCCGCCGCCCTGCCCTCGGGCCAGGTGGACATCCGCACGCGGCGGCTGCGCCAGGGCGGGTCGATCGGTGTCTGGGAGGTGGAGCTGCTGGGCGCCGGCTCCGACCAGGTCGCCGTGCACGGCATGGTGACCATGGCCCGGCGGCCCGAGACCCCGCCCTTCGCCTTCGCCGTCATGCCCGAGGCCCCGACGCCGGAAAGCCTCTCCAGCCCCGACCACCCCGGCACGCCCCTGCACTACGGGGCCATGGCCTTCGAACGCCGCGGCCAGGACATCTTCCCGCCGCAGGTCAGCGGCGATTCCCGCAGCCTCGTCTGGGTCCGCTCGCGCCGCGGGCCGTGGGACAAGGCCCTGCTGGGCATGGTCACCGACAATTCGGCGCCGCGCGCCATGTACGCACTCGGCCGCACCATCAACAACACCACCCTGTCCCTGACCGTCTATCTGCACGCCACCGTCGAGGAGCTCGCCAAGGTGGGCGACGACTTCATCCTGATCGAGTGCGAGGGCCGGGTCGGCGGCGGCGGCGCCTCGGACGAACGCTCCAGCTACTGGAGCCGCGATGGCAAGCTCCTCGCCACCAGCGAGCAACTGACCTGGTACCGCCCGGTGCAGAGGCGTTCGCCGGAGTAGTCGCCGCCCCCCTACTCCGCCGCCACCGGCGCCAGCTTCCGCCCGAAGAAGTCCAGCGTCGTGCGCATCCGGTGCAGCAGGTGGGTCTGGGTCCAGCCGGCGCGGTGGCGCAGGCCCGGATACATCATGGTCTCGAAGGTGGTCCCCTGGGCCTGCAGCGCCGCCATCAGCCGGGTGGAGTTGTCGAAGGTGACGTTGTCGTCGGCCATGCCGTGCATCAGCAGCAGGCTGCCGGACTTCAGCCGGGCGACGCGGTTCAGCACGTCGGAATCGGCGTAGCTGGCCGGATCGGTCTTGGGCGTGCCCATGTAGCGCTCGGTGTAGTGGGTGTCGTACAGCGTCCACTCGGTCGGCGGGGCCCCGGCCACCGTGGCGGCATAGGGGCTGTTTTCCGCCGTCATCAGCAGCAGGCTCATATAACCGCCATAGGACCAGCCGGTGACCCCGATCCGGGCGGGGTCCACATAGGGCAGCGATTTCAGATAGGTCACGCCGGCCATCTGGTCCTCCACCTCCAGCTTGCCCAGCCGCCGGTCGATGGCGGTCTTGAAGGCCGTTGACCGGTTGGGCGTCCCGCGGTTGTCGAGGGAGAACAGGATGTAGCCCGCCTCCAGGAACAGCTGGTCGGCCGGGTTGTGCCAGATCTTGCGCACCGTGGCGCTGCCCGGCCCGCCATAGACCTGGACGATCACCGGATAGCGCTTGGCCGGATCGAAGCCGGGCGGCGTGCGCAGCGACCACCAGAGGTCCTGGCCGTCGGCCGCCTTCACCGTCCCATAGGTCGGGGTCCGCAGGCGCGCCGCATAGGGGGCGTAGGGGTGGCCGGGCTTGAGGCTGTTCTCCTCGATCCAGCGCACCAGGGTCCCGTCGGCGCGATAGAGCCCGGTGCGCGGGGGCGTGGCGGGGTCCTCATAGGCGCCGACGAAGGCGCCGCCGGCCTTGGCCATCTTCACGGTCCACCAGCCGCCGGCCGGGGTCAGGGCCCTGGGCTCGGCCGGGCTTCGGAAGGCGACTTCGTACAGCCGCCGCTCGATGGGGTTGTCCTTGAACGCCGTGAAGGTGACCACGCCGCGCGCCTCGTCGACGCCGGCGATCGCGTCCACCGGCCAGTCGCCCTGGGTGACCGCCCCAACCGCCTTGCCGTCGGCGCCGTGCAGGTAGAGGTGGCGCCAGCCGCTCTTCTCCGACGACCACAGGAAACCGCCGTCCTTCAGCGGCCGGAAATCGTCGGTCAGCTCCACCCAGTGGGGGCTGGTCTCGGTCAGCAGGACCCGGGTCTTGCCGGTGGCCGGGTCGGCGGCCAGCAGGTCCAGGCGGCGCTGGTCGCGGCTCTGGCGCTGGACATAGAGGGTCTTGCCGTCCTTGGACCAGTCGACGCGGGCCAGGTAGATGTCCGTCTCCGCCCCCAGGTCGATCTTCACCCGCTTGCCGGTGGCGACATCGGCGACATGCAGGGTGACCACCGAATTGGGCCGGCCCACTCGGGGATAGCGCTGGTTGACGATGGTGGCGCCCGTCGCCCCGATATCCAACCGCTCCACCACGTCCACCCCGGTCTGGTCGACGTGGGTCAGGGCGATGCGGGTTTCGTCGGGGCTCCACCAGTAGCCGGTCTGCCGGGCCATTTCCTCCTGGGCGATGTAGTCGGCCGTGCCCCAGGACGTCAGCTCGCTCCCATCGGCGGTGAGCGCCCGCTCGGCGCCGCCCTGGGAGGGAAGGACGAAGAGGTTGTCGTCACGCACGAAGGAGACGAAGCCGCCCCTGGGGGACACCTTGGCGTCGATCTCGTCGGCGGCGGAGTTGGTCAGGCGGCTGACCTTGCCGCCGGCCATGGTGTAGAGCCACAGATCGCCCTCCACCGGGACCAGGATGAACCGCCCCTCCTCGTCCCAGTCATAGGCCACCACGCCCCGGGTCTGGACGCCCTGGCGTTCGCGGCGGCTCTTCTCGGCCTCGGAAAGCTCCCGGTCCTTGGGGATCAGATCCCGCGCATCCAGCAGCAGGCGCGGCTCGCCCCCCGCGACGTCGGCGGCCCACAGGTCGGTCATCCGCACGTCGTCGGTCTTGGCCTTCAGATAGCTCACCATCAACCCATCCGGCGAGAGGGTCACCCCCCGCGCCCGAGGCCCCGTCAGATCCGGCGCCGCATAGACGCGCTCCGCCGTCAGTTTCTCCGCGTTCGCCGCACCGACCATCAGACCCGCCTACCCAGAAAAAGCATCATCGCCCGCGCCACAAGGCCGGGGATGAAAGGCGTGGTCGGGGGGATTGGCAAGGGTGAAGGCCCAGGCGACCCTAGCCCTGCCCCGCGCTCGGGCCGGGCAGGATCCAGGCCGAGAGGTGGGCGACGGTCTCGAAGCCCAGGCTCTCATAGAGCGGCAGGCCCGCCTCGGTGGCGCCCAGGTGGAAGCGCGCCATGCCGCGGCGACGATAGTCGTCGATCACCTGGGTCAGCAGGGCGCGGCCCATGCCCTTGCGCTGGTGTTCCGGCGGCGTGGCCATCAGCGATATCCCCGCCGTGTCTCCGGTCGGCGTCACGGTGACGGTGCTCATCGGCCTGTCGCCGTCCCAGGCGATCCAGGTCTCCACCCCGGCGGTCTTCGTCACACAGACATCGATACACCGGGCGATGGCGTCGCGCGGCGTGTCGAAGGCGGCCGCGGCGAGGTCGCCGGCGATCGTCACCAGCTCCGGGCCGAGCGCGCGGGTGATCCCTACCGGCCGGCTCGGCGCGACCGGCGTCCCGGCCCGCAGCACCATCAGCGGCGAGGTCCCCACCGCCGTTAGTCCCAGCCGCCGCGCCACCGGCGTGAGGGCCTCCAACACCCCCGGGCACATCACCGCCTGCAGCGGCAATCCCCGCTCTTTCGCCCGCGCCACCGACGAGATCAGGAACCCCTCGGCGTCGGGGTCCGCGCCCAGGGTCAGCCTGTTGAAATCGGCCGAGGGCTCGCCGGTCAGGCCCAGGACGCAGTCCCGCGTCAGGCGCATCTCCACCCCTGGCACGTCGCCCATCTGGGCGACCAGCGCGCGCACGCACAGCCGCAACAGCTCGTCGGTTTCATCCATCGCCATCATCCGCCTGCGCGCGACGGGCGGCTGGCGACCTCTCCGCCCGGCGCCGCCAGATGGGTCTTCAGCCGCTCGGCCACCTGGGCGATCGGCTTCACGACTGAAGACCTGTCCTTCCCGGCCTAGACCAGTTCGGACGGCTTGAGGTTCAGTTCCTTCAGCAGCGGCTCGGCATAGTCTACCCGGCCGGTGAGGGTCTTGGGGTCGCCGCTGGCCAGCTGGTAGACCGCCTCGGCGATGTACTCGATGGGCTGCACCCGGTCCTTGGACTGCTCGTTGATCAGGCCGTGCACCGCCACGCCGGGGGTGTCGACGAGGCCCGGCGACACCACGTTCACCGCGATGTTGTCGGCATAGACCTCCGAGGCCAGGCCGGTCGAGAACCGCTCCAGGGCCGCCTTGCACAGGCCATAGACGGTGCCGCCGCGGCCGCCGCGATAGGGCTTGGCCGGGTGGATGCCGGCGGGCGAGGAGATGTTGACGATGTGGCCGGTCTTGCGCTCGATCATCGAGGGCAGGACCAGTTGCGACAGGTGGAAGGGCGCATAGACCTGCACCTCCATCATCAGCTTGAAGCGCTTCTCGGTGAACTCCACCACCGGGGTGAAATAGGTGATGGCGGCGTTGTTGATCAGGATGTCGATGGGGCCGTAGGTCGCCACCGCTTCCTCCACCAGACGCTCGCGCTCGATGGATTGCGCCAGGTCGGCCTTGATGAAGGTGGCTTCGCCGCCGGCCTTCTTGATGCGCTCGACGGTCTCCATCAGGGTGCCGGGCAGGCGGCTCTCGCCGTCCTGGGCGGTGCGGGCCGAGACGACGACCTTGGCGCCCTCCATGGCCAGGCGGGCGGCGATGGCCTCGCCGATGCCGCGGCTGGCGCCGGTGACCAGGGCGACCTTGCCCTTGAGATTTCCATTGGGGTTGATGCTGGCCGACATGAAATGGCGCCCTCCCTGGGCTTCGTTATGGTTCAAACAATCCGCAAACCTCGCGCTCTTGAGCGCCGGGCGCAAGCGCCGCAATGCCCATCGGGCTCGCCTCCTGGGAGGAACCGCTAGGAAGCCGGGCCACACATGTTAATCATCCTGCGACTTCAGAGAGGCTTCAGCCCATGTGGCGGACCATCTTCAACCTGATCCTGGTGCTGCTGCTGGGGGCCTGTGTGGCCTTCGTCGCCGCGCCCTGGTTCGCGTTCCGTGCGCTTAAGGCCAACGCCCGCGACGGCGACGTCCAGGGCCTGGCCGAGCTGGTGGACTATGACGCCGTGCGGGGAACCCTGAAGGGCCAGCTTGGTCCCACGCCCAACGCCACCACCGCCCCGGCGCCGACGATCTGGACCGATCCGCTCGGCGCCATGAAACGCGCCCTGGAGCCCCTGACCCCGCCGCCGCCCGCCGTGGAGCGCTATGTCAGCGTCCAGGGCCTGCATGACCTCACCCGGGGCTACGAGCCGGGCAAGGCGCCGCCCGAGCCTCCGGCGCCCCAGGGCCTCGGCGACCAGGCCCTCACCCTGGTGCAGGAGCCCTGGCCCTCCCTGCGCTACTGGGGACCCAATCGCTCGCGCTTCGTGGTGCGCGGTCCCGACCAGCCGGCTCGCGAGACGGTGTTCACCTTCCAGCGTCGCGGCTGGTTTGAGTGGAAGCTGGTGCAGATCCGCCTGCCGACCGAGGCCAAGGCTCAACCATAGTTCTTGTTTTGTTCTCTTCCCCTGCTAGGCTGCGCGCCAGCAAGAGAGGAAGAGTTCCATGTCCATCGGATACGTCACCATCGGGGCGCTGGACGTCCCGGCCGCCCTGCCGTTCTACGACGCCGTGCTCGGCGCCATCGGCTACCATCGCGCCTTCCTGGACGGCGGCTGGGCCGGATACGGCCCCAAGGACGGCGAGGCCAACACCTTCATCTGCCCGCCTTTCGATGGCGAGCCCGCCCGGCCCGGCAACGGGATCATGGTGGCCTTCCTGGCCCCCTCCGAGGCGGCGGTCGCCGCCGCCCACGCCGCGGCCATCGCCCACGGCGGCGCCGATGAAGGCGCGCCGGGCCCAAGGCCCGCCGACTCCACCAGCTTCTACGGCGCCTATGTCCGCGACCCGACCGGCAACAAGCTCTGCATCTTCATGAAGCCTTAGCTTGACCCGCGCGAGGCGGGACGGGATCGTCCCGCCTCGTCCCCTAGCTGGAGCTGCGAATGCGCGCCCTTTTCCTCGCCTCGGCCCTGATGGCCGCGACGCCCCTGAGCGCCCAGGCCCAGGTCTGCAAGGCCTGGAGTTCGCCGGTCCTGGCGGCCTCCATCCCCTCCAAGCCCATCAATGAGGCGAGCGGCCTGGAGGCCTCGCGGGCCTATCCGGGTCGGATCTATCACAACAACGACTCCGGCGACGGTCTGCGCTTCTACATCACCAACATGGCCGGCGGCGGTCTCCAGACCGTCAATCTCAAGGGACCCAAACCCGCCGATATCGAGGAGCTGTCGCTCGGCCCCTGCGGGTCCAGGACCTGCCTCTATCTGGGCGATGTCGGCGACAACGCCGGCGCGCGTGCAGAGGTCAGCTTCACCCTCCTGGCCGAGAAGAAGACCTACGCCGAGACCGAGACGCCGCTACGGGTGGTCCGCGCCCGCTACCCGGACGGCCCCCGCAACGTCGAGGCCTTCGCCCTGCATCCCAATGGCGACCTGTTCGTGGTGACCAAGCCGGTGGACGCCAAGGTGACCAACCCGGGACCCGCCTCGGTGTACCGGCTATCGGCCAACCAGCTTGCGCAGACGCAGGGCGTCCAGGTCTTCGCCAAGCTGGGGGAGCTGGACCTGCCGAAGCTGCTCTCCGACCTGCCGTTCTACGGCTGGATCCCCACCGGCCTGGACATCAGCCGCGACGGCAAGCGCGCCGTTCTGCTGACCTATATGGCGGTGGTGGAGCTGGGCTTCGACCTGGCCAAGGGCGTGCCCGCCAAGTTGACCGCCGGCGACAATGTCTCGGTGTTCCGGGCCCCGCCCCTGGCCCAGCAGGAGGCCATCACCCTGCTGCCCGACGACAGCGGCTTCCTCTACGACAGCGAGGCCGCGCGAAAGGCCGAGACCTTCCCGTTGCACAAGGTGATCTGTCAGGGCCGGTAAGAAGAAGGTCGTCCACGAACAACACGAACGACACGAACAACGCCCTCCGGCCGAGGCCGCTTCCAGCCTGGAGGCCAACGTCGCCGTTCGACCTAGGCTGACGGCGGCGCTCTTTTGGGCTGAGAATTCGGCAGTTCCGGGCCTAGACCAATCGGAAATGGGCCGACGCGGTCGCAGGGGCGCGATGCTGCGCCCGGCGGGGCTGCGGCTCAGCGAGTTGAGGTGTCATCTCCCTGCTAGAAGCCGAGCTTTCCCAGCATCCCGGTCACGCGAGCACGCGTCGGTAGGTCGCGAAATGGAAAGGCGCGAAGGAAGTCGGCCTTGTCGAGGTGAGCGGCCCGAGCGCGTACTGAGCCAGCCCAGGCGCGGGCCTTGCCCACATCGCCGTTGAGGCCATGGGCGGTCGCCGCGATCATCTCGATCAGCGCGTGGGCGCCGGGCGCTTTCGCCGCACGCTCGGCCCAGAGCGCCGCCTGCGCCGGGTCTTCGAGGACGAGATAGGACATCGCCCGCACCCCCAGCATGCCATAGACCAGCGGATCGAGCGGGCTGAGGACCAGCGCCGAGTCGATATTCAGGTGGCTGGCCTCAGCGCTGCCCAGCAGGGCCTCGGCCCAGCCCCGGGAGTATCGGGCCTGCGCATAGTTGGGATTGAGGGCGTTGGCTCGCTCCAGCCAGGGCAGACTCGCCTCAAGATCATCGTTCAACCACTGCGCCCGTCCCATGGTGAAGTGACCGAACGGATCCAGCGGATCCCGCTCCAGGCATTGGGACGCGAAACGCTGCGCGAGCCTCACGCAGGCGGGGTCATCAGAATAGCGCAGGAACGCGTTCTGGAAGTGGGTGAAGGACAACCCGGCATAGGCGCGTGCAAAGTCTGGCTCTATGGCCGCTGCGCGTTCGAACAGGCCCGTCGCGATGTCGTTGTCCGCCTTGTTGAAGCGGTACATGTGGTGCAGGCCGAGGTGATAGGCCGACCAAGCGTCGAGATTTTCCGGCGACTTCGACAACGCTCGCCGCGCCTCATTGAAGGGGATCCGTACTTCCACGGCGCTGGTCACCGCGGCGATAATCTGGTTGCGGACTTCGTGGATGGCGCCCACGTCAGCCCGGAACCTTTCACTCCAGACGACGCCGCCGGTCTGGGTGTCCCCGAGTTCCACCGAAACCGACAGGACCGGGCCCGACATCTCGACGACGCCGGACAGACAATACCGCACGTTCAGCTTCTGGCGCACCGCTTCGAGGCTCGTGTCCGAACTTCTGAACTGGAAGGACGAGCCACGCGCAATCACAAGCAACCAGTGCAGCCGTGACAGCTCCGTGATGAGGTCCTGCGGCAGCGCGTCGGCGATCGGCAACTGCGGCTTTGCCGCGCCCACCATCCGAAACGGCAGCACCGCAAGGCTGGGCCGCGACGGCAGGGGACCCTCCCCTGGGACGGGTTCCCGCGCCGGGGCGAAGGAGACGGTCGATCGCTGGACGACCTCGGCCACAAACCGGAAGCCGATTCCGTGTGCCGTGCGGATCAGGGCCTGCGCCTGTCCATCGTCGCCGATCACCTGCCGGGCCGACTTGACCCGGCTCGAAATCGCCGAGTCCGAAACGATCCGGCCCTTCCAGATCTGCGCGACAATCTCGTCCTTGCTCACAACGCGACTGCGGTTCTCGATGAGCAGTCGTAGCAACGCAAAGACCTGGGGCTCAACCGGCAGGGCGACCCCGTCTGCGCGTAGCTCAATGCGGTCGATATCCAGCTCGAAATGGGCAAACTGAAAGATCATCGCGCGGAACAATAGCGCAAATCTCCGGGCGATCTCCACACGATCTCCGGACCGTCTTCAAGCCCTCGCACCGGATAACGATCAAGTCTGCTGCCACGCCTCGGGCGATTCCCGAGCTCGCGACAGATCGGAAGACACGTGATGAGCAAGACCCTGAGATCTGGCGTCCGCATCGCTACGGCGATTTCCGCCGTTTGCCTTGCGGCCAGCGGTGGAAATGTCCAGGCCGGCCCGGCTGCGCGACCGGTCACCGCCACGGTAAACTCGGCGCTACAGTGGGGACCCTGCCCCTCGATCTTCCCGGCCGGATGCCAGATCGCCGTCCTGAACGGCGACCCGGCCAAGCCCAACGCCGACGTCTTCCTGCGCGTGCCGGGCGGCTACACGATCCCCCCCCATTCCCACACGTCGCCCGAGCGCATCGTTCTCGTCGAGGGCCAGCTTGTGGTTCGTTACCAGGGCAGCCCCGCAGAGGACTTGACCCCGGGCGAGTACGCTTACGGTCCGGCCGGGCTAGCCCATGTCGCCACCTGCAAGGGAGCCGGGCCTTGCACGCTGTTTATCGCCTTCGAGAGTGCTGTGGACGCAATAGCTTTCACAGGGTCGCTCAAGTGAATCCCAACAAAGCGCTCTGGGAGAAGGGCGACTTCACGCGGATCGCCCGCGGCATGCGAGCCAGTGGTGAGGCCTTGGTCCGTGAACTGGGCGTCATACCCGGGCTCAGAGTTCTCGATCTCGGATGCGGCGACGGCACCACGGCACTCCCAGCGGCCAGACTCGGCGCCGACGTGCTGGGCGTCGATATTGCAGCCAATCTCGTCGCGGCCGGAAACCTGCGCGCCCGCGCCGAAAGCCTAGATAATTGTCGGTTCCAGGAGGGCGACGCTTCTGACCTGCAGGGCCTCGCCGACGACGCCTTTGACCTGGTGGTCAGCATCTTCGGCGCCATGTTCGCGCCGCAGCCCGACGCCGTCGCGCGCGAAATGGTCCGGGTCACCCGGCCCGGCGGGCGGATCGTCATGGGCAACTGGATTCCTAACGATCCGACCCTGGTCGCCCAGATCCTGAAGATAAGCGCGGCCTATTCTCCACCACCCGCTGCGGGCTTCGTCAGCCCCATGACCTGGGGCCTGGAAGACATGGTGATTGCCCGCTTTGCCGGCGCCGGCGTTCCAAAGGACCACATCACCTTTGCCCGAAGCACCTATGTCTTTGAGCATCCTGGCGCGCCGTCCGAATTGCTGGATGACTTCTCGACGTACTACGGCCCCACGATGAATGCCTTCGCCGCGGCGGAGGCGGAAGGACGCGTGCACGCGCTTCGCCAGGAATTGGACGACCTGTTCCAGGCTCAGAATCGCAGCGCTGAGCCTAACCGCACACAGATTCCCGCCGCCTTTCTGAAGGTGACGATCTCAGTCTGAGTGATACCCGACATGGGCGAAACCAGGCGTGCTCGGTAACCTGCGGCATGGCGCAAAGGCGACAGCTGAGGGTCCGCTTCTCGGTGGGGGCTTTTGTAAAGCCCCCACAAGCCCGACGTCATGTCGGCGGGCCCACGGACAGAGTCTGGCTCCCGGACGCGCCGGAGGGAGCGGTGGGTCGCGCACGTTCGCGCTTCGCGCGCCATGCAGGATGACCCTGTGGCGTGGCCCCCTGTTCGTGTCGTTCGTGAGGTTCGTGGTTCCTCTCTTTGGAACCCTACCCCAACGCCGCCTTCACCGCCGCCACGCCCTCGGCCGCCTTCGACCCGTCAGGAGCGCCGCCCTGGGCGAAGTCGGGGCGGCCGCCGGCGCCTTGACCGCCCATGGCGATCACGGCGGCCTTGGCCAGTTCGGCGGCGTTGAACTTGCCCGCCGCCGCGCCCATCACCGCCACGGCGATGGCCGCCTTGCCGTCGGCCACGCCGACCATGGCGATGACGCCGTCGGGCACCTGCTTGCGGTATTCCTCGACGATGGGACGCAGGTCCTTGCCGCCGACCCCGTCCATGACGCGAGCCATGAGCTTGGTGCCGGCGATGTCCTCGATGGCCGCGGCCTCCCCCCCCGAACCGCCGCCGCCCATGGCCAGCTGACGCCTGGCGTCGGCCAGGTCCTTCTCCAGCTTGCGGCGTTGGGCGTCCAGCGCATCGACCCGCGCCAGGACCTCGGCGACCGGGGTCTTGAACTGATCGGCCAGAGCCTTGGCGACGGCCGCCTGGTCGTTGAGATAGCGCCGCGCGGCCTCGCCGGTCAGGGCCTCGATGCGGCGGATGCCGGCGGCGACGCCGGTCTCCGAGACGATCTTGAACAGGGCGATGTCGCCGGTGCGCGCCACATGGGTGCCCCCGCAGAGCTCGACCGAATAGTCGCCCTCGCCCTCCAGCGCCTTGCCCAGCGCCAGCACGCGCACGCTGTCGCCGTACTTCTCACCGAACAGGGCCATGGCGCCGGCCTCGATGGCCTCTTCCGGGGCCATCTCCTTGGTCACCGCCGGCTGGTTCTGGCGGATCACCGCATTGACCTCGGCTTCGATGGCGTCGAGTTCAACGGGCGTCAGCGGACCGCCGTGGCTGAAGTCAAAGCGCAGGCGCTCGCCGTCCACCATCTGGCCCTTTTGCGAGACGTGGGGACCCAGCACATTGCGCAGGGCGGCGTGCAGCAGGTGCGCGCCCGAATGGTTGGACCGCGTGGTCAGCCGCCGTTCGGCGTCCACAGCCAGGCGCACGCGGGCGCCGGGGGTCAGCGCCCCCTGCGTGATCTCCAGGACGTGGACGTGCAGATCCCCGGCCTGCTTCTGGGTGTCGGTGATGCGGCCCTTGCCGCCCTCCCACTCGGCCTCGCCCGTGTCGCCGGCCTGGCCGCCGCTCTCGGCGTAGAAGGGGGTGCGGTCGAACAGGGCCTGGACGGTCTGGCCGGCCTGCGCCCTGTCGATCTCCGCGCCGTCGGCCACCAGGACCAGCAGTTCGGCCGTGGTCTCAACCGCGTCGTAGCCCAGGAAGACCGTCGCCCCCAGGCGCTCGCGAATGGCGAACCACTCGCCGGCGGCCGAGGCCTGGCCCGAGCCTGTCCAGGCCTCGCGGGCCTGGGCGCGCTGCTGGTTCATGGCGGCTTCGAAGCCCTCCATGTCGACGGTCATGCCCTTGCCGCGCACCGCGTCCTGGGTCAGGTCCACGGGGAAACCGTAGGTGTCGTAGAGCTTGAAGGCGGTCTCGCCCGAGAGCACGCCGCCCTCGCTCATCTTGGCGGTGGCCTCGTCCAGCAGGGCCATGCCGCGGCCCAGGGTGCGGCGGAAGCGTTCCTCCTCCTGGCGCAGGGTCTCGATGATCACCGGTTCGGCGCGGCGCAGCTCGGGATAGGCGGTCCCCATCTCGGCGATCAGCACGGGCGCCAGGCGGTGCATCAGGGGCTCCTCGGCCCCCAGCAGGTGGGCGTGGCGCATGGCCCGGCGCATGATGCGGCGCAGGACGTAGCCGCGGCCCTCGTTGGAGGGGGACACGCCGTCGGCGATCAGGAAGCTGGTGGAGCGCAGGTGGTCGGCGATCACCCGGTGCGAGGGGCCGTTGGAGCCGCCGGCCACCAGGGACTTGGACGCCGCGATCAGGGTGCGGAACAGGTCGATGTCGTAGTTGTCGTGCACGCCCTGCAGGACCGCGGCGACGCGTTCCAGGCCCATGCCGGTGTCGATCTGCGGCTTGGGCAGGGGCCGGCGCGAGCCGTCGGCCAACTGCTCGAACTGCATGAAGACCAGGTTCCAGATCTCCACGAACCGGTCGCCGTCCTCATCGGGGCTGCCGGGGGGGCCGCCGGGGATGTGGGCGCCGTGGTCGTAGAAGATTTCCGAGCACGGGCCGCAGGGGCCGGTGTCGCCCATCGACCAGAAATTGTCGCTGGTGGAGATGCGGATGATCTTCTCGTCGGGCAGGCCCGCGATCTTCTTCCACAGCTCGGCCGCCTCGGTGTCGGTGTGGTAGACCGTGACCAGCAGCTTCTCGGCCGGGAGACCGAAGTCCTTGGTCAGCAGTCTCCAGGCGTGCTCGATCGCGCCTTCCTTGAAATAGTCGCCGAAGGAGAAGTTCCCCAGCATCTCGAAGAAGGTGTGGTGGCGGGCGGTATAGCCGACATTGTCCAGGTCGTTGTGCTTGCCGCCGGCGCGCACCGACTTCTGCGACGAGGCCGCGCGCGGCGCGGGCGGGGTCTCGGCGCCGGTGAAGTAGTTCTTGAACGGCACCATGCCCGCATTGACGAACAGCAGGCTCGGGTCGTTTTGCGGCACGAGCGGAGCCGATGGAATGATCAGGTGATCATTCTTCTCGAAATAGCCCAGGAAGGCGCTGCGGATCTCGTTCAGGCTCGGCATGGCTCTAGACGCTAGACTTCAAAATGGGGCGCGTATTGCGCTGCGACATTGGCGTCCGTTTACGAGACTTGGAGGCCCCCGCAAAGAAAAAGGACGCCCGGACCGAAGTCCGAGCGCCCTTCTCTTGCGTGAACGACCGTGCGGGGTTCGGCCCTCCGCCGCCAGCCGCGCGGTTGGCGGGGGCGCGGCGACAGGTTTCGAGGGCCAAGGCGGCCGTCCACGTTAACCGGTGGGCGTTGGCGGCGGCGAGGGACAAGCCCGCCGCCGGAGCCGCCTATTCCTCGTCTTCGCCCGGGGTGGGACCGACCAGCAGCTCTTCCTGGATGGTCTCCTTGGCGCCACGCACCTGCTTTTCGATGGCGTCGGCGATGTCGGGATTGTTCTTCAGGAACTCACGGACATTGTCGCGGCCCTGGCCGATGCGCTGGCTGTTCCAGGAGAACCACGAGCCGGACTTCTCGATGACCCCGGCCTTGACCCCCAGGTCGATGATCTCGCCCAGCTTGGAGATGCCCTCGCCGTACATGATGTCGAACTCGACCTCGCGGAACGGCGGGGCCACCTTGTTCTTCACCACCTTCACGCGGACGTTGTTGCCCATGATCTCGTCGCGGATCTTCACAGACCCGGTGCGGCGGATGTCCAGGCGGACCGAGGCGTAGAACTTCAGCGCGTTGCCGCCGGTGGTGGTCTCCGGGCTGCCGTACATCACCCCGATCTTCATGCGGATCTGGTTGATGAAGATCACCAGGGTGTGGGTCTTGGAGATCGAGGCCGTCAGCTTGCGCAGGGCCTGGCTCATCAGGCGGGCCTGGAGGCCGGGCAGGCTGTCGCCCATCTCGCCTTCGATTTCCGCCCGCGGGGTCAGGGCCGCCACCGAGTCGATGACGATGACGTCCACGGCGCCGGAGCGCACCAGGGTGTCGGTGATCTCGAGGGCCTGTTCGCCGGGGTCGGGCTGGGAGACCAGCAGTTCATCCAGGTTCACGCCCAGCTTGTTGGCGTAGGAGGGGTCGAGCGCGTGCTCGGCGTCCACGAAGGCTGCGGTGCCGCCGGCCTTCTGGACCTCGGCCACCACGTGCAGGGCCAGCGTCGTCTTGCCCGAGCTTTCCGGCCCGTAGATCTCCACGATCCGCCCCTTGGGCAGGCCGCCGATGCCGAGCGCGATATCCAGGCCGAGAGACCCCGTGGAGACCGACTCGATCTCCATGTGGCTCTTGTCGCCCAGCTTCATCACCGAGCCCTTGCCGAAGGCCCGATCGATCTGCGCCATCGCTGCTTCCAGCGCGCGCTGCTTGTCACCGTCTTCTCGTGCCACGAGCTTCAATGCCGATTGAGACGCCATAACCAAGCACTTCCTATTCCATGATTCCGCCAACCCGGTGGGGTAGATCGCTCTCCCCGCCGCCGGACTCAGGTGTACTTAATTTGTTCTCTGTTCACAAGATGTTCTTTTCCTCTGATGCGTCCGTAATTGACGTATCGATTCTACTTTCGGTACGGCCAAGCTGATTAAGGTCCTGGTCACCGAGTCACCTGCAACTCCACGTTTTGGCGTTCCCAATGACAGAGTTTCGATGAGGCCATCTCCTTCCCCCGCCTTCGACCACGGCGCCGCCCTGCGCGTGCCGCCGGCCCATGACGGCCGAAGCTGGACCAAGCTGCTCTATTGGCTCGGCGCCGATGGCCACGCCCTCGACGAGACCGGCCTGGTTCAGGTCTCCACCCCCAATGGCTGGATGGTGGCCCGCCCGGGTGACTGGATCGTGCTGTCGGTGGGGGGGCAGTTCCATGTGGCCCACGCCGGGCCCCGGACCCTGGACGCCTGAGAATGCGCCGGGGCGCCTGTCTTTGCGGCGGGGTCCGGTTCGAGGTCGCAGGCGACCTCCCCGACATCCAGGCCTGTCACTGCCGTTCGTGCCAGAAGGCCCAGGGGGCGGCCTTCGTGGCCGTCCTGCCCATCGCCAAGGCTGACCTGCGCTTCACCGCCGGCGAAGACCTGCTGGCCGCCTTCGAGTCCTCGCCGGGCAAGCAGCGCCTGTTCTGCAAGGTCTGCGGGTCGCCCATTCTCAGCCGCGCCGCCGCCCTGCCCGACCGTGTCCGCCTGCGGGCCGGCGCCGTCGAGGGCCCGCTCGGCGTCAAGATCGCCTCCCACGCCTATACCGGCGAGGCCGTGGACTGGTGCGCGGTGGCGCAGGACGCGCCCCACTATCCCGGGGCCCGTCCCGCCTAGCTACTTCCCGGTCTTCGGGTTCAGCCGTGCGATCCCGCCGCCCGGCAGGCGGGCCTCATAAGGCCCGAACCTCGTGTCGGGAGTCATGTAGTCCGTCGAGACGTACTGCGCGCCCGAGGCGAAGGCGGCCTCCTGCCGGGTCCGGTCATTGGCGCGAGCCTCGGCGGTGTCGGCGTCGGCCCGCGTGCGCACGATCAGGCCGTTCGCCAGGGCCGCGTCGATGCGGGTTTTCAGCTCCGTGGGCTCATTCAGGGTGACGTAACCGGCCGCCGGCCCCTCATCGGTGTTGATGAACATCGCCCGGCCCTCCAGGGAGGTGCGGGCTCCGCGATAGAGGGCGGGCTTGGCGCCGCTCTCGTCCATGGCGAACATCACCGTGCCCCGCGCCGCCTTCAGCCTTGGCCAGCCGCCGGCCTTCACGCCCGCGGCCAGGGTAGGCGCCTTGCCCTGCACCCTGTCGGGGGTGATCAGGGCGCTCTCGGGAAAGACCGAGCGGATGTCGGCGTCGATCTGGTCCATGGCCTTGAGGTCGAAGGCGAGCGCGCTGACGGCCCCGGGCACGCCCTCCAGCCCGCCCTCCTTCAGGTTCATGATCACCAGGATCGGCAGGTGGTCGGGGTGGGCCTTTGACCAGGCGCGGATCTCGTTCAGGCAGCCGATGAAGGTGGGGCAGCTGGACCGGTAGTCCAGGTCCTGCACGTGCATCACCTTGAGCCCCGGCGCTTTCAGGGGCGCGAGGTCATAGGGCGCGACCGTGGCGCTGTTGGCCATCTTCATCGCCAGGGGCGCGGCGTAACGGCCGCCCTCGGGGTCGTTCAGCACATCCAGCTCCAGCTGACGGGCGCCGGCGTCCAGCTGCACCCTCAGCGGCGGGTGGGCGTAGTCGAGGCCGTCGGCCTGCTTGGGCCTGACCCTGCGGATGAGCGCCATCTCGGTCGGCGCGATGGCCAGCTTGTAGCTGTTGTGGGTGCCGACCGCCTGGAGGGCGTTCATCGGCAGGGCGTCGACGGCCGCCCGCGTACAGCCGGCCGCACTGGATGGACGCTCCAGATCGCAGTTGGCGGCGACGGCGAGACCGGCGGCAAGGACCAGATGAAGCATCGTCGTTTTCCCTCAGGCCGCCCCATGTCGGCCATCCGACGGAGCCTATTCTCAATTTGCGCGGCCATTCCAGCCAACCCTTGTCTTGCAAAGGATTTTTCAAGACTTGGCGTGCCATGCCTGACTCTCTGGTTACCACGACGACGGCCTCGGGGGCGACATGGACGCGGTCACAGATCAGGTTACGCATACGGCGACGAACGTCGCTGGGCAAAGGGCTGGCGCCGCCTATCGCGCCACCCTCGCCGCCCATAGCCTGGCCATAGGCCCGCGCCTGATCTTCGGGATCACCGCAGCCTCGCTCCTCGCCATCGTCGGTCATCCGGGGCTGGCGCTCGCCCTGGCCGGCCTGGGCCTTGGCATCGCTCTCCTGGTGGGCCGCACGGCGCTGCGCGCTCACGTCGACCTCCTGGCCCGGCAGGACGAGAAGAACCGCCTGATCGCGACCCTGACCGAGGCCCGCGACGAGGCCATGCGCCAGACCGGCCAGGCCGAGGCCGCCCGCGAGGAGGCCCGCCGCGCCAGCCTGGCCAAGTCCACCTTCCTGGCCACCATGAGCCACGAGATTCGCACGCCGATGAACGGCGTGCTGGGCATGGCCCAGCTCCTTCAGCGCTCCGACCTGTCGGGTCTCCAGCGCAGCCAGGTCCACACCCTGATCAAGAGCGGCGAGCTCCTCATGGTGATCCTCAACGACATCCTGGACCTGTCGAAGATCGACGCCGGCCAGATGGAGATCGCCAAGAGCCCCTGCGACCTGCGTGCCCTGCTGTCGGAGATGGAGACCTTCTGGGCCCCCACCGCCGCCGAGCGCGGCCTGACCCTGGCCGTCGACGTCCACGACGCCGTGCCGGCCTTCGTGGCTCTGGATCCGCGCCGCATCCGCCAGGTGCTGTTCAACCTGGTGGGCAATGCGCTGAAGTTCACCAAGGAGGGGGCGGTCACCATCACGGTGGACCGCGACCGTACGACAGACGCCCTGACCTTCGCCGTGTCTGACACCGGTGTCGGCATCGCCGCCGACGACCTGCCGCATCTGTTCCAGAAATTCAGCCAGGGCGACGCCTCCGACGTTCGCCGGTTCGCCGGTGCGGGCCTCGGCCTGGCCATCTGCCGCGAGCTCTCGGCCCTGATGGGCGGCGACGTGGTCGTGGAGAGCCAACTGGGCGTCGGCTCGACCTTCCGGCTCAGCCTGCCCCTGGAAGAGACCGACGCACCGGCCGCCGAAGACATCGCCGCCCAGGCGATCGCGCAGGACGAGGCGCCCGTCCTTTCCATCCTCTGCGCCGACGACAACCCCACCAACCTGTTGGTGCTGGAGCAGCTGCTGGGCGCCATGGGCTTCCGTATCCGGGTGGCCAACGGCGGCCGCGAGGCCCTGGAGGCCATGACCACCGAGACCTTCGACCTGGTGCTGATGGACATCCAGATGCCGGAGATGACCGGGATCGACGTGCTCCAGGCCCTGCGCGCCCAGGCCGGCCCGAACCGCGAGACCCCGCTGATCGCGGTGACCGCCGACGCCATGACCCTGGGCGCCGACCGCTATCTCGACCTCGGCTTCGCGGGCTTCGTCACCAAGCCTGTCCAGGTCCAGAGCCTGGTCTCGGCCATGATGGCCGCCGTCGCCAATCCCGATGACGACCACAGCGACCTGGCCGCCACAGCCTAGCCGGGGACCGAAATCTCCAGCGGCGTCGTGGGCAGACGGCCCGCGGCGATGTCCGGCAGAAGGTCGCGCAGGCGCTCGGGATAGATCATCTCGTCGACGGCGGCGATCTCCGCCAGGCTCCACCAGCGCATGTCGTCCATCAGCACAACCTCGTGCGGCTCCCACGCCGCGCGGCTGGGCTCGCCGCCTGGGCAGCGGGCGACGAAGTAACTCTCCTTCAGGATCACCGTCTCGCCGTCGGCCAGGGTGAAGACACTGGCCCGCAACCAGACCGCGGGACCAAGCTCCACCTGCGTGAAGCCGGTTTCCTCGGCGATCTCCCGCCGCGCGGCCTGCTCCAGGCTCTCACCCGGATCGGCGCCGCCGCCCACCGTGAACCAGAAGCTTGGCGCGTCGGCGGCGGTGTTGGCCCGGCCGCGCACCAGCAGGATGCGGTCTTGTGGGTCAAACAACAGGACCCTGGCCGTCAAACGCTCACGCACGAACAACTCACCTCCGGCAGAAGACCCTCGAAGACTAGTCTACGGCGCCCAAGGTGTCGCTTCAGAAACCCGGCGCGGGCGCGCGGGCATGGTCTTGGCCAGGGCCCCTTCCGACCGGCTGTCTCCAGAATGCTGCGCCAGAAGGCCGCACCATCGGCGGGAGGGAAGAACGCCGTTTTCACAAGGCGTTAAGCTGCGCGGGGCGAGGGTTTGTGCCGATCATGAGGATCCGCGCCTTGTCTGTCGCTTCACATCGGTTGCTCGGCTTCGCCTTCGCGAATGCGGACCTGCTTCTCGAGATCGCCGCTGATGGCGCGATCGCCTTTGCGATCGGCGCCAGCGAAGCCTTGTCCGGCTCTCGGGAGACCGCCCTCGTCGGCCGCGCCTGGCGCGACTTCATCGACGGCCGCGACCGCGCCATGGTCCAGGCCCTGCTGGACGGCCTGAGCGACGGCAAGCGCGGCGGCCCCCTTGTGGTCACCTTGGCCGGCAACGGCGCCATCGAGCGCGCGGCGGCCATGTCGGTCTTCCGCCTGCCCGGCAACGATGGCGCCATCTCCTGCACCTTCAGCCGCGCCGCGCCCAACACAAACCATGGCCTGCACGACAAGGCGGGCCTCGAGGCGGTGACAGCGGCCCTCTTCGAAACCGGGAAGGCCACTGGCCTCGACCTGGAGCTCGCCTTCATCGAAATGGGCGGCCTCACCTCCCTGCGCAAAGTCCTGGGGCCTGCGGCGGCCAAGGACATGGAGCTGCGGCTGGCCGGCGCCCTGCGCGCCCAGTCCCACGGTGGTGGCGCGGCGGCCGACCTCGGCGGCGACCGCTACGCCCTTGTCCGCCACCACGGCGAAAGTGGCGAGGCCCTTGCCCAGCGTCTGATGCGCCTGCTGGCCGTCGATCCGGCCCACGGCGTCAAGGCCATGGCCAAGACCCTGTCGCTCAAGGGCGACGCCTCTCCTGGCCAGCTGCTGCGCGCGATCCGCTATTCCCTCGACAACTTCATCAAGGATGGCCTGGACGCCGCCGCCCCCGCCTCGCTGAACGAGGCGGTGAGTCGCTCGGTGCGCCGGACCCTGGTGGAGGTCGGCGCCTTGGGCCAGGCCGTGGCCGACCGCAACTTCCGCCTCGTCTACCAGCCGGTGGTCGACCTCAAGAAGTCCTGCGCGGTGCACCACCACGAGGTCCTGGTCCGCTTCGGCGACAACGCCAGCCCCTTCCCCATGATCCGCATGGCCGAGGAACTGGACCTCATCGAGCCCCTCGACATCGCCGTCATCGACCGCACCATCGCCAAGCTGGTGCAGGACCCGACGCTGAGGCTGGCCGCCAATATCTCGGGTCGCACCATCACCAGCCCGGCCTTCGTCGAGGCGGTCCGCACGATGCTGGCCGACAATCCCAAGGCCCAGGGCCGGCTGCTGCTCGAGCTCACCGAGAGCGCCGCCATCGAGGACCTGGCGCTCGCCGACCGCCACCTCCAGGCGCTGCGGGCCGAAGGCATCCTGATCTGCCTGGACGACTTCGGGGCCGGCGCGGCGTCGCTGGCCTACCTGCAGCAGCTCTCCCTGGACATCGTGAAGATCGACGGCCGCTACATCCGCGAACTGCAGCACGGCGGACGCGAGAGCACCTTCATCCGCCACCTGGTGACCATGTGCGGCGAACTGGGTGTCCGCACCCTGGCCGAGATGGTGGAGACCCCCCAGGCCGAGGAAGCCGTGCGCCGCGCCGGGGTCGACTACGCCCAGGGCTGGCTTTACGGCGCGCCGACCGAGGTCGCCTCCACCACCGCGGGTCTCGCCAACGCCAACGTCAAACCCGCCGCCCGCCGCGTCGGGTCAGTCGACAGCTGGGGCTGACTTCCAGCGGTGATCGCCGCGGGGATTGGCTGACCTAGGCCTGCGTCGCCAGCCACTCAGCCATATGGCGCTCCAGCACGGTCATCGGCATGGACCCCGAGAGCAGGGCTGCGTCGTGATAGGCCTTCAGATTAAACCTGGCGCCCAGCTTGGCCTTCGCCCCGTCGCGGATCTGCATCCAGCGGGTGTGGCCAACCTTGTAGCTGCAGGCCTGGCCGGGCGCGACGCAGTAGCGTTCCACCTCTCGCTGGGCCCGGCTCTTCGGATAGCCGGTGACCGCGACCATGTAGTCGGTGGCCTTCTCGCGGCTCCAGCCCTTGGAATGCAGGCCCGTGTCGATCACCAGGCGTGAGGCGCGGAACAGCAGGCTCTGAAGAAAACCAGCCTCACCCAGCGGATCGCCCGTATAGGAGCCCGTCTCGGCCGCCAGCTGTTCGGCATACAGCGCCCATCCCTCGGAGAAGGCCGAGAAGCTGCCGCCGGTGCGCCGGATGATGGGGATCCGGGTGCTCTCCTGGGCGAGCGCGATCTGCAGGTGATGGCCTGGCGCTGTCTCATGATAGACCAGGGTCGGCAGGTTGTATTTCGGCCACTCGTGGGTGTCCTTCAGGTTGATGAAGAACGCCGCCGGGCGCGAGCCGTCCAGGGCCGCGCTCTGATAATAGCCGTTTGACGCCCCGTCCTGGATGAAGGCCGGCACCCGCTTCACCTCCACCTTGGCCTTGGGCAGGGTGTCGAAGGCGAGCGGCAGGGTCTTGTAGACCTCCGCGATCTGCACGTTCAGGGCGGCGATCAACTCGGCGCGGCCCGCGTCAGTGTTGGCATAGACCTGGCTCGGATCGTTGTTCAGGCCGTTCAGGCGGTCGGCCACGGTCCCCTTGGTCATCCCCTGGCTCTTGAGGATGGTGTCCAGGCGCGCGGTGATGTCGGCCACCTGGTCGAGACCCAGCTGGTGAATCTCCTGCGGCGTCATGGTGGTGGTGGTCGAGGCCTCGCAGGCGTCGGCATAGTAGGCCTCGGCGTCCTTCAGGCGGCCGACGCCGGCCTCCGAGGTGGCGATGGCGCGGTTGGCCGCGACGGCGGCGATCTGACGGTCAAGGGCCGGGTAGATTTCCTGCGCCACGATCTTCGTGGCCGCGGTCCCATAGTCGGCGGTCAGGCCGGCGGCCTTGGCCTTGGCGACCAGGGAGGTCACCAGCACGGTCTTCTCCGGCGGCTGGTCGCGCAGGGCCTTGAGCTGGGCCAGCGTCAGGTCGCAGATGAAGTCCGGCGGCACAACGCCGGCGGCCACATCAGCCTTCATCCGCGCCAGGTCCTGATCCAGCACCTTGCCGAAGTCGTGCAGGCGCGAAATCCACGCGTCGGCGTCGGCGCTGGTGGTCACCCGGTGCTGGTTGTCCAGGAAGTCGGGGATGTCCTGATAGGCCCCGTTCTGCTGGCTGATCACATAGGGCGAGAACCGGCCGCCCACCGCGCCGAACCTGTATTTCTCGCCGTTCGAAAGCGCGTGGCTGTTCTGGTAGAGCACCACATCGAGATCGACCTTCGACGCCGGCGACAGGGCGTTGCGGTCGATGGCGTTCAGGGCCGTGACCCGGTTGCGCACCCTGGCCAGCCGGGCGTCCCGCGCCGCTGTCGAGCGCTCGTCCAGCTGCCCTTTCAGAGCCGCCCGCGCGCCCTTGTCGAGGCCCAGCGAGGTGGCGCGCTGGGGGCTTTCGTCCACCTGGTCCTCGAAGATTTGGTCAAGGAGGGTCTTGAGCTTGGCGTCCTCCGGGCCCTGGGCCAGGGCGGGCGCCGCGGCCATGAGGGCCGCGCTCGCGGTGGTCAGGAGGAAGCCGCGGCGATCAAGAACGGTCATGGGGTCAGGCCTTGTTGGTGGCGATGTAGGTGTCGATGACGGCTTCCAGCACCGTCAGCGGCATGGCGCCGGAGAGCAGGCCGGCGTCGTGGAACTTGCGGATGTCGAACCGGGGCCCAAGCGCCGCGCGGGCCTTGTCCCGCAGCCGCAGCCAGGTGAGCTTGCCCACCATGTAGCTGCAGGCCTGGCCGGGCCACACCGAGTAGCGCTCGATCTCGGTGGCCGCCGCGCTGGTGGGCGAGCCGTCGATCGAGGTCATGGTGGCGATGGCCTTCTCGCGGCTCCATCCCATGGCGTGCATGCCGGTATCCACCACCAGCCGCCCCGAGCGGAACAGCGACGATTGCAGATAGCCGATCTCGGCGATGGGATCCTCGGCATAGACCCCCATCTCCTGGGCCAGCTTCTCGGCGTAGAGGGCCCAGCCCTCGCCATAGGCCGACAGGAAGGAGGCCCGCCGCAGCATCGGAAGGTCGGCCTCCTGCTGCAGGGTCAGCTGCAGGTGATGGCCTGGAAGCCCCTCGTGATAGGTCAGGGTCGGCAGGCTCCCGGTCGGATACTCGGCGGTGTCGCGCAGGTTGATCCAGTAAATGCCTGGCCGGGACCCATCCAGGGTGGCCTGGTTGTAGTAGCCACCCGGCGCCCCGGCCTCGATGAACTTGGGCACCCGCTTGATGTCCAGCGGCGCCTTGGGCAGGGCTCCGAAATACTCCGGCAGACGCTTGGCCATCGCCTGGACCTGCAGGTTCAGGTCGGCGATCAGCTTCTCCTTGGCCGGGTCGGTGTTGGCGTAGTGGTATTTCTTGTCCTTGTAGAGGGCCTGGATCCGCGCGCCGACGCTGCCCTTGCTGTAGCCCTGGGCCTTCAGGATGGTGTCGGCCCGCTCCGACAGCTCCCTGGCCTGCTCCAGGCCGATCTGATGGATCTCCGCCGCCGACAGGGTCGTGGTGGTCGAGTTGCGCAGGGCCAGGGCGTAATAGGCCTCGCCATCGGGCCGCCCGCCGACGCCGGCGTCATGGACCGCCCGGGGCCGGATCTCCGTCATGACAGCGATCTGCCGCTCCAGGGCCGGCCGCACCTTCTCCAGGTAGATCTTCGAGGCGAAGGCGCCGTAGTCCCCGGCGATCTGCTTGTCCTTCACCTTGGCCACCAGCTGGCTCACCAGGGGTGAGCGGTCGGGCGTGGTCCGCAGGTTGTTCATCTGCGCGAGCGCCCCGTCGATGGCGAAGTCCGGCGGGATCATCCCCAGACCCACGTCGCGGCGGGCCCGTTCGGTCTCCTGGTCCATCTGGACCGCATAGGCCTCCAGCCGCGACAGATAGGCGTCGGCGTCATCCTTGGTCTCGATGACATGCTGGTTGCCCAGAAAGTCCGGGGTCGAGCGGTAGGACCCGCTGAGCTGCGACAGGACATAGGGGAAGCCCGCGCTTTCGGAGCCGTACTTGAAGCGTCGGTTGGCCTCATCGGTGTTGGCGATCCCGAAGATCACCGCGTCGTAGTTGATGGCGCTCATGCCGGTCAGCTGCGCGCGGTCGATGGCCTTCATCCGGGCCAGTTGATCGGCGGTGCGGGCGCGGTCGCGTTCGAGATCGGCGACGGAGGCGTCCGACAGGCGGCGCTTGGCGTCAGCCCGCGCGCCCTTGTCGAGGCCCAGCTGGGTGACCAGCTCCGGGGAATCGTCCAGCGCCTCCTCGAAGAAGGCGTCCAGCAACTTTGCCAACTTCTCGTTGGCGCTGGGGCCCGGCGGCGGCGCGGGTGGCGGCGGAGCAGGTGGGAGCGGAGCAGGCGTCGCTGTGGCGCATCCGGCCAGGGCCAGGGCGGCGCCGGCGGTGAGCAGAAGTTGGCGGCGGCTATGCATCGCGCCCTCCCCGGTCTGTTACAAATGTTACGCGGGACCCTAGGGGTCCGCCCGCCAGGGCGAAAGCCGTGCCGCAGGTTAAATCGTCGTAATCCGGACAGCGATCGCACGCGGTCTTGCCCGGCGCCGGGGCCGCGCGCATAGCACCTCCATGACCATCGAGTTCCATCTTCGGGTCCATCCGGGCGAGGATCTGCGCCGGTTCGAGACCACGCCGGTCTTCTGGGCGGACACGCCGCCGCCCCGGGCCTGGGACGTCCCCGTTAGGCCCACCGACAGCGCCTTCCTGATCCGCCAGGGCGCCGAGGGCCTGGAGGCGGTGGTCCGCCGCTGGTGGCTGGTCCCGGCCTTCCACAAGGGGCCGCTCCTGGCCTGGAAGACCCTTTGCGCCAATGCGGAAATTGAGAGCCTGGAGACCTCCCCGATCTTCCGGGAGGCCTATGCGAGCCGCCGCGCCCTGGTCCCGCTCACCTCCTTCGTCGTCTATGAAGAGCCGCCCGGCTGGCGCAAGGGTCAGCCCAAGCGCCGCTGGGAGGCGACCTGGACCCCCACGGCTCCCGCCGACAAGGTTCGCTATTTCGCCGCCGTCTGGGACAGCGCCCAGACCGCCGACGGGACGCTGGAGAGCTTCGCCATCGTCACCGGTCCGGCCGGCGCCGATCTCGCCGCCCTGCAGGAAAACCAGCCCGCCGTCCTGACCCTGGCCCAGGGCCTGGACTGGCTGAAGCTGGACGGACCCGGCAAGGCCGGTCTGGTCACCCAGACCCCCGCCGGAACCTACGATCTGGAAGAAGCTCCGCGCGACGCGGTGATGTCGCGCGAACTGCGCCGGTCGCTTTAGCCCAGCGAAATCCAGCCGGCCGGCAGGGCGCTGAGGGTCACGTTCACGAGCACCACACGGTCGGCGCCGCCCATGTCCACCACGGTGTCAGAGCCGACCTGGCTGAGGGTGTAGGGCGGGGCGAAGTCGAGGACGAGGCGATCACCCTCGCCATAGTTGAAGTCGGCGATACGGTCGAGGCCGCCCCCCACAAACGCGTGGAAGGTGTCGGCGCCGGTTCCGCCCGCGACGGTGTCGTCGCCGCGGTCGCCCCATATCAGGTCATTCCCGCCGCCGCCGTCGAGGCTGTCATTGCCCTGACCGCCGCGGACCCAATCCGCGCCCTCGCCGCCGAACTGGGTGTCGGCGCCGAGGTTCCCGTAGACGATGTCGCCGCCGTTCTCGCCATAGAGCATGTCGTTGGCCTGGCCGCCGACCACCCAGTCGAAGCCCTCGCCGCCGCGCAGGGTGTCGTCCCCCTGGTTGCCGTTGATGTCGTCGAAATTGGCGCCGCCGACGATGCTGTCGTCGCCCGCGTCGCCGCGCAGGTAGTTGGAGTCCGCGCCGCCCAGGATGTAGTCGTTCCCGTCGCTGCCGTTGATGCAGTCATTGCCCGCGCCGCCGTCCAGGGTGTCGTCACCCGCGCCACCGACGATGCTGTCGGCGCCGCCATAGGCGCGCAGGACGTCGTTCCAAGCGGAGCCGGTGACGCTGTCGGCGCCGCCCAGGATGAAATTCTTGAAGGCGGCGGTGTCGTCGCTCGCCGCCCACTGGACGAAGTTCGCCATTGGGACGTTGATGTCGCTGATGTCGACGGTCTTTCGGCCCTCATAGACTTCTATGAAGCGGGTCACGGTTCCACTCGTCGGAAAGCCTTTGCCCTCATAGGTAAAGCTGCCGATGAAGTTCTCTGTGAAACTGTAGGTCGACACGCTGAACTGGGTTGCGCTCGAGAAGCTGACAAACCCCTCCAGAATCCACTGCGCGGTTCGCATGTCGAAATTAAACGGAAGATTCCCAACCGTTACCGTCGCCATCCCATCCCCCAAGCTTAGCCACTACCTGACGTCTTAGGGTCGGCTTGATCACTCGTCCAGCGGGCGCCCGACATTGGCTCACGCCGACCCCTGAACCTACCACGGCCCGAAGCAGATAGGCCGGGCGCTCAACGGCCGCTCGACGACAGGGCCCGCAAGGACCGCGCCCTGAAGGCGCTGGGCCTGCCCGCCTAGCCCTCGGTCTTGGCGTCGCGGTCGTAGCGGTCGACCACCTGGGCCAGCCCGGCCAGGATGGCCTTGCGCGTGGCCTCGTCGGCGTCGGTGCGATGGAGCAGCCGCAGGGACGCCAGGTGCACCTTCACCCCCCGGTCGTCGCGCCGGCCCGCCTCGCCCGCGCGGTCCAGCAGTTCGCACAGGGAGCGGGCCGCGGTCGCCAGACTGTCGTCGGCGAAGGGGCCGCAGAATGAGATCAGCCCGGCTGATCGGTCGTACATCGCCTCGGGGTCAAATCCCGGCGTGGCCGCCATCGCGTCCATCGCCGCCAGCGCGGCGTCGATCTCCGACAGGCAGGACTCCCGCGACTCCTCCATCGCCGCGGCGCCGCGCTTCAGCGCCTCCGGCACGTAGAGGCCGCCGGGCGCCTTGATCAGATTGGCCAGCCGGGGGGTGACGTGGAACTTCCGGACGACGCTCATAGGGCGACTTTCTGCGGGGCGATCATGTTGTTGAGTTCGTCCTGGGTCATGTTGTCTCCGGCCAGGCCGCCCACCTCGGCCGGCTGGTCGTCACGGCGTCGACCGTCGGGGAATTCCGCGGGCATCCCCGCCTGCTTGAACCGGCGATCGGGGCCGATATAGGTGTCGGTCTCGATGAACATCCGCCGGCCCTGAGAGACCCACAGAATCCGTTCCAGGATGACCTTGGGCGTAATCGGCTTGGTGATGATGAAGTTGGCGCCGCAGTCGCGGGCGCGCTCCACCTGGCTCTTCCGCGAGTGGGCTGTGACGACGATGGCCGGCACCAGCCGCCGTTCCTCGTCGTTCTGATGCCGCACCCAGTGGACGAAATCATAGCCGTCCATCACCGGCATCTGGCCGTCGGTCATGATCAGGTCGATCCGCCGCGCCTTGACGATTTCCATCGCCTCCATCGCCGAGCCGGCGCGCGCGATGTCCCGCATGCCGAAACTGGAGAGCACACTGGCCAGCAGATCCAGCGCCTGGGCGTTATCATCGACGACGAGGCCGCTGACGTTCTCCAGGTTTATGCGGGTGGTGCTCTGCATGGCCTCATAAGACGATCCGATGCGTAAACGAGAGCTTTGCAAGGCTCTGTTTACCCATTTTGGGTGCGCGAAACCTCAGCGGACCTGCGGGTGGAGGCCAGGAAGCCGCTCAGGAGCGGACTGTTGACAGAACATCGTCGTGCGAAATGGCCGCGCAGGCATCGAAATTGGGGGTAAGACTCCACGACCCCATGACGGAGTATCCATGCGCCTGATCACGTTCGCGTCCTTGCTCGCCGCCTTGAGCCTCGCCACCGATGCGGGCGCCGCCACCGGATCCTCGGCCGCGGACCTGGTGGCCAGCCCGGCCTTCAAGGCCGCGGTCGCCAAGCTGGACGCCGACCACGACCAAACCGTCGCCGACATCGTCACCCTGACCGAGATCCCCGCTCCGCCCTTCAAGGAAGCCGCCCGCGCCCAGGCCTACCTCGCCATGCTCAAGGCCCACGGCCTGCAAGACGTGGAGATGGACGCCGAGGGGAACGTCATGGGCGTCAGGCCTGGGGCCAGGACCCGGGGCAAGGGCCCCTATGTCGTCATCGCCGCCCACCTGGACACCGTCTTTCCCGAGGGGACCGACGTGAAGGTCCGGCGCGAGGGGACGAAATTGATGGCGCCCGGCATCGGTGACGACACCCGCGCGCTGGCTGTGCTGCTGGCCTATCTGCGGGCGATGGAGGCGGCCAGGATCACCACCACCGCCGATATCCTCTTCGTCGGCAATGTCGGCGAGGAAGGGCCCGGGAACCTGCGCGGGGTCCGCTATCTGTTCAGTTCCGGCAAGTACAAGGGGAAGATCAGCGCCTTCTTCTCCATGGACGGAAACGACCCGGCGAACCTGGTCGACCAGGGCGTAGGCTCCAAACGCTACCACGCCGTCTTCCGCGGCCCCGGCGGCCACAGCTACGGGGCCTTCGGCATGGTCAATCCCATGGCCGCCATGGCGAGGGCGGTCACCGATCTCTATGCCATAGAGCCGCCGACCGAGCCGAAAACCACCTATTCGGCCAGCGTCACCGGCGGCGGCACATCGGTGAACGCCATCCCGAACGAGGCCTTCATGGACTTCGACATGCGCTCGGTGAGCGCCGAGGAACTGGCCAGGCTGGACGGCAAGCTGCAGGCGATCCTGGCCCAGGCGGTGGAGGCCGAGAACGCCCAACGCTCCACCCCCTTTGGCAAGGTCAGCGTCGAGGCCAGGGTGATCGGCGAGCGCCCGGCCGGTCGCACCGATCCCAAGGCCGCCATCGTCATCGCCACCCACGAGGCCATCGCGGCCCTGGGCTACACGCCAAGCCACAACGCCTCCTCCACCGACGCCAACCTGCCCATGAGCCTGGGAATCCCGGCGGTCACCATCGGCTCCGGCGGCTCCGGCGGCCGGGGGCACGCCCTGGACGAATGGATCGACGTCGAGAAGGGGCCCAGCGTGAAGGGCATGAGCGTCGGCCTGGCGGCGCTGCTCACCGTGGCGGGGGTGGAGTAGCCTCCACCCTTCACGCCAGCGGAAGGGTGACTAGCCCTTCGGCCCGGCGTTGGACTTGTTCTTCTTGAAGGGCTTCTTGAAGGCCCCATCCTTGGGCGGACCCTTGAAGGTCTCGGCCTTGCCCTTGTAGCCGCCGCCCTCCTTGGGCGGGCCCTTGGGCTTGAAGTTCTCAGGCTTGCCCTTGTAGCCGCCGCCCTCCTTGGGCGGACCCTTCCACTCGGTCTTGCCCTTGTAGCCCTCGCCCTTGGGCGCGCCGTCGCCCTTGCCCTTGTACTCGGGACGCGGGCCGGTCTTGAACGACCGGGCCGGACGCTCGCCGCCCGGCGCGTCGCGCGGCGGGGCGGTCTTCTGGCCCGAGGCCGGAGCCACGGTGGGCTCGATCTTGATCTCGTCGTTCATGGTCGCCTTGACCGCCGCGGCGAACTTGGCCTCGGCGTGCTTGGCGATCTCGAACTTGGTGTCCTGGTCGAAGATCTTGATGGAGCCGATCTCCGGCTTGGTCACATGCCCCAGGCGGCAGATCATCGGGATCAGCCACTTGGGATCGGCGTTCTTGGCGCGGCCCACATTGATGCGGAACCAGGTGACCTCGCTGGGGTCGAGGCGCTCAGGCCGGCCCACCGGACCTTCGCGGTCGGGGCTCCAGCGGTCAGCGCGGGGCGGCATGGGGCCGGACGACGGGCCCTGGTTGTCGCGGGGATCGATGTGCAGGTCCTCGGCGGCCGGCAGGCGCGCGCGGTGCAGGCGGATCAGGGCCGCGGCCACCTCTTCCGGCGTGCGATTGGCCAGCACCAGCTTGGCCAGCGCCATGTCTTCCTCGAGCAGCGGCTCGGTGAGGATCGGGTCTTCCAGCAGCCGGGTCTGGTCGCGCTCGCGGATCATCTCCGGGGTCGGCGGGCCCTGCCAGACAGCCTCGATATTGGCCGAGGCCAGCAGCTGTTCGGCCTTGCGGCGGCGCGTGTAGGAGACCAGCAGGACCGAGACGCCCTTCTTGCCCGCCCGGCCGGTGCGGCCCGAGCGGTGCAGCAGGCCCGCCTTGTTCACCGGCAGGTCGGCATGGATCACCAGGCCGAGGTCAGGCAGGTCGAGGCCGCGGGCGGCCACGTCGGTGGCGACGCAGACCCGGGCCTGGCCGTCGCGCAGGGCCTGCAGGGCGTCGGAACGCTCCCGCTGGCCGAGTTCCCCCGACAGGCCCACCACCGCGAAGCCGCGCTCGCGCAGGGCGGCATGCATGTGGCGCACGCCGTCGCGCGTGTTGCAGAAGACCAGGGCCGAAGGGCTCTCGAAGAAGCGCAGCACGTTGACGACGCCATTCTCGACCTCGTTGGGCGCCACGCGAATGGCGCGGTACTCGATGTCACCGTGCGGCTCGTGCCGGTTGACGGTGTCGATCCGCAGCGCGTCGGTCTGATAGCGCTTGGCCAGCATCGCGATCTCGCGGGCGATGGTGGCGGAGAACAGCAGGGTGCGGCGGCCGGCCGGCGCGGAGTCCAGGATCTCCTCCAGGTCCTCGCGGAAGCCCATGTCGAGCATCTCGTCGGCCTCGTCGAGCACGACGACCCGCAGGGCCGAGAGGTCGAGATTCCCGCGCTCCAGGTGGTCCTTCAGGCGGCCCGGCGTGCCCACCACGATGTGGACGCCGTTCGCCAGGGCCCGCTGCTCGCGGCGCGGATCCATGCCGCCGACGCAGGTCTCGACGCGCGCGCCGGTCTGGGAATAGAGCCAGGTCAGTTCGACGCTGACCTGCATGGCCAGCTCGCGGGTCGGTGCGATGACCAGGGCCAGGGGCGATCCCGCCGGCCCGAACTTTTCGGCCCCCTCCAGCAGGGTGGGTCCCGCCGCCAGGCCGAAGGCCACCGTCTTGCCAGACCCGGTCTGGGCCGAGACCAGCAGATCGCGTCCTGCCGCCTCCTCCGCCAGGACCGCGTCCTGTACAGGGGTGGGCTCGGCATAGCCTTGGGCCGCCAGAGCGCGCTCCAGGGCCGGGTGGGTCGGGGGGAAGGGCATAGTGTCGAACGTCCGATCGGTCAGCCGCGGCGTGGGAAGACGCCGGGGGGCGCGGCTAATGCAGCCTCGCGGGGGCTTATACAAGCCTCAAGTCAAGAAATCCCGCGCAATACACACGCGCTTTCCGGGGAAGTGGGGACCGGTCCGTCGTCCGAAAGCGTGGCGCCGCGAAACATGTCCGGCTCTCGGGACGCCGTCCTGCGAATGGGCGTCGGGGATCGAAACGGCAGCTCAACCGTTACCGCCCCATGGCATATACGATGAAGAACGGTCGCACCCCGCCCACCACCACGGGGGAAGGCGAGCTGTCCTACAAGGGATTCAAGGGTGAGGTGGCCTATGAGATCATCGGCGCCCTCGCCGGTTTGCGCCAGGGTGGCGCCGCCCTGCGCGGTTCTTTCATGACCACCGAGGAAATCGCCGACGCCGCCTTCAAGGCCTGCGACGGCCACCTTCGCCTCGCCGACGGCAAGGAATACCGCATCACCATGGTCGGCTACACGCCCGGCAGCACCACCGGCTACTTCGAGCTGAAGATCTAGTTCGGGCGCCGCGAAGCGGCGACAAGGAAAGCTCGACCACGAACCTCACGAACGACACGAACAACAACAGGTGTCATCGCGGAAACGCGGAGCGTTGTCCGGGCCCCAGACGCGCGGGGATTGCAGGCGAGATCGGTGAGTATGGGTCCCGGTCTTCCGCTTCGCGGAAACCGGGATGACACTCTCGGGCGCCGGTGTGTTCTTGTACGTGTCGTTCGTGAGGGTCGTGGTCGATCTTGTTTTGCCTGCCCACCCGGCCTCAATACCCGCCGATGATCGGCAGCACCTCGCCGGTGATGAAGCTCGAACTCTGCGCCGAGGCCAGGAACACATAGGCCGGGGCGATCTCCTCCGGCTGGGCGGGACGGCCCATGGGGGTCTGGGAGCCGAACTTGCTGATCTTCTCCTCGTCCTTGTCGGCCGGATTCAGCGGCGTCCAGACCGGGCCGGGCGCGACGGCGTTCACCCGGATGCCCCTGTCGATCAGGTCGCCGGCCAGGGCGCGGGTGAAGGCGTGGATGCCACCTTTGGTCATCGAATAGTCCAGCAGGTCCTTGCTGCCGTCGATGCCGGTGATCGAGCCGGTGTTGAGGATCACCCCGCCCGGCTGCATCACCGCCACGGCCGCCTTGGCCATGTAGAAATAGCCGTACAGGTTGGTCTTCATCGTCAGGTCGAAGTGCTCGTCGGAGAGATCCAGGACGTCGTCCACGTGCTCCTGGTAAGCGGCGTTGTTGACCAGGATGTCGAGCTGGCCGAGCGCTTCGACCGTGAGCGCCACCGCATGCCTCGCGAAGCCCGGAACCGACACGTCGCCGGCGATCAGGATCGCCCTCCGGCCCTCGGCCTCCACCGCCTTCTTGGTGACGAAGGCGTCCCTCTCCTCGGTCAGGTAGGCGATCGCCACGTCGGCGCCCTCACGGGCGAACAGGATCGCGACGGCCCGGCCGATGCCGGAGTCCGCCCCGGTGATCAGCGCCACCTTGCCCTCCAGCTTGCCGGAACCCTTCCAGAACGGCGCGTCATACATCGGCGCGGGATCGAGCGCCGCCTCGCTGCCCGGCTTGTCCTGATGCTGCCTGGGGAAGGGCGGGACCGGATAGGCCCGCGCCCCGGCCTGCATGGCCTTGGGCTTGTTCGGCGCGAAGGACCTCTCCTCGGCCGCCTCCACCTGATCCTGAATCTCGCGACCCCGCTCAGCGGCGGCCTCGGCTTGGGATTCGGGGGTCTCGGACATCGGATGCTCCTGCGCGGGGGTGTGCGCAGTTAGCGAAAGTGCCGGGATGTAGTTCCCTGGTCCGACCTTCAACCCACGAAGCTAGGGGGCCACTTGCCCCTAAGCCGCCTTCTGAAGCTCCTGCTTCACCCGCTCGGCCAGGGTCTTGATGTCGATGGGCTTGGGCAGGAAGGAGACGTTGGTCTCGCCCTCCAGCAGGTTCGAGAACTCGGCCTCGGCATAGCCGGAGATGAACATCACCGGGGCGCCGGCCAAGTAGATCCGCGCCTGTTTCAGCAGGTCGGGGCCCTGCATGCCGGGCATGACCACGTCGGAGATCATCAGGTCGATAGTGCCGGCATGTTCCTCGGCCAGCTCCAGGGCTTCCTCGCCCGACGCCGCCTCGATCACCTCGTAGCCACGGGCGCGCAGCAGTTTGGCGGCGACGCCGCGCACCGCATCCTCGTCCTCGACGAACAGGATGCGGCCGGCGCCGGACAGATCGCGGGCGGCGGGGCGGGTGGCCTTCTGGACCAGGGGCGTGGCCACCACGGCCGGGGCGGCGTGGACCGGCAGGAAGATGCGGAAGGCCGCGCCTTCGCCCGGCTTGGAGTCGACGCTGATCCAGCCGTCCGATTGCTTGACGATGCCATAGACGGTGGCCAGTCCCAGGCCCGTCCCCTCGCCCACCGGCTTGGTGGTGAAGAAGGGGTCGAAGATCTTGTCGACCACGTCGGAGGCGATGCCGGGGCCGTCGTCGGACACCTCGATCAGGGCCTGCTCGCCCTGGGCCGAGGGATAGCCGAGCGCATGGGCCTCGGCCTCGGTGACCCGGGCGGTGCGGATGGTGACGCGGGAGCCGCCGTTCATGCGGGTGGCGTCGCGGGCGTTGACCGCCAGGTTCATCACCGCCGTCTCGAGCTGGCCGCGGTCGGCCCGCACGTGGGGCAGGTTGCGGCCGTACTCGGTCTCCAGCTTGACGTCTTCCTGCAGCACGCGGCGCAGCAACACCTCGAACTCGCTGATCAGTTCGCCGAGGTCGAGGATCTCGCGCTGCACGGTCTGCTTGCGCGAGAAGGCCAGCAGCTTGCGCACCAGGTCGGCGGCCCGCGTGGAGGTGGAGCGGATCTCGCTCAGGCCCTCATAGGAGGGGTCCCCCACCGGGTGGCGCGTCGACAGCACGTCCAGCTGCATGAAGATGGCGGTCAGCAGGTTGTTGAAGTCGTGGGCCACGCCGCCGGCCAGCTGGCCGATGGCCTGCATCTTCTGGCTCTGGGCCAGCTGCAGTTCGATCTGCTTCTGCTCCGAGACGTCCACCAGATAGGCGACCCAGCGGCCGTCGCTCTTGGACAGGTAGAGGTGGGCGATCTTGGTGGGGTCCTTGGCCAGGCGCACTTCCAGCGCCCCGCCGCCCCCGGTCCCGTCCTTCAGCCGCTGGCTGGCGTCGGCCCGGCTGGCGGTTTCGATCAGGTCGCCGAAGGTGGAGCCGACGCCGCCATAGCCGGGCGCGGCGGCAAGCGTCGGGTTGGCCTCGACGATGGTGGACTCAAACGGGTCCTCCCCCTCCAGCAGGGCCGCGCCGAAGGGCGAGGCCGCGGCGAAGGCGTCCAGCACCTTTGGAGGCGGCGGCATCGCATTGGAAAATGCGGTCAGAACGTCCATGGCCGCAGACGGCAGGGACAGCGGCTCGGCCGGCCCGGCGTTCAGGCGCACCAGGAAGCGGCGGGCGCCCAGGGGCGAGATGGTGGCGTTGTGCTCGGTCCCGTTGGTGCGGATCGAGGCCTGGGAGGTGTCGCCCCGGCGCGCGGCGGTCAGGGCGGCGAACAGGCTGGCGGCGGACGGCCCGCCCTTGGGCAGGCGCGGCGCCATGCCCAGCACCGACCTCCACGCGCCGTTGGCGGCGTGGATGCGGCCGTCAGCGGCGGCGATGGCGGCGGGTTCTGAGAGCGCCTCGATCAGCTTGTCGGCGCCGGGCTCGCTCTCGGCGGCGGCCTCGACGGAGCCGCGCAGGGCGAAGAGACCCAGGCAGGCGACGCCCGCCAGGCCGATCAGCAGCATCAGGCCGGCCAGGGTCGCTGGCCCCGCATTGATGGCCGGGGCGGCCGCGAAGGCGACAGCCATGAGGAAGAACACCACCGCCGCGGCGGTCAGCGGATCAAACCGGCGTTTTGCGGTCGGCTCAGCCATGGGTTTTTCCAGGCGGGCGCCCTGAACGGGTTGGCCCGGCGAATCGGTGTTCAGCATACATGAAGCCTTGAGATTACGCGGCTTTACGGTGGATGGGCGCCCCGGCCGACATCATCCGGACACCCGCACACGGGTGGGGGCCATCTTGGGCTTCGGCGGGGGCGCCTCGGCCCGCTTCTCGTTCTGCATGATGAAGCCGATGATCTTGGCGACGGCCTCATAGTGGTTTTGCGGAATGAACTCCTCGATCTCCACCGAGGCGTAGAGGGAGCGCGCCAGGGGCGGATCGACGATGACCGGCACGCCGGCCTCCTCGGCCACCTTGCGGATACGCAGGGCGATGGCGTCCATGCCCTTGGCCACGCACTGGGGGGCGCCCTGGCCGCCGGCCTCGTACTTCAGGGCCACGGCGTAGTGGGTCGGGTTCATGACCACGACGGTGGCGCCGGGCACGTTCTGCATCATCCGCTGGCGGGCGCGGACCATCCGCAGTTGCTTCTGCTTGCCCTTGATGTGGGGGTCGCCCTCGGTCTGCTTGTACTCTTCCTTCAGGTCTTCCTTGCTCATCCGCTGGCGCTTCATGAAGCGCTGCTTCTGCCAGAACCAGTCCAGGCCCGCGATCAGCAGCAGGAAGCCGGCGATGGAGAAGGCCAGGGCGCGGATCAGCCTGGCCGCGAACGGCAGGATGGCGTTGGGGTCCATGGCCGACAGCTGAGTGAACTCGGCCATGTGCGGCTTGACCACCAGATAGCCGATCCAGCCCACCAGCCCGATCTTCACCAGGGATTTGGCGAACTGCATCAGGGCGTCCACCCCGAACATCCGCTTCAGCCCCGCCATCGGCGAGATCTTCTTGTAGTCGAACTTGAACACCTTGCTGGGGGTGAACATCAGCCCGGTCTGGACCAGGTTGCCGGCCGCCCCAGCCAGGGCCGCGGCGAACATCACCCCCAGGATCAGCGGCGCCCCGGCCTTCATCACGTAGTACAGCACCTCCTGGCTGCCGCCGCCCGAGACGCTGATGGAGTCCGGGTGGGCGATGAAGGGCATCATGGCCAGGGCCAGGTCGCGGCACATCGCGCCGCCCGCGAAGGCGATTACGCTGGCGGCCGCGGCGAAGGAGGCCAGCAATGGCAGGTCCGGCGTCTTGGGGACGTCGCCCTGCTCCCTCGCCTTGCTGAGCTTACCAGCTGTGGCTTCTTCTGTTTTTGACTCGGGATCGCTGTCGTCCGCCATCTCAGCCGCCGAAGACCATGAGCAGATCGCGGTAACGGCTCAGCCAGACGGTGCCGATGACCCCGAGGCTGAGCGCCAGGATCGAGAGGCCAAAGATCACCATCAGTGGTGAGGCCACGAAGAAGACCTGGAACTGCGGCATGACCCGGCCCACCAGGCCGATCGCCACGTTGAAGACCAGGGAGAAGACCAGCAGGGGCGCCGAGAGCTGCACCCCCAGCTTGAAGCAGTCGGCCACCGTCTGCACAGCCAGGGTCGCGGAGTCGGCCACCGGCAGGTCGCGGCTGAAGGGGAACAGGGTGTAGGACTTCACGATGGCGCCAAGGAACAGGTGGTGCAGCCCTGTCGACATGATCAGGGTCAGGCCGATCAGCCCCAGGAAGGTGCTGAGGGTGGAGGAGCCCGGCGCGATGCCCGGCGCCGCGGTCTGGGCGAAGGACAGGGTCGTCTGGATGGAGATGATCTCGCCGGCGGTGGACAGCGCCATCAGGAAGATCCGCAGGATCGTGCCGATCATCAGCCCGATGATCACCTCCTTCAGCAGGCCGCCCACCATGGTCCCCATGGCGGCCGGGACGGGCGGCAGGTTGGGGGCCACCACCGGCAGCAGCATCAGGGTCATGAGGAAGGCGAAGGACAGTCGGATCCGCGGCGGCACCGTGGAGTCCCCGACGCCTGGCATCAGCATCAGCAGGGCCGACAGCCGCGCGAAGACTAGGCCGCCGACATAGACCTGCTGAGCTGTGGCGTAGGACTCCACCCGCCTTACATCGCCGAGATGCGGGCGGCGATCTGGCGCATGAAGTTGCTCATCAGGGCGCCCATCAGCGGCAGGAAGAGCAGCAGGGAGATGAAGATCGCGACGATCTTGGGGGCATAGACCAGGGTCGCCTCCTGGATCTGGGTCAGGGCCTGCATCAGGCCGATGGCCACCCCCACCACCAGGCCGACGATCAGCACCGGCGCGCACAGTTGCAGCGTCAGCCAGATAGCGTCCCGACCGACGTCCAGAACCTCGGAGCCGTTCATGAAGGGCCTCGCGAAACAGGGGAGAAGAACCGCCCCCATCTCGCGCAGACATGGTTAACGAAGGGCTACCGGCCTCCAGGACTTAGCCAAATGACTAATTGCTTATAGGCCCTGGGAACCACTGCAGGCGGCGCCCAAACCTCACTTCGAAAGCCCCCTCGCCGCCTCCGCGGGACTGGCCTTGTCGGTGTCGCGGTCGACGCTGTAGTTGGCGCCCTGCATGGCCGAGACCGGGATCGAACCCACCAGGGGCTTCAGCGCGGCGAGCAGGCGCGGGTCGTCGGCCCGCTGGGGCGAGACCAGGATCACCGCGTCATAGGGCGGCAGGGCGCCCTTGGGATCGGTGAGCACCACCAGCTTGTCGGCGGCGATCCGGCCGTCCGAGGAGAAGGCCGAGATCACGTCGGCCTCACCGCCGGAGAGCGCCCGGTACATGAACGTCGGCTGGAAGGACCTCTGGGCCTTGAAACGGAAACCGTAGGCGGCGTCGACGGCCTTCCATTCCGGCCGCGACAGGAACTCGATATCGGTCCCCAGGGTCAGCTTGGGGGCCTCGCGGGCCAGGTCGGCCAGACTGACGATACCCAGCGCCTTGGCCCGGTCGGCCTTCATGGCGAAGGCGTAGGCGTTCTCGAATCCCAGGGAGCCCAGGACGGTCACCCCGTCCCGCTTCTCGAGCTCGGTGGTCAGGCCGTCCAGCACCGCCTGGCGCCCCGGATTGTCCTGGCGGTTCAGGACATTGGTCCACAGCGTGCCCGTATAGTCGACATAGACGTCCAGCTCACCGGCGGCCAAGGCGCGGTAGGCCACCGCCGAGCCCAGGTCTTCCTTGCGGCTGACCGTCGCGCCGGCCCGTTCCAGGCGGTCGGCCATCAGTTCGGCCAGGATGTACTGCTCGGAGAAGTTCTTGGCGCCCACCACATAGCTGCCCGGCTTGCCGAAGGTCGCCAAAGGCAGGATGGCGATCACGATCCCCACCAGGAGCCCTATCGCCCCGCCGATCATCAGCCGGCGGTCGCGTCTCGCAGCGCCCGTTTCGATCAGCCCCAGCAGCTGGTCGGCGGTCATCGCCAGGACCGCCGAGGCCGCGCAGCCGAACAGGACGCTGACCCAGTTCTCGGTCTGCAGGCCGGCGAAGATGTAGTTGCCCAGGCTGGTCTGGCCCACCGGCGTCGAGAGGGTCGCCGCTCCGATGGTCCAGACGGCGGCGGTGCGCACGCCGGCCATGATCACCGGCATGGCGAGCGGCAGCTCCACCTGGAAGAGCTTCTGGCGCGCGGTCATCCCCACCCCGTCGGCGGCCTCCCGCACCGCCGGGTCGACGCCGAGGATGCCGGTGGTGGCCGTTCGCAGGATCGGCAGCATCGAATAGAGGGTCAGCGCCAGCAGGGAGGGCAGGAAGCCCAGGGCCGAGAACCCGTGCCCGGTCAGCGACAGGCTCAGGGCCGAGACCACCAGCAGCAGCGGATAGAACAGGGCCAGCAGGGCCAGGCTCGGGATGGTCTGGATCAGGCCGGCGAAGGCCAGGACCGGCCAGCGCAGGCGTGGGCTGCGGCTGGCGGCCACCGCCAGCGGCAGGCTGATGATCAGGCCCAGCGCCAGGGCCGAGGCGCTCAGCAGCACGTGCCAGGCCAGGTATTCGGGCAGCAGATCGAAGGCGGCGGCCAGGTTCGGGTTCACGAGGCGCTCTCCGACAGGCGGGCGGCCAGCCGCTCGGCCTGGCGACGCGGTGCGTCCATCAGGGCCCGAACATCGGGGTCGACACTGGAGGCGCTGAGCCCCCCAGGGGTCCCGTCGGCCACGATCACACCGGCCTTCAGCACCACGATCCGGTCGGCCAACAGCACCGCCTCGCTCATGTCATGGGTGACCATCACCGTGGTCAGGCCAAGCTGGTCATGCAGGGCGCGGTAGTCGGTTCCGAGCTGGTCGCGGGTCACCGGGTCCAGGGCGCCAAAGGGTTCATCCATCAGCATGACCTTCGGCTCGGCCGCCAGGGCGCGGGCCACGCCGACCCTCTGGCGTTGACCGCCCGACAGCGCGGCCGGCAGGCGCCCGCCCATCTCTCGCGGCAGGTCGACGAGGCCCAGCAGTTCCTCAACCCGGGCGGCCGTCCGCGCGGCGTCCCAGCCCAGCAGCTTGGGGGTGATGGCGATGTTCTCGGCCACGGTCAGATGCGGGAAGAGCCCGATCTCCTGGAAGACGTAGCCGATGCGGCGGCGCAGGACGTGGACCGGAACCGCCCCCGCATCCTCGCCCAGCACGCGCACCGCGCCGGCGTCCGGAGCCGCCAGGCGGTTGATGGTCTTGAGCAGGGTGGTCTTGCCCGACCCCGATGGCCCCACCAGGGCCACGAACTCGCCAGGCGCGATGGAGAGGCTGACGCCGGCCAGGGCCGCATGGGCGGCGTAGCGTTTCTCGATGGCCGAGAGTTCGATGGCGGTCTGAGGCATCCTCAGACCATAGAGCGCTTTCCGGCGAAGTGGACTCCGGTTCGCCGCCCGAAAGCGCGACAAGGCAAAAGCCCCGGCGCGGCGCGCGCCCGGGCAAGTGACCTCAGATCGGCATACGCATGATTTCCTGATAGGCGCTGATCACCTGGTCGCGGACGGCCATCACCGTCTCCAGGCTGGCCTCGGCCGCCGAGATCGAGGTGACCACATCGATCAGTTCGGCCTTGCCGGCCACATTGGCCTTGATCTGGTTTTCGGCATGCTTGGAGGCCTGCATGGCGTCGGTCATGGCCGACTTCACCAGGGACCCGAAATCGAGGCCGCCCTCGGCGGCGGCGCCGGTTGGCTTGGCGGCCCCCACCCCTTGAGTGGAGGCGTAGGCCTTGGCGGCGGCGAGCGCGGTCATCATGGCCTAGGATCCTATCGCTTCAGCAGATCAAGGGTGCGCGTTTCCATGGCGCGCGCCGTCTCGATCACGTTGAGGTTGGCCTCGTAGGCCCGCTGGGCCTCCTTCATATCCAGCGCCTCGACCAGGGTGTTGACGTTGGGGGTCTTCACATAGCCCTTGGCGTCGGCCGACGGATGGCCGGGTTCGTACTCGGTCTTGAAGTCACTCATGTCAGGGTCGACGCGGGTCATCCGCACCCCCATGCCGCCGTCGATCTTGACCGCGGTGAAGACCGGGGCCTGCCGCCGATAGGGGTCGCCGCCGGCGACCTTCGAGGTGGAGCCGGCGTTGGCCATGTTCTCGGCGATGATCCGCATCCGCCCCTGCTGGGCGCGAAGGGCGGTGGTGGCGATCGCCTGGGCGACACCGCTGACCGGTTTGATCTCGGGCATCTATTTTCGCCTCTATTTCCCGGGGGCCCGCGCGGCCATCCGCAGCAGGTTGAGGGATTTCTGGTAGAAGCCGATCGCCGCCTCGTAGCTCATGCGAGCGTCGGACATCTTCATCATCTCCTCCTCCAGCACGACGGAGTTGCCGTCGAGCGTGGTCTCGGAGTCCTTGACGACCTTCGATTTGAAGTCGCCGCCGTTGCGCTGGCTGGGCGGCAGCATGTGGCCCACCTGGGTCACGGAAACCCGGCTGGCCCCATTGCTGGCGGCCTTCATCTGGGCGGCGAAGTCGTAGGGCTTCAGGTCCTTGGGCGAGAAGCCCGGGGTGTCGGAGTTGGCGACGTTCTGGGCGATCAGCTTCTGGCGGTCGGACAGGTAACCCATCCGGCCGCGCAGCATCGAGAACAGGGGGATGTCGCCGATATCCATGGGAAACATGGTGAATAAATAGGGTTAATCGCTCCTTAAGACCCTTGCGGCACTTCTGGCCCTGACCGGCGCTTTCGGCCGGCCGCCTCCTCACCGTCTCATCGCGATGGACTTCGCTATCTTCGCCCGGGCCGTGTTCGCCCTGGCCATCACCCTGGGACTCGTGGGCCTGGCCGCCGTGGCCCTGCGCCGCTTCGGACCCGAGGCCCTGGCGCGCTTCACCGCCGCCACGGGCCGCAAGGAACGCCGCCTGGCGGTCGTGGAAAGCCTGGTGCTCGATCCTTCCCGACGCCTGGTCCTGGTCTCCTGCGACGGCGAGGAGCGTCTGTTGCTGCTGGGCGAGGGCCAGGTCCTCCCGCCCGTGAAGAAGGGCCGCGCCTGATGGCCGGAAGGTTCAAGTCCCTCATCCAGCTGCGCGCCGAAGACTGGCGCCGGGCCTTCCTGCTGGCCGCGCTCATCACCCTGGGCAGCCTGATCCTGCCGGCCACGGCCCTGGCCCAGGCGGTGAACATCAACCTGGGCACCGGGGCGGGACTGACCGAGCGGGTCGTCCAGCTGATGGGCCTGCTCACGGTCCTGTCGCTGGCGCCTTCGATCGTCATCATGACCACCTCCTTCGTGCGGATCGTGGTGGTCCTGTCGCTATTGCGCACGGCGCTCGGCCTGCAGCAGAGCCCGCCCAACGCGGTGATCATCAGCCTGGCCATCTTCCTGTCGGCCATCGTCATGGGTCCGACCCTGCAGAAATCCTACGACGAGGGGATCAAGCCGCTGCTGGAGCAGCAGATCGAGCTGCCGCAGGCCTTCGACTCCGCCAGCGAGCCGCTGAAGACCTTCATGCTGTCTCAGGTGGACCGCGAGGACCTCTCGCTCTTCGTGCGGCTGTCCAAGATCGAGCGGCCCCGGACCATGCAGGAAATCCCGATCCGGGTGGTCACCCCGGCCTTCATGATCTCGGAACTCAAGCGCGCCTTCGAGATTGGCTTCCTGCTGTTCATCCCTTTCCTGGTGATCGACCTGGTGGTGGCCAGCGTGCTGATGAGCATGGGTATGATGATGCTGCCGCCGGTGGTGGTGTCCCTGCCCTTCAAGCTGATCTTCTTCGTCCTGGTGGACGGCTGGCGGCTGGTGGCGGGCAGCCTTGTGGAAAGCTTCCAGCGCGGAGCCGGCGGGGGCTGATCAGCCCTTGCTCGGCGGGGCCGCGGCCTGGGCCGTCCTGGCCGGGGCCGGGGTGGCGGCCGTGCGCAGGCCGACGGGGGCGGGCCTGTCGCGGAACCGCACCTTCATCTTGGCGACCCAGCCCGCGAAGGCCTCGTTGTCGGCGGTGATGCGGCCGAAGTCGGCGACACTGAGCCGACCGTCCTGCACGCCCGACAGCGCCACGCGCAGGGCGTCCGGATTGCGCGCCTGGTCGGTGAAGCCCTGGTAGCGTTCGCGCAGACGCGACAGCGCCCCGTCGTCGCCGGCCAGGCTGTAGGCGACGCCGGCGCGGAGCAGCTTGCCCTCCTCCTCGGCGGCCAGCGGGCCCGGATACTTCCAGCGGTCGGCCAGCGACTTTTCGAACAGGACGCCGGCGCCCGACCAGTCCTTCTTCTTCCACACCACCTCGGCCCGCAGGTCGGCGCCTTCGCGGGAGGTGTCGCGCTCCATGACCTCCAGGGCTGCATCGAGGCGACCGAGGGCCATCAGGGCGCGGGCCTCCACCAGGCGACGCTCGACGTTGAGGGCGGTGGGCAGGATGGTGGTGCGTGAGCTGTTGATGGCCATCAGCGCCTGCTCGGGCTTGCGGTCCATGAGGTAGATCAGGGCCAGGTCCGTCGCCACCTGGGCCCGGGGCACGCCGTCGAGGCGATTGTCGGCCTGGTACTTCAGGAGATCTGCGGCCTGGTCCAGCAGGTCGACATCCACCAGCCGGCGGACCAGCTTGCGGACCATCTGGTCGCCGTCGGCGCCCAGGGGGGTCAGTTCCTTGAAGTCGTAGAACAGGGCCAGCGCCTGGATCGGCTCCAGCCCGTCGGCGGTCCCGCTGAGGAACAGGGCGCGGAAGGCGCCGGCCAGGTCGTTCTGCAGCTGCAGGGCTTCCGGCAGGTCGGGCAGCCTCTGCCCCGCCGACCGCAACGCCTCCAGCGCCTCGCGGTAACGACCCTGGTTCAGATAGAGCTGGCCCAGCGCACGGATCGTCTCCAACTCGGTGGAGTCGCCGCGCCAGCGGTAGCGCAGGCCGTCGAAGACGTTGGCGGCCTGGACCGGCGTGATCTTGCCCGAGGCCAGCCGGATCTGGGTGGCGCGCAGCAGGGCGGGCGCCGACAGCGACTCCACCGGGGCGCTGGTGACGGCGGCATAGATGCGCAGCGCCCGCTCCGGGTGCCCCTGGGCCTCCACCACGCGGGCCTGGACCAAGCGTGTGGCCAGTTCCTCCAGCGGCGCGGTCTTGTCCATCAGGGCCAGCTTGATGCGGGCGTCGGCGCCATCGATGTCCCCGAGCGCGAGGGCCGCCTGGGCGTCGCCGCGGGCGAAGCGGGCCTTCCAGGCCGGGGAGAACTGGTCGAAGGCCTCGGCGCCGGCGGCGAACTGACTACGGGCCTCCGGCCACTGGGCCAGTTGGGAGGCGACGTAGGAACGCCACAGGGCCGCCGAGGGGTCGTCAGCCAGGATCGGCGCGGAGAAGTCTGCCTCCGCCTCCTTGTAGCGCCGCGCCATCACACGGGCGATGCCGCGCAGGCCGCGGAACTCCGGGTCGTCCAGCAATTCCTGGTGGGTGCGCGCCGTGTCGTTGAGCACCCCGATGGCTTCGAAGGAAAGCTCCGAGCCCACCAGGAAGCGGGCCAGCGCCATACGCGCGGCCACGGGCGCATCCCGGCCCTTGCTGGCCTCATCCATGGAGGCGTTGAGCAGGGCGTTGTAGCGGACCAGGAAGCCGCCCTTGCCGGTCTTCGGCCAGTTGGCGTAGTCGATCAGGGCCGGCATCCCGGCCGGCTGCGGGGCCCCGAGATCGGCCTCGGCCCGTTCGACGCCGGCCGAGATCGGCGACAGGGTCAGGCCCGTCGGCCGGCCGATCTGCACCAGATCGCCCTGGTGGCTGAGGTTCAGATCGTCAACATAGGACTCCAGCGCCATGCCCTGGGCCGACGGCAGCACGGCCATCTGAACATATTCACGGCGGCTGGGCACGCCCTTGGCGGGACCGAGCGCGGTGACGACCGACAGGGTGTCACCCACGATGGGGTCGCCCACCTTCAGAGTTCGGGTCGTGCCGGAGACCACAGCCTTGAGGGCCGCTGGTCCGCCGACATCATCGCGGACGATGCGGACCTGGCTGCTCTGGCTCTGGGCGCCGGGACCAATCGCCACGGTCCAGACCGCTCCCTGGGCCGAGGCGAAGAAGGGGGTGCCCTTCGGCGCCGCGATGCGGACGGCGGAATAGTCAGAGCCCTTGAAGCTCTGCACCTTGGAAAACTGGCGAAGGCCCCGAGGGGCCCTGGAGACGTCGAGATCGGCGGGCGCGTCGAACACCACCCATATGGCGTCACCCCTCCGGAACACCGCCGCCCCGTTCGGATTGGCCCAGGGGAAGGTCAGCATGACCTGTCCGTTGACCAGCTTGGCGTCCATCGCCACCACGCCGCTGGCCGGGACGGGATTGGGGCGCGGCGGCTCTGGCGCGACGATCGGGACCGAGGTCGCCGCGAGTTCGGGCTCGGGCGGCGGGGGCCGTTCGAACAGGTTGATATAGGTGGCGCCGTCGGCGTTCCCGACCTTGGCCTCGGCGTTCTCGGTCAGGGTCAGGACCAGTTCCAGCCCGCCGCCGGAGTGGCGGGCCTCGGCGGTCTTCAGCCACTTGGGGGGATCGACCCGCAGTCGCGAGATATCGGGATTGGCGTCCCGGTTGAACTTCAGGGTCAGGACCTGGCCATCGCGCCTGGTGACGGCGCGCGCGCCGCCCGCCCAGTGCAGCTCGATGCGCGAGAAGTCCTTGGCCTGGGCCACGTGCACGTCCAGCGGGCCGCGAGCGGCGACCTGCGCCGGCGCGGCCACGCCGGTAGGCGCGATCACGCCGGCGATGCAGATCGCCGCGACGCTGGAGTGAAGGGCCCGGCGCAGGCTCAATGGACTAGCCGGCCTTCGGGGGAGCCGCCGCCGCGGGGGTGGCGGGTTGGGCGCTCGGAGCGGCGGCGGCCGGGGCCGCGGCCGCCTGCTGCACCGGCGCCGCCTTCGGCGCGGGTTTGCGGGCGGCGACCTTTTTCGGCGCGGCCTTGCGCGGCGCCGCCTTGGGGGCCGGAGCCGGTTCGGCGGTGGGGTCGATGGAGGCCTGCTTCGGCGCCGCGACGTTCGCCGCGGCGTTGGAGGCCGCGCCCTCGGCGTTGGCCGCGACCCTGCGGGCGTCGGCGAAGCGACGTGACAGGCTCTCGGTCAGGCGTTTGGCCTCGGCCGGCGGCATGGCGGCGATGATCGCCGAGAGCGAGCGCTCCTTCATCTTGCCGGCGATGGGCAGGCGCACGGAGTCGTCCAGCAGGACCATGCGGGGCGCGGCGTCCTTGGCCTTCATGCCCTCGAACACCTTCACCAGGCGGTCCACCTCGCCCTGCTCCTTGCCGTCGGCCTGGTTCAGGAGGGTCTGCATGTCGCCCTTGAGGCCGGTGAGGGTCTTGACCTTGGCGTCGAGCTTGGCCTCTGCGGCGGCCAGCAGGGCCAGTTGCACGTCGAGGTCCTGCTCGCGCTGATCCAGTTGGCCCCTGCGCGAACCCAGGCTCTGCAGGATCTGCAACTCGGCGGGCGACAGGCCCGCCTCCTTGGCCAGTTCGGCGGCGGTGGGGGCGCAGACGGCCGGAGGCGCCTTGGGCGCCAGCGACAGGGAAGAGGCGTCCAGGGCCGAGCCGACAGCCGCGCCCTCGGCGCCCACCGTTGCGGCCTGCGCCTTGCCGGCGTCAGCGCCGGCCTTGCCGCTCAGCGGCTTGGCGGCTTCCTCGGCGAAGGCCTTGGCGCCGGAGAACATGTCGGGCAGCGACTTGGCGCCGGCCATGGCGTTGACCGCCAGGACCCCGGCGGCGGCGATGCCCACCAGGGGCAGGATACGGGGGATATTTTTCATCGGCGGGCTCCAGCGACGGCCACGCGATCGGTGGGGCCGTCAAACAGGTCGTCTTCAAAACGGGGACGCTGGCGCGTGGGGGCGATATCGGGACGGACGAACCGCTCGGGCTCGGGCCGGGCGCGGGACTCACGCGCCGTCGACAGCAGGGCGCCCAGGCGATGGGTGACGCGCTCGACGTCCTCCTCATCCACCTCGACGGCCTCGCGGCGGAAGGGGATCGGCGCGCCGCGATCGGCCCGCGCCATGCGCTCGGCCCGGTCCATGCGCTCGGCGCGGTCGGCGCGGTCGGAATGGGTCGGGGCGGCGGCGGCGGGCGCGCCCTGCAGTTGCCGGTCCAGCTTGGCGGTCAGGGCCCGCGCCTTCTCGATGCGGTCGGCCAGGGCGTCGGTGGCTTCGTCGGTGGCGGCCCGCAGGTCGGCCAGGCCCTGCTCGGCGCGGGCGGCGGCGATGTCCAGTTCCGCCACGGCTCTGGCGAAGCCGTCGTGGCTGTCGCGCAGATGCTTCAGCCGGACATTGAGCCGGAAGCCCATCATCAGGGCGGCGGCCAGCAGGCCGGCCAGCATCAGATTCATCCCAAGGGCGATCAGGCTCATTTCAAACTCTGCACGGCGCGCCGGGCGTGGGGCGTCAGGGGCGCTTCCACACGGATGGCGATGTGATGATTGCGGCGGCCCATACGGCCCCGGGTGAGTGGGATGGTTCCGGCCCGCAGCTCGATGAGGCTGTCGGGGGTGGCGTTGAGCATGATGGTCTGGCCGACCTCGAGGTTGAGGACCTCTTTCAGGCTGATCTGCTGTTCGTCCAGGACGGCGCGGACCTCCATCTGGGTGGTCCAGAGCTCGGTGGCCAAGTGGCCTTCCCAGATGTTGTCGCGGCCGAACTTCTCACCCATGAACTGCTGCAGCAGTATCTTCCGGATGGGCTCGAGGGTGGCGTAGGGCAGCAGCAGCTCGATGCGGCCGCCGCGGTCCTCCATGTCCACCCGCAGCTTGACCAGGATCGCGGCGTTCGGGGGCCGGGCGATGGCGGCGAAGCGCGGGTTGGTCTCCAGGCGGTCCAGGGTGAAGGTGACCGGGGTCAGCGGCTCGAAGGCCAGCTTGGCGTCGGCCAGCACCACCTCGACCATCCGCTGCACCAGCACGCGTTCGATGGTGGTGTAGGGACGGCCCTCGATGCGCATGGCCGCAGTGCCGCGCCGTCCGCCCAGCAGCACGTCGACGATGGAATAGATCAGGTTGGAGTCGACGGTCAGCAGACCGTAGTTCTCCAGCTCCTCGGCCTTGAACACCGACAGGATGGCCGGCAGGGGGATCGAGTTCAGATAGTCGCCGAACCGGATCGAGGAGATGTTGTCGAGGCTGACCTCGACGTTGTCGGAGGTGAAATTGCGCAGGGAGGTCGTCATGTACCGCACCAGGCGGTCGAAGACGATTTCCAGCATCGGCAGGCGTTCGTACGAAACGAGCGCGGAGTTGATGATGGCGCGAATGCCCGAGCGCTCGGCCGCCTCCTCGTCGGAGAGATCGAAGCCCAGCAGGCTGTCGATCTCATCCTGATTGAGGATGCGCTCAGAGCCGATCATGCTGTCGGCGGATTGCTCCGCATCAGCCCAATCTTCGCCCTCGGCGGCGTTCTGGTTTTCGAGTTCTTCGTCCATGGCGATACGCCGACTAGGGATAGGCCCTAGTTGATCAACATCTCCTCAATGAGGACGGCATTTACTTTTGAAGGCGCGATAACCAGGTTCACCCGCCGCAGGATCTCCATCCGCAGCTGGTAGGACCCCTGGCTGCCCTGCAGGTCTTCCGGACGCAGCTCGCGCAGGAAGGTCTGGAACATGTCCTGCAGCCTGGGCATGTTGGGCTCCAGCAGGTCGACCGTGTCCTGGTCGGGAACCTCGAGGGTGAGCTTCAGCTTCAGGAAGGTGGCGCGGCCGTCGGCCGTCTGCATGTTCACCACGACATTGGGCATGGTGTAGAACAGGACGCCGTCCGGACCCTCGGCGATCGTGCCGATGGTCTTTTCTTCCTTGCCCTTCTCGCCCTTCTTTTCCTTCTTCTTGTCCTTGCCGTGGTCGTCAGCCTTGCCGTGGGCCTCGTCGGGCTTGGGCTTGAGGAAGATCATCGCCGCGGTCCCGCCGCCGCCCAGCACCAGCACCGCGGCCACGGCGCCGATGATGATCATCTTCATCGGCAGCTTCTTCTTGCCAGAAGCGCCTTCGCCTTCCTCGCCCTCGACGGCTTCGCCGGCCGGGGCTTCCTTGACCTTGTCCTTGGCCACGCGCGCGGCTCCTTAGAATCTATCGCCTCTGTGTGGGGCCGACATGGTTAAGGACTGGTTTTTTTGGGGGTGGCCGGGGCGGTCCAAGCCTGCCCGGCAAATTCGGCCGAAAAGACTCTGTTAACCTTCTTATTTGTTGATTTTACTGGTCTTTCAGACTGGCCCGAAGCTTGCAGTCTTCCCTCCGACGAAAGTGTCGCAGGTTAAAGGTTCGAGCCCGTCGATGGACAACGCTCTCTATGTCGGACTGTCGAGGCAGATGACGCTGCGCCGCGAGCTCGACATCGTGGCCAACAACATCGCCAATGCCGACACCACCGGCTTCAAGGCCGAGAGCCTGATGCTGGAGGCCGCGCCGCGGGCCCCGGCCAGGACCTTCGGCGGACCCCAGCCGATCAAGTTCGTGCTGGATTCTGGCGTCGCCCGCGACTTCACCCCCGGCTCCCTGCACAAGACCGACGCGCCCTTCGACCTCGGGATCGAAGGCATGGGCTTCTTCAAGGTCACCACCGCCGACGGCGAGCGCTACACCCGCGACGGTCACTTCCGGATGGACGACATCGGCCGGATCACCACCCAGGGCGGCCAGGCCGTCCTGGATGAGGGCGGCGGCGAGGTCACCGTCGATCCCCAGAAAGGGCCGGTCACCATCGCCACGGACGGCACGATCAGCCAGGGCGCCGAGCGCATAGGCAAGGTCGCCGTCGTCCGCTTCGACACCCTCTCGGTCCTCGAGAAGGCCGGGGACAACCTCTATCGCAACACCTCAAACGCCCAGCCGCAGGCCGCCCCGGACGCCCGCGTCCACCAGGGCATGCTGGAGAGCTCCAACGTCAATACCGTCCTCGAGATCACGCGGATGATGGACGTGACGCGGGCCTACGAGTCGATGGCCAAGATGATGGATTCCAACGCCGACCTGTCCCGCCGCTCGATCGAGCGGATGGGCAAGTCACAGTAAGGATAGTCTAAGAGATGCAAGCACTTCGCACCGCCGCGACCGGCATGGCTGCCCAGCAGCTCAACGTCGAGGTCATCTCCAACAACATCGCCAACATGAACACCATTGGCTTCAAGCGCCAACGGGCCGAGTTCCAGGATCTGCTCTACCACACCCTGGAAAGGGCCGGGGCGCAGTCGTCGGACCAGGGGACCATCGTCCCCACCGGCGTGCAGGTGGGCGGCGGTGTGAAGACCGGCTCGGTCTACCGCATCACCGAGCAGGGCTCCCTGACCGCCACCGGAAACCGTTATGACGTGGCCATCGAGGGCCGAGGTTACCTGCAGGTGCTCAAGCCCTCCGGCGAGACCGCCTACACCCGCGCCGGCAATCTCTCGGTCAATGACCAGGGCCAGCTCGTCACCGAGGACGGCTACCAGCTGCAGCCCGCGATCACGATCCCGGGCGACGCCACCGACGTGATCATCTCCAAGTCCGGACAGGTCCAGGTGACCAAGGCCGGGGCCACCACGCCGGAGACGGTCGGCAATCTGGAACTGGCCACCTTCGTCAACGAGGGCGGGCTGGAAGCCATCGGCGACAACCTGTTCATGGAGAGCGGCGCCTCGGGCGCGGCCACCACCGGGGCCCCCGGTTCCACCGGGTTCGGCGGCCTGCTGCAGGGCTATACCGAGGCCTCCAACGTCGACGCGGTCACCGAGATCACCTCCCTGATCGTGGCTCAGCGCGCCTATGAGATGAACTCCAAGGTCATCTCCTCCGCCGACCAGATGCTGCAGGCCGCCAACCAGTTGAAGGGCTAGGCTGATGCGCACCCTGATCCTCGCCGCCATCCTGTCCCTCGCCGCGGCCCCGGCCCTCGCCGGCCAGGCCGTGACCCTGAAATCCGAAACCCTCGACGCCGACGGCCTCATCACCCTGTCGGACCTGTTCGACGGGGCGGGCTCGTCCGGCAAGGTCGCCGTCGCGACCCGGCCCGGGACCACCGCGGTCCTGGACGCCGGCGCCGTGCAGCTCGCGGCCCGCCGCGCCGGCCTCGACTGGGCCAACGCCGAGGGCATCCGCCGCATCGTCGTGCGCGCCGGAGCCGATGGCGGCTTCAGCGCGCCGGCCGCCCGGGGCAATGTCGAAGTCCTGACCTATGCCCGGAGCCTGTCGGCCGGCGAGATGGTCCACCCCCAGGATGTGGTCTGGGCCAAGGCCGCCGGCGCGCCTGCCGACGCGCCCCGCGACGCCGACGCCGTGATCGGCATGGCCGCCAAGCGCCCGCTCCGCGCCGGGGCCGCCGTCTCCCTCCGCGACGTCTCTTCGCCCCAGGTGATCAAGGCCGGCGACGCCGTCACCGTGCTCTATGAGGCCGGCGGGGTCAGCCTGTCCCTCGACGGCAAGGCCATGGGCGCGGCCGGGATCGGCGACACTATCTCGATCCAGAACACCGCCTCGAAAAAGGTCATCCAGGCCACCGCCAGCGGACCCGGCCAGGCCGTGGTCGGCCCCGCCGCCGACCATCTCAGGTCACTCGGCCGCGCCCAGTACGCCCAGCGTTAGAAAGCACCCGTCCCATGCGTCTGTCTGCTCTCGCCCTCACCGCCCTCATCCCGCTGGCCGCCTGCTCCACCGTCAAGGAGGCCGTCGTCGGCCCGACCCTCGCCCCGGTGGGCTATCCTGCCGCCCTCGTGGCCCAGGAGCAGGTCTATATGGCCAGCAACCAGGGCCAGCCGGCGTCGGCCAATTCCCTGTGGCGCTCGGGCGCGCGGGCCTTCTTCATCGACCAGCGCGCCGCCCGAACCGGTGACATCCTCACCGTCCAGATCGACATCAATGACAGCGCCCAGACCTCGAACGCGTCGAACAGCCGGCGCTCCTCCGGCATGGAAGCCGCCGCGCCGTCGCTGTTTGGCCTGTCGGGCAGCCTGGGCCGGCTGTTGCCGCCCGGAACCGACCTGGCCGCTGGCATCGAGACCAATTCCAACATGTCCAATTCCGGCTCCGGCGCGGTGACGCGGGCCGAGAAAATCTCCCTGACCATCGCCGCGGTGGTCTCGGCGGTCCTGCCCAACGGCAACCTGGTGATCCAGGGCACCCAGGAGGTGCGCACCAACGCCGAGGTGCGCCAGCTCACCGTGGCCGGCATTGTGCGCCCGGAGGACATCTCCTCCTCCAACACGATCAAGCACACCCAGATCGCCGAGGCCCGCATCAGCTACGGCGGTCGCGGCGACATCAGCCGCGTTCAGAAAACGCCCGCGGTGCAGTCATTGGTGGAGCGTTTCACCCCGTTCTGACGCCTTTGAAACCTTAACCGGGCGGCGGCGTTTCCTCTACCTAAGGGGAGCGTCCAATCATGAAACGTCGCGCGATCATCGGACTGGGCATTTCCTGCCTGCTGGCTTCCTGCGCCCACCAGGGTCAGAGCAGCTTTCCGGGCATGGCCTGGTCGCTGAACCACGCTGAGGGTGAGGGCGCCAAGCTGGCCTATGGCCAGCCGCAGAGCGACAACGTCCTGATCATGATGACCTGCCAGCCTCGCTCGGGTCGGGTCCTGGTTTCCATGAACGCCCCGTTGGACGCGCCCACCGACGCCATCCACCTGGCCTCGAAGCGCAACAACAGCCGCCTGGCCGCGGTCGCCACCCCCGGCATGGGGGATGGCGCGGTCTATGTGGAGGCCCAGGCGCCGGTCACCGACCGCGCCCTGGCCAGCTTCGCAAAGACCGGTGACCTGTCCGTAATCACGAAGGGCCGCAAGGCCGTCATGCCGGTGAGCGGGGCCGAGCGAGGCGCCGTCGACGGCTTCTTCGCCTCCTGCCGCGCCTAGAGGCTGCCCGATTGCGGTGCTAGCGTGGCCGCATGAAGCTCGCCCTCGCCCTGTTCCTGCTGACCGCCACCGCCGCCCAGGCGCAGGACGGCCGCGTCTGGACCCTCGCCAACGACAAGACCCTGCCCGAGGTGGCCCTGGTCTATGGCGTCCCCAATTCCGATGATCTGGTGATGACCCTGCGCTGTCCGCGCGGGACAGGTCAGGTCACCGCGGCCTTCCTCGTCGAGGCCAGGCTGGCTGATCGTCGGGAAAACGAGGTCTGGGTCGACAAGATCGGCCGGCCCGCGCCCTGGCCCACCAGCGTCACCCTGGCGTCCGGCCTCGCCTCGGCCACCCTGCGCGGCCAGGCCAGCGCCGACGACCTGAACGGCGGCTCCCTGCTCTCGGCCGAGGTCGCCACCCGCGCGCCGGTCATAGCGGCCTTCCGGAAGACCGGCGTCATGACCCTCACGGGCCTAGGCGAAACCAGGAGCGCGCCGCCGGTCCCGCTCAAGCAGGTCCGGCCGTTCCTCAGCGCCTGCAAATAGGCTCGACAAAATAGCCATCCGATGGCTATATTTAGGTCATGAGCGAGCACAGCGTCGTTGAGGCCAAGAATAACCTGTCCGACCTGATCGACCGCGCACTGAAGGGCGAGGCCGTGGTGATCACACGCCACGGCAAGCCGATGGTGGAACTGAAAGCTCTGGTCTCGCCGGGCCGCGAGATCACCCCGGAAGACATCGCCTGGCTGAGCGCGCGTCGCGTGCCGCGGCGCAATTCCCAGATGAACTCCGGCGAGATCGTCTCCGCCATGCGTGATGAGGACGATGAGCGCCTACTTAGACGCTAGCGTTCTGGTTGCGCTCTTCACCGAAGATCCCTTCTCGCAGCAGGCGGGAGACCTCCTCGCGCGGCAACCCATCGTATTGGTCAGCGACTATGCTGGCGCCGAACTGTCGTCGACCCTCGCGCGGCTCACGCGAACACGGGAATTGACGGTCGAGAATGCGCGCGCCGCCTGCGCGACATTTGACATCTGGCTGGAGCGGTCCGCCACGAAAGTCGAAACGGCGCCCGCGGACATCGCGCTGGCTCAGACCTATCTGAGACGCTTCGATCTGACGCTTCGCGCGCCCGACGCATTGCACATCGCGATCGCAGCACGTTGCCGGACGCCAATCGCCACCTTCGACAGTGGCATGGCTCGATGCGCTGAAATCCTCGGCGTGGAGCTGGTCTAGGCCCGGCGTCCCGCGCCGGCGGCGGAGACATTGTCCACACCCATGGCGTTGAGCGCGCCGCGCACAATGCCCTCGGCGTCGAGGCCGGCCTGAGCGTACATGATCTCGGGCTTGTCGTGGTCCTGGAAGATGTCAGGCAGCACCAGGGTGCGCACCTTCAGGCCGCGATCCAGGGCGCCGTGCTCGGCCAGGGCCTGCAGCACAAAGGCGCCGAAGCCGCCCATCGAGCCCTCCTCCACCGTGATCAGGGCCTCGTGTTCGCGGGCCAGGCGCAGCAGCAATTCGATATCCAGCGGCTTGGCGAAGCGGGCGTCGGCCACCGTGGTGGAGAAGCCCCGCGCGCCGAGCAGGTCGGCGGCCTTCAGGCTCTCGGCCAGACGGGTGCCCAGGGACAGGATGGCCACCGTGGTCCCTTCGCGGACGATGCGGCCCTTGCCGATCTCCAGGGGGGCGGCGAAGTCGGGGATGGCCACGCCCACGCCCTCTCCGCGCGGATAGCGGAAGGCCGAGGGGCGGTCGTCGATGGCCACGGCGGTCGCCACGGCGTGGGCCAGTTCGGCCTCGTCGGACGGCGCCATCAGGATCATGCCCGGCAGGGCGCCCATGAAGCCTATATCGAAGGAGCCGGCATGAGTCGGACCGTCGGCGCCCACCAGGCCCGCACGGTCCATTGCGAAGCGCACGGGCAGGCGCTGAATGGCCACGTCGTGGACCACCTGGTCATAGCCGCGCTGCAGGAAGGTCGAATAGATGGCGCAGAACGGCTTCATGCCGTCGGCCGCCAGGCCCGCGGCGAAGGTCACCGCGTGCTGCTCGGCGATGCCGACGTCGAAGGTGCGCTCGGGGAACCGCTTCCCGAACAGGTCCAGCCCGGTGCCCGAGGGCATGGCGGCGTTGATGGCGATGATCTTCGGATCGCGCTCGGCGTGCTTGATCAGCTCCTGGGCGAAGACCTTGGTATATTGCGGCGCGACCGGGGCGGACTTGGCCTGCTGGCCGGTCACCACGTCGAACTTCACCACCGCGTGCAGCTTGTCGTCGGCGCTCTCGGCCGGGGCGTAGCCCTTGCCCTTCTGCGTCACCACGTGAACCAGCACCGGGCGGTCGGTGATCTCACGCGCGTTCTTCAGGATCGGCACCAGGGCGTCCATGTCGTGCCCGTCGATGGGGCCCACATAGTAGAAGCCCATCTCCTCGAAGAAGGTGCCGCCGGTGACCATGCCGCGGGCGTATTCCTCGGCCTTGCGCGCGGCTTCCTGCAGCGCCTTGGGCAGAACCCGCGCCATCGACTTGCCCAGATGGCGCAGGGACTGGTAGCCGCCGCCGGAGACCAGCCTCGCCATATAGGCGCTCATCCCGCCCACGGGAGGCGCGATGGACATGTCGTTGTCGTTGAGGATGACGGTGAGCTGGCCCGTGGTCTCGCAGGCGTTGTTCATCGCCTCATAGGCCATGCCGGCGCTCATCGAGCCGTCGCCGATCACGGCCACCACCCGGTTGTCCTTGCCGTGGGCGTCGCGCGCCGCGCAGAAGCCCAGGGCCGCCGAGATCGAGGTGGCCGCGTGGGCCGCGCCGAAGGGGTCGTATTCGCTCTCGCTGCGCTTGGTGAAGCCCGACAGCCCGCCGCCCTGGCGCAGGGTGCGGATGCGATCGCGGCGGCCGGTGAGGATCTTGTGCGGATAGGCCTGGTGGCCGACGTCCCAGATCAGAATGTCGTCAGGGGTCTGGTAGACATGGTGCAGGGCCACGGTGAGTTCGACCACGCCCAGGCCCGCGCCGAAGTGCCCGCCGGTCTGCGACACGACATCGATCATCTCGGCGCGCAGTTCGTCCGCCAGCTGCCTCAGCTCAGAAGCATTGAACCCGCGCGTGTCGGCGGGCGAGGCGACCTTGTCGAGCAGAGGCGTGCTTGGCGGCATGTTACGCGGACAAATCTCTTGAAATCAGTTTCGGCGCTCTAGCACGAAATCCACACTCGCTCGCAGGAATTCAGCCCGGCGACCGAAGGGATCCAGGTGCGCCTTGGTCTGCTCGACCAACAGATTCAACCGCTCCCGGGCGGCGTCAGCGCCCAGCAGGGTGACGTAGTTGGTCTTGCCCTTGGCGGCGTCCTTGCCGGCCTTCTTGCCCAGCACCGCGTCCTCGCCGTCATGGTCGAGCAGATCGTCGACGATCTGGTAGGCCAGGCCCAGGTCCTGGGCGAAGCCCATCAGGGCGTGGCGTTCGCCCTCCCCGGCATGGGCCATGATCAGCGGCAGCTCGAAGGAGACCGCGATCAGGGCGCCGGTCTTCAGGCGCTGCATCCGGGCCACGGCGCCCAGGTCGTCGCGCACCCCCAGCAGGTCGATCATCTGGCCGCCGCACATGCCCCTGGCGCCGGACGCCTGGGCCAGGCGCAACACCATCTCGGCGCGGACATTGCCGCCCTTGTGGGTGTCGGGATGGGCCAGGATCTCGAAGCCGGCGGCCTGCAAGGCGTCCCCGGCCAGGATGGCGGTGGCCTCGTCATAGGCCACGTGAACTGTGGGCCGGCCCCGGCGCATCTCGTCGTCGTCCATGGCCGGCAGGTCGTCGTGCACCAGGCTGTAGGCGTGCACACACTCCACGGCGCAGGCCGCACGCAGCACCGGGCGTTCGTCCAGATCGAACATCTTGCCGGTCTCGATGGCGAAGAAGGGCCGTAGCCGCTTGCCGGGCCCGAGCGCCGCATAGCGCATGGCCTCGGTCAGCCGGGCCTCCGGCCCCTCGGCGCGGGGCAGCAGCTCGTCCAGCGCGACGGTGACCAGGTCGGCGGCCTCGGTCACCCGGTGGGCAAGCTCGGACATCAGGTGAATTCCGCCGCCTCGACCCCCGGGGCGCCGTCAGCGCCCATGACGATCTTTTCCACTCGCAGGCGCGCGGCCTCGAGCCGGGATTCGCAGTGCGCCTTCAGCTTGGCGCCGCGCTCGTAGAGTTCGATGGATTGCTCCAGGGGGGCCTGGCCGGACTCCAGCTGGGCCACGATCTTCTCAAGCTCGGCCAGGGCCAGCTCGAACGAAAGCCCATCGATGTCAGCGGCGTCGGCCATGTCGGTTCCTGAAGGTGAGCGTGCCAACCTAGAGAGGCCCGCCGCGCCCTGCAACGGGGCGCCCGCGGTTAGGCGGCCGACAATGCGCGGACGTGAGCCAGGGCCGAACGGCCCAGGGCCTCCAGGCCGTAGCCGCCCTCCAGGGACGACACCATCCGCCCCTGGCTGTGCTTGCGCGCCACCGAGGCGATGGCCCGCGTCGCCCAATCGAAGTCCGGCGCCTCCAGGTTCTGGAAGGCGTCGCCGACGGGGTCGTAGGCGTGGGCGTCGAAGCCGGCCGAGATCAGGATCAGGTCGGGGGCGAAGGCGTCGACATGGGGCATCAGACTCTCGAAAGCCTTGCGCCAGTCCGTCGCCGGCGCGCCCGGCGGAACCACCGCGTTCTTGATGTTGGCGGGGACCGCCTCGTCCGGATGGCCGGTGCCGGGCCACATGGGCCACTGCTGCACAGAGGCGAAGAACAGGTCCTCATGGCCGGCGAAGGCGGCCTGGGTGCCGTTGCCGTGATGGACGTCGAAATCCACCACCGCGACCCGCTTCAGGCCGCAGGACTGGGCCACCCGGGCGGCGACGGCGATATTGGAGAAGATGCAGAAACCCATCGGCCTGTGCGGCTCGGCGTGGTGACCCGGTGGGCGGACGGCGCAGAAGGCCCTTTGCTGCTCGCCCGCGGCCACGTCCCGGACCGCCTGGACGACGGAGCCGGCGGCGCGGCGCGCGGCGTTCAGGCTGCCCGGCGACATGTAGGTGTCCTCGTCCAGCATCAGCATCCCCTGGCGGGGCGCGGCCTCGAAGATGGCCTGGACGTACATGGGCAAGTGGACCCGCGCGAGATCACTTGGTTCAACAAGCGGCGCGTCGCGGGGCTCGAGATCCAGGTCGGAGGCGTCGCTGAGGGCATCGATCACGGCGGTCAGCCGTTCGGGCCGCTCGGTGTGCCTGGCGCCCGGGCGGTGGTCGAGCATGTCCGCATGGGTGTAGAGCGCGACAGTCATCCGAATCGATCCTAACCCCGAAACCGCTCCGAGCCGAATGCCTGAGATCACGATCCGCCGCGCGGTTCCCGCCGACGCCCCCGTCCTGGCCGATCTGGCCGCCCGGACCTTCAGCGACACCTTCGCCCACCTCTATGACCCGGCCGACCTCGCCGCCTTCCTCGAGGCGTCCTACAGCATCGCGGCGATGGCCGCCGACCTTGCCGATCCCGCCAAGGCGCTCTGGTTGGTGGAGGCTGCTGGCGAGGCCGTCGGCTACGCCCAGTGCGGCCCCTGTGAACTTCCGCATGCGGAGGTCACATCAAGCTGTCGCGAACTTAAGCGCCTATACCTCCTGAAGGCCTTTCAGAACGGAGGGCTGGGCGGACGGCTGTTTGTGGAGGCCCTCGCGTGGATGGAAGCGGGCGAGGCCCGTGACCTGTGGATCGGCGTCTGGTCTGAAAACCATGGGGCGCAGCGGTTCTACCAGCGCGCGGGATTCGAAAAGGTCGGCGAGTACGGATTCAAAGTCGGGTCAACGACAGACCGGGAGTTCATTCTGAGGCGTTTTGCGGATAGGTTTTCTAACAATGCCCTTAGAAAGGCCGGTCCCGTTGCAGGCGAAGCCAACTGAACGCCGATAATCGAAGAATTATTGCGGGGATTTAAGGTTCTACGCTTTGACGAGGCTCCCGGCTTTTGCGAGTTTGGCGTCAATCATCGCAGTAGCTGAAAGCGACGGGTGGGATGTTGAGAATTGGATATGTCCGGCTGCGTGACGAACGCTCGGCGGACGATACGGCGACGTTGAAAGCAATCGGGTGTCATGTGGTCCGGGCCGAGGAGCCTGCCGGCCCGATGACCGATGAGTCCACGGTCTTGTCCTCGATCCTCGACTTCATTGGCGAGGGCGATCAGTTGGTCGTGACCCGCCTCGAACATCTTGCCGGGTCCAGCCGCAACGTCCTTCAGGTGATCGACAAGCTCGAGGAACGCCAAGCCAGCCTCTACATCGTGGAGCCTGAGATCTGCAGCGAGGGCGAAGGCGGCCGGGCCCTGCGCGCGGCCCTGCAGGCGGTGCTCTCTGTCGAACCCCTGGGCATGCACCGGTGCCCGCGCGGCCGCTCAGCCATCGACGACATCCGCGCCCTCCAAGCGGCCGGGGTCGGCCCGGTGGAGATCGCCCGCCGCCTCGGCGTGTCGCGCATGACCGTCTGGCGCAAGCTGCGCGAAGTCGAGACCCGCGCCACCGCCTGACCTGCTGCGCAGGCCGGCGGGGAGGAGCGCCTGCCCACGGCGCTTTAGGACCTGTGCGGACGCGCCATACTGGACAGACGGCGCGCGGGCCTCCATCTTCGAGGATCAAACAATCGTTCGTCCCCCTATTAGGGAAGCCTGCCATGTTCATGCGCTTTTTCACCGAGCTTCGGGAAGCCAAGGTCCCGGTGACGCTGAAAGAGTACCTCATGCTCATGGAGGCGCTCGACAAGGTGGTCATCGAGCGCACCGTCGACGAATTCTACTACCTGTCCCGCTCGGCCCTGGTGAAGGACGAGAAGAACCTCGACCGCTTCGACCAGGTTTTCAGCCACGTCTTCAAAGGCTTGGAGAAGGTCGACGGGATCGGCGTCTCCGACATTCCGGCCGAGTGGCTGAAGAAGCTCTCAGACCAGTTCCTAACCGATGAGGAGAAGGCGCAGATCGAGGCCATGGGCGGCTTCGAGGCACTGATGGAAGAGCTCGCCAAGCGGATGAAGGACGCTAAGGAAGGCAAGGGCGAGGGCGACGAGGGCAAGGGCGGCATGGGCCCCAAGGGCGACTCGCCCTTCGGCGCCAACGGCTACCACCCCGAGGGCGTGCGCGTCGGCCAGGACAAGGGCCGCCACGGCAAGGCGATCAAGGTCTGGGACAAGCGCGAGTACAAGAACCTCGACGACTCCGTCGAACTGGGCACCCGCAACATCAAGGTGGCCCTGCGCCGCCTGCGCCGCTGGGTGCGCGAGGGCGCGCCTGAAGAACTGGACATGAACGCCACGATCCGCGGCACCGCGGAAAAAGGCTATCTGGACATCAACCTGCGGGCCGAGCGCCGCAACAAGATCAGCGTCCTGATCTTCTTCGACATCGGCGGCTCGATGGATAGCCACATCAAGGTCTGCGAGGAGCTGTTCTCCGCGGCCCGGTCCGAGTTCAAGAACATGGAGTTCTACTACTTCCACAACTGCCTCTATGAGAGCGTGTGGAAGGACAATCGGCGTCGTCACGCCGAGAAGCTGAACACCTACGACATCCTCCACAAATATCCCCACGATTACAAAGTGATCTTCGTGGGCGACGCGACGATGAGCCCCTACGAGATCACCAACCCGGGCGGCTCTGTGCAGCACTGGAACGAGGAAGCCGGCGCGGTCTGGATGGACCGGGTGTCGAACATCTTCGAACACATGATCTGGCTGAA